>JBBDRB010000116.1:0-14209 GCA_040905685.1 Balneolales bacterium | reverse complement strand
ATTATTTGACAAATACAATTATTGTATATACATTAATTGTAACTACAATAATATAGAACTCGATGAAACTTGAAGACGAAATAAATACCGATAAATTCCTAAGCGATCATCATCGTGCGGTGATCAATATTATGTTCACCGCAAATTGGCTTCTGGCCAGCATGAACACCATTCTGGAACCTTTTGGGATTTCTGAGCAACAGTATAATGTGCTGAGAACATTGAAGAATAACAAAGGAGCACCCATGAAGCTGTATATGATCGCTGAACGCATGATCCACCGGACCAGCAACGTGACCAGGCTTGTAGAGAAATTGCGTCAAAAAGGTTTGGTCAACCGTGAAGTTTGCGAGAAAAACCGTCGTCAGGTTGACATAACCATTACCGAAGAAGGGGGACAAATGCTCAGAAAGATCAGTCCCCTTATACTGGAACAACAAAAAACAATCAACACCAAATGGAGCCAGGCGGAAGCCGAAACGATCGGTAGGCTGCTGGATCAGGTTAGAAGTTAGTTTTTTTTCGGGGAGATCATCATGAACTCAAATAAAGTCATAGTCGTTGCAGGGGGAACCGGTAATGTGGGGACCTTTTTGGTTGCAAGCCTGCTTGGGAGCGGTGCAACTGTCGTGGTTCCGTCACGATCAGAACAAAAGATCAATGACCTTAAACGTCATTTGTCTGAACAATTTAACGAATCATCCCTGAACAGGCTTCATGCTTATCAGGGAAATCTCAGCGAGGAAAACGAAGCAGCTGATCTGCGGCAAAGAATCATCCAGCATACAGGAGAGCCTGATGGAGTGGTGGCCACACTTGGGAATCTAATCCCAGCCCCATCCCTGCTTGAAGTTGGATTATCCGATCTGGATAACGTGATAAAAGGGTATCTGCACGCCCATTTTATGGCGGCCAAGACTTTTTTGCCGGTGCTGAGGGATCATGGTGGAAATTACGTGTTCATAAACGGACCTCTGGCGCTAAAGCCCTGGAAAGGATCGGGCGCTGGATTGGTGTCCATCGCAACCGCCGCCCAGCAGATGCTGTTTAAATTACTGACTCAGGAGCTGGAAGAAAGCAGGGCCAATATTTCGGAAGTTATTACCTATGCCTTCATCAGGAACAAACAGACCCAGCCGGGGAGTGCCTTAACCGGCGAGGTACTGGGTGATTTTGTTTGCCGGCTGTCAACCGGTGCACTGAACTATGCGCACGGACAAACATTTCAGCTCCGGTCATCGGAGGAAGCAAAGAACCTATTGAGGGAAATGGAAAAATCCTGAAGGAATGAATGAAAATGACCCCGCACATGACCAAAATGTTATCCGAGCCATCGGAAACAGCAAATAAGATCAACAATGATCGAAACTTCACCGATGGTTTGCCAGCGCAATGATCTCATCCACAAACCGGCGGGCCCGGTTCCGGATATCAGGTACGGTGCGTTCCAGAACTTCTTTTGTTCCGGAACGGCCTTGCCATGCTGCTGCCAGCGTCTCCAGCGTGTGGCCGGAAGACCGGATAATGAATTCGTCCGGAGGCAGGGTCAGATCGGAAAATAGGGGTGGATATTTATGGGCCCAGCTGAAGGCTACCGTGGGTACGGCCTCTGCCAGACCCCGAAGCGCTCCATGGAATCGTCCCGAGACGAGGAAATCAAGTGCACCTATCACATCTTCTATCCCGCGGATATACCGATATTCTTCTTTGGCTGAAGGATAGGCAGCCGGTTTTTCCGACGCAAGGCTGGTAACGCCTGACTCTTCTGCCAGTATTCTGCACAAGTACCGGTCATCTTTTTCATTCACGCCTTTGCGTCCACGCTCATGTGGAATCAAAACGACCTGTGCACCCCCGGTCTTGAGAAACCCGATCACCCGTTTCATGTCCTTCAGATAGGTGCTGCTGCGCTGGCTGATCTGCCGGTTCGGTATGATGCCGGCAATGGGCCGGCCAGACTCCGTATCGAGGCCTGCCTGTTTCAGCAGTGCCCGGCCCGAAGCGGCGTCCGATCGATACAGAAAGGCAATATCGGGGGCAATTTGCGCTTTATTTTTAACGTCCGGATTGACTTCACAAAGGTGGGCGAGCGACGCCGGATCGCGCACATACATAGTGTCGAATTTATTGATCATGCGTCCGATCCCTTTAGCAAGGGGGCCATTCCGGCGGCCGGAGAAGGGACCGTACGTCTGCGGCGCCGAGGTGACAAAGGCTCCTGCACGCTTACATGCCTGTGCGTTTTGCTGCGTGACGTTTGCCGCCTCAATGCTTTTCATGCCCCTATGATGGGATCCCGAATATATAAATCCTCCGAGATCGATGAAGATATCAGCCCTCTGCCTCTTAAGTTTCCTGGGAGCGAAGGCCGTTCGCGGCAGATAGAGTACCTCGTACTTTTGGCTTGTAAGTGCCTCCTGCAGGGCCCAGAACATCAGCTGGTCGCCATAATTGACGAAAACACCGTTCGGTTGCACGCCCGGACTTACCTGAACAATGGCCCGGGGCAACGAACCCTTTTCTTCAAACCATCCGACGTCCGGCGGTAAAGCAGAATTTTTTTTTAGCAACCTGCGCAACCGGGAAGTAATGCCTCTTTGATTAAAATACATGTCAAGCTTTATAATCTGGCTGAAATCAAACGAGACCGCGCGCCACGCAGAAGTCAGCCGGTATGCCTGAAATATAATTGTTATCCTGAAACCGACTAATTAAAATTTATAAAACCAGGCCGTTAATCCACGCCGGTTGTAGCCGTTAATCGGTTACCCTGATAATCCGCCGTCCCTCATAGGTTGCCCAGTCATCCCGGGAACGAATAAAAATCGTGTAGGTTCCGGTATCAAGCCCTGGCTGTACGGCCTGCCACAGGTGGTAGGAGCTATTCGCACCACCCGGCAGGCGCCAGGAGGGATTGTCCACTGCTTGCTCGCGTTCGCGCATCGCCAGATACAACGGATCCTGTTGCACTGCCCTGCTCATAGGCAGCCATTCGCCCGTTCTGCCAATCCGCATTTCCACCTCAGCATCCGGCAAAGCATTGAACACGTTGGCAAATACAGAAACAGAGTCGGCTGCCGGAACTTCATCCGGCATATAAATATGCATTTGGAAGTCGGCCGGGCGACGGGCAGCCTTATATTGAAGTTTCCAGTCGTTTCCGTCGATATCCAGAAAGGCATACCCCGAAGGGGTGCCATCGCGCATCATCGTATGGGGGATACCGTATTCGTCGGGCGCTCCCGTCCACCAGGCCCCGCATATGGTTCCCATGCTGATCAAATGATGGGGCTCCTGTCCGGGCCATCCGTCCTCTGAGTCAATAAACCGGTGATAATGACGATGTGTATGGGCGGCAAAACTGACGCTGAGGGGATGGGAAGCCAGCAGGTTAAAAAGCGTATCGCGTTCCGCTTCATCAGCCCATGGAGTGGAATCAACCCACGGTATGTGCATCATATACACGACAAGTTCATCGTCGGGTATATATTCCAGAAAATTGGCGATGAAATCCATCTGCTCTTCCCCAAGGCCTGTGCGATAATAGCGATCTTCTCCATCGACGATCCACCGGATGTTATCGACAACTACAAAATGTGTTTTCCCCCGGGTGAAGGCATAATGTGAGGGACCAAGCATTTGGTGGTAGGCCCCGCGGGCATCGTGGTTCCTGTCTGCTGAAAAATCGATATCGTGATTGCCGATGATGTGACGCCACGGAACGCCGATCTGGCCGACAACCTCGGTGAGCGGCCGGAGTACGTCCAGATCATCAAATACCAAATCTCCCAGGGTTGCCCCGAAGGCCGCATCGACGCCGATCAATTCCTGAACGCTGTCATGTGCGACGTATCCCACTTCATCAAGATCGCGGGCCTGGGTATCTCCGAAGATCAAAACGCGGAAGGCATCGGATTCTTCCTGTGGCTGCAGGGCAAAATCCACCGATTCAGGCAACGGGCCGGTGGGCTCCACCCCCGGGAATTCGGATCCGCCTGCGCCATTCTCGGCATGGATGTAGTAAAAGCGTGGTATGCCGTTTTCATCCACCTCGGTGGTCCACCCGCTGGGTTTGATCAACGTGATGATCGTCTCATCACGGGCCGGAACCCGATAGCGCCCATCTGCGCCTGTGGCCTCAATGTCCCTTCCGTTTGAGACCAGCACCCCCGGTATCCCGTGCTCACCCGGGTCAAGCCTTCCGTTCCCATTAAGGTCATAAAACACCGTTCCTGTGACTTTTTCCTGTCCCTGAACCGGACCGGACAGTGCACATAAAAGGATTAGCAATGATATGATTTTTATACTCATAACGTCAGTAATTTAACCTGCAGATTCCACGATTGCTAGTAATAAAAAATCCCAGGCTATCGGATAGTCTGGGATTCATTGTTGTTTGTTTATTGGTTCTCAATAGCCGGGATTTTGCTCTAATGCGGGTTCGACCTTTAAACTGCTCTGATGAAACGGCCACAGATAATTATGTGATGAGAACGAACGATCTTCAATATGCAGCGTTTCAGTATCGCCGTCAACTTCACGGGTATGTCCTAAAGCAGGCTGATTTAAGACATCTTCTGCAATGCCCCATCGAATGATATCGTCATATCGCAGACCTTCTCCGGCAAATTCTATCCTACGCTCATTTCGAATTAGATCAATCCAGTCCTCCTGAGTATAAGAGTCATAATAGGGTAATGTTACATCCGCCTCTGTCATATCCAAACCAGCTCTTTCTCTGATCTGGTTTATATATCCCTTGGTAACATCATCAATTTCATTCAACATGATTTTAGCCTCGGCATAGGATAATAAGACCTCAGCATATCGGAGGATGCCGTATTCAAAGCTACCGCCATTTCTGAAGGCATCATCTTCAGATACATACTTCCTGAACCAATAGCCTGAAGAACTCGCTCTTGTATTTTCATGGAACATTGGATTATTAGCGTTATAAATATCTATAGTCTCATCATAAAAGGTATCACCATGGCCCATAATACTGGCTTCATAACGGGGATCCCGATTGAGGTTAGGATTCAGCTCATAATCTTGTTGGGTATTACCCATAACATCATCGTTATCAATGCGGCGGCCCTGCAGCGTCCAATAGGAATCAACCAGGGATTTTGTAGGCACCAGGTAGGATTGCCCGTTACCGGTTCTGAAATGAGGTCCTAAGTGATTAAAAGATTGGGTATCCCTTGAATGAGCATCCCTATCGATTATTTTGATAAACTCATTATTGCTATCATGGTCGGTATACTGAAACAAGTCTGCATAACTGGGATGTAATTCATAATCCCCGCTGTTTATAATTTCCTGAGCATAAGTGATAACTTCTTCATAAAGCCCATTATATAAAGCATGACGCATTACTATACCGTTCCAGGAATTCCTGTGGAACATGTAAGCATTCGATGTTGTTTGTTCCGGCGGCAACCGTTCAGCAATTTCATCAGCCATGGCCAATAGCGTTTGCACAATTTCCTCTTTGGGTACCGGCGGCTGCCTGGCGTCATCCAAATCAGCCGGCTCTAACATAAATGGCACATCGCCAAATCTATCGGTCAATTTAAAATAATGCCATACCCGCAACGCCTCCAGTATGCTTTGGTACCTTGCTCTTATGGCTTCATCTTCAACATACGGTACATCGATACTTGCTATATAATTATTTAATCTTCCTATATGCTTCAGCCGTATTGTATAGTAATATTCAGCTAAGGCTGAATTACTATTTAACCTGCCATTGGCTACCTGCTGATGGTGATCAGAGTCGACACGACTATAAGCGTTATCGGATTTGCCTTCGTGCATGTAAAATACAAGCCGGCGGTCGGTCGGATGAGCGAAGACGTCCAGATAACTACTATAGGTAACACGGCGCAAATCTTCTTCGTCATTAAAAAACTCCACAAACGTCGTAGCCGTAGGATCTGTTTTGTCTAAAAGGCTGTCACATCCTACCAAACTGAATGAGATAACTATCATCAAATATCTTAGCTTTTTCATATCGTATAACCTGTATTTTATATTAATAGATTGTTGCTCTTATGCCTAAACTAAAGCTAGCCATTCGCGGATAATTACCATTTCCACCATTTCTTTCCGGCTCAAGGCCTTCAAAGTTTGTAAAGGTGAACATATCCCTTGCATTGGCATATATGCGAACGTTTCTAAGACTTTCGCCCAGGTTAGAAAAAGTATAACCAAGCTGTATCGTTTTAATCCTGAAGTAGGAGGCATCGCTTAACCAAACATCGCTTAACACTTCGTTTGGGGTTGACCCGGTCCAGACTCTGGGAAAACGGCTGTTGGGGTTATCCTCTGTCCAGCGGTTGTCCATATAATACTGGCTGGGTGTACCCAGATCATTACTTGAACCATCCATCCGTACCGGAAAACCCTCCATACCATTTAATCTGCCCGTACGCTTTCCTACTCCCTGACCCATTAAGCTGAAATCCCAGCGTTTATAGTCTAAATCTACGGTAATCGAATAGTTTAAATGAGGGAACGGATCACCAAGGTCAACTTTATCATTATCGTTAATAACCCCGTCTCCATTTTGATCCACATACCTGATATCACCGACCATAGTATTTGGCAGTTTCGCTGTAGTGGCGTCTAATTCATCCGGATTTTGGAAGTATCCATCGGTTTCCATTCCGTAGAAATTTTCCAGAGCAATACCCCTATACCATATTTGATCATCGTCATTTGTAAAAATGAGGGTATCCGAGACCGAATAACCTGCTTTTAACACTTTATTTTGATTGTCAAATAGCATAGAACCGACGTTATAAGAAAAATCACCAACCTGGTCGTTCCAATTAGCCGATAGTTCCCAACCTGTATTTTCAACTTCTCCGATGTTAACCGTCGATTGCAGGGAATGGGATCCGGTTAATGGCGGTACTGAGAATGAGTCATAGATAAGATCCTTGGAATGCTTGGTATAAGCATCAGCTGCCAGATTAAGCCTGTTATTCAGGGTAGTAATTTCAATACCGATATTAGCCTGTTCCTGTTTTTCCCATGAAAAAGATGGATTGGCAATACGCATGTTCCATCCCCAGTTATTTACAACTTCCTGCCACAAATACGGGTCAACGTTTTCGTTACCGATCAAACCGTATGAAAGCCGCAATTTTAAGTTGGTCAGAGCCCCGCTATCTTTAAGGCCTGATAAAAAACTTTCGTTATGAATATTCCAGGCTAAAGCCCCGGATGGGAAGTATCCCCAGCGGTTTCCCGGAGCAAACTTACTGCTCCCGTCGGCACGCACAGTTGCTTCAATGATATAACGGTTATCAAGAGAGTAATTAATCTTATTGAAAAATGAAGCTTTGGTGATTTCACGGTAATCCGTGTAGGTATGGTTCATCGTTTCCGTACCGGCTGTTACATATATCTTATCCTGGCCGTTTCTGAGCTCTGTCTCGTAGTTAAGGAGTGCCCGGCCGGTTAATTGGCTGGCACTTACCCCTTGTGAAGAGCCTACCGAGTTACTCCAGGTCTCCACGGGTACGCCATCTCCGTCAAAAAACCTGAAGGTTTCCCTTTTAAATTTGTAAGCGGACTTGTTGATCAGGTATGAGAAATTTCCTGTAATATTCAGGTTATCATTAATGTGATAGGTCGGCCTGAGGTTTATGGAGCTTCTGTCGTACAAATTATTCCGTGCACCACCTTGTTCCATAGAGGCAATGGGATTCAAATTATTATACAAGACATAATGGTTCTCCACATCAGATTCATAATTTATATCCTGGGTGGGGTTCATTCTCCAGACATTTTGGTATAAACCATGCCCATCGGAATTGGCCTGCAAACGATCTACCTGTAATCGATGGGCATAAAAATCAGCCAGCAGCACAAACCGATCATCGATATTAATATTGGTGTTAAATCGTGCACTGAACTGATTTGTTCCTTCATATGGATTCAACCCGCTTTCTTCTTCATAACCCAGCATTAAATTAAAGGCACCAACACCACCGCCCCCGGAGATATTTGCGGATGTATTGTGAGAATAGGCCTGTTGTTGCATGACAGCATCCATCCAGTCTGTATTGGTATATTCTCCATTATTAGCTAAAGTCATTTCTTCGTCTGAGAAGGCGGGAGTTTGACCTTGCATAGATCGCGCTTCGTTTCGAAGTAGCATATAATCTGCACTATTGACAAAGTTTGGCAAATCAATTGGACTGTTTACAGCCCCCCAGGAATGTACATCAACCGAGAACCGGTCTGCCCTTCCCCGCTCCGTTTCGATAAGAATGACTCCATTGGCTCCCCGTGAGCCATACATGGATGCAGAAGCCGCATCTTTCAGTACTGTTATATTTTTAATTTGGTTAGGGTCGATGTCTGACAATGATTGCTCCATTCCATCAACCATTACCAAAGGAGCAGCATTTTGAAGTGTACTTATACCTCTTATCGAAATAGCACCTGGTCCTTGCCCTGGTAAATTGTATCCCTGCTGGATGGTAACCCCGGGTATGGTTCCATGGAAGGCTTCTTCCAGCTTGGCAATAGGACTTGCTTTCATTCTCTCCACATCCATGCTAGCTACCGATGAGGCAACGTGACGTGTTTCCACTTCACTGTAACCCATTACCGTTAGTTCACCTAAGCTCATGGATGCTTCAGATAATATTATTTCCATATCATCCAAATCATGACTGGTAGTACCCGTATTAATTTCAACGTCCGCATAGCCTACCATGCTAAATATCAGAATCACTTCGGATTCAACGGTAATTTCAAATTCACCATTAACGTTTGTGGTGGTGCCCCGGTTGGAGCCTCTGATCAGTACATTCACCCCGGGCAAAGGCCCTGAAGCGTCTCTAACTGTACCGGAAAGGCTTACTTGCTCCTGAGCAACTAAGTTATCCAAATCCTGATCAGCTGCATGTTCTTCCGTTTTGAGTTCAGAAGCATATTGCCCCATCGCAGATCCGCTGAAAATGATGCATAAGCCCACCGCCAACATACTTGCAATCCGAAATAAACTTTTATGTAGCATATATAGCATAGTATTATCCGTTATGTTATTGTTGATGTTTATGTTGCTGCTGTTTAGTTATTGTTGTCAGAACCGTTAGGGTTTAATCAAATCAGCTGAGGCCCTCTTGGTTCTGCCGGTATGTATATTTATACGTCCTGTTAGAGATTGACCTCTCTGATCACCGGTAACCTGTCCAAAGGTTCCCTGAATAAAAATTCGTCTTTAAGACTGGGGATTTAACGCTGGTTTTATCGTATTCTAAAATAGATCGATAACATTTTTGTGTTTTATCCTGTGCGAACTATAGAATATGATTTATGGTCATTGACTGATGGGCATGATAAACAAAAAAATAAAAAAGCAAAATATTTATATTTTTTTTGGATGTTTGTAAAAATCAGACAAAAAACGTGTTACCTACCTTTAACGGATTACCTCAAATTCCGCATAGATGGGAAGGTGATCGGAAGCTTCCGAATGTATTACTTCCATGCTGATCGCGCGGATTTTTGGTCTATCCTCTTCCACCAAATTATTGGTATAAAAAAAATAATCGATGCGCCGATTTGGCGCGGCCGGAGGAATTGTATAGCCAACTCCTTCACCCACATCCTCCCAGACGTCAAAAAAATACTCCTTCATACGCAGGTGTACGGGACTGTCGGGCAGGGCATTGAAATCACCGCTCACAATCACCGGAGAGCCCCGGTAGGCGCGCTTCGTTTCAATGATCTGCTCTACGCCTGCCAGCCGGTTTGGTTCACTGCGGTTGTCCAGATGGGTAGTCATAAACGCTATAGTGACGCCGTTGAAATCAACCTCCGTCTGAAGCAACCCCCGTTGCTCTGCATCTTCGGGTTGTACAAAGTGCTGGTTTCTGGATGAGATCAGGGGAAGGCTGCTCAGAATGCCATTGCCATATTCTCCGTCCTGATGCGAAATATTTTTAAAAAAGACGGGCTCCATATCCAGATATCCGGCTAATACATTGATGATATTAATATTATCACTTCTGTTAACGCCCATATCCACTTCCTGCAGTGTTACCAAATGGGGATTTTTTTCCTTGATCACCCCTGCAATCCGTCGTAAATCAACTTTGTCATCCAGGCCCCTGCCATGCTGGATATTATAGGTAAACACCCGCAGGGTGTCCGACTGAGCGGTTGCCGGTTCCGGCAGCAACAGCGACAGGGCCGGCAAGAGAAAAAACAGGACCGTCAACAGGGCTATTCTTTCCATGTTCCTGCCATCGAAAAGGCTCGCTTTATTTTTCATATACATATGGATAGTCTCTAAAGGTAGTTCACGTTCATTAATAAAATCCCGCTGCTTCTCTGGCTCGCAAGATTCTTTCAGTAGAGAATCTCTTGAATTATTCGGTAAACCGGTAATAATAAAAAAAATTTTTGGTAGTGGCTGCAGTTAAATTTATATACCTTATTTTATGCTAAACTTCACTCTTCCATTGAGTTTGAATTTTTATATATTAATATCACATGTATCAAATTTATTAAGTTTCTTATATATATAGTTATTACATTTACCCCTAGGGCTCTTTAATTCATACATAGATAATTTGTTTACCCGATAGGCATGCTTCACACATCTCTACGTTTTTTAACACATGAACTGAACGAACACCTGAAGCTCAGAACGGGGACCACGGATTCCGGAGACGATAAAATTTTCCTAACCAATGTGGCAACCGAGAATGGAGTGATGATACCCGATAATTCTCTTGGTTTGTCCCTTATCAATATTGAGGAAGAACGGATTTTCAAGGATCAAAAAGGAAGCCGGAAAAATGGCCGTCAGGTCGACCGTCTCAACCCCGAGATTAAGCTGAACCTGTATGTGCTTATTACAGCGTATTTTCAGGGATCCAATTCCGATTCTTCAGCTGATTATGCAGAGGGTCTGAAACAGCTTTCCTATGTAATCTCTTATTTCCAGGCCAAAAACGTATTCACTTCAGCCAACACCCCGTCAATGAATGAATTTGATCCGCAGATCAAGCGCCTGATCGTTGATCTTTTCTCCTATTCATTTGAACAGCTGTACAATTTTTGGACGGTGGTCGGGACCAACTATCTGCCTTCCGTGCTGTACAAAGTGAGACTGGTTCGTTTCCAGGAGGGCAATATTATCGATTCGATTCTTCCGATAGAGAAAATAGAAATTGGCACGAGGGGGAAATAGAGTTGTTCATTAACTATCGCAGACTCTTTAATCTTCAGGTTGATCACGGCTATTTTATCGGCAAAAATCCCGCCGGTCTGCAGATTACTCCCCACCCGGAAAGCAGGAAGAAGCTTCGGAATTCAAAAATGCTTGCAAAGCCTTTACCCAACGGTGTGACCGTTCTTTACAGCGCAGGGAAAGATGAGGTTGAGCCGCTTGTCCACCTTGACAAACTACGGCTCATCTTTTCTGTTTCGGCTCCTGAACCGGCCGTATTTCAGACGATCACCGATCTGGACGAATCGGCAACAAAGAAATTCGCTTCCTCGCGTGTACTTTATTTCAAAAACGATACGGCGGCTGCTTCCGATGAAAATGACCTGCCAGAACAGATTGGACACATTTTACTCGACTCCGTTCAACCCCAATTATTTACATTTACCTGGCGCCCTGAGCAATCCCCCCAGAACCTGCTGTTCGAATTAAGAAATGAGCGGGATGAAAAAGTTTCCCCTCAAAAAGACGCTCACGGAGAGTGGCTTCCCGATCAGATCGAACTGGAAAAGCTTGAGGATAAGTCGTTCCGCCAGCAAATCGATTTGAGAGGCAGGCCTTCGGGCAGATATACCATTTGCTTGTGGGAATCCGAAGAGGATGATGAACCCCGGTACAGAGAGGACATATTTGTGGATGACTGGCTGTCGGGTAGAGCACCGCTGGGAATTCTTGAACTCGACTGCGGGGCCGGCGATGGCGATCTGTATACCAAAACACAGGAATATGCTCTTGTATTCAGGCGGAAAGAAGTCTTTTGGAAATACCTGGTGGTGAGTAGAAATGGACGTATTGACCAGCCGGAAGAACTGACCATCGAAGAAGGGGATACCAGCGATAATGTACACTATGACCCTGTACTATTTTCCCGACAGGATGATCTGCCGGATGAAGACCACCGCCCTGAGGGGGGCGAGACCTATGTATTCCGGTCTGAAGGTCCTATTCCACTGCTTGAAATACCCCTGAGCTCACTTCAGCTGAAAGAATCGGACAACAAGGTGCTGATTAGCAACCTGCCCAATCCATCCCCGCTAAGCATTATAAAAGAAAATGACAACCAACTTGAATCAGAAATCTATGTATTTGTTTAAATCTAACCGATAAGACTATGCAAAACTTAAAAACACCCGGCGTATATATACAGGAGATATCCAAATTGCCGGCTTCGGTAGCGCCTGTTGCCACGGCCGTTCCGGCGTTCATCGGCTATACGGAAAAAAGGGTTCGCGGGGAGGAGCAAATCCCTCCAAACACGGCCGTCATGGTCCGGTCGCTCCTGGAATACGAAGAGATTTTCGGCGGACCTTTTAATGAGGACTTTACGGTGACGCTGGACCCTGACGTCAGTGAACCCGGGGAGACTAAAATACAGATTGCACCGGCCGACGCGTCGCTTTCTCCCTACCGGATGTATTACTGCATGCGCTTCTTTTTTGCAAACGGAGGGGGCAAATGCTACATCGTATCCGTCGGGGGAAACGGGTATGCCGGCCAGCCCGGCCCGGATGACATTGACCATGAGGAGCTGCTGGGCGGACTCCATGCTCTGGAAGAGGAGGATGAACCCACCCTGCTGGTGATTCCCGAAGCAATCTATGCAGGCGGGCCGGAGGATCGGAAATCCATAAATGATGCAATGCTTGAACAATGTGGCAAACTTAAAGACCGCTTTTCCATTCTGGACGTGCCCGTTGCCGGTGATGGCACACCGTCCAGCGATGCCGCCCAATTCCGTACCAATGAAACGGGAAAAAGCAATCTGAGTTATGGCGCCGCCTATTATCCGGCCCTTAATACCACCTTGCGAAGGTCCTATGATGAAACCGCCGTTAATATTACCGACAACCGGGGTGGGGCTGGCAACGGACGATTTCACGAAAAAAGCCTGCATAGCGTCACTCAGGGGATACAGGTAAGGCAGGGAGTCATAGAGGTTTTGTCTCTGGAGGATCTTGAGAACGGCGATGAACTGGTGATCAATGACCAAACGTTCACGTTTCACGAGAATGAGGGGGACGGGGATATACAGATCAAAAACACGCTCAAGCAAGTAGCCGATGAAATTGCCGATGTTGCAGACCAGCTTGATGATTTTGATGCCGAACGTCTTACCGGTACCGAAAAGGTCATCATCAATTTTGCAGACGATGCGGATGATAAAAATTCGCTGACGATCACCTTCACCGGTAGCGTAGAGGCCCTGCGAATATCGGTACGCGATACCAACTCCCTTGAACCGGATAAAGTACTTTACAATGATATCAAAAGGGAGCTGGATAAAAAGCGGCTCACGCTCTACCCGTCAAGTGCCATGGCAGGCGTATATGCCAGGGTAGATCGTAACCGTGGAGTTTGGAAAGCGCCAGCCAATGTAAGCCTGAACCTGGTGTCGGAGCCAGCCGTGCTGCTGACCGGAGAGGAACAAGCTCCGCTGAATGTGGATGTCACAACAGGCAAGTCCATCAACGGGATTCCCAAATTTCACCAAAAAGGAACCCTGGTATGGGGCGCCCGGACCCTTGCCGGAAATGACAACGAGTGGCGCTACATTCCGGTAAGGCGGCTGTTCATCTTTATTGAAGAATCCATTAAAAAAGCGACCGGGCCGGTGGTATTCGAACCAAACGTTGCCAACACCTGGGCACGGAGCCGGTCGATGATCGAAAGCTTTCTGTCTGATCTGTGGCGGGAGGGTGCCCTGGCGGGCGCAACCCCCGAAGAGGCGTTTTTTGTCAGCATCGGGCTGGGAGAGACCATGAGCGCGAACGACGTTTTGAACGGCAGGCTGATCATAGATATCGGTTTAGCCGCCGTGCGTCCGGCTGAATTTATCGTACTTCAATTTATGCACAAACTACAGGAATCCTAATCCAATACTTATGAGCTATCGAACACCCGGAGTTTTCGTTGAAGAGATCGCTACCCTGCCTGCATCGGTGGCGGGAG
>JBBDRB010000115.1:0-2391 GCA_040905685.1 Balneolales bacterium | reverse complement strand
ATGGTACCGATGTTGACGTGGGGTTTGCTGCGATCAAATGTTTCTTTTGCCATTGTATAAAACTTTAAGTTTTACGGTTATGTTATTTTTTTTCTTCAATTACTGCTTCGGCGATTGCATCGGGTACCGGAGCATACTTGCTAAATTCCATGGAGTAGACCGCCCTTCCCTGGGATTGTGATCGCAGGTTGGTTGAATAACCGAACATTTCAGCCAGGGGAACCTCGGCGTCGATGACCGATCCGTCTACGTTGCTTTCCATCTTGCCGATAATACCGCGGCGGCTGCTAAGGTCGCCGATAATATCACCCATATAATCTTCCGGAGTGATGACTTCCACTTTCATGATCGGTTCCAGCAAGATCGGCCCGGCTTTGCGGGCAGCTTCCCGGAAACCGAGTTTGGCGCACATCTCAAAGCTCACCGCATCGGAATCCACATCGTGATACGAGCCGTCAAAAACCCTTACATTCACGCCTTCGATGAGGTAGCTGGCTTTAATGCCAGCCGTAAGTGCCGTTTTGAATCCTTTTTCCACCGAACTGATAAATTCGCGGGGGATGTTTCCGCCGACGACTTCATTCTTGAATTCGAAACCGGTATGGCCTTCGATTGGGGTGATCTCAAACTGGATATCGGCAAATTTACCTTTACCACCGGTTTGTTTTTTATAGATCTCACGGTGAGTAACCGCTTTGGTAATGGCTTCGCGATAGGAAACCTGAGGCTGGCCGACATTGGCCTCCACCTTAAATTCACGCTTCAGGCGGTCAACGATAATCTCAAGGTGAAGCTCACCCATACCGGCAATGGTAGTCTGTCCGGTTTCATCGTCAACGGAAACTTTAAAAGTCGGATCCTCTTCCATCAGCTTAACCAGGCCTTGCGACAACTTGTCATTATCGGCTTTGGTCTTAGGCTCAACGGCCAGCTTGATAACCGGTTCGGGGAATATCATTTTCTCCAGAACGATAGGATCGGCTTCAGACGACAGGGTATCTCCTGTTCTGACCTCTTTGATCCCCACGGCCGCGCAAATATCTCCGGCTCGTACGGCTTTAATATCTTCCTTGCTGTTGGCATGCATTTTCAGCAGGCGTCCCACACGTTCCTTCTTGCCGGTTGATGTGTTCAGTACATAGGAACCGGCTTCAAGTTCGCCGGAATATACACGGATAAAAGTCAATTTACCGACATAGGGGTCGGTCATGATCTTAAATGCCAGGGCCGAGAAGGGCTCATCAAACCGGGGTTTTCGCTTCAGCTTAACTTCTTCGTCGTCAGGGGATATACCATCTACGGCTTCAATATCAGCCGGCGAAGGCATGAATTTAATAATGCTGTCAAGCATGGCCTGCACGCCTTTGTTCTTAAAGGCGGAACCGCATAAAACGGGTGTGATGCCCAGCGACAGGGTTGCTTTACGAATGGCCTCCTCGATTTCCTCGCGTTCGATGGGTTCGTCCATGAGATATTTCTCCATAAGCGACTCGTCGTGGTCGGCGATGGACTCGATCATGATCTTGCGATATTCTTCGGCTTTTTCCACCAGCTCTTCCGGGATATCGACCACTTCATAGGACATGCCCATCGTGGAATCATCCCAGATGATGCCTTTCATATCCAGCAGGTCGACCACACCCCTAAAATCCTCTTCACTGCCTATAGGGATCTGCAGCGCTACAGGATTGGCCTTAAGCCGTGACTTCATGGATGTAAGCACGTTGAAAAAATCCGCGCCGGTACGGTCCATCTTATTGACGAACGTCATGCGCGGTACTTTATACTTGTTGGCCTGTCGCCATACGGTCTCCGACTGCGGCTGCACGGCGGCAACGGCACAGAAAACGGCGACGGCGCCGTCCAGAACACGAAGGGACCGCTCTACCTCCACGGTAAAATCTACGTGACCGGGAGTGTCAATAATGTTGATGCGGTAATCATTCCAGTAACAGGTGGTTGCAGCGGAGGTAATGGTAATGCCACGTTCCTGCTCCTGCTCCATCCAATCCATGGTTGCACCGCCATCATGAACCTCACCCATACGGTGATTGATACCGGTATAATAAAGAATGCGCTCGGTAGTGGTCGTTTTACCGGCATCGATGTGAGCCATGATGCCAATATTACGCGTCTTTTTGAGCTCGTTTTGAATTGTTGTTGCTTCAGCCATTGTTATAGGGTATTGCTAAACTGTTTTTAGAATCTAAAATGTGCAAATGCTTTATTTGCTTCAGCCATTCTGTGCGTTTCATCTTTTTTACGCACGGCCCCGCCTTCGTTGTTGGAAGCGTCAATCAGCTCCCGGGCAAGGCGGCTTGCCATGGACTTGTCATTACGGCTGCGTGCTGATTTGATCAGCCACCGCATGCTTAATGCCGTTGCCCGCTC
>JBBDRB010000114.1:0-15150 GCA_040905685.1 Balneolales bacterium | reverse complement strand
CGAAGGCGGAAGAACCGTAGGCGCCGGTGTCGTAAGTAAAATCACAGATTAATAACCGGAATGGCTACTCAACAAAAAATAAGGATCAAGCTGAAATCATACGATCATAAACTGATCGATAAGTCAGCCGAAAAAATCATTAAAACAGTCAAATCTACAGGCGCCGTGGTTTCAGGACCCATACCCTTGCCTACAGACAAGACCATTTACACAGTGAACCGTTCACCGCATGTTGACAAAAAGTCAAGGGAACAATTTGAGTCCAGAGCTCATAAAAGACTGGTTGATATTCTATCAACCGGTTCCCAGACCGTCGATGCGCTGATGAAGCTTGAGCTTCCCTCCGGTGTGGATGTTGAAATAAAAGTTTAATCCGGAAATCTAAGCGATAATGAGTGGATTATTAGGAAAAAAAATAGGAATGACCAGTGTCTTCGATGACGCAGGCCGGCACATACCGGTCACGGTTATAGAAGTTGAACCATGTGTGATCACCCAGCTGAAAACGGTGGAGTCCGATGGTTATAACGCTCTGCAGATTGCATCCCAGGAAAAGAAAAAGAAAAACGTCAGCAAAGCCCTGATCGGACATTTCTCCAAGGCCAATGCCGAACCCCGGCGATTTGTCCGGGAAATCAGGGATTACCTTCCTGAGGGCATGAAGATCGGGGATATGCTCCGGGTTGATGATGTGTTTACAGAAGAAACGTTTGTGGATGTTGTGGCCAATTCCAAGGGCAAAGGCTTTCAGGGGGTTGTAAAACGACACGGTTTCCATGGCGTCGGCGGCCAGACGCACGGTCAGAAAAACCGGGAAAGAGCCCCGGGTGCCATTGGTAATGCTTCGGACCCCTCCCGGGTTTTCAAGGGCATCAAAATGGGTGGCCGTATGGGCAACGAACGCGTGAAGATCCAAAACCTGAGGGTAGTGAAGATCATCAGCGATTCAAATCTCTTGCTGGTAGGCGGACCGGTTCCCGGCCCCAAAGGCAGAATTCTAGAAATACATAATTCCTGATTAAGTTCTAATGCAATTAAAAATATTTAAAACGGACGGATCAGACAGCGGTAAGAAAGCTACCCTGAGTGATGATATATTTAAGGTTGAACCGAACGAGGTGCTCGTTTATGAGGATGTACGCTCGTATCTGTCTAATCAGCGCCAGGGTACGGCCAAAACGAAAGAACGAAGCGAAGTACGCGGTGGGGGGCGAAAAGCCTACCGCCAGAAGGGAACCGGTAATGCCCGGCGCGGGACCATGCGTTCTCCATTGCTGAAGGGCGGAGGAACCGTATTCGGACCCCGTCCGCGCACCTATCAGGTGAAGCTGTCCAAAAAAATGCATCAGCTGGCCCGTAAATCAGCCTTTAGCTACAAGGCCACGGATAAGGCCATCCTGGTTGTCGAAGATTTTACCTACGATGAGCCTAAGACCAAAAAAATGCTGGAGTTAATCGGAGCCTTGAAGCTCGGGGGCAAGAAAGTTCTTCTGCTTACGGCCGAAAGCAACAGGATCCTTTACAAATCAGCCGGTAACATTAAGAAAGTTCAGGTCCTGGAAGCGGGCAAGCCGTCTACCTATGAAATTATGAATGCCGATTACCTGGTATTCCAGAAAAGCGCCATTAAAGTACTTGAAGATAACTTTAAACCTAAAGCCGAAAAAGCTGAGGCATGAATAACGTATTGATCAAACCGCTGGTTACCGAGAAATTAACGGGAATCCAGGAAAAACTTAACCAGTATGCTTTTGAAGTAACCATCACGGCTACCAAAAAAGAGGTGAAACAGGCTATCGAGACCAAATATCCTGAAGTAACGGTTACCAAAGTAAGAACCCTGGTCCAGCCCGGCAAGCCCAAGGGCAGGCATACCAAAAGCGGCTTTCTGAGCGGACGGACCCGGCAGGTCAAGAAAGCTCTGGTTAGTCTGAAGGCCGGCCAGGAAATAGACTTTTTCAGCGAAATATAAGAATTGGAATCTCATGGCAACACGTAAGTTAAAACCAAATACACCGGGAACCCGGCATCGGATTGCACCTATTTTTAAGGATGTAACCACCGATAAGCCCGAACGTTCGCTATTGGTAAGCCTGACCAGCAAGGGCGGGCGAAACAACAGCGGACGCATGACGGTTCGTCACCGTGGCGGCGGGCATAAAAGGCAATACCGGCTGATCGACTTTAAAAGGGATAAAAAAGATATACCGGCTCTGGTCAAAACGATCGAGTATGATCCGAACCGAACGGCCCGGATTGCCTTGCTGGCCTATGCCGATGGGGAAAAAAGATATATCATCGCTCCGGACAAGCTGCAGGTAGGAGACAAGCTGATCAGCGGTGAACGGGTGGCTCCTGAAAGAGGCAACTGCATGATGTTAAAAAACATGCCTCTTGGTACGACCGTTCACAATATTGAAATGGTCCCGGGAAAAGGCGGGCAGATCGTGAGAAGCGCCGGGGCAAGTGCGCAGCTGATTGCCAAAACCGATAAATATGTCACCCTCAAGTTGCCTTCCGGTGAAGTGCGCATGATACTGGGTACCTGTGTGGCTACCGTAGGTGTGGTAAGCAACACCGATCATTTCAATGTCGTTCTCGGAAAAGCCGGCCGGCACCGCTGGTTAGGCAAACGGCCGAGTGTTCGCGGCGTGGTGATGAACCCGGTCGATCACCCTATGGGTGGCGGCGAGGGTAAAGCATCCGGAGGTCATCCACGATCTCCCTGGGGACAGCCGGCCAAAGGCCTTAAAACAAGAAAGCGTAAGAAACTTTCATCCAAGTTCATTGTACGCAGAAGAAATCAAAAACAGTAAAACGGTATGCCAAGATCTTTAAAAAAAGGGCCATTTGTACATTACAAGCTTCAAAAGAAGGTTGACAAGGCCAACAGCACAAGTTCCAAAAAAGTCATCAAAACCTGGTCAAGAAGCTCTTTGATAACGCCGGATTTTGTTGGGTTAACGTTTGCCGTGCACAACGGCAAGCAGTTCATCCCCGTATATGTTACCGAAAATATGGTCGGTCATAAGCTGGGTGAATTTTCACCCACGCGAATTTTCAAAGGCCACCCGGTTAAAAAAGGCTAAATAACTAAATGGATAAAACAGTGGAAACAGTAGAACTAGAGGCAAAAGCCACCCAAAAGCATTTAAGGATATCGGCCCGCAAGGCACGGCTGGTAGTGGATGTGGTTCGTGGTTTAAACGTGGATAAAGCGATCAGCCGGTTGGCTTTTACCGAGAAAGCAGCGGCTCCCTATGTTGCCAAGGTGATCAAATCAGCCGCAGCCAACCTGCGTGACCGACACGAAGACGAAGCCTTTGAAGATGAAGACCTGATCGTTAAAGCAATTTTTGTCGATGAGGGTGTAACGCTGAAGCGAATACAGCCGGCCCCTATGGGCCGGGCGCATCCGATACGTAAAAGGACCAGCCATATCACCGCGATTGTGGCCAGGAAAGAAACTAAAGAAGATTTACAAGAAGACGAAGAGGTATAATTTGGGACAAAAAGTTAATCCAATAGGGTTTCGTTTAGGGGTGGTAAAAGGCTGGGATTCCAACTGGTTTTCAGAGGATAATGTAGCTGAGAATATTCTGGAAGACTCCAAGCTGCGTACCTATATCAACGCAAGGTTGCGAAACGGGGGAATTTCAAAGGTAGTTATCGAGCGCACGCCCAAGCGTGTATTGCTTACCCTGCTCACCAGCCGGCCCGGTGTGATTATCGGAAAAGGCGGCGAACAGGTGGAATTGCTTCGCGAGGAACTCAAGAAGATTACCAATAAAGAAGTACAGATTAACATCAGCGAGATCAAGCGTCCTGAAACGGATGCCAGTCTGGTGGGCCAGAACATAGCCCAGCAGCTCATTGCCAGGATATCGTTCAGAAGGGCCATGAAAACTTCGCTTTCGGCTGCCATGAGAATGGGTGCCAAAGGCATCAAGATCAAATGCTCCGGACGGCTGGGCGGTGCTGAAATGGCCCGTACCGAACAATACATGGAAGGGCGCGTGCCGCTGCACACCATCCGGGCAGACATCGACTATGCCAACGCAACGGCCAATACCATCTATGGTTCCATCGGGATCTCCGTATGGATATTCAAAGGTGAGCTGATCGGCGATGTAGACCTGACGCCGGCTGCTCTGGCTACACGCGATGAAGGCCAGCAGGGAGAAGGGCAACAAAAACGCCGTGCACGACGCGGAGGCGACAAGGGCGGTCAACGGGATCGACGACCCCGCCGATAGACGCATAACATAAACTTTTGAAACCGTTTTAGATCAATGTTAGAACCAAAACGCCTTAAACACAGGAAAGCCCAAACCGGGCGCATTAAAGGGAATGCCGGAAGGGGACATACCATCGCCTTCGGTGATTTTGCCCTGAAGGCCTTAGAACCCAAGTTTATCACGGCCAGGCAAATCGAAGCCTGTCGTGTGGCCATCGCCCGGAAACTGCAGCGTGAGGGACAAACCTGGATCCGGATATTTCCGGACAAGCCCATCACCAAAAAAGCGGCTGAAACCCGGATGGGCAGCGGTAAAGGGGCTCTTGATCATTTTGTTGCCATTGTGGAGCCCGGCCGGATCATGTTCGAGATATCGGGTGTGCCTAAAGAGCTGGCCCGTTCGGCCATACGGCTGGCGCAGCATAAGCTTCCTATTAAAACTAAATTCATAGTTCGCCGTAACTATGATGGATTGTAAGGATAACGAGTAATGAAAGCAAAAGAACTGAGAGATCTTTCAATAACCGAGCTCGAAGCCCGGATTGATGATATCAATACTGAAGTAAGTCAGCTGAATTTTAATAAGGCTGTGGCCGGCCAGGTTGAAAATCCTGCACAAATGAGAGCCAGAAGGCGTGAATTAGCCAGGCTGAAAACCATTATCCACGAAAAAAACACGGGTGAAAAAACACAAACCAATGAGTGAAGAAACTGTAAGAAATCAACGGAAACAGCGAATTGGCTTAGTGGTCAGTGACCGCATGCAAAAGACCATCACCGTAGCTGTTGACCGTCAGATAAAGCACCCTATTTATGGTAAATACATTACTAAAACGACCAAGTATATGGCCCACGATGAAACCGGCGATGCAAAGATCGGTGACAAAGTGCAGATAATTGAAACACGGCCACTTTCCAGACATAAGCGCTGGAGACTGGTTGAAGTCCTTGAAAGAGCCAAGTAAATAATAAAATGGTACAAACACAGTCTATATTAAGCGTAGCCGATAACAGTGGAGCCAAAAAAATAATGTGCATCAAGGTGTTGGGTGACTCCAAACGAAGGTATGCACGCATTGGTGATCTCATTGTCTGTTCAGTGAAGACCGCCATCCCCGGCGGAACGGTTAAAAAAGGGGATGTTATAAAAGCGGTAGTGGTAAGAACCAAAAAGGAAGTGCGACGAATGGACGGCAGCTATATCCGTTTCGACGAAAATGCAGCCGTCATTATTAATAATGAATCGGAACCTGTGGGTACAAGGATATTCGGACCTATAGCCCGGGAGCTCAGGGAGAAAAACTTTATGAGAATAGTATCACTGGCACCGGAAGTATTGTAAAAACAGGAAACAGATATGCCCAGAACGAAAAACAAACAAAAGAAGCTCCATGTCAAAAAGAATGACCAGGTAGAAGTGCTTACCGGTAATGACAGGGGCAAACGCGGTAAAATCCTCATGGTTTTCCCCGCTAAGGAAAGAGTGCTTGTTGAAGGCATCAATATGCGTACCAAGCATCAGAAGCCTACCCAGGAAAACCCCCAGGGCGGACGTATGAAGCAGGAAATGCCTATTCATGCATCCAATGTACTTCCCGTCGACCCGGTTAGCGATGAAGCCACCCGGATCGGAAGGAAACGAATCACTGAAAGTGGAAAAGAAAGATGGGTTCGCGTAGCAAAAGTTAGCGGCGAAACGCTGGATAAATAAAGTAATTAGACAAACAAATGGCTGAAGCAAGACTTTATACACAATACAAAGAAGAGATCCTACCCAAGCTGCAGAAGGAATTTGATATAACCAACAAGATGGCCGTTCCCAAACTGGTTAAGATCAACATAAACTGTGGCGTAGGGGAAGCTGTATCGGACCGCAAACGACTCGATGATGTTGCCAATAACATGGGTCTGATTAGTGGCAAAAAACCGGTACTGACAAAAGCACGCAAGTCCATTGCCAACTTTAAACTTAGGGAAGGCATGCCGATCGGATGCAAAGTGACCCTGAGAAAGAAAGTCATGTTTGAGTTTCTTGACCGTCTGGTCAACCTCTCCCTGCCGAGAACCCGTGACTTTCAGGGCGTTTCCGATAAGGGCTTTGACGGACGCGGCAACTATACCATGGGGATTACCGAGCATGCTATTTTCCCTGAGATCGATATTGACAAATTAGACCGGATGCACGGCCTGGATATTACCTTTGTAACCACGGCTGAAACGGATGAGCAAGCATACAGCCTTCTGAAGCATTTCGGAATGCCTTTTAAAAACCGTAAAACAGAAGCATAATTATGGCAAAAAAATCATGGATAGTTCGCAATGAAAAGCGAAAACGAACCGTAACTAAATATGCTGAGCGCAGAAAAGAGCTCAAGGAAAAGGGCGATTACGAAGCCCTGCAGAAACTCCCGCGTGATGCAAGCCCGACCCGGGTCAAGAAACGATGTTCCATTACCGGCCGGTCACGCGGTATGGTCAGTGAGTTCGGCGTATCCCGCATCATATTCAGAGAGCTTGCCCTATCCGGCAAAATTCCCGGAATCAAGAAAGCCAGCTGGTAATTAAAAACAAAAACAAATCATGACTGATCCAATAGCAGACTACCTTACCAGAATCAGAAATGCCCAGAGGGCAGGTCACCGGCGTGTGGATATTCCCGCATCGAAGATCAAGCGGTCCATGACCAAAATTCTACTGGACAAAGGTTTTATACAACGATATTTGGATATCGATGATGGCAGGCAGGGCCTGATCAGGGTATTTTTGAAATACGATCATTACGGGCAGCCTGTTATCAAACTGATGAAAAGAATATCCAAACCGGGCTTGCGAAACTATTGCAAGTCGGAAGATATACCTCGCGTACTAAACGGTCTTGGCATTGCGATCCTGACTACATCACAAGGCGTAATGACCGACAAAGAAGCCCGCAAACTTCAGGTTGGCGGCGAAGTATTGTGTCACATTTACTAATAATTATTTGAACAATGTCACGTATTGGAAAATTACCGGTACAAATAACCAACGGCGTAGAGTGCAGCATAAACGCTGATAATCTGGTCACAGTGAAAGGCTCCAAAGGAGAACATTCACTGAAGATTGACGGAAGCCTCAGCGTTGAGCAAAAAGACGGTTTGATTATCGTCAGCCGAAGCTCCGAAAATAAAAGGGTCAAAGCCTTGCATGGTCTATACCGTGTATTGATCCAGAATATGGTTACCGGTGTAAGCGAAGGATTTAAAAAAGAACTGGAAATCATCGGGGTTGGATACAGAGCCAACCTGAGCGGTGATATTTTGGAGCTGTCATTAGGGTTTTCCCACCCGTACTATTTTGTACCCCCTCCGGGCATTTCCCTGGAAGTGGATACGAAATCAGGAAAGAACCCCAGGGTGATCGTCACGGGAACGGATAAGGAAATGGTCGGCCAGGTTGCCGCCAATATCCGGTCGCTTCGCAAGCCGGAGCCCTATAAAGGAAAAGGGGTGCGATACCTCAATGAGCAAATTCGAAGAAAAGCCGGTAAATCCGCAGGTAAATAAATCTTATTAGCAATGACCAAGAATCTTAAACAAAAACGCAGAACCCGCATCCGCCGCCGCATACGATCCAAAGTTATTGGCACGGAAACCAGACCACGTCTATCCATTTATAAAAGTTCCAAGCACATCTATACCCAGCTTGTCGATGATGCCAGCGGAAATACCCTGGCTGCAGCCTCTACCAGAAGTGCGGATCTGCAATCTTCATTCAAGGGCAAAAAGCCGATCGAAAAAGGGGAGATCCTTGGAAAAATTATGGCGGAAAAAGCCCTGGAGAAAAAAATAGAACAAATCACTTTTGACAGAAGCGGATACGCCTACCATGGCATTATTTCAGCTATTGCTGCAGGCGCCCGTGAAGCCGGATTGAAATTTTAAACAACGATAGATTATGCCCAAGTTCAGAAGAAAA
Source organism: Balneolales bacterium (assembly GCA_040905685.1). Taxonomy (GTDB): domain Bacteria; phylum Bacteroidota; class Rhodothermia; order Balneolales; family Natronogracilivirgulaceae; genus JBBDMU01. The sequence goes on along the minus strand of JBBDRB010000114.1, from coordinate 6,959 downwards.
AAGTACAACATTAAAGCCAGCGAGCTGAATCTCGAAGAGCGCCTTGTTCATATTAACAGGGTCGCCAAAGTGGTAAAAGGCGGTCGCCGGTTCAGCTTCAACTCCATCGTTGTAGTGGGTAACCGCGACGGTATCGTGGGAAACGGTATGGGCCAGGCCAATGAAGTGGCCGATGCCATCCAGAAAGGGATTGATAATGCCAAGAAAAACCTGATCAGGGTGCCCGTTACCAAAGACGGCAGCATTCCTCACCCCATTGTTGGCAAATGCGGAGCCGGTGAAGTGCTTCTGCGGCCGGCATCGGCCGGTACGGGGGTTATAGCCGGCGGACCGGTCAAAGCCGTGCTTGAAAATGCAGGCATCCGGAACGTGCTGTCCAAATCCCTGGGTTCGGCCAATCCGCATAATATGGTAAAAGCCACTATGGACGCTCTGCGAAATCTGCAGGATCCCATGGAAATCGCCCAGCGAAGAGGCGTTCCCCTGAAGAAAGTTTTTGAATCCTGAATTGATAACGATCCATTCTATTACGTAAGTCATGAAATTACATACACTAAAAGCACCAATTGGCAACAGGAAGACCCGCAAACGAGTGGGTCGCGGTGAAGGATCCGGCCTGGGGAAAGAATCAGGGCGCGGACATAACGGACAATTGGCCAGAAGCGGTTCGTCGGTGAAGGCCGGGTTTGAAGGCGGACAAATGCCGCTGCAGCGAAGGCTCCCGAAGTTTGGGTTCAAAAATCCATTGCATAAGTCCTATATCGCTCTAAACCTGGATGTCATCAATGAATTCAACGAAAGCGGTAAGTTAAAAGACACCATCTCGCACAATGATCTCATAGCAGCCGGCCTGGCCGGTAAAAAAGAACTTGTAAAGGTTTTAGGCCGGGGAGAAGTGAAGAAAGCCTATACCATAGAAGCTCACGGCTTCAGCAAAACCGCTATAGATAAGATTGAAAAAGCCGGTGGCACCGTTACCAAAATTGATAAATAGCATATTCAGCTACCCTATTTCGAATGAGTCTATTACAGAACTTCCAAAACATATTTAAAATTGAAGAGCTCAAGAACCGGATACTCTACGTCGTAGGTATCCTTCTTGTATACCGGGTCGGTTCCTTTATAACCATGCCCGGTGTGGATGCCTCCCAGTTAACGGCCACCACCGGTCAGGCTACTGATCTGCTGGGCCTGTTCGACCTGTTCGTAGGCGGGGCCTTCTCCAGAGCCGGGGTATTTGCTTTGGGGATTATGCCTTATATTACCGCAGCGATTATTATTCAGCTGATGGGGGCCGTGGTTCCGTATTTCCAGAAACTCCAGCGTGAAGGAGAAGAAGGGCGCCGCAAGATCAATCAGCTTACCCGCTACGGCACGGTACTGATCACCCTGGTACAGTCCGTCGGGTTCTGCATCAATCTGATGGCCACCTCTCCGGAGGCTATTGTGGTAGGCAATGCCGCCTTCATCGCCACCGGCATGATCGTGCTGACGGCCGGGACCATCTTTGTGATGTGGCTGGGTGAACGCATCACCGAACGGGGTATCGGCAACGGTATTTCGCTGCTGATCATGATCGGCATTATTGCCGCCCTGCCCACGGCGCTGATGAACGAAGTCTCCACCAAGAGCAATCTTATTATCGTGCTGTTTGAAATCGGCGTTCTTATGCTGGTTATTGCCTCAGTGGTCCTGCTCACGCAGGGTCAGCGGCGCATCCCGGTTCAGTATGCCAAGCGCGTGGTCGGCCGCAAAGTCTATGGCGGAACCACCCAGTACCTGCCTTTGCGGGTTAATGCCGCCGGTGTTATGCCGATTATCTTTGCCCAGTCAATAATGTTCATACCCAGTACGTTTGGAACTTTCTTCCCGGCGAACGAGACGGTTCAAATGCTGACGGCCTGGTCCAATGATTTCACCGGTACGGCCTATTCCATTATTTTTGCCATCATCGTGGTCTTTTTTACTTTTTTCTATACGGCGATCGTTATCAATCCGAAAGAAATGGCCGATACGATGAAACGCCAGGGCGGATTCATCCCCGGGGTAAGGCCGGGCAAGCAAACAGTCGAATTTATAGATAATATTTTGTCGAGGATCACGCTTCCGGGCTCCATATTTCTAGCCTTCGTGGCCATCATGCCGGCGTTTGCCGCCAACTTTGGGGTCACACCCGGATTTGCCATGTTCTACGGGGGAACAAGCCTGCTGATAATTGTGGGGGTTGCCCTTGATACGCTTCAGCAAATTGAAAGTCATTTGATGATGCGGCACTACGATGGATTCATGAAAACAGGCCGGGTTAAAGGCCGGCGCAGGATGTAATGATATATCTTAAGAGCGAAAATGAAATCGATGCGATGCGTGAAAGTGCGCAGCTTGTATCCAAAACATTAGCTGAAGTAGCCCGCCATATCAGGCCCGGCGTCACGACAGCCCGGCTGGATTCCGTAGCCGAAGAATATATCAAACAACATAATGCCAAAGCAGCCTTTAAAGGGTACGGCCCGGCATTGAACCCGTTTCCCGGAACCCTTTGTATTTCGGTGAATGAGCAGGTGGTGCATGGGTTTCCCAACGATCAGAAACTGAAAGCAGGAGACATTGTCTCCATTGATTGCGGCGTTAATTTAAATGGGTTCTTCGGCGATTCCGCCTATACGTTCATCGTTGAGGAAGTCGGCGAAGAGACCATGAACCTGTTGCAAACGACCATGGAGTCGCTTTACCTGGGCATTGACAAGGCGGTGCATGGAAATAAGATCGGTGACGTGTCGCATGCCATTCAGGAACATTGCGAAAACGCCGGTTACGGGGTGGTTAAAGATCTGGTAGGACACGGGCTCGGCCGGGCACTGCATGAAGAGCCATCGGTCCCGAACTACGGGAAGAGCGGAAAAGGCGTGCGCCTGCGTTCCGGGATGACGCTGGCCATTGAGCCGATGATCACCGCCGGAACATGGAAAGTGGACACGTTGAAAGACGGTTGGACCATCGTGACATCCGACAGAAAAAATGCGGCTCATTATGAGCATGATGTAGTTGTAAGAGAAGGAAATGCTGAAATTCTAAGTACTTTTGAGTATATTGAGGAGATAACCAAAATTCGAATTGATAATGTGGCGCTAAATGGCTAAACAGGAACCTATAAAACAAGAAGGTACCATTCTTGAAGCATTGCCCAATGCCCAGTTTCGGGTTGAACTTGAAAACGGCCATGAAATTTTAGCACACGTTTCGGGTAAAATGAGAATGTTCTACATTAAAATTCTCCCCGGCGACAAGGTGACGGTAGAAATGTCTCCTTATGATTTAAGTAAAGGCAGAATCACGTACAGGTATAAATAAGATATTATGAAAACAAAAGCATCCGTAAAGAAAAGAGGCGCCGGAGATAAGATTGTCCGTCGAAAAGGGCGTCTTTTCGTAATCAATAAAAAAAACCCACGTAACAAAAAGCGTCAGGGATAAAAGTTTAAAGGAATTATGGCTCGTATTGCTGGTATAGATTTACCAAAAGATAAACGTGGAGAAATTGGCCTGACTTACATATATGGCATCGGTCCGACACGATCACGTCAAATTCTTGACAAAACAGGGATCGGATACGATACCAAGGTCAGTGAATGGAATGATGATCAGGTAACCGAGATCAGAAAACTCATCGAAGACGAGTTTAAGGTTGAAGGTGCGCTCCGGTCGGAGACGACAGCAAATATAAAACGCCTTATGGATATCGGCGCCTACCGGGGATACCGTCATCGAAGAGGATTACCGGTTAGAGGCCAGCGTACGAAAACCAACGCACGCACCCGTAAAGGTAAAAGACGTGCCGTTACAGGCAAGAAAAAAGCACCCCGTAAATAGAAAATAAGTAATGGCTAAAAATCAAAGCAAATCAACGGCATCATCAGCCCGCAAGAAGAAAAAAGTATTAAACGATTCTAACGGCATGGTGTATGTTAAAGCTACTTTTAATAACGTAATTGTAACAATTACCGATTCCGAAGGGAATGTCATTTCCTGGTCTTCTTCCGGCAAGGAGGGATTCAAGGGTTCACGTAAGAATACGCCGTATGCCGCTCAGCTAAGTTCACAGACGGCAGCCAAAACGGCCTATGACATTGGTCTGAGGAAGGTTGACGTTTTTGTAAAAGGACCCGGATCCGGAAGGGAAGCAGCGATCAGAGCGTTGGCTTCATCCGGCCTGGAAATTAAGCTGATAAAGGATACAACACCTGTGCCGCATAACGGCTGCAGACCGCCCAAACGACGAAGAGTTTAACAAATAGAAATTATATTACATGGCACGTTATACAGGACCCAAGCAAAAAAAGGCACGCAGGTTTAAAGAACCCATATTCGGACCGAGCAAAGCACTGGAAAGAAAGCCTTACGGACCCGGTCAGCATGGCCGTAACCGTCGAATGAAGAAATCCGATTATGCCGTTCAGCTGGATGAAAAGCAGAAGGCAAGATATACCTATGGTTTGCTGGAGAAGCAATTCCGGAATATTTTCGTGAAAGCGAACGCCAAAGAGGGCGTGACCGGTGAAAACCTGCTCAAATTTCTGGAAGCCCGCCTGGACAATACCGTGTTCAGAATGGGATTTGCCGCCACCCGCCGCCAGGCGCGACAGCTGGTGAACCACAGTCATATTGTGGTGAACGGACAGGTGGTCAATATCCCGTCCTATACCCTTAAATCCGGGGACATCGTGTCGGTCAGACCCCGGTCGCGGAATTTCGGCGTGATTGATGATGCCATCACCAATGCTCCCCGAAGGAAGCATAACTGGCTGGAAGTGGACCGGAAGTCATTGTCAGGTAAATTCCTGCAGTTTCCCGATATGGAAGAAATTCCTGAGAATATCAACGTTCAGCTGATTGTGGAACTTTATTCCAAGTAACCAGTACGATTTAACAGAAATTCAAACATTAACGTGTGGATTAATGAGTAGCAATAATCTCCAAATGCCGGACAGCCTCGTAGTTGAAGAAACAACAGATACCTATGGTAAATTCGTTCTTCAACCGCTGGAGCGTGGATACGGGGTGACCATAGGCAATTCGTTCAGAAGGGTGTTACTTTCATCCCTGCCCGGAATTGCCATTACAGCCGTAAAAATAGACGGGGTGCAGCATGAATACTCAAGTATTCCGGGTGTCGCCGAAGATGTCTATGACCTTATTCTGAACCTGAAGGAAGTGCGGTTCAAGCAAGTCGAGCAAAGCGGCGGGGTGATCAATATTTCCAAAAAAGGTCCCGGGCTGATAACGGCCGGTGACATTAATGAAGCCTCCGAGGAATATACGGTTCTCAACACGGACCTGGTCATCGCTACCCTGGCCGATGATGCCAATGTCAGCATTGAGCTTCGTCTCGGGCGGGGTAAAGGATACGTGACCTCCGAAGAGAACACCAACGAAGAAGAGACCGATATTAACGTGATCTCCGTTGACGCTGTATTTACCCCGGTCAAGTCCGTTCGGTTTGACGTGACCAACGTCCGCGTTGGCCAGCGTACCGATTATGAGAAACTGGCCATGGAAGTCACCACCGACGGATCGGTGAACCCCAAAGAAGCCTTTACCATAGCCGGCAAAATCCTGAAGGATCATATTGAGAAGTTTATCACCGAAAAAATCGATGAACCCTTTGCTCCGAAGCAGGATGAAGTGGACGCTGAGAAAGTACGCGTCGGCATGCTGCTGAAAACCAGCATTGAAGATCTGAACCTGAGCGTACGGGCTTATAACTGTCTTAAATCAGCCAATATCAATTCCATTAGCGAACTGGTAGAAAAAGAAGAAGCCGAACTGCTCAAGTTTCGCAACTTTGGCCGCAAATCCCTCACCGAACTGATTGAAGTCATAGAAGAGAAAAATCTTCACTTCGGCATGGATGTGTCTAAATACCTTGACAATTAAAAACAAACCAGAAAAATGCGTCATTTAGTTAAAGGCAGAAAATTAGGCCGAACCACGAGTCACCGCAAGTCCACCATGATGGCCCTTTCGGTAGCCCTTATCAAGAACGAGCGTATAACCACGACGCTTGCCAAGGCGAAAGAATTACGGCTGCATGTTGAACCGGTCATTACCCGGGGGAAAAAGGACACCATGCACAACCGGCGCCTCGTATTTTCTTTTTTACGCGACAAGGTCGCCGTAACGAAACTCTTCGATGAGATCGGCGAATTGGTCGCCGACCGTCCCGGAGGCTATACCCGGATTATTAAACTGGGCAAACGTCCCGGCGACAATGCGGACCTGGCGATGATCGAACTGGTCGACTATAACGATGAGCAGCCTGAAACGGCCGGCAAGAAGAAAAAACGAACCCGGCGGGCCGGACGTGGAAAATCATCCGGTGAACAGCCTGCCCAATCCGAAACCAAGGCGGCCGAAAGCAAGGCAGAGCCCAAAAAAGAGGCGGCGCCCGAACCGGCCAAAGCGGACGAGCCAAAGGCAAAAGCCGGCAAGGCCGAAGCTAAAAAAGGCGATGCCGGCTCTGAGGACGATACCAGGGACGACTCTTCCGAAGAGAAGAAATAAAGCATGCCCCTGTAAATAAAGCAGATTAATTTCCGGAAAAAGCAACCGGAAGCATAATAATCTGCTTTACTTATTGTTATAGAAAACCCGTTTAAGATAAATACCTATAGTGGCGGGAACGCCCCTGAAAAAAAGAGGTAAGAAAGCAAGATAAGTCTTGACACGGGGTATAAAGAAGGTTACCTTGTGAGTCTGTCCAAAAAGCGGGCAGTTGTTCTTTGATCGTATGAATTTTGAGAAAATCGCATAGCGAGCCCCTAAAGATGAGCGATCATTTTGGGGAGTCAATAAAAGAGACAATAATAAAGCGACCTGCCGGGATACGAGCTCAAACGAAGTATAAGTAATATTACAACGGAGAGTTTGATCCTGGCTCAGGACGAACGCTGGCGGCGGGCCTA
>JBBDRB010000113.1:24993-71071 GCA_040905685.1 Balneolales bacterium | reverse complement strand
TACGGTGGTGTGAGAGGACAGATAGGGAATTAATCCCTATCTTCCTACTCGATATGGCGATATACCCGGCTATGCACCGCTCAGGGGAGGTGGACCGTGATGCGGCAGGGGCCGGCATTAATTGATGGATTCATTGCCCTTGAGGAACATGGTCTTGGGCTGGGAGCTTTCAACGTTGGAGAATATCGTTTTAACGACCATTTCTTTGGCTTTATCCAGGGTGATCTGCTCAGCAGAATGAAGCATGGCCTGCTCAATGATCTTTTCCATAGCCATGGTATCGATCAACCCCATATCATAGAGTTCGAGCAAATATCCGTAGGCTTCTTTGGTGATCATCATTCGTTCGGCAAAATGCAGGACGCGATGCGCTCTCGGCTGGTTCACCTTTTTTTGATCCTTGCCTTTTAATTCCCCGGAATGATGTTTCTGCAATACCCATGACCATGCAGCACTGATTTCAGAGTTATCATAACCTTGCAAAGTATCCAGTTTCACCTCATTGAGCTTATCGCCGATACGAATTCTTCGCACAAGAAAAATAATCAGGTCAATTACGTTATTTTGCATTGGATTCTTTGATATAGTTTAGATAAAAACTTTCTTTTTCCCTCATGGATGCTTTTTGCACGGCCTGGTAGTCTCCATAACCAGCAAGATGCAACAATCCATGAACAAAAACACGTAAAAACTCTGAATTTACGTCAACTTGCAACTCCTCCGCCTGTTCAAAAATTCTATGTGCACAACAAAAAAGTGTCGCTTCAATCGGACCCGCTTCACCGGGTTCATTATATCCAAATGTTATAATGTCGGTTACATAATCATGATTGAGATGTTTTTTATTGATCTCTATAATGCCAGGTTCATCAACATACACAACTTCTACAAAGGAAAAAACACAATTTTCTTTTTCTCCGATTAAACTCGCCGCTTCGGCAGCCCTATTCCTGGTAAGGGGAACAGGCAGGTCGGTTTCGTTAATTATGGTTATGCCCGCAGTACGTTGCACTAATCGTCAAAATCAAAGCCTTCTATTTCCGGGTTTTCGGTAAGTGACAGGGCTACGCTGCCCATCATTACTTCGGGCGGCAATTTGGTGAAATCCCCTTTCAGCAAAGCTTCGTCTACATTTGCGTACAGCGAGCATCCGGCTTCTTTCTCCACGATCAGCCCCGAGGTTCTTTCCCTGCTTTTACCGAAAAACGTAACCTGATTGAGCATTTTACTGGCTACAAAGCCTGTGCAGTTATGAAGCTGCAAAAAAGTGTTCTGGGAATATACAGACACAATATTCGTTTTATTTCCTTCAATAACCAGTCCCATATGTACCTCCAGGGCCAATCTACGCCCAGATTCCTTATCGGTTACCTGAAAACGGTAAACCTCACCCGATTTTTTGGGTGTCGTCTCCAAAATCTCAGCTATGGCCTGTATGTTTTCGGCGGTAAAGTCGTGTATCATGGTCGTGTCGCTTAGAATGTTCTTGCAATATACTGTTTTTCGTCAGGAATTACGAAAAAGCTACAGACCCATTCCCATCCTTTCCACCTGGTCACGGTTCTCCTCATCAGACTGGGGAAAGGGCAATCGTCCCCCGGTTATTGAATCGACCTGTGCGGCCAGTGCCATGGCTTCTTCATCCATGCCGGCACTGAAATAGATGCGTTGAATGATCATCAGCCTGCTAGAATCATAGGATACATCCCGGATCCTGCTTTGGCGGTTCTGTGTGAGCCTGCGGATCTCATTTTGCATGACCCGGCGCCGGTCGGCTCCAAGCTGACGGCCTCTTTCCCCGAGTTCCTGCTGCAGGCCGCTTATCCCGCCTTCCACCCGGTCCATGCGTTCAATATTTTCACTGATCTGCTGCATTAACCGGGGCCGGGCTATCTCCACTATGTTCAGGGCCCGCTCGTCTTCATCCAGTTGCGAATACTGATAGGCATAGTTGATCATGGACCCGACATTGCCTTCCACCACATCAAATGGAATTTTATCCTCACCCCAGCTCATCCAGTAAGCCGCGCTGTCGGGCCTGCTCATGTCGGCGAAAGCCGTAGCCTGACGGTTGAAAATCGTCCGGTAATTATCCAGCATCCGCCGGATATTCTCGTCGAAATAGGCATTCTCGTTGTCGGTTTCACGGAACCGGAATGAGTTGAGCCGGTTGCCGTGGATTTCCGTATCGACCATGCCATAACTTTCGTTATGCTGAACGGGAACGACCCGGAAGGCTTTCCCTTCCAGCCTGAAATAATTCTGAAGGTCTAGCTGCCCGTCCCGGGAAACGGTAATGGCAAAATAAACGGGCCGGATCCACTGATTGGTCCTGAGTATATCCAGCACCATATCATCCTGTATCCTCGTGTAGTACAATTCATTGCCCTGGCGGTCTTCGGTAAGGAAGGAGCCTTCAAACTCCCATGTTACCTCATCATCAAGCTCGTCTACGGGAATCTCAAAGTTCATGCTGGAAGTCCTGACTTCGGGTTCCTGTGCCCCGGCCGTTTCTGAAAATATAGAACCGGCATCCCGGGCTTCCGACTCATGATATTGGCTCAGCAGCTCTTTATCGACCGGTATCGTGATTTCCCCGGGTGTGTGGAAATCACCGGGGCGCTGAAAGTCAAACTTGTCTTCCAGGCGGTCCACTTCCTCATCGGTCAGGGAAATGGGGACCGGGGGGGAGTCATGGTTCCATTTGTTCTTCATTTGCTTGATGTACCAGGGCGTGTTAAGGAGACTCAGGTTAACGACCCGCACATCGGTCCGGACCCCCTCGACTTCCTGCAGATACCAAAGCGGGAAGGTATCGTTATCGCCATTGGTAAAGATTATGGCGTAAGGAGCCGTGCTGTTAAGCATATTATAGGCATAATCCGGAGCCACATATCTCAGGCTCCTGTCGTTGTTCGAGTAGGTTTGTATGCCTATAAGTACGGGAGCCGCCAGAAAGCACATCGCAAGAGCCCCACAGGCGGCTATCCTGTTCTGCTTCAGATAATCCCTGATCAGCTCCATGATGCCGGTTACCCCCAGGCCTACCCATATGGAAAAAGCAAAGAAGGAGCCGGTGTAGGAGTAGTCCCTTTCCCGGGGCTGGAACGGGGTCTGATTCAGGTAAAATACGATGGCCAGGCCGGTTGCGAGAAACAGGATGAGCACGCTAAAAGCGCGTTTCCAGTCTTTTTGAAAGTGATAAACCATGCCCAGCAGGCCCAGAAGGAAGGGTAAAAAGAAAAAAGTATTATGGGCCGGGTTACCGGCATGATCACTGGAGGTAAAGCCTGCCGTCCAGGGGGCATCCTGTAGGTCACTGTCCCGGCCAATGAAGTTCCAGTTAAAATAGCGCATATACATATGCCCGACCTGATAGCTCCAGAAAAAGTGCCAGTCGCTGTCATATTCAGCATATTTAGACATATGCCGGGGATCGGAGGAATGCCGGCGGGGAAACAGCTTTTCCTCGTTCCGGTCGATCGAACCCAGCTCGTTATTGAAGCTGTTGCCCGTCAGGATCGGATGGCTTCCGTATTGCTCCCGATTCAGGTAGCTGATAAACCGTTCTATATTATCGGGTGCATTCTGGTTAATGGCCGGATCGACCTGAGACCGGATGTAAATAAGGGAAAAGCTTGAATATCCTATCAGGATCACCATATAACCCAGAAGAACGATATTGGCCAGCCGCATTCTTTTTATATGCGTGTAATAAATGCCATAGGCCAGAACGCCCACCAGTAGTATAATAAAGGCTATGGGTCCGAGCAGTCCGCCGGTAAAATCTTCAAACGCTCCGGCCAGCGTGGGGATGTGGATCATCGTAACCGGGTAGATAGAGAAGAAAACAACAACGGAACAGAGTCCGGCCATGACAAAGCTTCGGGGCTCAAATTCGTACTTCTTAAAGTAGATGATCAACCCCACGAAAAAGATCACCAGTAAACTAAGGAGGTGGACCCCGAAGGCCAGTCCGAACATATAGGTGATCAGGATAAGCCACCTTTCGTTGCGCGGACGGTCATGGTTCTCCGACCACTTGAGTACCAGCCAGACCACAATGGCTGTAAAGGTGAGCGACAGGGCATAGGTCTCCGCCTCAATGGAGGTAAACCAATGGCTGTCGGTTACCGAAAAAGCCAGTGCCCCGACAAGAGCACCCCCGTACAGGCCGATCTTGTCAATCAGGGGCAACGCATCGGGATTGCCTTTCCATTCGCGGACCAGGCGCACGATGATAAGATACAGCAGCATGACCGTGACCGACGATGCCAGGGCGCTCATGATATTGATGGAATAGGCGACCGATTCCGTGGTGACAAACATGGAAAACAGGCGTCCCAGCAACAGGTACAAAGGGGTTCCCGGTGGATGGGGGATCTGCAGTCCCCAGGCTGTGGCAATACGCTCGGCGGGATCCCAAAAACTGGTGGTGGGGGGGAGGGTTAATAAATACAGGATAAAGGCCGTAATAAAGGCTGCAGCAGCAAATAGTTTATTAAGCGTTTTATGATCTTTTTGCATCAGGTGGTAATGGATTTATATAGAAATGGCTTATGTTTACCCTGTATTCCAATTTATAAGCCCGTAATAATAGTAAAGGGATTAGATAATCAAAACTGAGAAAGAAGATCAAAGTTACGTAAAGTTTTGATGCCTGTTGTTTATTTCTCTGCCGCCGTTATTATTTTATAATTTAATCATGAACGTTACCAGACTTTTTATTATTTCATCTTCCCTTGCCATTCTAACGGCCTGCGGACCAACACAAATTCTGGATCAGGCTCCGGGAGGAATCACTGCCGGGGGGGAGGCGGAAAACGGGTGGTTCATCCCGGAGGGTGAAGAACAACAGTCGAGGAAGCGGACCTGGGATCTCAGGCACCAGAAGCTTTGGGTGCGTTTTGATTTTGAACACGAACGGGTGAACGGCCTCACGGAACTGTTTCTTACCAGCCTTGACGATGGCAATACCCGGATCATCCTGGATGCTAAGGCGATGGACATTGACTCGGTTTATACCGTGCATACGAGCGAGCATCTTGAATTTAAGAACGATTCGTCGACCTTAAGCATTTCCCTTCCGGAAGCCGTCGATCAGGGAGACAGCCTGTTCGTGGCCATCCGGTATGCGTCCACCCGGCCTGAGCGCGGCCTCTACTTCATTGATCCTCTGGATCTTGATCCGGTCCGTCCGACCCAGGTGTGGACGCTGGGTCAGCCGGAAGACAATAGTTTCTGGTTTCCCACCATTGATTCGCCCCTGGAGCGCGCCACCCAGGAAACCTGGATATCCGTTCCCGAACCCTACAAAACACTCTCCAACGGAGCCCTGATCGAAAGCAGGGTGATGCCCGGCGACTCCCTGAGAACCGATTACTGGGTGATGGACAAGCCTCATTCCCCCTATCTGTTTGCTCTTGCTGTTGGAGATTATTCCGTCAGCAGCTCATGGAACCATGACACACTGTTTAAATACTTTACCGAACCGGCTTACGCGGAATATGCAGATCTGATCTATGAAAATACGGAGGATATGCTGGATTATATTGAAACCAAAACCGGCGTGGCCTATCCGTGGGGAATCTATGCCCAGGTTCCCGTCCGTGGATTCATAGCCAGCGGCATGGAGAATACCACCGCATCCATACTGTATGATGGCGTGCAGATTGACGAGCGTGCCCGACTGGACATCTCCCACCAGGGGCTCATAATGCATGAGCTGATCCACCAGTGGTTCGGTAATTATGTAACGGCAAAGAACTGGGCAAACCTTCCCCTCAACGAAGGATTCGCCAATTATTTTGAGATCCTGTATTCCGGCCACCGGCAGGGTGACAGCGAGGCTGTATGGAACAGTCTGGATAACCGGGACGAGTATTTTACGGAAGCCCGCCGTATGCGGCGGCCGGTCATATTCAACCGGTACACGGAGCCCGAAGACATGTATGACAGCCACACCTATGCCAAAACCGGCCAGATCCTGCGCATGCTGCATGACTATGTGGGTGAGGAAACCTGGTGGACGTCGTTGAATGCCTATCTGAGCCGCTTTGCCTTTGATGAAGTCGATGTTTCCGATCTGCAGGATGTGTTCGAACAGCAGACCGGCAGGGACCTCAGCTGGTTTTTCGACCAGTGGTTTCATCAGCCCGGACATCCGGAAATGGAGGTAACCGCCGATACGGCCGGCAATGAAGTGCAGGTTCGCATTCGCCAGGTTCAGGATATGGAAAGGCAGCCGGTCTTCAGGCTGCACACCACCGTTCAGCTGCGTACTTCAGGCTCTGTATATGACAGGCCGGTCATTATCAATAAAGCCGATTCGACCTATCGCTTTTCCCTTTGCGGCACACTGGAAGACGTTATTCTTGACCCGGACGGATTGCAGCTGGCCGAAGTAAGGCAGACGGGAGGGGTGCAGGCCCGCTATGGCCGTCTTCGGCATCCTTCCGTAGCGGTTATCCGCCAGGCCATTAATGAGTTGGGCGGGGAGGAATGGAACAGCGACATGGAGACGGCTATGCTGGATCTCGCGGAGAACCATTCTTTCCGGGGGATACGCAAGTCGGCCATGGAAGCCCTGGCCGCGAACAGGCATGAGGGCCTTGTGGAATTTGCCCTGACGCGGACCCCTGAAAACGAACCGGAAAGCAGGGTCCGTGTCCCGGCCCTTCACCTGCTCGACGGTTTCGGTGGTGAAGGGATAAAATATCATCTGGAAACCATGACTAGCGACAGCAGCTATCATGTTGCCGCTGCAGCCATAAGGCTATACGGTAGAAGCTTTCCGGATGAGGCACATACCGTACTTTTCGGATTTATGGATACAGATTCGCATGGACAGGTCATCAAAACCGCCCTGGCGGAAGCGCTATCCAACAGCTCCTCTGTCGAAGCCTATGAAATGCTGTATGAACTGGCCGGTGAGCCGGGTGATTATGACTACATTCGTATTGCCCTTGCCGGATTAGCCGTCTGGGCAACAGAAGATGACCTCCGTGAGGAGATCGGCCAGTTATACCGTAACCGGCTGGATGATCCCTATGAAGCAACGCGCAACGTCGCCGGAAGCGGGCTGCAATACCTGGAAGAAGAGTAGGGCATCATAGCTTAATAAGGGTCGCGCTGATGACCTCATCTTTCCGGTTTCGTATTTTCTGGAGGGTCTCCTCCGCCGGGGCGGCATTGAGCTGAATGGTGCAGCTGGCGGCGACTTTACCATCGAAGATCACGTTCTCGAATTCTTCAGCATTGATATTCACGGATTTAAGCTCATTCATAACATTGGCGATTACCCCCGGCTTATCGTAATGGCGGACGACCAGCTGCCATTCCACAGCTGTAGTTTCACAGCGGTTAATCCAGTTAGATGCCTTCCCGGTCTGGATGTATTGGCTGACGATGGACACCACTTCCTCCGAAACGGCATTTTGGGCCTGGGCTGTGGATGCTCCGATATGATGGGTTACATAAAGGTTGTTCAGGTTTTGCAGACGGCTGGAAAAAGAACCCTCTTTTTGTTCGGGTTCATCGTTGAATACATCCACTCCGGCCTGGATCCGGTCGCTCTTAAGCGCCTCGATCAGGGCATCTTCATCGATTACCTCGGCTCTGGAGGTGTTGATAAACAGGGTCCCCGGCTTCATATCGGAAAACACGCTTTTGGAGATAATTCCCCTTGTTTCGGGGGTGACGGCCAGGTGCACGGACAGGATGTCCGAATTTCGGACCAGCTTTTCAATGGAGTCGAAATGGTTGATATCAAGCTGTTCGGCCTGCTCCGTGGTGAGAGAGCGGGACCAGGCTCCCACATCCAGGCCGAAAGCCTGAGCGCGCTTTATGAGTTCCCTGCCAATCCTGCCGGTCCCGATTACCCCCAGCTTCTTCCCGCTGAGTCCGTCTGCCTGCGTGTACAAGCCTTTATTCCATTTTCCCCCGTGAAAATCCATAACATTGTCCGGGATGCGGCGATCCAGGGCTATGATGAGCCCCATGGCCAGTTCTGCAACAGCTATGGAATTTTTACCGGGACAGTTGGAAACATAGATGCCAACATCACTGGCTGCATTAAGATCGATATTGTTAACGCCGGCCCCGGCCCTGATGATCAGGCTTAAATTGGGGCTGTTGTTGATGCAGGCGGCATTTACTTTTGTTGACCGTACGATTAAGATGTCGGCGTCAGCGGCGTCAGTTTCAAGTTCTTTTTCGGTGAGTTTAGGGTTGTAATCAATATCCAGGCCGATATCGTTAAGTTTTTCTATATAAAAATCTGGTAATTTGTCTGCTACTAATACTTTCATTGTTATTCGGTTGAAGGATTATCATTTAATACTTTAAGTTAAATATATTATGGCAAAATACAGATGATTACCTTCCAGTTACAATACCAGGACCTAAAAGTTAACAGTAAGTTTTGTTTTTCGGCATGCAACATTTAACCGGCATGAGCCTTATATGATCCTCCTCAACATTATTGGAGGGGTAGCGCTTATACTCTTCGGCGTTCGTTTTCTGGGCAAGGGACTGGACCGGCTTTTCGGCCATAAGCTGATCAACTGGCTGCATCAGATGACCAGTCACCGCTTGAAGGCCTTTGGAGCGGGCATAGCGATTTCGGTGGTCGTTCCTTCTTCGACAACACTGGCTTTAGTAGCCTTGAAGCTGCTGCATTCCACTCATCTTTCCTTTCAGCGAATGCTGGCTGTTTTACTGGGTACCAACATCGGCATTACCATAACCGTGCAGTTGCTGGCTATCCGCATTTATGAGTACTTTCCCATCTTTTTGATCCTGGGATTAATCGCCTTCCAGTTTCTCAAACGCAATATCTTTCGTGGAATAGGCCAGTGCTCTCTTGCCTTGGGTTTTATATTCCTGGCTATGAACCTGATCAGCGAAGCGGCGGCATCCATGTCCGGTAATGAAGAGATGATCCTGTTGATTGAATTGCTTTATGGTCATCCTCTTGCCCTGATCCTGATCTCAGCCGTGTTAACCATAATGATCCAAAGTTCTACAGCCATCGTGGGCATCGGTCTCGCCCTGGCGGATGGGGGGCTGGGGTCACTGGATCTGCTGATCCCGATTATTATCGGATCAAATATAGGGATAGCCGGTACGGCTTTGGTTGCCGGGTACGGCAGCCTGGAAGGCCGTCGCCTGGGCACCTCAAACCTGCTGTTAAAAACGGCTGTGGGCCTGCTGTGTTTGCTGGCCTTACCGGCCATCCTGGAATTCATGCAGCAAACACCGGGAGATGATATCCGGCAAGGGGCTAACTTCCACACCCTGTTCAATATCATTGTCGCCGTAACCGCCTTACCCGTGCTGGATTACATATGCAGCTTTACCCGGTTTCTGATAAGCCCGGATCAGGGAGATGGGGTCGCTTTATCAAAACCGCCGGCCACCTATCTGAATGAGGATGCCATCGACAGTCCCGCCCTGGGACTGATCAACGCCACCCGCGAAACGCTGCTCATGGCTGATGAGGTAAAAAATATGCTGATGAACTTCTGGCGGGCCCATGAAGGAGACAACCCGGCCATGGCAAGGCAGGTGCAGAGATATGACGACCGTATTGATACCATGAACAACGAGATCAAGGAATATCTAAGCCGGATGAGCGAAGAGGAAATGAGTCCGCAGGATACCAAACTGCAGTTCACCCTGTTTCATTTTATCAGTGAACTGGAAGCCATAGGAGATGTTATCGACAAAAATCTTTGCCATCAGCTCATTAAGGAGATTGAACAGGGGTTGTTTCTTACCGGGAAAGAGCAGCAGTACCTTAATGAGCTCTACCGGCAGGTGATCGACCGGTTTGAAATGGCGATCAGCATACTGGCCAGCCGGGATGCTGAATTGGCTGCAAAAATGCTGGCCGAGAAAGAACAGCTCAACGAATGGTGCAGGGCGGTCCAGAAAGATCATTATGAAAACCTGGACATCCAGGACGTTGTAAGTCTTGAATCAAGCTCCTATTTTATTGATACGATGAATAGCTTACGCCGCATAAGCAGCCACCTGACATCCATAGCCTATTCTTTCGCACGATGAAAATCATCCAGAACCCTCATTATTCTTTTCCAAAAGGTCTTTACCTGTGCTATGACGGGTTGAACGGGCAACCCGGGCAACCCGAAGCGTTGCTTAAAAGGGTTGCTGATAAAGCCTCCCTGAACGGACAGTCCCTGAAGATCATCAAAAAAACATCAGGCAAGCCTTATGGCAGGATTGACCGGCGGGAGATCGGGGTGGCCATTTCACATACCAAAACGGCAATTTGCTGCGGAATGAACGTATTCGGAGAAATCGGCCTTGATATAGAGGCCAGAAACCGGAACGTTCCGGAGGGATTAAGGCAACGCATTACCAGTGACAAAGAAGCCGCTGTCATTTCCGGCATCGATACCATCAGACTGTGGACCATTAAAGAAGCGGTCCTGAAGTTCACGGGAACCGGTCTGCGAATGGCCATGCAAAAAGTTGACCTTAGCGGGAATGAGGATCTCTGCTATACGGCAACGGTTGACAATATGAACATCCGCGTTATATCTTTTGCCTTAAATGGTTACTGGGTATCCGTTGCCTATTCACAACAGCAAATATTAACACCGAACCCATGAAGACGGCATTCACGAAAGAAGAACTTCAAAATTTTATACAGAAAAAATCCGGTAATCCACGTAAAGCGATACGGATCCTGTTTGTGCCCCGTCTGGTCACTGACATGAACATGGAGCAGGTCTTGGAAATTTACGGGGAGTTGTCAGGCAGCAATTACGAAACGGCCGTCATCCTGGAACCGGTCAAAGGGAATCTGGATAAAAAAATTCCTATGGCATCAGCAACAGCGTTCAAGACCCAGTTCGGCAGGGTAGCGGCCAATGAAAAGCTGCGGGATGAATTTTGTGACGAAGAAGATGATTTTTTTATCGATGATAGCGGCCTGCACGGACAAATGAGCCTGTATGACCATTTAGCCATGCTGCAGTGTGCCAGGGAAAACTTTAACGCCGTCAGCATGCAGCTTGCCGATGAACGTCCCGAAATAGTTGATGAAATGGTGTATGTGCTGCGCGAGCTTCTGGCAGAAAAAAATGTAGTGCTGATATGCGCCTGTGATCTGCATGCAGATCATCAGATAGAATTTAGCCGTATCAGGGATGTTATTGATAATAAGGATATTTCCGGCCTCCAGAATTTCCTGTACAGCGGCAAATCTAAAATTGAAGGCGCCGGTGTTTTTTTGGTTGGTGTACGTGTTGCCCTTGCATGGGAACTCGAAATAGAATTTCCAAAGGGCAGGTACCATAGTGACAGGGAAAACAGCCTGATCGCCGGTTACGCCGCTTTCAGGTCCGGACAAAAATTGGGCAGTTATGACATTTAAACATAAGGTATCCGTTATCGGGACCGGAGCGGTGGGCTCGGCGCTGGCCGCCGCTTTGCACGATAAGGGTCTGTTCGTCAGTGGTCTCTTCAACAGAACACGAACAGCTGCCGACCGGCTTGGCGGGTATGCAGACGCTGAAATGACGGGCAGGTTTCCCGAATCGCTGGAATATCTCGGGCAAATCTGTTTTATATGTGTTCCGGATGACAGCATTGAAGATGTGGCCGTAAAGCTGTCCGCTCTGGAGGGAGATTTTTCAAGGGTATCCTTTGTGCATACTTCAGGGTCAAAGCCTGCGTCTGTTTTAAGCCCTCTGAGAGCCAAAGGTTCGCCCACGGCTTCTTTTCATCCTCTGCAGACGTTCAGCGGCTCCGTCAGGAATACTATTTTCTCAGGTTGCTACATCAGCCTGCAGGGTGACGGTCCGCTGATCGTTGAGCTCAGGGTGATAGCTGATATTTTGGATGCCCACAGCCTTGAAGTAAATGAAGAACAAAAAAACGGCCTCCACCTGGCAGCTGTTTTTACCTGTAATTATCTGCCTGCCTTAATGGAAGCCGCCCGACTCAGTCTGCAGTCAACCGGCCCCGATATAGATGTGGTCAAAGTGATGGGACCTTTAATTTCCAATACCTGGAAAAATATCACACAAAAGGGCATTGATGCTTCGTTGACGGGACCTGTAAGTCGTGGGGATTCAGGGACCGTCAGCCGGCATCTTCGGGGAATAAAGGGATCCGGCCGGTTAACTTCGATTTATACTAACCTGGGTTCCGTCACCCTGGATATAGCCCGGCGCAGAGGGCTTGATGCAGAACAGGCCCTGAAAATACAACGTGTGCTGGACGAAGCCCACGGCCGCATTTGACCTGATTAATGCTTAATTTACAATATGTTTAAGTCTATAGAGAAGGAGATCGATAAGCCTGTACAGGAAGTACGCTATCCGGTTATGGAACATTTTTACACCATACAGGGGGAAGGTGCTCATGCCGGGAAACCGTCTTATTTCATACGCCTTGCCGGCTGTGATGTGCAATGCTGGTGGTGTGATGTTAAAGATAGCTGGGATGCAGGCCGTCACCCGGAAGTGGATGTGGAAACCCTGGTCCGGAGTGCTGTCGACAGCCGGGCGCCGTTTGTTGTGATCACCGGCGGGGAACCGTTGCTTCATGATCTGCGTCCGCTTTGCGAAGCCCTGCGCCGGCAAAAACTTAAAATACATATTGAAACCAGCGGGTCATCACCGCTAAGCGGCTCCCTGGACTGGATCACGCTTTCGCCTAAACGGTTTAAGAAGCCCCTGTCGGAAGTTTACCCTTATGTCGATGAACTCAAGGTTGTAGTGCTCACCAACAAAGACATCGCATGGGCGGAAGAAAATGCCCGGAAATGTCCCGGGCATACAACCCTGCTGCTGCAGCCGGAATGGGATACTCCTGAATCGGTTGGCCTGATCGTCAAATATGTCAAGGATAACCCGGAATGGGCCATCAGCCTGCAGACCCATAAGTTTCTGGGTGTCCGCTAGCTGATTCCCGTCCTTCCTTTCCCCCGGTCACCGTATGGCATTCAATTCATCGGCTGTCCAGGGTTCGGCACGGCCGGTAGTCACCCCCCGGATCTCAAATACGTTAGCCGGGCTGATGGGATCGGCATCATGCCCCCAGCTGCGCCGGATATAGGTGGTTATGGCGGCTAACTCATCATCGGAAAGATAGTTGGCAGGCGGCATCAGCATATCACCGTCAAAGCCGTGCAGCAGGATGCGCAGCAGCCTGTCCCGCCGGCCAAGGACCCAGTCAGAATCGACCAGGGAGGGTGCCATGCCATCGGTGCCCCGGCCATCCGGTCCGTGACAGGCCCCGCAGGTTGATCCGAATAAGTCACTTCCCCGGTCAAATCTCTCCTGCTGTTCGGCCGTCAGTGGAACTACAGAGGGCATTTCAGGTCTTGGTTTACCCGGCCAGCCGAGCCTGTCAGCCACTTTTTTAGCCTTTTGACTTACCTCATTTTCGCCAGACTCTGCAACGGCCAGCAGGATCTCAGGTTTATGATCCAGCTCAAGCCAGCGGACGCTGGTCGGCGAGGGCCTGGGAACAACATCCTCGAGTCCGCCAAGCAATGCCATCTGTTGCCATTTCGGTCTGGCTTCATCGCCGATCCAGTTGAGCATAGTCCGGATCTGGACATTGTTTTCAGAACGAAGAAGCGTTACCGCCAAGGTTTCTACAACATCGGATTCTCCGGTTATGGTTTGGCTGTGGTAAGTTTTATCCAGGAACCGGTTTAAAAAATCAAATTCCTGACCGGACAAGGCACTCACGACGAGACTTACGACGATAGGGTCGTGACTATGGCGTTCAACAACCTCCAGGAGGGCATCTTCCCGCCCGGATGAAGGAAACTCCCCCACGGTAGCGGCAAGCTGCCGCCGGACTACAGGGTGATCATCGTCAAGTAATCCCAGGACGGCGCTTCTTATTTCGCTGCGGGACAACAGGGATTCAGCAATCCGGATGGCGGCCGCACGCAGATGGGGGGAGGGGTCGGAAAGGGCCTGTTTAATTATATCCGGATCTGTTTCATTAAGCCCCTCCAGGGTCCATAAGGCATGCAGGCGCATGTAATCGTCCTGGCCCTGTACGGCCAGGCTCCGGAGTTCAGGTGCTATCGTAATTTCCTTGCGCTCTACCAGTATGCGCTGGGCAGTATCACGCCACCAGCCATTTGGATGTTTCAGAATTTCTACAAGTTCATTCGGAGTTTTTTCCGATAGGTTGGGCTGGTCATACGACTGGCCGGATTTATGCACGATCCGGTAAATCCTTCCCAACCCGATGGGAGCTTCCAGTCCCCGCTGATTGATCTCGTTTTTAAGATAGTCGGTAAGATAATACCGGTGCTGGAGTATGCCCCGGTACATATCGATGATATACAGGGATCCGTCTGGTGCCGTATAAATGTTAACCGGGCGGAACCGTTCATCGGTGGAGGTCAAAAAATCGGCTTTCAGGTCTTCATAGGCATTGCGGCCGGTCAGTGAGCCATCCTCGTTTTCCTTCAGCACGTAACGCTGTACCAGGTTAGCGGCCGGTTCAGGAACGAATACATTGCCACGGAGCTCTTCAGGGAGGCTGTGGCCCCGGTAGACGGCAAGAGCGCTGGCCGCGGTATAGTTTGCCAGGGTATTATCTTCGCGCAACTGGTTTTTCTGGTATCCCCGGTTTATACCCGTATTCGGCCGGATGGGCCAAACGGCCCGGCTCTCATAGATGGCCTGGTAAACGCCACGCCTGCGATTTAGATTTTTATTGCGAATGGTATAATGAGGAGGGATGTAATCAACTGCCAGGGGATTGGAGTTGCTGTTGCGATAAACGCGGCCGTAATCATCCATGGTTATGCCCCATTGTCCAAGGCTGGGTGAGGCCTCATACTGCAACCGGCCGCTGTCCATCCGGAATCGACCGGAATAGCCGGTATTGTGTATCCAGTTATCCATCCCCCACATTAAACCGTTGGAATTGTGCTCGGGATTGGTATCCGGGTCTCCATAATCATCCCTGACCACTTCAACAATATCGGCCTGCAGATTGCCGGTGGTATCTTTTGTCATCCAAAGATAGGGGGGAGCGGCCACCAGTACACCCTGGTCAAGCACTTTAAGGGAGCGGGGAAGGATGAGGTTATCCATATATACGGTCCGCTTATCCATGCGGCCGTCACCGGAAGTATCTTCCAGAACTACAATCTTGCCAACGGGTTCCTTCTCGCCTTCGGCATTTGCATCCGGCATATAGCCTCTCATCTCCGCGACCCACATTCTGCCGTCTGCATCAAAATCTATAGCAATGGGATCCTCCACCATAGGCTCGCTGACTACCAGTTCTATATCATAACCCGGCGGGAGGTAAAACGACTGCAGAGCTTCTTCAGGCGTCAGGATCGGAGACTGATCCGGCACCGTTTGCAAGCCCGGAGGCCAGGGTTCTTCATTGCTGCTGCATGCACCGGTTATTAAAGCGACAGGGATAAGAATATACAAGCAGATATCCATGATTTTGTTAATTCCGGTATAAATATGATGCATAACTATATTATAATATATGTTTCGGTTAGGGTCATTGATTTTACAACTTTTCTAATCAAAAGTCCAAAAAAGCATATTTATAACCTTACCCATCCGGTCAATATTCTTATGTTCTGCCGTACATATAAGAATATTTACCCGGACAGAAAACAGGTTGACTTACTCCCATTTATTTTATTATTTCCTAACACTTTAATCGAACGATAAAAATATACCAGGACGAGTCGTCTTTATATGCCTATACAGATCTCCGATACCGAATGTCAATTCGAGCGTGAACCGCTGATCCGGCCTTTTGGCCTGAAAGGAGGGTATATGAACAGCATCTGGCAGGTAGCCGCCCGGATGGAGTCGTCTGGCGGTGTACAGGGCATGGGCCTGGGCACGCAGAATGTGCTGTGGTCCGACCGGAGAGTTTTTACTTCCACGGCGGAAGCCGAAGGCAATTGCCTGATGTTTGCCATTACCGCCTTTGCCCTGCGGCAGGCCAGGGGACGCTCGTTCGATACCCCCATCGACCTGCAGGAGCAGATCTTTGACGAGGTATACGCCTATGGTCAAAAAATTACCGGCCAGCCCGGGTTGAACAAGACCTTTGTTCTCAATGCCATGGTGGCCGTAGACAATGCCGCCTGGATGGTCTATGCCCGAGAGAACGGGCTGAGTGGCTTTGATGATCTCATCCCCGCCGTGTACCGGCCGGCCTTTACCCACCGCCACGATAAAGTGGCCAGCATTCCCATTGCTTCGTATGGCATGCCCCTGGACGAGGTGCAAAAGCTGGTGGAAGTGGACGGGTATATCATCCTCAAGTTCAAGCTGGGTTCCCCGGGCAGTCAGCAGGAAATGCTGGAACAGGATAAAGCCCGGATTGAACAGGTCCACAAGGCGGTAGGCCACATCCGGGTCAGCCACACTAAAGATGGCAAGCTTCCGTATTATTTTGATCCCAACGGCCGCTATGAAAGCAAGGATACCCTGTCCCGGCTGTTGGACCATGCAAAGAAGATCGGGGCTTTTGACCAGGTCTACATCCTGGAGGAGCCATTTCCCGAAGAATATACAATGGATGTCGGTGACCTGGGCGTACTGGTGGCCGCCGACGAGAGCGCCCATACGGCCGAAAACGTCGGGGAGCGCATACAGATGGGCTATGGGGCCATAGCCCTCAAAGCCGCCGCCAAGACTCTGAGCATGACCATGAAAATGGCCCTTACTGCCCACCGCCATGACATTCCCTGTTTTTGTGCGGACCTGACGGTCAATCCGGTCCTGGTGGACTGGAATAAAAACGTTGCCGCCCGGCTTGGTCCGGTTCCCGGCTTCGATGTCGGTTTGCTGGAGACCAACGGTCACCAGAATTACAAGCGGTGGGAAACGATGAAAAGTTATCACCCCAGGGCCGGGTCACCATGGATCGATTCCCAGGAGGGCGTATTTCATCTGGACGATGATTTTTACGACTGCAGCGGGGGGATATTGGAAGAATCCCCGCACTACAGATCCATACTGAATATGGAGCCAACTTCTTAATATCTAATGACAACAACCCTAATCTAACAGGAATATATTTTTATGAGCGATGACGACGAACAACGCAACGAAGAATCCGAGCTATTAAGGGCAGTTCAGGATAAAAGCCTGCCGGTCCGGACCAGGGCCTACCTCAAGCTCTCCGGTCCCGGTTTTTTGCAAAGCGCTTTATCCCTGGGGGGAGGCTCCCTGGCCAGCAGTCTGTATCTGGGCGTATTGGCCGGATACAGCATGTTATGGCTGCAGCCGATCGCCATGCTGCTGGGTATTGTCATGCTCAGCGCCCTGGGCTACATAACCCTGGTCACCAATGAAAGGCCCTTTCATCTGATCAACCGTCACGTTAACCCGGTCCTGGGATGGGGATGGGCCCTGGCCTCCCTGCTCGCCAGCGTGGTGTGGGCCCTGCCCCAGTTTTCCCTCGCCACCAGTGTCATGCAGCAGAATCTGATGCCGGCCACCTTTGGCACTGACGGTTCCCTGGGCGGCGTAACGGGGATGATCCTCATAGCGGCCGTTATCCTGGCCGTCACCCTGGGCATCAGCTGGAACTACGACCGTGGAAGAACGGGCGTGCGGGTCTACGAATGGATCCTTAAGTCAGTGGTCGCCGTTATTGTTCTGTGTTTTGTGGGAGTGGTCGTCCGGCTGACCTTTGTTACCGGCTCCATCGACTGGGCGGTATTGGGCAAAGGCTTCCTTCCCAACCCCGCGCTGATCTTTCGTCCGGCCGACGGGTTTATTCCCTTATTGGAAGGCCTTTCCGAAGCCTCACGGGGCTATTGGACCGATATTATTGTGAATCGTCAGCAGGATGTCATGGCCGCGGCCCTTTCCAGTGCCGTGGGCATTAATATGACCTTTCTGTTTGCCTATTCTATGCTGCGCCGGAAGTGGGGCTCGGAATATCAGGGCCTGATGAAGTTCGATCTCGGCGTGGGCATGCTGCTCCCGTTCATGCTGGCCACCAGCTGTGTGATGATCGCCGCTGCCAGTCAGTTTCATACCGTCCCCCAGCCGGGCATTATCGAAGAGTTTTCCTCCGACTGGGAACCGGCCGCCAGCCAGGTGAACGAATATAACGGCCTGATGGAAGGGCGTGTCCTGTACGAAAACGGCGCAGCCAATCTCAGCGATCAGCAAATAGCCGGCCGGATCGGGGAGATGGCAAGGGAAGATCATGTCATGGCCGCCACGCTGATCACCCGCGACGCCTTTGACCTGTCCTTTACCCTGGAGCCGTTGCTGGGAAGCGTGTTCGGCCATTTTGTATTTGGGATCGGCGTACTGGGCATGGCCCTTTCCAGCATCACCCTGATGATGATCATATCCGGATTTGTGGCCTGTGAGGTCTTTAACAAACCCGATAACAAATGGGTGTTCCGGATAGGGGCCTTAATCCCGGGTCTGGGGGTCCTGGGACCGTTTTTCTGGAGTCAGGCCTTGTTCTGGCTGGCCATCCCCACCTCGGTGATCACGCTTCTTTTGCTGCCCATCGCCTATGTGACGTTCATGCTGATGATGAACAACAAAACCCTGCTTGGAGAACATATGCCCAGAGGCCGTAGCCGGGTGATCTGGAATACACTGATGATCCTGTCGGTCACGCTCATTTCCGCAGCCAGTCTGTACATGCTATGGACCCGGGGAGGCACGCCGGGCCTCAGTGTCCTTATCGTGTTTCTGGTCGCTGTGGGCGTAGCTGAATGGCTGAAAAAGAGAAAAAAGAACACCGAAGAGATCTCTATATAATACAGGCGCAGATATCAGGCAGATTAACATATTCCGGTGCATATCATATTGTAGTTGAATATGACTGTATCCGGAGTATTTTATATCTATGGCCTGGTCGATCGAATTACAAAAAAAAGTTGCAAATGCCCGGAGCCTGGGCAGCTGTCAGGTATTGCCCGCCTTGCCCTTCGCATCCCTTAAGTCCCTTATGGCAGAGCGCGGCAGCAGCGATGACACCTGGCTGATATATATAAATGCTCACGATAACAGGGTAGAGCTTTCTTACCGAGCTTTTTACAGGGAGGCGGTAAGGCTTGCTCATTTTTTGAAAGGCCGGGGGCTGAAATACGGTGACCGGATGGCAACGGTTTCTTATAACCATTGGCATGTCGCTGTACAGTATTTTGCGGCCTGGCTTATCGGACTGGTTGTCGTTCCCGTCAATCCCGGAGAGGACGAAGAGCGGATTGCCTATATCCTTAAAGATGCCGGTGTAAAACTTGCATTTGTAAGGGTGGATTATCAGGAGCAAGTACAGACTATTCTGGATTCGGACGAGAGCCTTAAACACATACAGATGTGCATATGCCGGGAGAGTCTGGAACCTTTTTATGGAAAAGGACCTTTGGACGACCTGGCCGGTGACCTACCCGCAGAGTCCGATGCCCTCATTGTCTATACCTCAGGGACCACCGGCCAACCCAAGGGGGTTTTGCTCAGCCAGAAGAATTTGCTCGAAGATGCCCGGAGCATTTCCGGATGGCATGACCTGAACGGCCACTCCCGCATGATGTGCGTGCTGCCGGTCCATCATGTAAACGGAACAGTCGTAACCCTGGTCACACCATTTTATGCGGGATGTTCCGTAGTGTTAAATCAGAAATTCCGGGCGCGCAGCTTTTTCAGGATCATCAGCGATGAACGGGTCGGGATTGTGAGCGTGGTACCGACTTTGCTGCAGTTTCTGAATAATGAATACAAAGGCAAAGCCAACCCATCCTGCCCGGATTTGTCTCATGTCATCTGTGGCGCCGGACCGCTGACCGTACAGGTAGCCCGGCAATTTGAGGACCGGTTCCATATCAGGATCATCCATGGTTACGGGCTTTCCGAGACCACCTGCTATTCCTGTTTTCTGCCGCTCGACCTTGATGAGCAGGATCATAAACACTGGATGCGCGACTATGGGTATCCCAGTATCGGAATTCCTCTCCCGGCCAATGAAATGCAGATCCATGACCTTTCCGGCAACCCTCTTGGAGAAGGAAAACGCGGCGAAATCGTGATTCGCGGAGTCAACGTAATGAAAGAATATTATGGCAACGAAGAGGCCAGTGAAAAGGCTTTTACCTTTGGCTGGTTTCGAAGCGGCGATGAAGGGTTTTTCAGGAAAGACAAAAAGAACCGTCCATTCTTCTTTATTACCGGCCGGCTTAAGGAATTGATCATACGCGGCGGGGTCAACCTCTCCCCACTGGAAATCGATGAAGTGATCTGCACAGCACCGGGCGTGGACTGCGGTATTGCCGTGGGGTTTGAAAATGACTGGTACGGAGAGGAAGTCGGCGCTTATGTGAAGCTGAATACCGGCATAAAACCGGACGGGCAAAAAATACTGGACTATTGCGCCGGAAAACTTCCTTTCAACAAGACACCCAAAGCCGTTGTTTTTGCCGATGAAATACCCGTGACATCGACCGGTAAATTTCAGCGATTAAAGGTAGCGGCCCGGTTCCGGGAATGGAAAGGAGTGCAGTTTAAGAAATGATGCCCCCAGACAGCCCCAGTATACCTAATAATTGATTGGCAACGTTTACATAATGTAAGATATGATCTTCAAAACAAGGAGGTTAACGTGAGTTCTTTGAGTCTGGGTATGTTCACCCGAATCAACGAGGATTTTGAAATCAGGCAGTATAAAATTCTTCATGCATTGAAAACGGCTCTGGGTAGCTTCTCCCGGAACCAGCTGTATCCTCAACTGGGAGAGCTTGTCTTTTTGTACAGGAGCCTGAATGAAATGCGCGGCAGGATCAAGTCCCTGCAGGATGATTTCCCCCAAAAGTTAACAGAGATCAACTGGGAAAAACAGGATTTTATTTATGAAGAAATATTCCGTGATGAAGCCAATGTGGATCGTATCCTGGAGTTGATTGACTGGGCTCTTCCTCAAATAAAAAATCACATTGACGAGGGCGTCGCCATTTTTGAATTTGTAGATGAGCATCTGGAGGTCGAGAAAGTAGGCATTATACCTGGATATCTGGAAGAGGGATACATTTTCGTGCCTGATAACAGCAAAAACGGTCTGAACCTGTTTCGCTATGAGGTTTCCATTTATGCATCTTCAGAGGATGCCCACCGGGCCCTGAAGACCCGGTACATACGGACCGTTCCCATGGATACGCTTCATCAGCCTCCCAGTTCCATCAAGCTTAAGTTAATCAGCGATCATAAGGACCTGCCCAACCCGGCTACCTATCTGGTCCATACAAAGCTGGATTTCCCATTCAATGAAACCATATTCCCCATAGCCAAACGAAAGTTCATGCGTTTTCTGTACACGTGAGGAGAAGGGCCTAGCCCTGCTGTCGCGGGACTACGGCCAGCGTACACCGGCTGATGCAAACCAGGCGCTGCTTCTCGTCGTGAATGAGGATCTCCCAGACCTGGGTCGTTCGACCCGCGTGCAGCGCGGTCGCCGTACCGGACACCTTTCCGGAGCTCACGCTCCTTACATGATTGGCATTAATCTCCAGACCGACCGCATTGAAGTTCTCTATATCGTCCAGAGCCAGCCACCCCCCTATGGAGGCCAGCGTTTCGGCAAAGGCTACCGAAGCTCCTCCGTGCAAGATTCCGAACGGCTGTTTTGTAGGCGCATGAACGGGCATGACTCCCTTAATTTTATGTTTTTCGAGGGATGTTAATTCTATACCCAGCGCAGTGGCCATATTATCAGCGGTAAACCGCTTGTAAAGCTCTACTCTTTCCTTTAGCTCATCAGCAACGTGCATATAAGGATCCCTGGCCGTTTATTAAAACTTCTCCGGTATGTTAGCGTTAAGCAGCATGGAGCCTTCCATAACCGTGACCGCTTCACCGCAAATTTGCAGATCCTCGGCCTTTCCGTCTTTGACCGTCATCACAACCGTCACGTATCCGGTACGGTTAACAAAACGGCCCTGGGTTCCCTTAAAGGAATAAAAGGCTTTATTATCGTTAAGAAAGCCGTTCTCCAAAAGGAAAACAGCCATAGCTCCGTTGGCGGAACCGGTTACGATATCTTCGTTTATGCCCAGAGCCGGAGCAAAAAACCGCATATGCCAGTCATTATCCTTATTTCCTATATCGGTGGTGACTACGGCAAAGCCACAGATATCGTGACGGTCATAAAACTTGCGCAGCAGATGAAAATTAGGTTCCAGTGTTTTCAGGCTATCGTAATCTTTGAGGGCAACATAACAGAATCCGTCACCCGTAATCTGGGGTTTTACCTTCTGGCTCAATTCAATTTCTGACAGGCCCAAAGCTCCGCACAGGTTGGAGATATCATCCGGGAAAGGAAAAAACCGGGGGATGGGCAGGGAGAAGCGAATAAAGGGACGCAAATCTTTCCAGTCAAGGTCTACCGCCAGGGAACCGGATTTGGTTTCCACCATAAAGCTCTGGGGCTCGTCAATTTCAAGCCCATAGTGGCCGTCCTCGGCGAGTACATGAAAGGCAGCTATGGTGGCATGGCCGCACAGGCTGACTTCCTGGGAAGGGGAGAACCATCTGATCCTCAAATCGTTTTCCTCAGAATCCGGTTTCATCACAAAAGCGGTTTCGGCCAGATTCATTTCGTTGGCGATTTTTTGCATTTCTGAAGCGCTCAGGTGATCGGCATCCACAACCACGCCTGCCGGATTACCGTTGTAGGGTTTGCGGGTAAAGGCGTCGACCTGCTTTATTTTAAAGATATTGCTCATCTGTATACAACTATGGCTGAAGGTTAACTAGATAACCCTCAGCCTTTTAAAATAATTTCTGTTTTTGTTATTCGATGCCAAGCAATTCCACATCAAAAACAAGCGTAGCATTGGGCGGAATAGTTTCGCCGGCACCCCGCTCTCCATAGCCCAGTTCCGACGGTATGATCAACGTGCGTTTTTCGCCCACCTTCATATCCATCAGTCCTTCATCCCATCCGGGAATAACCTGGCCGACGCCCACGGGAAAATCAAGAGGCTCATCACGAAGGTAAGAACTGTCAAACAACGTGCCGTCTTCCAGAAAACCGGCATAATGCACAGAAACCATTTCACCGGATTCGGGTGTTTCACCATTGCCTTCTTCATTGATAACATACTGGAGTCCGCTTTCTTTAGACTGAATATCGTTTTCGTTATATCCCCAGGGTTCAGGTGGTGTGGAAATCGAAATGAGTTCAACTTCCATCCGTATATCTTCACCTCCCGGTATCAGCCCCTGTATCCCTTCGTCGCCGAATGCCAGGTTCGGCGGAATGACCAGAGTACGCTTACCGCCGACACGCATTCCGATAATACCTTCATCCCAACCCCGGATGGGCAGCTGCCCCATACCGGCTTGTATGGTTACAGGCTGATTCTGGTTGTAGGAGGACTCGAACTCTTCTCCGCTTTCGAGATATCCGGTAAAATGAATGGTAAGATAATCGGCAACCTCGACTTCAGGTCCTTCTCCACGTTCCGTGTCTATTATCTCCAGACCTTCCGATGTGATAATAGAAGTCTCGGATTCGCCGCAGGACCAAACTAAGACAGAGGCCAGCAGGATTAGCAAAATGGGTTTGTTCATATAATTGTTTTTTGAAATTCTAATGTAAAGATTTAATAATGCGTCAATAATATCAATTCAACGGGATAAATGCTGAACAATTATCAGGTTATTTCAAGGCACACGGAAACCGGCCGCATTGCTTCTGCGGCGGAAGGAGGGTGGATTTACTCAGTATTTGGGTACGATCAATGCCATGATCAGATAAAGCAATACCGGAGAACCGAAGCCGATAAAAACAGCTATTAAGAACAGGATGCGAACCACGGTTGAGTCCCAGCCGAAGTATTCCGCTATACCGCCGCACACGCCGAATAGCATTTTGTCGGAGATGGATTTAGTTAATCGAGCCATATGCTTGCCTGTTTATTTCTGGGTATACAGTTCCTCGTAGTATACGGCAAAAAATAAATAGGTTTCATCGAATAAAATGGGGAACCCGTAAAATGGATTAATCCGATGAATTCAGCCTGAACTGAATGGTATAGACAAATCGAACGGGGACGGGCCGTCCGCGTTGCCGGCCGGGTTCCCAGCTGGTTTGGGAGATAGCCCTTACGGCCTCCTCGTCGGCACCACCTCCTATACCCCTTAATATCACGGGATCACTGACGGTTCCGTCCTCATTGACCGTGAACTGTACGGAAACGCGTCCCTCGATCTCATTTTCCCGGGCAGTCTCAGGGTAATTCAGATTATCATAAATGGCCTGGATGCCGCCTTCCGGTTCAGGCATGTCAGAAACCACCATGAAAATTCCTGATTCCTCCTGTTCAGTTTCTGTTTCCTGAGCCTGGCCGCCATCAGACCCTGCCAGGAAATTACAGGAGGATGCCATGATAACCAGCATAGCCAGCCCTCCCGATAATGCCAGGCTGTTGATGCGCACTTTTTTTTCCTGAGTCCGTGATGATGTGTAGGTATTCATGACGCTGATCCTTTTCATTATTTTAGGTTTAGATTGAGACATTGATGAATACAGAGGATTGATATGCTTTGGTTTACCGACTGAAGCCAAAAGTAAAGAAGCATAAAATCCGGGTGATGTTTCTTTGTAGCTTAAGACCTCCGCATCGCATGACATTTCCCGGTAATCACTGACAGCATCAGACAGGCAGGAAACCAGGGGATTGACTGCAAAAACCGCCCTGATGATTTCCTGTATCCATTTCAGCACATAATCGCCTCTCCTGATGTGAATCATTTCGTGCAGGAATACCGCACTTAGGCTTTTTTCGTCATATTGGCGGTCCGGCAATACGATTACCGGCCTTAGCCAGCCAAACGTCAGTGGCGCTGTAATATCGGCGCTTTCGTAAACTTCAATGGTCCGGCCGGGCAATATGCTCCTCTTTGTCTGATGAAGCAGTTCAAACAGGCCGGGTTTATCGATTGGTGTCAGTTTCTGTCTGAACTTTTTCAGGGCAAGATAACTGCCAAGGAGTCTGACCGAACCCCGGGCAGCCAGCATCAAAGCAATCATGTAAACCAGTCCGGAAGCCATCATCAGCCGGTTTACGGAAGAATTCTGAAAAGCCTCAGCCTGGCCTCCTTCGGTTACAGTCTGTACGGGCAGTATGATAGCCGTGACCGCATCCGCGGAACTGATGAATAAACCGCTGGATATAAAAGGGGAGAACACATACACCAGAGGCAATGAGAATAAAAGAGCCAGGCGGAAATGATAATGATACAGCGGTTGGGAAATCCGGATCAGTTTCAGCATCAGCAAAACCAGTAAGCTGACCACGGTCCAGATCAAAAACGGCAACCAAAATATATAAAGGGATGTTTCGCCGGAGGTTAAGAAAAATTCTGCGAGTTTATTCATCATTATCCCCCATACCCAACAACGACCAGATCCATATCTGTTTCTACCGTTTCAAAATCTTGTGTTTCATATGCCTGTCGGTTGCCGTCCGAAATCCGGAATGTTACAGAATAGACCATTTGAACCGGTACGGAACGACCTTCCTGCTGCCCGGGAATCCATTCCGAATTCCGAATTATATTATCGGCCATTTGGTCGAGTTCATCAGACACCCTGTTCAACACTTCAGCATCTTTGACCGTACCGTCTGTATCAACGGTAAATTGAACGACAACCTGACCCTGAGTGTGGCTGCGGCGGGCACCATCCGGATATATGAGATTCTCATAAATAGCTTTCAACCCGTCGACTGGTTCCGGTTTACCTTCAATATCCTGATAAATTTTAAGTTCGGTCTGCTCATTGGCGGGCATTCCTGAAAAATCACAGGCCGACAGGAAAATTATGGAAACAGCCATCATTCCTGAAAATGTGCAACTCAAAACGCGCATACTTTTTTTCTGCCGGTGCGTGGATGGATAGGTATTCATAGCGGCGATCCTTTGTTTTAGTTTGGATTTAGGTTGTGACATTAAAGAATAAAGGTCATTGTGCTGTGCCTGTTTACCGGCACAGGCAAGTAAAAGCATAGCATAACTTCCCGGGGTGGTGGTGTTGTAACTTAACACCTCCGCGTCACACGACATTTCCCGGTAATCATCGGCCTCACGGGAGAGCAGCTGAACCAGGGGATTTACCGTGAAAACCGAGCGTATAATTTCCTGTAGGCATTTGGTAAAATAATCACCCCGGCGTATGTGAACCATTTCATGCAAAAACACACAGCTCAGGCTGCGATGATCATATTCCACTGAAGGCAAAACAATAACCGGCCTGTACCAGCCGAACGTCAGGGGGGAAGATATATGCCGGCTCTCGCGCAGTTCCAATTTTCTACCGGGTAAAACTATATTTTTCATGTCCTTATAAAGCCGGTTAACGAAAGGATCATCGATAATAACCAAACTTCGCCTGAATTCTTCCTGTTTACGATAGCTAAGGATGAGTTTTAACAAACACCAAAAAGCCGGAATGCAGGCAATTATAATAAGTATGCCGGGGATCCATGCCGGTTGATAAGCCGTCTGAGGGGGAGAGGTTTCTGCCGGCAGGATTTCAGTGCCGGATTGGCCGGCTAGGGTAAAAGCTTCCACTGAAACGCGGGTACTGTCAATAAAGGTGAATGAGATATAGGGTGAGCATACAAAAATAAGGGGCAACGAGAATAAAAGAGCCAGGCGGAAATGATAATGATACAGCGGTTGGGAAATCCGGATCAGTTTCAGCATCAGTAAAATAAGCGAACCGGCCAATGTCCAGATCAGAAAAGGCATCCAAAAATAAAGGAGGCTTATTTCTCCGGATCTCACTACGATATCTGCTATGGTATCCATAAATTATTTCATATTTGCGATCATTTTCTCAATAATCTGACGGTCTTCTTTGGAAAGCTCTTCGGTGGAGGCAAGCGATTGCACCAGTGCCGTGGGTGAACCTTCAAATACTTTGTTCAATAAACTGTGCAGCAGGTTTTGCTTTACTTCCTCCGGTTTTATGGCCGGTGAATAAACATAGGTAACACCCCGTTTCTCATATTTCAAATAGCCTTTGCCATGAAGATTTTTCATAATGGTCATGATCGTGGTATACGCGGTCTTTCTTTTTTTGAGGATCAGTTCATGAACCTCACCGACGGTCGCTTTCTCAAGTTTCCATACATGATGCAGGATTTCCATTTCGGTTTCGCCCAGCGGGAATAAAGATTTTTTCATAGGAGTAGATATTTATTTAATGGTACTAACATGATAATACAATAGCAAGCAATTTCTGTTATTCAGTTGGTATTTATAAAAATTTAACTCTTACTATGACAATATTATTGTATTCGAAATAGATTCGCTTGAAAATTTTCCATTCATACAGCCTGTTTAATATGTATTTTCGTTAATTGAAATATGAAAAAACCTTAATATTTTGTATATTCTGAGTCTGGCATAAAAAACACAATTTAAAACATGCAACGCTTATTACCGCTTTTTACCCTGCTGATGTGCTTCGCCATGCCGGACCTGGCATCAGCTGTGACAACCGCTTATGCCTCGCCGGATACCGCTTTGGTGGTGATCAAGAAGCCACGTTGGGACCTGAATTTACGAGGTGGTCTGAACGGTTCGCAGGCTGCCTACCGGAATTGGGATCAGGGTGGGGTAAATAATGTCACCGCGATTGCCAATACCACCTTTTCGGGCGTCTATAACAGAAATAAAATTCGCTATACCTTTAGCCTGGCCATGCGTTACGGTCAAACCCGCCTGGAAGACAATGAGTTTCGAAAAAGCGAGGATATGATACGATCCCGAAATCAGATCACCAGAAGGTTTGATGATGAGCGGTTCGGCACGGTTATTAATATAAACTTTGATACGCAGTTCGATGAAGGGTGGAACAATGACCGGGACGCCATTGTTTCCAGGTTTTTTACTCCTGCTTATCTTACCGAGACCATCGGTTTTTCCTATTCGCCCATTGGAACGGATTTTGAAATGGATGCCGGTCTGGCCATGAAACAGACCTTCATCAAGGACACCTCGCTTTCAGGCCGTTATGGTTTGGATGAAGGAGACCGCTTCCGTAATGAAGCCGGATTCTCGCTGATTTTCAAATATGAAAAACAGCTCATGGAGAACGTAACCTATTCGGGTTATCTGGAAACGTTCAGCAATGTACTGAAAAAGCTCGAGAGCACGGATTTTACCTTTAACAATGAGCTTAACGGACGTATTAACAGCTATTTGTCGGCAAATTTTGAATTTGCTATACGGTATAACGATTATGCCGGCTCAGAAATCCAAATCAAGCAGATCTTTTCCATGGGTTTTGCCTTTCAATTTCTGTAAAGCCTTCAGACGTCAAAACGGATGCCCTGGGCAAGCGGTAATTCCTCTCCCCAGTTGATGGTGTTTGTCTGCCGGCGCATATAGGCTTTCCAGGCATCGGAACCGGATTCCCTGCCTCCACCGGTTTCTTTTTCCCCGCCAAAGGCCCCGCCGATTTCCGCACCGCTGGTTCCGATGTTGACATTGGCAATGCCGCAATCCGATCCTGTCGCACCAAGAAACGTTTCGGCCTCCCGCATATCCAGGGTGAAAATGGATGAACTCAAGCCCTGTACCACATCATTATGCAACCTGATTGCTTCATCCAGGGTTGTATACGGGATCAGGTAAAGTATCGGAGCAAATGTTTCTTCCTGCACAACGGAATATTCATTTTTGGCCATACACAGGGCCGGGCGTACATACAGTCCGTTTTCATATCCTTTACCCTCCAGAACCTCGCCTCCGAAAAGGACCTTCCCGCCCTCGGCTTCAAGCCGGCTCAAAGACTTTTGCATGGTGTCCACGGCTCCTTTGTCAATGAGCGGACCCACGAGGGTGCCTTCTTGCAGAGGATTCCCGATCTGAATTTTCCGGTATATACGGATGAGCCTGGAGCGAACTTCATCGAAAACCCCTTCATGAACGATGAGCCTGCGGGTGGATGTACATCTTTGTCCGGCTGTCCCTACTGCGCCAAACACCGTTGCCCGGATAGCCATTTCAAGATCGGCTTTGTCACTGATGATGATCGCATTATTTCCACCGAGCTCCAGCAGGGATTTGCCCAGCCTTGCCGTCACCCGCTGTCCCACGGCTTTGCCCATCCGCGATGATCCTGTGGCCGAGATCAGCGCCACCCGGCGATCGTCAACCAATTGCTCCCCGAGTTCCCGTCCACCGGTTATCAGATTAAAAATACCTTCGGGCAGATCATTGCGCTTCAGTACGTGGCTGATGATGTTCTGGCAGGCCAGGGCCGTCAGGGGTGTTTTTTCTGATGGTTTCCAGATGATCGTATCACCACAGACCGCCGCTACCATGGCATTCCAGCTCCAGACGGCCACCGGAAAATTGAATGCCGATATGACCCCGACCGTTCCCAATGGGTGATATTGTTCATACATGCGGTGTTCCTGCCGTTCAGAATGCATGGTGACACCATAAAGCTGACGCGAGAGTCCGACAGCGAAATCACAGATATCAATCATTTCCTGAACTTCGCCAAGGCCCTCCTGATACAGTTTCCCGCATTCCCAGGAAACCAGTTTTCCCAGATTTTCTTTATGTGCCCTCAGTTCGTGTCCGGCCTGACGTATGATCTCCCCTCGTTTCGGGGCGGGAACCTTCCTCCAGTAATCAAACGCTTCGCGGGCACGGCTGATAACCTGGTCGAGTTCTTTTGTGGTTGTCTGGCTCACGCTCGCGATGAGATTTCCATCTACCGGGGAAACACTCGGCAGCCGGTTGTGAGAGGAGGTTCCAAGGCTTTTATGCCCTGTACGGGTACCGTGGTTATCCTCCGATACGCCAAGAGATTCCAGGAATTGCATGATGTAAGGTTTTATGGGTTGCCTGGTTAGTGTAACCCTAAGATAATAAATCCGTCAGAGCATTACCGATTGATGAAACCCAATTACCCCCTGTGTTTTGCCACGATCTTTGTATTTTACCGGCTCACAGGCTATCCGTTAATCACCGTAACATGTCCAGAGCCCTAATTACCAACCTGCGGAAACTGAGCAGGAAAAAATACCGGTCACAAAATCGGCAGTTCATAGCCGAAGGTCTGCGCACGGTGGACCAAATAATGGCCAATTCAATGTTGAGGATAGACTATTTGGTTTTTGACGAGAGTTCCGGCATAGGGGACCACAGGATATTCAGGGACCTGCATCCTTCGGTTAAACAAATTAAGCTGAATCGAAAGGAATTCAGCGACGTATCTGCCACAGACAGTCCGCAGGGGGTGCTGGCCGTCTGTACCATGCCTGAGCCGGCAGACCTGGCGGATTTCCATTCCAAAAAAGGCTGTATTGTAGCATTAAACCGTATCCAGGATCCCGGAAACACCGGAACCATTCTGAGGACCTCAGCCTGGTTCGGCGCGTCCGGGATCTTATGCGATACGGGAACGGCTGATCTTTTTCACCCTAAAGTGGTGAGGAGCGCGGCCGGGGCCACCGCTGCGCTGCCATGGTGGGAGGGAAGCCTGGAAAAAGGTTTGGATGAACTTGAATCCCATGGATGGAAAACCTATTTGCTCGATGCCGGGGATAGCCCGGTATTGCTAAGGGATGTAACCCCGGCTGAAAAAACTATACTGACGATTGGCAATGAAGCCGGCGGAATCGATAAACTCCTGATGAAACCCCACCGCACCCGGGTCCGGATCCCGGCAGGAGGGAAGGCCCCAGCCGTGGAAAGCCTCAATGCTTCGGTGGCGTTATCGGTCGCTCTGTATGAATTTATCCACAGTTTATCCACAATGCGTAACTGATTGGCTGATTTGGCTAACTTTAATAATATCACCTCGCTCTGTGGGTAATATGTGGAAAAGTAATGTTGTAAATGTGATCAGTTTGTATAATTTTAAACCTACAATTTTCCTGGGAAGAACCTAAAATCAGGAACCAGCCGGTCCGGTCAAAGAAACCGGCCCCCTTGTTCGTTATACCTTTTCTACATTTATAAAACAGAAAGTGAAACATGAAGTTTAAGCCGCATTTTACGAAAGCAAATGCCCAATCACCATACGACAGCATTTCATTTGAGCCCAGAAAATCGGAAATAAAAAACCCGGATGGGTCTACCGTTTTTCTCATGAAGAACGTCATGGTCCCAAAATCATGGTCACAGGTTGCCACCGATATTATTGCGCAAAAATATTTCAGAAAAGCAGGTGTACCCGTTGCCTTAAAGAAAATAAAGGAAAAGGGAGTACCCGAATGGCTTCAGCGGTCAACGGCCGATAATAAAGCGCTTCAGTCGATTGACGAAGATAAACGCTATACTCATGAGATTGACTCCCGGCAGGTCTTCAGCCGTTTGGCCGGGTGCTGGACCTACTGGGGGTGGAAGCACCAGTATTTCAGTAAAGAAGATGATGCCCGTGTATTTTACAACGAACTATGTAATATGCTGGCCAGCCAAATGGCCGCCCCTAACAGTCCGCAGTGGTTTAATACCGGTCTGCACTGGGCTTATGGCATAAACGGCCCGGCTCAGGGTCATTACTATGTTGAGGCGGAAAGCGGGAAGTTAAAGAAATCCGCAGATGCGTATACACACCCTCAGCCTCATGCCTGTTTCATCCAGAGCGTAAACGACGATCTGGTTAATGAAGGCGGTATTATGGATCTGTGGGTACGTGAAGCCCGGCTGTTTAAATACGGATCGGGAACCGGGACTAACTTCTCCGATCTCCGGGGATCCAACGAGCCCCTGAGCGGAGGCGGAAAATCATCCGGTCTGATGAGTTTCCTTAAAATTGGCGACCGGGCTGCAGGAGCCATAAAGTCGGGAGGTACAACACGCCGGGCAGCCAAAATGGTCACCCTGGATCTGGACCACCCTGATATAGAGGAATACATCAACTGGAAAGTCAGGGAAGAACAAAAGGTGGCGGCTATCGTGGCCGGTTCCAAAACCTGTGAAAAGTATCTGCAACAGGTAATGAAGCTTTGCCATACGCCTGTTGAAATAGAAGGACATCAATATAACGGAGTCGTAAGCCGGGATCCGAAAAAGCACAGGGAACTGGGTAAAACCATCCGTGAGGCCAGGCGGGCGATGGTTCCGCTAAATTATATCGAACGGGTGATCCAGCTTGCTGCCCAGGGTTTCACCGGTATCAAATTTGAAAGCTATGACAACGACTGGAATTCCGAAGCCTATGTGACGGTGAGCGGGCAAAACTCAAACAACTCGGTACGGATCCCCAACAGTTTTATGGATGCCGTCGGCAAAGATGGGGATTGGCATCTTTACGGGCGCACAGAAAAAAGAGTTGCCCGGAAAGAAAACAGAAAACCCAGACCTATACAAACCCTTAAGGCCGGTGATCTGTGGAATGATATCTCCTATGCAGCCTGGTCCTGTGCTGATCCGGGAACGCAATATCACGATACCATCAATGAGTGGCATACCTGCCCCGAAGACGGCGACATCAAAGCCAGTAACCCGTGTTCCGAATACATGTTCCTGGATAACACGGCCTGCAACCTGGCCTCACTGAACCTGATCAAATTCTATGATGAAACAACAGGGCAGTTCGATGTGGAAGCCTATCGTGCGGCCTCACGTATGTGGACGGTTGTTTTGGAGATCTCTGTTCTCATGGCTCAATTCCCGTCGAAGGAAATTGCCCGTTTATCCTATAAGTTCAGAACGCTTGGCCTGGGATATGCCAATATCGGAACGCTGCTCATGGTCCAGGGCATACCCTATGACAGCAAAGAAGCTGTAGCCATTACCGGGGCTCTGACCTCTGTGATGCATATGACATCCTATGCCACCAGTGCGGAAATGGCCGGCGAGCTTGGATCCTTTCCGGGGTATGAAGATAATAAAGAACATATGCTTCGTGTGTTGCGCAACCATCAACGAGCGGCCTATAACGCTCCTGACAACGAATACGAGGGCCTGACCATCAAACCCACAGGCATCGATGAAGGGATCTGTCCTGATTATCTGCTGAAGGCGGCCCGCGAAGATGCTGACCGTGCCGTTGACCTGGGCGAGCAATATGGCTACCGCAATGCCCAGGTGACCGTGATTGCCCCCACCGGAACCATAGGACTGGTAATGGACTGTGATACTACAGGCATTGAACCCGATTTTGCTCTTGTAAAATTCAAGAAACTTGCCGGTGGCGGATATTTCAAGATCATCAACCAGAGTGTTCCTACGGCCCTGCGCCGTCTTGGCTACAAGGAAAGCGAGATCAGCGCCATCATCAACTATGCCAAAGGATACGGATCATTAAAAGGATGTTCGTCTATTACACACGATCGCCTCAGGGAGGCCGGCTTCACGGATGAGAAGATCGAAGCGGTGGAACAGGCCTTGCCCGGTTCCTTTGAGATCAGGTTCGCTTTCAATCAATGGACCCTGGGAGAGGACTTTTGTAAAGAGGTATTGGGCATTTCCGATGCCCAGCTGGCGGATTTGAACTTTGATATGCTGAAACATCTCGGATTTAGCCGTCAGGAAACAGAGGAAGCCAACGAATACGTTTGCGGCACGATGACCGTTGAGGGAGCTCCCTTTCTGAAAGAGGAACATCTTCCGGTATTCGACTGCGCCAATAAATGCGGACGGAAAGGGACCCGTTTTATTTCCAGCCATGGCCATATTATGATGATGTCTGCGGCCCAGCCGTTTATCTCCGGTGCCATATCCAAGACCATTAACCTGCCCAATGAAGCAACCGTTGAGGAGTTCAAGGAGGCTTATTTGTTTTCATGGGAGAAAATGCTCAAGGCCAATGCCCTTTACCGCGATGGGTCCAAACTGAGCCAGCCGTTGAATTCCATGTCCGATATCATCGACGAGCTTGGGGATGATAATGATGATCAGTCAGCTGAACCGGAAATGGTCAGTGCCCAGGACGAAGTTCTGAAAACCGCCGAGCGCATCATTCACAAGTACGTAGCCGAACGCCGGAAACTGCCACATCGCCGGAGCGGGTATACACAGAAGGCAAAAATAGGAGGACAATCCGTCTACCTGCGTACCGGAGAATACGAAAACGGGCAGATCGGTGAGATTTTCATCGACATGCACCGGGAAGGCGCCGCGTTCCGAAGCCTGATGAATTGTTTTGCCATTTCGATTTCACTTGGCTTGCAGCATGGTGTTCCACTTGAAGAATTTGTGGATGCTTTTGTATTTACCAAATTTGACCCAAGCGGGAGTGTGGCAGGCAACCCCCATATAAAAATGAGCACGTCGGTAATCGATTATATTTTTCGGGAACTTGCCGTATCCTATCTGGGCAGGGAAGACCTGGCTCACGTTGAGATAGATGACATTCATATCCGCTCGCTTAAGCCCGAAGGAATGCATGACTATGATGCTGATGATTCTTCAGCAGGCGCTTCCGGTGATGCGCCGAAAGAAGAACCGGTCAACACGGTTCCACAACCTGAGGATCGCAATAAAAGTGCTTTTAACGCCAGCTATAAGCGTGCTAAACAAATGGGTTTTACCGGTGACGCCTGCCAGGAGTGCGGGAGCATGACCATGGTGAGAAACGGTACCTGCCTGAAATGCAATACCTGTGGAGCCACCAGCGGATGTTCCTGATCAGCATACGTGAAACGTGAACTGAATACACGTTTCACGTATTTGTTTGTTTTAGCTCAGCCTGTTATGCCTGGTACTCGGCCACTTCGCTCATCGTCTGAATAATTCCCTGGCAGAATTGGGGCAGATCGTCCGGATTCCGGCTGGTTATATGATTTCTGTCAATAACCAGGGGTTCATCCACCCAATCGGCTCCGGCATTCACAAGATCATCCTTTATAGCCCGGGTTGAGGTGACCCGGAACCCTTTTACGATTCCCGCTGACACAGGAACCCACCCTGCGTGACAAATATAAGCTATGGGCTTGTTGGTTTCATGGAAAGTGCGTGTGATATCCAGTACTTTTTTATCCCTTCTCAACTTGTCCGGTGCAAAGCCGCCGGGAATGACCAAAGCATCAAAATCTTTTGATCGAATGTTAACCAGGGAGGCATTTGCCGTACACGGGTGCCCGTGCTTGCCCTTATAAGAGGTGCCTTCTTCTTCTCCGGCCACAACAACCTCGGCCCCGGCTT
This sequence comes from Balneolales bacterium, assembly GCA_040905685.1. GTDB lineage: Bacteria > Bacteroidota > Rhodothermia > Balneolales > Natronogracilivirgulaceae > JBBDMU01. Next base: position 35,933 of record JBBDRB010000113.1, on the reverse strand, counting down.
CCTTCAGGCGGATTTTCGGGTACATCAATTCCATATCTTCAAAAAGATCTGCTACAAATAGCAATATGCGCTTATTTTTCAGTTCATTCATGATAGGATTGGATTTTAAGGTGAATAGTTTGGTAATAAAACGATAGAGACGGGTTCAGATTTCACAAAGATATATTTTGTGCCAGGCAAATATATATCTTTTTATATTATTACTTGACTATATCCTGGTGATTGTTGAATTTAAGCCTTTCATCAAGGAGAAAAGTATAGTAAGAGATATGATCAAAACGATACTGGTATTACCAATTGCACTCTTTTGTCTGGTTATCGTTAGTCCTGCACAGGAAAGCCCGGCAAACTGGAGCATAGAGCTAACGGCAGGGGCCGGATATAGTTATTTTAACGTGGGGTCCGAACTTAGTCCTGCTTATGGCTTCAATGTGCGCTATTCGCTGTCACCGGTCACAGCCTTCTATGGCCATTACTCAAGGGGTCGCTTTGAAGGCAGTGGAAACAATTTTTTCAGCAGGACCTATGAAATGGATTTTAATCATTATTCGCTGCGGACCCAAATAAATTTCCTTCAGTTATTGGGTTTGGACAGAAGCTTTTTCGGCAACAGCGCACTTAACGGGATCTTCGGCCTGGGGATAATGGCCTACGAAACGGAGGTGGATATTACCCGGGAAGAACAGGGTTGGCAGGATTACCAGGGTCAGCCCGGCAGGGGGCGAACAACGGTTATTACAGCCGGAGGAGGGGTGAGGCAGTATTTGTCAAGAAGGCTGGATCTGATTGCACAGTTTGAATATAATTTCACCGGCAGCGATGTCATAGACGGATATGAAACCATACCCGGCTCCCCCGTCGACGAACACAGGTTAAGCAATGATTATTACAGTTTTCTCACAGCGGGATTGTCCATCAAGTTCGGGAGCAGTCGCGAGCAGCATACCTCATGGCGACAGGAAACTACGGTTACCGCCAGGGACCATCAGCGTGAAATGCATGATTTGCTGGAATTGTTTGAAAACAGACTTGCAGAGGTCAATGAACAGGTCAATCAGGTAAACAATACAATGGACCGGCTTGGTGAACGTATCGATGCCGTACATCAGGAACTTAACAGACAGGATGACAGACTGGAAGAGTTGAGAATTGAGGTAGAATCGGTGAAAGAGAGCCAGAACCTTGGCATGCTGGATTATTCGGAACCCGCTTTGCCCCAGTATTTTTTGATTGCCGATACCTATACCGACGAATCCCGGGCCCATGAGCATCTCGAAGAACTCCTGCAGGATGGTCATCAGCGGGCAAGAATCATCGTTGACTACGATAATAGTTACTATAATGTCTCCTATGGGCAGTTCGGAAACTTCCGGTCTGCCAATGAGCATTTAAGGGAAATCAAAAGAACCCTGAATCCCGATGCCTGGATTTATACGATCCGCTGAACTTACCAGGAGGTATCTTCCTGTTCATAGAGGACAAGGCAGGAGGCAATCATATCATGAAGGGCCTGTTTTCGGGAAGTGAACCCGGCCATGAGATAGCCGATTAGAAATACAGCGGCGGATATAATCTTGGAGAAATGACGGCCTGTAGCCCTAAGGAAGCTGATGCGGTTTCCCTCAAGATCGGTGACGTATATGTTGAGAATACGTTTTCCGAGGGTAGCTTTGTATTGGGAACTTTCCATACCGGCGAAATACAGCCAGGTAAAAACAACATACATAAAATCATAACCTTGTCCGATGCCCCCCATATTGCCGGTAGTGAAAAGGACCAGTACTCCATAGATAACGAACAGAATGATGTTATCCAGCAGGATGGCTACAAAACGCTTCCAAAAGCCTGCGTATGAAACGCCGGAGGGTAATTCCATAATAATAAATGAGATGGATCTTTAAGGTGCATCCGAATATAGCAAAACCATCCCTTAGATGTGTTACATGTCAAATGGCAGACGCACGCCGGCCCCAATTACCAGTTGATCAAAATCGCTGATCACAAATTTGATCTCCCCATAAATCAGTCCAAAATCCAGTTCATATTCAACCCCTGCGCCAATGTTCAGACCGATTTCCGATTCGGTTTCTGAAACATCAAACTCATCGCCGATATCATCGAATTCAGAGGAAAAACGTAACATGGCGTAGTTCAATCCACCCATGCCGTAGGCGCCTATTTCATTTTCCTGATAGAAATGGTATTGTCCGTTAATGTTGATCGCCAGCAGCCTTTGGCTGCTACTGCCCCCGGGAAAAGATTCGGAATCGGGAAAAAAATAGGTCAGATCACCGCCCACAAATATTTGTTCGTTAGCCGGTAGCCGGTAATAGCCATTGAGCTGGAGGCCGGCGTTTTCTATTTCGGTACCGTAGACCAGTCCGCCACCTGCTTTGAGGGTATAGGGTGATGCCGGATCAGTAATTTGTTGAGCAAAAGCGCTGGTGAACGGTAACAGACAGATACCTGCAAAGAAAGCAGGCAAGAAAATAAGTTTCGCCATAAAACATCTCCATTATCTCTAGTTAAAATAAACAGTTATAGCAATATCAGCAAATGATCAACAAGCTTCATATAGATTTTACTAACAATCTATCTTGCTATCGGAATTTACCGGCCTTAGCATTTCCAATAACCTTTGTGTACAGGTTTTCGGTTGCATGGACAAGCTTATGAATGGAATGATCCAGCTCGACTTTATCACGGCCGGCAAGGCTGATATGGCTGACTAATTTGGGATGATCCATCAGTTTTACCACTGAACGAGCGATGGCTTCCGGGTCACGTTCACCGGTCAGAAGGCCGGTTTGTTCGTCAATAAGAAGTTCCGGTATGCCTGCATGCGTCGATCCTATTACCGGAATGCCGCTGGCCATGCCTTCTACAATAGTTTGAGGAATACCCTCACGGTCACCATCCTTAGCCTGTATGCTGGGTGATAACAGCATGTCATGATGGTAGAGCTGGTCGACGATCTGCTTGTTGCCGGTTTGGCCGTTAAAGGTAACGGCCCGCGTAATATCAAGATCACGGCACAATTTTTTAAGGGAAGGGGCCAGGGGTCCGTCACCAAATAAATTCAGGTGAACCGGATATTCCCGTTTCGTAAGTATGGAAACGGCTTTAAGCGCATATTCAAAGCCTTTCTTTTCCACCATCCGGCCCACCATCATCAGCCTGGGCCCCGTTCGGGTCCGGTGTTTGAAATGGATATTGCTCATGTCCAGCCCCAGTTTGATGATTTCAATACGTTCTTCCGGAAACCCCAGCCGGATAAGATTCAGCTTCATGTCCAGTGATCCGGCAATAAAATGATCGGCCCTGGCGCTCAGCGTTTTGTACCTTGTTTTCCAGCCGAATTCTTTGGGAAGACGGATCACATCGTATCCGTAAAAATTAACAATAAGAGGGATCCTATGCTTCCGGGCAACGCGCAGCAAGCGATACGAATCCAGTGCGAAATGACCGTGTATAACAGAGGGGTTCTCTTTTTCGATCACCGAATTAAGAAAAGCGGGGCTTTGATTGAACCTGAGCTGACCCAGGTTGATCAAACCACTTATTCCATCTGAGGGCATCTCGTATACGTTCAAACCCTCGCAATACTTTTTTTTAAAGGCTGTGGCAATCACCGGTTCAAAATCTTTGTGATTACGAACCAGACGGTTGATAAACGTTTCAGAGAGGTTTAAATAGAAGGTTTTAAAATGAAGAACTTTTAATTTTGGCATGATTTTATTTCAAACTTCCTATATCTCCATAGAGTTTCTTATCGGTCAGATAAGAAACCAGACCGACCAAAGCCCAGAGTCCGGCCGTAAGCCACCAGCTAAAAAGAATGAGGATGGCAATGTTAATTCCATACAGTTGATATATGACCGCAGCAGGGGGTGCCTGGGGTTTTTTTTTGAGCAGTTGTGATAAACCGTCCGTGAAATAAACCATCACTTTCGCCAGCAGCATGAAAACGGTATATCCGATCAGCACGTACTGCATCCATTCTAACCCGAGCAGGACAGCTGCGAGGATGAATACGGTAACCGCAATATCAACAATAACTTCTTTAAGCCAGATCATGGGAACAACTCCGGGAAGAATCAAAAATGTAAAAATGTTCAGGCCGGGATAATATACACTACCTGGTATGCCTGAAAATCCGGAACAATACTGAGCGTAATGATAAGCAGAATTCAACTAATTTATCAGCTGCTTTTTCTGCTCTCATTATTGTAGGCATAAATCAAAATCCCTGCTCCGGTGAGAAGGAAAACCACTCCTAACACGGGCTGGATGCTAATTGTAGAGCCGTCTTCGGGAGCTTCCGGCCCGCGGTCGCCGCCGGCTTCATCCCGTCCGGTGGCCTGTTCCTCATAATCGGGGTCCCCATTTCCTTCGGTCAGGACTAAAGCCAGACCGATAATGATAAGCACAACGCCAATATAGTTTTTCATGAAGCAGGCTGAATTTTAAAAGGGTCGTTGTCCCTGAATGATGCGAATCAGCACAACGGCCACGGCTATGACAAGTAATACATGAATAAAACCGCCGAAGGTCTGTTCGGTAATCAATCCTACAGCCCAAAGCACGACCAACAGTATTAAAATGAACATTAACATTTTTCAGCCTTTTTTTAATATCTCTGATGAAGTAGTTCAGCTACGCGTTATATTCAATAATATTACATAATAAATGTCAAAGCACAAGTGAGAATATGTTAAGGATCGGGAAAGGCAACTGGTCAGCGAATGCCGTGTTTTCCGTGCTTAAGCACTTTATGCTGCCGGTAGATTTCCCTGAAAAGCCACAGGATGGGGTAGGGCGGAATAAAAATGCCTATCAACAGTAAATTGATTTTTTTACCATCTGACATCTTTGAATCATTGATGCCGGCCAGACCGGAAATCCAGAAAATAAAAAGGAGAAAAAATAGGTACGCCAGAATCAGCGAACCGACAAGTCCGAATTCTCCATGCATCCATTGTAGCATAATAGTATTCTCAGGTAATGAGGTGGTGAAACATTTTGATCGATTCGTTCCGTTGGTGAAAGCATAATACCATGAAAACCTAAAGGGGGCAAAGATATTTTTGCATTCAATTGCATTTAACTTCATCGGATTGTCAATGATTGTAGTTATCTTTGCACTCTTCAGGCCTGGTCGGTTATCCAGGCTGATAACAGCCTTTAACCTAGTATTTACATGCTGCCGGTAGTTGCCATTGTAGGGCGCCCCAATGTGGGCAAATCAACCTTTTTTAATCGCCTGATCGGCGAAAGACAGGCCATCGTACATGACCAGACGGGCGTAACGCGTGACCGCCATTACGGGGAAAGTTACTGGAACGACCGTGATTTTACGGTGATCGATACCGGCGGATACTTACCGGAGCGTGGCAACGTCATTGTGGACGGCATCCGCGAGCAGGTGCAAATTGCCATAAACGAAGCCGACGTCATAATCTTCCTTGTTGATGTTGAGCAAGGTATTACGGATCTGGATCAGGCCGTGGCTGAAATTTTGAGGAAACAGGCAAAACCCATTGTGGTGGTAGCCAATAAAGCCGACAATACCGAACGGAGCTGGCAGGCCTCTGAATTCTATAAACTCGGTTTTGAGGATGTATTTGCCCTGTCTTCCATTACCGGAACCGGGACGGGAGAGTTGCTGGACTATCTGGTAACCCTGCTTCCGGAAGAGACCAAAAATAACAATGAGGACGGCACTCCCAAAATAGCTATTATCGGCCGTCCCAATGTTGGAAAAAGCAGTTTGGTCAATGCCCTTTTAAATGATGAACGAAGCATTGTGACCGATATAGCGGGAACCACACGCGATTCCATTAACAGCAGGCTGACCTTTCATGACAAATCCTATGTTCTGGTCGATACGGCAGGTTTGCGCCGCAAAAGTAAAGTGGCAGAGAATATTGAATTCTTCAGTGCAGTACGGACCGGCAAAAGCATACGGGAATGCCATGTAGCTATTTTGTTGATAGATGCTGTCCAGGGGTTTGAAGCACAGGACCTGAGGATTCTCAGGGAGGCGGAAAAATTTAATAAAGGGGTCATCGTCGCCATCAACAAATGGGACCTGGTGGAAAAAGATACTCACTCGGTAAAAAATTATGAAAAAATGATCCGGGATAAGATGCCGGATATGGGCTATATCCCCATTATCACCATTTCGGCGAAATCCAGACAAAGGATCTTTAAAATAATTGAAATGGCCGACGTTGTTATTGAAGAGCGTCACAAAAAGATATCGACGAGTGAGCTTAACAAGTTTATGGAGCGTATCATCTCGACGCGGCCCTTACCGGGAGCCGGAGGAAAAGAACGCAAGATTAAATACGTTACACAGGTAAAAGCGAATCCTCCCGTATTTATGTTTTTCCTCAATAATCCGGAAAGCCTGCCGGCTAATTACAGACGATTCCTTGAAAACAGAATGCGGGAAGAATTTCAGTTCACAGGCGTTCCAATCACGTTGATATTCAAGGAAAAATGACATAGTTTTTGTATAATAGGCTGTTATTAAATCATTATAAAACCGAATCACTATCCGTGTCTCATAATCTCGAAGAACCCGTATTAAATGCCACCGGCAAGAACCAGGATAAAGAGCGCCGGCTGAACTTCCTTGAAAGGATCTATTTGCCCGAGATCTTTAAAGGTTTGGGCTATACTTTTAAGCAGATGTTCAAGCCCCGCTTCACCCGTCAGTACCCCGAGGAGAGATGGACTCCACCGGCCATATTTCGCGGGCGACCGGTTTTGGTAGAAGATAACGGCCAGGAACGATGCGTGGCCTGCGGGTTATGTGCCCGTGCCTGTCCGCCGCTGGCCATCAGCATGCAAGCGGATGAAAACAAGGACAATCCCAAGGAGCGTTATCCGTCTTTCTTCGAGATCAATATGCTGCGCTGCATATATTGTGGCCTGTGCGAAGAGGTTTGTCCCGAAGAGGCCATCGTTATGAGTAAAGATTATGACATTGTTTTTGAAAACAGGGAAGAGGCCATTTATGATAAATCCAGGTTGTTGGTTCCTAAAGAAGAACTGAAAGAACGGCTGGATTTTCTTCGTGAATATAAAAACCGGCAATTCGGGCAGTTCTGGAATTTTGATGAGGATAATAACATCCATTCGGTACGCAATAAAGACAAACGCTGGGAGACCAGCCTGTCTCTGGTGGAAATGCTGGAAGAGGAACGGGCCCAGGACAAAGCAAACGTTGAATAGCAAAACAATGGCAATGGAAAGGCAACCCGCAGAAATTCTTGAACAGGCCTCGTATTTGCAGGAAGAACTAACGGCATTGAAGACCGTCATATCGGCCATACCCCACAGTGAAAAACCATTGGGTGAAACCTCCGTTTTGGAAATGCTATTGGGGATCGACCATGCCCAGAGAACGTTGTTTTCGCCCCTGATTGAAGGACTGGCTTTCAAGAATACCGTCGAGGCCGCAGAAGGGCCGGATGAAGTAATAGACTCCATCCGGGAAAACCGTTCCACTCTGGTAGCCATGCTTGGTAACATTCCGGAAGCCGGATGGCAGCGTTCGCTCATGCAGAATGGGGAAGAAACCACCTTGCTGGACCGGCTGCATTCGCTGATCGGCTTTGAGCGTGAAAAGCTAAAGGAGATCGCTGAAAGGATCCTGGTCATAGATGCCGGACGAACATTGCAAAAGCCTCACCGAGCATGATAACCCTTTCCGGATTTCTTTTACTGTTGGCCGCCCTGTACGGTACCATCCGCCTGCTTTTTTTTTCACGGATCCGTAACAGCCTTTTTTACCTGTGTCTGGCGGTCAGTGCCTTGTCGCTGGCTGTAGGCATAGTGGGCACTGAACTTGAGACATATTTTCCCTGGGTCGACGGACGTTTATTTATGGACTGGAGCAGGATTGTATCCATTTCCTTCATCATGAGTGGGCTGTCTGTTTTATTGTGGTTATCAAAGCCGGTATTTGCCCGCTTTCCATTCGTATTTTGCGCTCTGCCCCTGTTGCTGATCGCCGCTTTTCCCTTTGCCAGAGAATCGGATGCATTGAAAGAGATGGTGTTAGCTATGTTCCAGGGTGGGGCTATACTAATTGCAATAATGCTGTTTGTGCTTAAAGGACTCAGGAATCCAAACAATTATTACGTAGTGGCGGGAATTTCGTTGATTGTCATTGCCTATTTGATGAACTTTACTCCTGCCAGCTATCTCCCCATAGATATATGGATGATTAAGTTAGTTGTTGCTGCCGCCATTGTATTGATCATCCATGGTCTGACCAGGCTGACGGAAGAAGAAGACAAGACTGAATCCTTCGCAGGTCCGTAAAAATATCCTTAAATATCTTATTCGATGACTGTCACATTTACCTCGCAAGCCCGGAAAAAAATCAGCAGGTTGCTGAAAGCAGGAGAGATGCATTCTCCTGAAGTCAGGCTGTCTTCAGGTTGTGCCGGATGTGGTGGAGGCCTATCCGTTGGCCTGGCTATAAACGAGAGCCCTCAGAAAAGTGACAAAACGCTGGAAGTCGATGATTTGATGATTTACGTGGAAAAGGATTCCGAACAATACGTCGGCGATACCGTGGTGGATTATACCGATAATGATTTTGGCGGTAATTTCATTGTGAGCAATGAATACGGAAGCTCAGTCTGTTTTATCGGCATGATCTGAAAAGAAAGCAGGCCAAAACGAGGCGGTGCGGCAAGGGTCTGTATTTATATTAGTTTACATAATATTAATTATACGACATATTTTAAACTGAACCAATCCAGCCTTTATGTATGTTGACCATCAGAAACCAGGCATCCGGAACCCTTTTAATACATCTGTCATGGAAAACATCATCTTCGAAAACTGGAACAGTCTGTTACGAACACTCATCATCGGTGTGCTGGCCTATGCGGGTTTGATCCTGCTGCTGAGGATCTCCGGCAAGCGCACCTTATCCAAGATGAACGCCTTTGATTTCATCATTACCGTAGCGTTAGGTTCAACCCTTGCGACCGTCCTGCTCAATAAAGACATTGCCCTTGCCGAAGGCATGCTTGGCTTTGCCGTCCTTATTTTTCTTCAGTATGCCATTACCTGGCTTTCCGTGCGGTCCCGGATCATCAAACAGTTTGTCAAATCCGAACCCACCTTGTTATTCTATAAAGGAAATTATTTGCATGCGGTCATGAAACAGGAACGCATCACCGTAGATGAAATTCAGGCTACAGTCCGCCAAAGCGGCTCCGGGGGAATGAGTTCCCTGGATGCGGTCATACTCGAAACGGACGGCAGCATGAGCGTCATACCTGTGTTCACCGATAAGGAAAGCATAATGTCTTCTCTATCACCCTGACGGACCGGTTATTTAATCCTTCCGGGTTTGATTGGGGATCTAATAATCGTATATTAACGATTAATTAACGCTTTGCATCATGTCACAAATTAAAAAAAAACGAGTTTCAGCTCTCTGAGAACGAACTGGCAGCTTTTGCCAAGGCTATCTCTCACCCTGCGCGGGTTGAAATACTTAAAACTATCGTATTTCAGCACCTTAAGGAATTACTGAAAGCCGGACTTATCCAGGTACCGTTGATGGGAATAAATCATGCTATTTCATTGATTACGAAGTATTTGGAGCTTTTGAACAAAGCTTTTTCCAGTTCTTCAATTCCAATAAGCTGAAAAAAAATAATGAATGCTGCTGAAAAATATAACCCACAATCCATAATCATAAATCCATGTCCAATTCAGCCGAATTAAAAGATCTTGTTAAGCAAAAGTATACCGAAATTGCTCATCAGGATAAAGAAACCAATCAATCCTCGTGCTGCGGGTCAGGCAGCTGCTCAACGGAAGTCTATAATATCATGTCGGATGATTATTCCACGCTAAAAGGCTACAGCACCGAGGCCGACCTTGGCCTGGGTTGCGGACTTCCGACGGAATTTGCCGGAATCAAGCCTGGCGACACTGTTGTAGACCTCGGCTCGGGAGCAGGAAACGATTGTTTCGTTGCCCGGCATGAAACCGGAGATTCCGGGCTCGTAATCGGCATCGATTTTTCTGAAGCCATGATTGCCAAAGCACACACAAACGCTGAAAAGCTGGGCTACACGAATATTGAATTTCATCTTGGGGAAATCGAAGAGATCCCTCTTCCCTCTTCCACAGCCGATGTTGTCGTGAGCAATTGTGTGCTGAACCTCGTTCCCCATAAGCCCAATGCTTTCCGTGAAATCAACCGAATCTTAAAACCAGGCAAGCATTTCAGCATTTCCGACATTGTATTGACCGGAAAGCTGCCTGAGAAACTGCATCACGCCGCTTCCATGTACACCGGATGCATATCAGGAGCCATCCGTAAAGAGGATTATCTTGGCATCATTAAAGATGCCGGTTTTAAGAACATAGCACTTCAGAAAGAGAAAGATATTACCATTCCGGATGACATTCTTAACGATTACCTTAACAGTGAAGAGATAAAACAGTATAAAGAGGGCGAATCAGGAATAACAAGCATTACCGTTTATGCGGAAAAATCCTGATATGTCTCATACTATAGAAGTTCCTGCTAAGGAAAAACTGTCGCTGCTGGACCGTTTTCTAACATTATGGATATTCCTGGCTATGGGTCTGGGTGTTACGCTCGGCAATCTGATCCCTGATGTGGAAAGCTTTATGAGCCGGTTTCAGGTTGGAACAACTAATATCCCCATTGCAATCGGCCTTTATTGTGATGATGTATCCGCCGCTCGCCAAGGTAAGATATGAACATCTGGGCAAAGTTTTTACCAATTTAAGGGTAGTCGGCTTTTCCCTGTTTTTAAACTGGATCCTCGGACCCCGGCCATCGGGAATCGTCAACCCCAGGGCAATTGAAGCCATGAAAGAGATCGGTTATGATCTGTCTGTTCATGAATCCGTTTCGGTGGATGATA
>JBBDRB010000113.1:0-24893 GCA_040905685.1 Balneolales bacterium | reverse complement strand
ACAGCTACTGGGCACGTAAAAGGCTCTCAAATAAATCGTCGAATGTATCGACAGCATGACCCCAGTCCATATGGCGGTTGATCCCCTGCAGCGTGGAGCGGGGAAGCAGCTTGTGCCTGCCGAGCAGGATATCACGAAGTTTGTGGAACAAATCATCTTCGCTATCGTAAAATACCGGTCCGTGCAGCAGCGGTTCCCGGAGCGTTTCCGGCATCAGTTCAGGATACGTCAGCCCGGTCGGAAGCAGCGGATGACAACCGCCGTAAATAGCCTCCATGATAGCCACACAGAAGAATTCATACCGGGCCGTGGATACGACAACATCCCCCCTGTCAAGCAAGCTGGCGTAGGTTTCCACATCATCGACATAGCCATAATGAATAATTTTATTAGCGTAGCGCTCACGGGCCTTTTCAAATACTTCCCATTTATCGTGCTTGTCATCACCGGCCAGTATCAGATCGAATTCACAGTCGGTATCGTCAAGCCGGTTTATGATCCGGAAAAATTTTTCGGGGTCTTTGTCGAAAGACCAACGCTGATTCCATACGATGACCGGCTTCTTATTCGGTTCCCGCTTGCTTTTTTGATCACCAAGCACTTTCAGGTCCAGCCCGGGATGCAGCACCGAGCTTTTTTCGTTCACGCTCTTAATGGACTCGGTTTGATGATAATCGGGAAATTTATCCAGAAACCCCGGTAACTCGGAAAGGAAAGACTGCCGGTGAAAGTGAGAATTAAAGAGCACCTTATCGGCCACCAGAACACTCAGGAAGTTAATATAACAGAAAGTCAAATCACGCTCCTCCCCGTCGGGCAGCGGCTGGGTAAGCTGATTTTCATGCATGTACATGATCACCGGCGTATGGGCAAACCTGGGATTGGTTAAGGCAACAAATGCCGGCAGATTGGTCATGCTGCTTGCCAGGACCAGGTCAATGGGTTCTTTGATCTCATGGGTCCTGCCCGCCAGGGTAACGGCCCCACCGTTCATCCGCCATTTCCAATTCCGGTCACTCATGGTCAGGGCTATGACATTATGCCGGGAGTACCGGGCCAGGCCTTCTAAAAAAGCCTTGTGCGATCCACCGAGAAAAGGCTCCAGAGCCAGTATATTCATGATGTCCCTTAACCTAACTAAACCTTGAACGGATTTCATCCAGTGGAATGTACAAAATCGTAGGCTTTTTCATAGGATCAAAGTAAGGCTCTTCACAGGAAAACAACTGGTCCATCAGGTCATCCATTTCAAGCTGGGTTAATTTCCTGCCTTTGGGAATGGCCGACCGGTTGGCCAGGGCCAGGGCCAGCTTCTCGCGGCCGTTCAGTTTCATGCCCGCCGACAGGCTTTGGTACTGCTGAAGAATGGATTCTAGCAGGTGCCGTTCATTGCCCACCTGAATATCGGCAGGCAATCCGATTATCATGGCCGTGTTGCCGCTTAAAAGCTGCAGGTTAAAGCCCATTCGCTCCATATCCGGCCGGAGCTCTTTGAGCAGAATAAAATCGGAGGCTGAAAACTCAACCGACTGGGGAAACAGCAGCTGCTGGGTACTGGGCAGTCCGCTTTCCGAAGCATGAATCGCTTTTTCATAGATAATGCGCTTGTGTGCAGCATGCTGGTCAACCATGCATATGCCGCTGAGAGTCTGTGACAAAATATACTGATCGTGAAGCTGCCAGAACCCATCCCCTGTTTTTTTGCTGTCCAGATTCAATCCGGGCTGGTTCTGCGTTCCGGCTCCGTCAGTTTTCGCTTCAGAGACCGTATTGCCGTATAAAGATGCCGTAAGATCAGGGCGGAGCTTGGAAGATCGTTGCGGGGAAAAGCCCGCCTCGAAATCATTTTTCCTCTGATAGCCCTGATAATCCCCGTCCGACAGCTTTTCCATTGACGGAACCTGCATGCGTTCGTTCAAAGCCTTATTGATAATGGAGCGGGTTAAGGCGGCCACACCGCGTTCATCCTCAAACTTGATTTCCAGTTTGGCCGGATGGACATTCACGTCGATCAGTTCCGGCTTTATTTCATAAAACAAGGCGTAAAATGCATATTCATCAGGACGTATCCAGTTGGTATAAATATTTTGGATGATATAGTTCAAGTGTCTGTGCATAAAGGGCCTGCCATTAACAAACAAAAACTGCTCCCCCCTGCTTTTCTTGGTCAGTTTCGGATCGGCGATGTATCCCCTCAGGGAGACTATGCTGGTTTTTTCCTCAAGGGGTATGAGGCTGGCCTTGTACCGCTTTCCGAATACATCGGCTATTCGCTGATGCAGCGGCTGGGCAGGCAGACGGTAGATCACATCGGAACCGTCTATAAGCTCAAAACCAATATGCTGATTGGCCAGAGCAATTTGCTGGAATGTGATGAGAATATGCCTGAACTCGGTAGCATCGGTTTTTAAAAAAGCCCGGCGTGCAGGTACATTAAAAAACAGGTTTCTCACCGCTACGGAAGTCCCGTTGTCGGCAGCAGCCGGTTCAAACCGCTTTACCTCTTCTCCCCAGGCTTCGTATTCATGTGCGCTTTCGTCTTCCATGCGCTTGGTCGTTAATGTTATCTGGGAGACCGAAGCAATGGAGGCCATGGCCTCACCGCGAAAGCCAAGAGTGCGAATGTTGTATAGGTCTTCGGCCGTATGAATCTTTGAGGTCGCATGCCGTAAAAAGCAAAATGGAATATCCTCTTTCGACATTCCGCTGCCGTCATCGATGACCTGAACAAGCGTTCGTCCCGCATTTTGAACGATGACCTTAATGTGGCCGGCCCCGGAATCGACAGCGTTATCGAGCAATTCTTTAACAACCGAACCCGGGCGTTGCACAACTTCTCCGGCCGCAATCTTATTGGCTATCTCCGGCGGCAGAGTTTTGATGATGGACTTAACGATTATCTCCTTAAACTATGAAAATGGGGTGATACGGCTTATACCAGAAGCCAGAGTACGAAACTTAACAATAATGCATACAATAGAATGGACCCGGCCTGCCCGCGCCTTGAAATTCGCTTAAATTTTATTCGTCTGCCCGGATTAGAACGTGTAGGTTTAAAATACCGGTACTGATAATTAAATTTTTTATGTTGAGGAACTTTAAGCATAATAAATACGAATCGTATTCAGGTTTAAAATCAAAATCCATGTAACGGATTAACCTCAGGTCTTATTCCGGAAACAGCCTTAAAGATACTTATTCTTAGATAAAATTATAAAGTTTCCTTCATTCGATTTTACCGGCTTTATCTTGTTCACTTGCAATGCAAGAAAAAAATTAAGAGATTTAAACATCTTAACCCCTACCTAATATATTTCTATTATGAGTGAAGTTATTACGACCCGCATAAGCCGCCGGACCCATACGCTGGCAAAAAAAATAGCCCGGGACCAGGGTCTCAAACTGTTTGAAGTATTCGATCTGGCCGTTAATGAGATGCGTAAAGATCTGTTTTATGAGGATTTTAATAAGTCCAACCAGCGCCTGAAAGAGGTCAGGGAGGCTGCAAAAGCCGAAGAGGAAATAATACAGGATCAAAAACGAAGAAAAAGCCTGGGTATAAAAGTAGGTATAAAAGAATGATAGCAAAGAAGTCATCCCCTGCCCCTGAGCGGAGGCCGTCCCGGGGCGAAATATGGTGGGCCCAGCTTGATCCTCCCAAAAATCATCAGACCATGGTCACGCGGCCTTGTCTGGTCATCTCCGTTGATCAGATCAACGCTGGAAGTGCGGATATTTTAATCGTAGTCCCCATAGAATTTGAAAACCTGGGAATAGTGTCCCATATTCCGATCGACCGGAAGGATGTCGATATCAAACGATCCGGTTATATACAATGTGAAAACATCAGGTTGATCCCGCTGGACCGGGTACAGACCTTTGCCGGCCTGGCCTCTCCTGCCAAAATGGATGAAGTTGAGGAAACCCTGTCTTTGCTGCTGGGCCTGGGTTAAGAGGTCATTATTTTTTCCGGACCAGCTGTATGCCGTCCCGTACGGTCAGTAAAACATTTTCAACGTCGTCATCCTGCTGTATCATTTTGTTCACCCTGTCGATGGCTTTAGCCTGCCTGGTTTCCGGCTTGAGAACCTCGCCGGACCTCAGGGCGTTATCCAGGATAATCATCCCGCCTTCTGAAATTTTCGGAAGGATCAGTTTATAATAATCGGGATAAAGGTCCTTATCGGCATCGATGAAGGCCAGATCAAAGGGTCCGGAAAGCGATGGTATCGTTTCGACGGCCTTACCGATCCGGACCTCGATTCTATCCGCGTGGGGACTGCGCTCAAAGAAGCTTCGGGCGATTCCAGCGTAATACTCGTTGACATCGCAGGTGATGATCTTTCCACCCGGGGGCAGGGCCTCAGCCATCATTAATGCTGAAAACCCGGTGAACATGCCGATTTCCAGTATATTCCTGGCACCGCTTATCTTTACCAGCATAGACAGAAACCGGCCCTCCACCCGACCGCTGAGCATTTCGCTGTATTCAAGCTCGCTCTGCGTCTTTTCTATCAGTTGCGTTAACAGGGAAGATTCAGGCGTGGTATGTTCATAGGCATACCGGCTGAGATCAGGGTCAATAAGAGGCATATGAATTGTAAGGTGTTTTTACTATGATTAGTTAAGCGGGCGTATGCGGTAAATGTACAAAATTACGATTCATGATATCTCCCCTTTTTATCTTTTTTTTCCGGTATTATGTGAACCTGCTGTTTTACCGCAGGTTCAGGCGGGTGTGGCTGGATCAGCATTATTACCCCGGCACCGGCCATGCCACGCTGTATTTCCTCAATCATAATTCCTGGTGGGACGGGCTGGTTCCCCTGCTGCTGAATGAATTTCGCTTCCATCAGCAGGCCAAGGCTGTTATGGATAGCCGGCAATTGGAAAAGCATCCATTTTTTAAAAAAATAGGGGCTTATCCCATCGACCGGACCCGTTCCAGGAAAGCCGTCGCTGCCCTGCTGTATACCGCGGAGCTGTTAAAGCAGAAAGGCACTTCCGTGTTTATTTATCCGCAGGGGGTTATTTCCGATCCCAGCATGCCGCTCCGCTTCGAAAAGGGCATCGGCTTGCTCCATGAGCGTTGTGAAGGAGTTGATTTCGTGCCCATCGCCCTGCACCAGCATACGCTTTTTTCAGACAAACCCGATTTATTCATCAAGACCGGAAACCCCGTCAGAATAGAGCAACACCTGACCCGGAACAACAAAACCCTCGCCCTTGAGGACACGCTGAATGAACTGTTGGTTCGCCTGAGGATGGAATCCTGCAGGGAGGATCTGAACTACGAGAGGCTCGTATAACGACTACCACGTCCAGCGATAAAGCCGGGGTGAGCGTTGCACCCAGTGCGGCTTTTCCCCTACATAGCGCCGCCTCATATTTACAAGGGGCCGGAATATACGGGAATGGATCCGCGAAGGCCTTAAGTATTCGGTAATCCCCTGCTTTCGGGCTATCATATGCTGAACCGTCGAATGCATAACAGCCTGGGCGGAAAATCGCATATAGAACGGACCGGAGTCCAGACTGTGGTCCAGCTGGATATAAACCTGTGCTTCGCTATTGGTAAATTCCAGCTTACGGTTGGATGAAAGCAGAAAACCGTTAAGCTGTGGTTCACTGAGCGAGACCTGATCAAACTTCATTACCCCTTTCTCGTTAACCGGGTCAATTAGCCATGCCCTGCACACGCGTCCGCTTGCCGTGTTCATGATGTAAAAAATAAAGGTCCCCGCGTCAAAGTGGAACCGGCCCCAGTACCAGTCAGCAAATTTCCTGTCTATGGGTTCACTGCCCAGGTTATGATCGTGATAGCCTGTCCCTGCGAAAGGGACGCACCGGCTGATCCGGCCGTTTTCAGAAACACCGATTTGCCCGTTTACCCGGGCTTCGGGCTGTATCAGGTTCCAGGAATGCATGGGGCCCTCACCGCTGTCCACGTTTTCGGTTAACAGGTCAACGGGAATATCCCTGCTCTCAAAAGACAGATCGGCACTCAGCGTGTCCCCCGACGGCAAGGTCTCCGCCAGGGTCAACCGGCAGCTCAGGCTTCCCCTCTCCCGGCGGGCCGACAGGGTATTGTTCCCGATGCGTATGTTAACATGTTCGGTGGAGAAAAGGCACTGATCCGCAGGGTATTCACTCATACTGTAGAAAATGGGCTTGTTATGCTCATAAACCGAAATGCTCATTGCCGGATAGGCCTCAGCCAAAGCCCTGGATTTATTCTGGGACAGGCTATTCATATACCTGGACGAGAAGGGATTTCCCTGATAGAATATGATGACAAATGAATACTTTAGATCATCACTGATCCCGTCAAAATACCACCATTCGTAGCTACCCGGATGCGGCTTGGGTGTCGGGTGGTCTTTGCCTGGATCGGAGTATATCTGCATGCGCGAACTGGAAACCTTTCGTAACGCCAAAAAGTGACCTTGCCGGTAACCGATAGGCTCTTATCGGGCTGAGCAGAAAGGTGTTTATTTTGCCGGAGAATAATCGGTGGCTCTCATCATGACCGGATCCACACTCATCGTTAGGGAACCACCGGCCCGGGCTTCAGAATCATCCCTTGCGGTAACCCATGCCGGGTCGGACCGAAAGGTATTGAAGGAGGCGTCACGGGCCTCTGCATTTCTGTGGGTAATAAAGTAGATCAGCGTATCGTCTGCCCCTTTGCCGGCATCCACCGGACTCCAGTAGCCAAAATGCTCTATACCGTGCTTGGTGAAAAGATCGATCGTATGGTCCCGAAAACGGCTGTGGAGCCGGCCCAGGTTACCGTCACTGGCTTTGTAGGTCCGAAATTCGAATATCCTCGGATTTTCGGAAACGGAGGGTGCAATGGGCGGTGAATAATCCGTGGCCGTAAGAAACACGGATTGAACCCCGGCCACCAGCCCGCCATCAGTTTCGGATTCGCCCTTAGCCTGTATCCATACCGGATCGGAGAGAAAGGCCTCCCAGGAGGCCTCCCGCGCATCCCGGTTTGGGTAGGCCAGCACATAATACAGCTGGCTTTCCAGGTTCTCAATGGGTTCCCAGTAGCCAATATTTTCCATGCCATGCTTTTCGAACAGATCCATGGTGTGATCACGGAAGCGGGCATGCAGATCGTCAAGCTTGCCCGGGGCGGCATCGTATATACGTAATTCATAAAAAATATTTTCACCGGCTTCTGCCGTTTCTATTTCCGTTTTGGAACAGGCGGTGAATAACAGGAAAAGCACAAAACACGGTAGCAGGTAGTTTTTCATAAATACATCCATTTTTAAAAAGGAACAGCAGGCTGCTGCCTGAAAATAAATATATGGAAGATACGTCAAAAATAATGCACCTAATTTTGTCCATAAAAATTATAAGCAGTGTACGGTATCTCTATTGTTTCTATCGAAATAGAATATCACGAACAAAATTTGGAAGCGCAAATGAAGCGGCATGAACTTCGGCATTAAAATATTTCAGGTCCTGCAGGACAGCGCCTGCCGAGCTCACCCGATGAAGGACTTCCGGAGCCAGGGCATGAACGCCTTTTCCCGCAAAAGCAAACGACCACATCCCGGCCGGGTATAGGGGCACAAATCCAAGATACATGGCGGATGTGTTGAAGGTTTCATCCAGACTGCTGAACAGGGTCTTGATGCTGTTGTGATAGGCCGGAACCCAGGGACTCTCCGTTTGGGCCGTCAGGACCCCCTGTTCCGTCAGGGCGCGATGGCAATTCTGATAAAATTCCCTCGTAAAAAGATCAACAGCGGGTCCGACGGGATCGGAACCGTCGATAATAATAACATCATATTGATTTTTAGCACGGGCGACGAAGGTTAAGCCGTTTTCATAGATCACGTTGAGGCGGGGATGATCAAAATGTCCCACATCCGGCAGGTACTGCTTTGCGGCGCGGACCACCGTTTCGTCAATTTCCACCAGATCTGCTGTTTGCACGGACGGATGCTTCAGGACCTCTCTGGCCGTGCCCCCGTCCCCGCCACCGATAATCAGTACTTTCCGGGGATCGGGATGACTGAACAGCCCCACATGGGTCAGCATCTCATGATAAACAAACTCATCTTTTTCCGACAGCATGACCATACCGTCGATAACCATCATATTGCCCCATGAATCGGTTTCGTAAACCTCCACAAGCTGGAATTCCGACTGTTCGGAAAACAAAAGCTTCGTGATCCCGACCGTCAGGCCGGTAGTTCCATGGTAGTACTCATTAAATTGAAGAGGCAAAGGTTCGGTCTTAAATATTAGGGTTAGAATTCTTATTAAGCAGTGCCGGTTAATCGTACCAAAGAACGGCGGCTGCGAAAGCAGATCCGCTTTGCTTCACCCTATGCTCAACGCCGATGGTCTTTATCTCTTTCAGCCTGCGCTGCCGGTAACCGAACGCATCTGTCACCATTTGTTCTACTATCCTCCGGGTCTCATCCAGGGGAGAAATGGCTTCATGTTCCATGATAACCCCCGCCTCCTCTTCATCCTCAGGTATGCCAACGGCAACGGCTGCAGAGACGATCTCACCGGGGACGGATGAAGTTATTTCGGCATAGGCAATGGGTATGAGGGCGCCTTTTGGCAGGTCCACCTTAAAGACTTCCCTGCAGCCGGGCGGAACAATGCTGCTTACCCGCATGAGATTGGTATCGCCCACGCCCGCATTGAGCAGGGCCTTGTCAAATGCATTCAAAGGCATTCGTGCATCGCCTGCGCCTTTTACCAGACAATAGGTTATGGGGGTTTCAACCATTTTATTTAGTCCGAAGGCTACTGATGTTGATGATTTCAATGGAACAGACAATTTAGATGTTAACAGAATTTTTGGGTTTGAATAACAATTCTTCGCCCTCCCTGACCTTGAACAAACCGCGTTTAATTTCCATGCTGGAGGTATTGCCGGACCGGAACGCAGATTTGAGCATATCCTGAATGATCCATGGGTCTATGGTATCCCCGCAGGTAAAAATATCCACAGCCGCATAGGAGTGCTCGGGCCAGGTGTGAATGGCCACGTGTGATTCGGCAATGACAATGACCCCGCTTACTCCATGGGGACTAAACCGGTGAAAGTCATGGGAGATGATCGTGGCCCCGGAAGCTGCAACAGCGTCCAGCAGCGATGATTCTATCTTGTCGGCATCGTTAATAAAATTAGCGTCGCATTCATAATATTCGACGAGTATTTGTCTACCTAAAGCTTTCATCGCGTTCTAATGATTTAAATTCTAAAATATGGGTTAAAATTCTCCCGATGCGGAAGTAAAAATGACTAATAAATTTGACGGCCGGTTTGGTTAACCTGTAAGTTCGGATGAACGAAATACCTCATGGTAAGTGAGATATTATGTTGATCCGAATTGATTCCATGCAGTTGCAAGGACGCAGTACGTTAAAAGTTGCGATATATTACATTCAATATAAAGAACACAAAAATAAATACTTTCCAGCTTAATATTTATGCTTAAAGCAAAAAATAATATTACGGCGACCCAGGCGCTTAATTTTTACCGGGATTTGATTCAGCCCCGACTGATCGAAGAAAAAATGCTCAAGCTGCTTCGCCAGGGTCAAATAGGCAAATGGTTTTCGGGTATCGGTCAGGAAGCCATTTCGGTTGGCGCTACAAGGGCCCTTTCGCCCCGTGACTATATCCTGCCCCTGCACAGGAACCTGGGCGTTTTTACAGCCCGAAATGTGCCGCTGTATCCCCTGTTCTGTCAATTACTGGGTAAAGCAGACGGATTTACCGGCGGCCGTGAACGTTCCTTTCACTTCGGCAGTACAGATCACCATATCGTCGGCATGATCTCCCACCTGGGAGCCATGCTGCCTGTCGCCTGCGGACTGGCCCTGTCATCCAAACTCGGCGGCCATGGCCGGGTAGCGCTGGCCTTTTGCGGCGACGGGGCAAGCAGTGAAGGCGACTTTCACGAGGCTCTGAACCTGGCGGCCGTATGGCGGCTGCCCGTGCTGTTCCTGATTGAAAACAATGCCTATGGCCTGTCGACGCCCACCCGCCAGCAATACGCCTGTAAAGATCTGGCGGACCGGGCCGCCGGTTACGGGATGCCGGGGATGAAAATAGACGGGAACAACGTATTGGAAGTTTTCGACACCATCGCCAAAGCACGCAAAACTGTTCTGGAGAACCAAACGCCCATGCTCATCGAGGCTGTCACGTTCAGAATGCGCGGACACGAAGAAGCCTCGGGCACGGCCTATGTACCCAGAGGCTTAATGAAGGACTGGGAACAAAAAGATCCCCTGATACGGCTGAAGAACTTCATCCTGGAACAGGATATTGCCGGGCAGCAGGAGCTGGATGACATTGGCGGTCAGGCGTCCGCCTCTTTCCAGGATGCATTGGACCGGGCGCTGAAAGCGGACCGGCCTGTCTTTAATGAAGAAAACGAAACAGCCAGGGTGTTTCATCCAGCCGGACCGCCCCGCCGCATCGGGAATCCCTTCAGTAATGGACCATACCGTTTCATTGATGCCCTGTCGGCCGCACTGAAACAGGAATTCGATGAAGATGAAAGGTACCTGCTGATGGGCCAGGACATTGCCTCCTACGGCGGAGTTTTTAAGGTAACCGAAGGATTTCTGGAACGATATGGTGAGGAGCGCATCCGGAATACACCGATTATCGAATCGGGCATTCTCGGGGCCGCCCTTGGCCTGGCCCTGAATGGATATAAACCGGTGGTTGAAATGCAGTTTGCTGATTTCATTTCCTGTGGATTCAACCAGATCGTCAACAATATCGCCAAGTCCCGCTACCGCTGGTCCCCTCCGGTGAACATAACCATCCGTTCCCCTCACGGAGCCGGTCTCGGGGCCGGCCCCTTTCATTCCCAGAGTCCGGAGGGATGGTTTATGCAGCATGCCGGTTTGAAGGTGGTCGTGCCGGCTACCGTTGAGGATGCTTTCAGCCTGATGACCGGCGCCCTGCGTGATCCCAACCCTGTATTGATCTTTGAACACAAAAAGTTGTACCGGGGGCTGTCGGCCATGCCCGGAAGTTCCATTGAAGCCGAACCGCTGGGGAAGGCCAAAGTGAGAAAAACCGGCACCGACGCCACCATCATAACCTACGGGATGGGCGTGCACTGGGCCCTGGATAAGACCGCCGAGATGGAAGAGCAAATAGAGATCGTGGATTTGAGAACCTTGTGTCCGCTGGACATGAATACGGTCAGGGTGTCCGTCCAAAAAACCGGACGTGTGCTGCTGCTCGAGGAAGCTTCCGGTATCCTCGGACCCATGAGTGAGCTGGCCGCCCGGATCGCCGATTCCTGTTTCGAATGGCTGGATGCGCCCATTATCCGCTGCTCTTCCCTCATGACGCCCGTTCCGGCCAGCACGGTTTTGGAAGATGGATATCTGGCTTCTCACAGGCTGGAGGAAAAATTAAGACGATTGCTGGCCTACTGAGAAGACGGCCGGACCCTTACCGCTCCAGATGCGGCCTCAGCATGACCCGGAGCCGTTCCCGTCCTCGTTTGATCCTGGACTTGATCGTTCCCACGGGCAACCCGGTATCAACATGTATTTCCTGATAGCTGCGCTCCTCAATGATCCTCATGGTTAGCAGTGTGGCATAACAGCCTGGGAGCCGGGCGATGGCGATACGCAGGCTTGTTGTGAGATTTTTATTGTGCAGACGGTTATCCTGCAGAATTTCTATATCTTCAGGTTCGGTTATATGGGAGGTCATGAGCATGTGCCTTCCCTTCCGGTATCGGCTAATCAGTTGGTTACTGCCAATGGTAAACAACCAGTTTGAAAACTTATAAGTGGGTGAATAAGAGTGCTTGAACCGGGCTACGCACAAAAAGGAATCCTGGACCAGGTCCTCACTATCCTCCCGGTTCCGGGTGAAGGCATTCATCCGCAAGAAAAGGCTGGACTGGTAACGGATGACCAGTTCACAGAACGCATCGTTAAAACCGTTTTGGTAGAGCCTCATTAGCTCTTCGTCTTCATATGCCGAGTAATCCTGCCTGGCCGTGCGGTTCATGGCTGCCCCCGTCGCAAAGAGTACTTATTTTTTACTTACAATTTTTTTGATCGTCATCAGGAGAATGGCTTCATGGTCCAGCTTGCTGAACCCTTTTATGGCTTTATCGGCATCCAGGAGGGCTTCAAAAATTTCGGTCGATTCCTCGTAACTATAGGTTTTGGCTATATCCGATAACTTACTGAAATAATAAGCACTGTGTATTCCCGCTTCTTTCATGATCTGCTTATCCGGCCAGCTTTTCGCCCGCAGACGCTGGATCTGCCATACGTTACTGAACATGGAATAGAAAAAGCCAATGGTTTTGATGACCTCGCCGGCAACGGAGTCGGCCAGCCTCAGTATTTCCCCGGCAATATACATCGATTGATCCAGGTTGCGGGCCGATACGGCATCCTGTAGCTCAAACACGGTATATTCCCGTGAGAGTCCCACGACGGAGCGTATATCCTGCCGGGTAATGGCTTCCCCCGTTTTCTTATAGGTAGCGAGTTTTTCAATTTCGACGGTAAGCTGAAGGAGATTGTTCCCCAGATGGGAGGCCAGCAGTTGGGCGGCATCCGACTCAATGCTGCCCTTGTGATTGTGCTTGATCCATTCGGAAATCCAGCCCGGAAGGCTGTGTTCGGGTACATATCCAAATTCATAAAAACCGACGGAACCACTTTTTTTCAGCTCTTTCCCCAGACGGGTATTGCCGGATGGAGCCTTTTCATCGATAAAGATGAGCACATTTGTGGGATTTGGTTTGTGGATATAGGATAAAAGATCATCGGGCCCGGCACTCCTTGCGTTTTTATCTTCATCGTCTTCATCTTTTGACTGGAATAACTGGGCAAACTCGCGTACGATCACGATTCTCCTCTCAGCCATCATCGGATAGCTTTTGGAGATGGACAGCACCTGATCAAGGGTAACATCCTGACCGTACAGTATATCCAAATTGAAATCGGAAGATTCCTCCGGGATTAGCGCTGCAAATTTATCCTGAAGGCGATCCAGGAAGAAGGTTTCCTGGCCGCAGAGAAAATATACCGGTTTCACCTTGCCTGATTGCAGCTCCTGAATCAGGTTCTTATAGGTATCCAGACTTGAGGATTTGGCCATTCGGGGGGATACAGGCTGATGAAGATTATCTTGAAAGTAAATATAGGATTAAACCACCTGGATCACCAGCACCGCAGCGGATTTTTATGGGTAAAGCCTGCCCAGGGTTCTGGCAAAGGGGATGGTTTCGCGAACATGCCGGATACCGCATATCCATGCGACGGTCCGTTCCAGGCCGAGGCCGAACCCGGAATGGGGCACCGAGCCATAGCGTCGCAGATCCAGGTACCATTTAAAAGCGTCTTCGGAGAGGTTGTGCTCGCTGATGCGTTTCTTCAGCACCTCCATGTCATCTTCTCTTTGTCCGCCGCCAATAACTTCACCGTAACCTTCGGGTGCAAGCATATCCACTCCCAGGGCTACCTTTTCGTTTTCAGGGTCCCGTTTCATGTAGAAAGCCTTGATTTCGGCCGGATAGCCATAAACCATAACCGGCTTGTCAAACTGCAGCATCAGAACCGTTTCATCGCTTCCGCCAAAATCCTCTCCCCATTTCTTGTTCAGGGCGGATTCCTTCCAGTTGGGTATGTTTCTCAGATCCTCTTCAATTTCATCCAGCCGGGCACGGATATCCCTGGTTTGTGAATCAATCCTGAACTTTCGCCCTTTTTTGGCCCGGCCGTACTCCGCCTTAAGGTATTGCAGCTGATCTTCCAGTTCCTTTTTTTCCTGTGTGCGGCCTGATTGCATTTCGTCCAGCAAATCCCGTGTTTTATCGGATTGAAGCATCTCTATGGCTTCGGTATAGGAAATGCGGGGAAAGTTCCCGCCGTATTCGAGCCTGGTGACATCGCGGCCGATCTGCTCCAGTTCATCCCTGCATTTATCCAGTACGGATTCGATAATGAAGGTCACAAAGGCTTCGGCCAGGTCCATGTTCATGGACAGGTCATAAAAAGCCATTTCAGGCTCAATCATCCAGAATTCGGTAAGATGGCGGCGGGTTTTGCTTTTCTCGGCACGGAACGTCGGACCAAAAGTATAGATCTTGCCGTGGGCCATGGCCATGGCTTCTCCATAGAGCTGACCGGACTGGGTCAGATATGCTGTTTGATCAAAGTACCGGGTTTCAAATAATGTAGAGGTGCCTTCGGCGGCATTTCCGGTGAAAATTGGCGCATCCATCTGGATAAAACCACGATCCTGAAAGAACTGGTGGATGCTGAAGATGATCTGGTTGCGGATCCGCATGATGGCCCACTGCTTTTTGCTCCTCAGCCAGAGATGGCGGTTCTCCATCAGAAACTCAATGCCGTGTTCTTTGGGTGTGATCGGATAATCCGTTGCAACCTGAAGCACTTCCACCTGACCGACATGCAATTCATACCCGCCAAGGCTGCGTTCGTCTTTTTTGACCAGGCCCCTCACTCTTAAAGAGCTTTCCTGGGTCAGATCGGAAGCGCTGTTCCAGGTTTCCTCGTTTACATCCTCCTGATTTACAATGCACTGGCACATTCCCGTGCCGTCACGAACGACCAGAAAGATCAGCGATTTGCCGGAACGCACATTATAAACCCAGCCCTGAAGAGTTACAGATTGGCCTGAGAATTTTGAGATATCATCAATATAGGTCATGTCACCATGGTTTTACCCGTTCTGTCAAGCATACCCACAAACTCCGGTGTCAGTCATCCCCGTTTGACCCGGTTTTCCCGGAAGGAATAAGCAATGTTTCCGAGAAATCATCTTCCTTTAAGAACTTTTTGCTGAATTGCTGGACATCCTCCACCGTGATTTTGTCGATCTCCTCTACCAGTTCATCCAGGGTAATATAACGATCGTAATAAATTTCGCTTTTCGCCAGGCGCATCATCCGGTTGCTCATGCTTTCCTGGGACATCAGCATTTTGCCTTTTAAATGGGCTTTGGCTTCCCCAAGTTCTTTTCCGGGTATGATCTCATCACGGAGCACCCTGAGCTCATTTTGCACGAGTTCTTTGACATGATCAACATACTGTTTGTCCGTACCGGTATAAATGCCAAACATGCCGCTGTCCTTATAGGACTGATTAAACGAATGAATGGAATAACAATACCCGAATTTCTCCCTCACATTCTGATGCAGGCGTGAGCTCATGCCACCGCCGAGAATCGTATTCATGATCAGCAATTTGTACCGGTCATTATCCTGTGCGGAAAGCGCCCGCTTGCCCATGATGTAATGGGTTTGTTCAATGGCCTTGTCAATGGTCTTATTACTGGTCTTATAAGGCGTTAACGCATCGTTATTATGCAAATCCGAAGTAGTCGTCTTGCCGTTATCGCCGAAATGGGACATGGCCAGTTGAGTCACTTTTTCGTGGTCTGCATTGCCGGCAACCGACACGATGATATTTTCCGGGGTATACCGGCTCAGGATATAACGCTGCAGATCGGCACGCTTGAATTTGGAAACCGTATCTTCAAACCCTATAATGGGCCGGCCAAGCGGGTGATTCTCAAACACCTGGTTATTAAAGACCTCAAAAACATAATCGTCGGGGCTGTCTTTATACATCTTCATCTCTTCGATGACAACCTTGATCTCCTTGTCTATTTCTTCTTCGGGAAAGCTGGAATTCAGGACCATGTCGGACAGTACATCCAGGGCTGTATCTAGTTTTGTATCCAGGCACCTGGCGTAATAACAGGTAAACTCAGGTGATGTGAAGGCATTAAGGTACCCTCCAACCGACTCCATACTGAGTGCGATATCATAGGCTGAACGATGATCCGTGCCCTTGAACAGCATGTGCTCGAGAAAGTGGGTTATACCGGCCTGTTCATCACTTTCATGCCTGCTGCCAGTTTTAATCCAAATCCCCACGGACAAGCTGCGAACACTTTTGATCTCTTCGGTTACAATGCGTAAGCCGTTAGGCAAGGTCGTTTTATGTACGCTGCTTATTTCGCTCATCTTAATAAATTATCTATAGGTAAAAAAACAGTTCCGGTTCTGTTATCTAATCAACAGAACCGGTAACTGCTACTGCTTGAATTGCAGGCTGCTGCTCTACTGCGCAGCAGCGGTTTGCTACCTTAGGCTTCCTCTTTTTCAAGAAGAGCTTTTCGGGAAAGGCGTAGTTTGCCGCCGTCTTCCACTTTGAGCAGCATAACTTCAATCTGATCACCTTCGCTCAATACGTCTTCCACTTTATTGATGCGTTCGTGAGCAATTTCAGAGATGTGCAGCAGACCGTCTCTTCCGGGAGCAATTTCGACAAACGCCCCGTATTCCTTGATGGTTTTAACCGTACCGGTAAACACTCCGCCTTCCTCAAGGTCACCGGTGATGGATTTGATCTTGGAAGCGGCAAGTTCTGCTTTTTCGGCGCTGTCGGCCATTATGGTCACAATGCCTTTATTGTCTTTTTCCTCAATGATGATCTCGGTACCTGTTTCTTTCTGCAGTCCCTGAATAACCTTACCACCCGGACCAATAATGGATCCGATCTGATCGGTATCAATTTCCATTTTAAGAAACTGGGGAGCATATTTGGAAAGTTCGGATCTCGGAGTGGAAATATTCTCGGCCATTTTTTCCAGGATATGCAGTCTTCCGGCTTTAGCCTGAAGCAGAGCTTCTTCCATCACTTCAAAACTAATGCCTTTTACCTTGATATCCATCTGGCAGGCTGTTATTCCGTCCGGTGTTCCGGTAACTTTAAAGTCCATGTCGCCCATGTGATCTTCTTCACCCTGGATATCGGCCAAAACGACCTCGTTTTTAGGTCCGACGATCATGCCCATGGCAATACCGGCTACCGGTTTTTTCATAGGGACCCCGGCATCCATCAGGGCCATCGAGCCACCGCATACGGAAGCCATTGAAGAAGAACCATTGGATTCCAGGATATCGGATACCACACGAACGGTATAATCAAATTCATCGGTTGAAGGCATCATTTTTCTCAATGCCCGTTCGGCCAGATTCCCGTGGCCGACTTCCCTGCGGCTGGTTCCAAGAAATCGTTTTACCTCACCGACACAATACGGAGGGAAATTATAGTTGAGCATGAAGCGCCGTGATTCGGTATCGAACAGGGTATCTACGGCTTGTTCGTCGCGTTTGTTGCCAAGCGTTACCGACACCAAAGCCTGGGTTTCACCACGGGTGAAAATAGCCGAACCATGCGTTCTGGGCAGATAACCGGTTTCCGTCCATATAGGCCGGATCTCTTCGGGTTTGCGTCCGTCGATCCGGTATTTTTCGTCCAGGATAATGTTGCGTAAAACCTCTTTTTGCACATCATGCGCAATTTCTGATATGGCATCGGACTGTTCCGGAAATTCATCGGCAAGCGCGGCCTTGATTTCCGTGACGATTTCCTTGATGGCACCGGAGTATTCTTTCTTGGAATGTCCGGCTTTGGAAACATCATAGAAACGATCTCCGATCATTTCTTCCACTTTGGTAACCAGCTCAGCGTCCACTTCTTTAGGGGCAAGCTCCCATTTTTCCTTTCCAAGGCTTTCGCGAAGGGTAATCTGGAAGGCACACAGCTTAACAATAGACTCATGGGCAATCTTGATCGCTTCAATCATTTCCGATTCCGAGATCTCATCCATTTCCCCTTCTACCATCAGTATGCTTTCAGCGGTACCGCCTACGGTGAAATCCAAATCGGATTCTTTGGTTTCACTTACCGTCGGATTGATGACAAACGCTCCGTTGATCCTGCCAACCCTGACCTGGGCCATCGGGCCTTCAAAGGGAATATCGGACAGGGTAAGCGCTGTGGACGTGGCCACAGCAGCCAGCACATCGGCATCATTCTCCCCGTCGGAGGATATAACCTGGCATATAATCTGGGTTTCGTTCATAAATCCGCCCGGGAACAGGGGGCGAATGGTGCGGTCTATTAACCGGCATGATAAGATTTCTTTTTCTGAGGGTCTTCCCTCCCGTTTGATAAACCCGCCGGGGAACTTGCCTCCGGCCGCATAGGTTTCTCTGTATTCAACCGAGAGCGGAAAAAAATCCTGACCCTCCCGGGCTTCTTTGGCTGCTACGGCTGTAGCTAATACCATGGTATCACCAAGGCGCACAACGGCGCTCCCATTGGCTTGTTTGGCCAGACGGCCGGTTTCCAGGGTTATTGTTTTTCCCGGGGCGAATTCAATTGATTTAAAATCAGCTTTCATTTTCTATCTTTCTTTACGTGTTTGATTTGTATAACAAAGGAGCATAGCTAAAACTACGACCTTGACTATGGGATAACAAAAAAAAAGGCACGATACATTCGTGCCCTGTTTAATGCTGTTTATTTTCTAATACCGAGTTCTTTGATGAGCTTTCTGTACACTTCGATATCCTTGTTCATCAGGTAATTGAGCAGTTTTCGACGTTTTCCTACCAACCGAAGCAATCCAAGTCGTGTAGAATGGTCTTTCTTGTGAGTTTTTAAATGATCGGTCAATCTGTTGATGCGTTCGGTGAACAAGGCCACCTGTGCTTCCGGCGAACCGGTATCAACTTCCGTTTTACCAAACCTGGTAAAAATCTCTCTCTTTTCTTCTGTGGTAATAATCATAATGGAATATCTCCGCTTTAGATTTTACTATGCTAAAGTAGATTAATGTTGTATTTAAGCTATAAATATACGCTTTATTCAGCCTCTGAACAAGAAATCTTATCATTTTCTAATTGTGCGATAAGCTCTTCCATGCCCGCGAATTTTTTCTCATCCCGGATCCGGTCAAGGAAATAAATCTCCAGGGATATTCCGTAAAGGTCCTGATTAAAATCAAATATATTCACTTCCAGGGTTCTCCCCTCCCCGGTAAACGTAGGCCGGACCCCGATATTCATCATCCCCCGATATTTTTTTCCCTCGGTAAGCACGTCAACGGCATAGACCCCGTTTTGGGGGATGACCTTTTTTTTATTATCCGGTTTAATGTTAGCCGTTGGGAATCCCATCAGCTCGCCGCGCTTATCACCATGGACCACGGTTCCCGAAATCCGGTACGGCCTTCCCAGAAACTGACGGGCAAACCCCACGTCTCCCTTTTCTTCCAGGGCTTTCCGTACTGTGGTACTGCTTACCGTGACTTTATCGACTTCATGGGCTTTGACGATGTGCACATCAAATCCCAACCGTTCACCCAGTGTTGTTATGGTCGACAGGGATCCTTTTCTGTCCCTCCCGAAATGATGATCATAGCCAATAACAAATTCAGTTAATCCGACCTTATCATAAATAATTTGCTCAACAAATTCGTCAGACCCAAGCAGGGAGAAATCCCGGTCAAAGGGGATAACCACCAGAATATCAACGCCAAGATCCCCCATGATCTCCCGCCGTTCCTCCATTGTGGTCAGTAATTTAATACGGAAGCCGGGATCGATGATTTCCCTGGGATGGGGGTCAAAACTGACAACGATACTTCTTGCATTGCGTTTGCGGGCTTTTTCAACTACCGTTTGGATCAGGCTTTTATGCCCCTCATGAACGCCATCGAAGGTCCCTACCGTCACTACGGAATCGGGATCCCGCTTTACCTCAGGCAGATAGATCAATTGAGTCATCGCATTCGAAAATATGTAAAAGATCAGTAACATCCAGGGCGGTGTCATGGCGGTAATTGCCAATGCCGGTCCTGACTAAACCACTCAGGTGGGCCCGGGAGTTCAGGGCCAGCCCCAGGTCATGGGCCAGTGTCCTGATGTAGGTTCCTTTGCTGCATGCAATATCCACGGTCAGTTCAGGTGGCTGATAACCGATAAGGGTGTTGCCATACACTGTTACACGTCGGGGCTGCCTTTCAACTTCCAGTCCCTTCCGTGCCAGTTTATAGAGGCGTTGTCCCTGATGCTTTACCGCTGAATACATGGGGGCGATCTGCTCTATGTCACCGGTGAAGCGTTCCGCTATCTGTTTTTTAATAAGCTCTTCGGTAATGTGAACAGCCGGCGCAGTATGATCTGCTTCAGTTTCGGCATCATAGCTGGGAGTGGATGATCCGAAGGTGATCTTTGCCCGGTATTCCTTTTGCTGATCCTGTATCAGGCTAATTGATTTGGTGGCTTTGCCGGTGCATAAGATTAATAACCCGGTCGCCATGGGATCCAGGGTGCCGGCGTGGCCTATTTTTTTTATGCCGGTCATTTTTCGTAGAAAACCAACAACCCGGAAGCTAGACCATTTCGGCGGTTTGTTGATCAGGAAGATGCTCCCTGCGGTAAAGTCGGCTTTCTGGTCCGGGATATTTTCCTTATTAAAGACAGGAAGCCGTTCAAGTGATATAGGAGAGGCCGTTTGCACCCGGTTTATTCTTCTTTATCCTTTTTAATTTTATCAAAAAGGGTTTCAATTTTATTGACGTATTCGGCCGTATCATCCAGATAGAAATGAAGTTCGGGTATCTTTCGGACCTGATGCCGTATTAGCTGAGCCAGCTTTGTTCTGATGGCCGTATTGTGGTCGTTAAGGTACTGAAACACTTCCTTATGGTCTCCGCCCGGAGCCAGTATACTAAGATAGACTTTGGCGATCGACAAATCCGGAGTAACACGGATTGATGTAATGGTAATGATGTTGCCCTGTTGATAATCCTTTTGAAGGATGTTACCCAGATCTTCCTTTAATAAAGAAGCCAGGCGTTCGGTCCTTATACTCATGCAGTCGTCTCATTAACAAGTTTTCTCTTGGTCTCCGTAACCTTGTACCCCTCAATCTGGTCACCAACCTTAATGTCGTTATAGTTCCTGATCCCGATCCCGCATTCATATCCCGTGGCCACCTCTTTCGCATCATCTTTGAAGCGCTTGAGTGAGGTGATTTCACCGTCATAAATCACAATTCCATCACGGATCAGGCGAACCTTATCGTTTCTGGTAATCTTGCCTTCGGTCACATAACAACCGGCTATGGTGCCTATGCCGGGAACTTTGAAGGTATCCCGCACATCCACTGTAGAGGTGATCTTCTCATTAAGCTCAGGGCTTAACAGGCCTTCCAGCGCATCATGCACGGCGTCCACCGCATCGTATATAACACTGAAAAGCCGGATATCGATTTCTTCCCGTTCGGCTAGCTTCCGGGCATTGGAAGAAGGCCTGACCTGGAAACCGATGATAATGGCTTCCGAGGCGGAGGCCAGCAAGACATCCGATTCGGAGATCGCGCCGATACCGGTGTGGATGATCTTAACTTTTACCTCTTCATTGCTTAATTTTTGAAGCGAGCCGGAAAGAGCCTCAATGGATCCGTCCATATCCCCTTTGATAATCAGGTTCAATTCGGCTATAGCGCCCATGGCCATGCGACGTGAGACATCTTCAAGTGTAGGATGCTTGACCCTTCTGAGGTTCTGTTCACGCCTGATTTGCTGCCTTTGGGTCGCAATATTCTTGGCTATTTTCTCATCTTCGGTTACCACCATCTTATCACCGGCCTGCGGCATACCGTCGAATCCGGTGATCTGGGCCGGGGTTGCCGGACCTACCGAGGGCAGGCGTTTACCTAAAATGTCTTCCATGGCCCGGATCCGCCCGTAATAATGACCGGCTACAAAGGGATCCCCAATCTTCAGCGTACCTTTCTGGACCAGGATATTGGCAACCACTCCCTTTCCTTTATCCACTTTTGTTTCGAGGACAATCCCTGTTGCTTTCCGGTTCGGATTGGCTTTTAATTCCATGAGTTCAGCTTCGATCAGCACTTTTTCTAGTAATTCATCAATACCTGAACCCGTTTCGGCCGAAACTTCGGCACACTGGGCTTTTCCGCCCCATTCCTCTACAATAACATTATGATCGGACAGCTGTTTCTTGATCTTTTCCGGATTGGCCCCTTCCTTATCCATTTTATTAAGAGCCACAACAATGGAAACTCCGCCGGCCTGGGCGTGGTTAATAGCCTCAATGGTCTGAGGCATCACGGAATCGTCGGCCGCAACGACCAGGATCACCAGGTCGGTTACCAGGGCGCCGCGAGCACGCATGGCGGTGAAGGCTTCGTGACCGGGTGTATCCAGAAAAGTTATTTTCCGTTTATCTTCCAGTATAACCGAATAGGCACCGATATGCTGGGTTATGCCACCGGCTTCACCGGCCGTTACATGTGTTTTCCTTATGTAATCCAGTAAAGATGTTTTTCCGTGGTCAACGTGGCCCATTACCGTAACAACCGGTGCACGGTTTACCATGTCCTCCGGCTTGTCTTCTTCTTCCTCAATTTCAACGGTCAGATCTTCTGCTTCGACAAAACGAATTTCACGTTCGTATTCGTCGGCGAGCAATTCTATGGTTCCGGCATCGAGGCGCTGATTAATGGAAACGACCATTCCCAGGTTCATGCAATGGGTAATAATCTCCGTTGGATTGACGTCAAGAAGTTCGGCAAAATCACTGACAGTAATATATTCCGATACTTCCAGGACGGTGTCATCCTGCTGATCCATTTCCATTTGTTTGTCACGCTCAGCCGCCATTTCATCGCGTTTCTGGCGGCGGCGTTTCTGACGTTTCTTGCCGGTCCCTCCTGAGCGAAGGTCCGCCAGGGTTTCCTTCATCTTCGTTTCTACATCAACCTCGTCCACCTTGTCCCGGCCGCGTCCCTTAATACGTTTTTTCTTTTTCCTGGCCGGAGCTTTGTCATCTGCCGTGTCCGTTTTCTCGCCATCGGCAACGCGTTTGGATTTTATTTTTTTCTTCTTGGGCTTCTCTTCGGCCGCATCCTTTTTAAGGACGGCTATTTCCGGATCCTCTCCGGACTCTTCCGCACTGGGCTTCTTCTTCTTGCCCTTCTTCTGCACCTTGGTCACATTCATGGTACCCAGAACACGGGTACCCGTCAGTTTTTTGCGGCGTCCGACCCGCTGGGTTGAATCTTCTTTGGCTTCCGCATCTCCGGAGGCTTCAATTTCTTCAGGCTCTTCCACCTCGTCGGTTTCTTCGGGCTCATAGCCCTCGCTATCCGCCTCCCCTTCGGCCAGAGCGGGCTCCTCTTCTTCCTCTGCCTCTTCTTCCTCATCCGGCACCAATATCTCTTCGTCACCGGAGTCGCCGGCAGGTTCTTCGGAAATTTCCGGTTCAGGGACAGCTTTCGCCTCTTCGGGTTCAGATACTTCCTCAACCTGTGGTTCTTCAACTTGTTCATCCGCCGGAGCCAGTCCCCCGATTTCCTCTATGGCCTCTTCCCCGGACGGTTCCTGTGGCTGAAGGTCATCGATGGGATCGAGCATCGTGTCAATGTTGACGGAATCGCGGGAGGAGCGGTTGCTGTTCCGTCGTTCCTCGTATTGCTCCTTAGCCAATGAATGTTCCCTGCTGCGTTCTTTATCCTCGCTGTATACCGATTCCAGCGCCTCGTACATTTCGGGCGTAATACTGAAATTGGGTTTATTAGCCGCTTCAAAGCCGTGCTTGCCCAGGCTATCTACAATCGATGCTGTAGATACATTAAATTCTTTTGCTACTTTAAAAAGTTTCTTAGGTTTAACACCTTTTGCCATAAAGAAATAACCTCATTTTTCTTAAGCCTATATTTATATTAACCGGCTTGATCTTCCTCTTCAAACTCTTCCTGGATCGTGCTGATTATGTTCCCGGCGGTTTTCTTGTCAATTGAGCCTTCTGTTCTCCTTACCAGTTCATCTTCATTCAGTTCCAGAACGGCTCTGGCTGTGTCACAACCAATATCATACAATTTTTGAACAAGTTCATCACCAAAATCATCTGCAAATTCGAAGATATCGATATCCTCTTCATCGTCCACTTCACGGTAAACATCAATTTCGTAACCGGTAAGCTGAGAGGCCAAACGTATATTTACGCCGCCTTTACCTATAGCCTTAGAAACCTGATCCACGGGCACAACTACTTTTACCTCGCGGGACTTCTCATCAATCTCTACCGACAGTACCTGTGCGGGCTGCAATGCCCTTTTTATGAACTCATGCGTATTTTCAGTATAATTTATGACATCAATATTTTCATTGCACAATTCCCTAACGATGGAATGAATGCGTATCCCTTTCATGCCCACACATGCTCCAACGGCATCAACGCGCTCATCGTGTGATATTACTGCTACTTTTGAGCGGTCACCGGGTTCACGAATGGACTTTCTGATCTCGATAATACCATCAAAAACTTCGGGTATCTCATTTTCAAACAGCCGTTCCAGAAACAAGGGAGATGTCCGGGAAATAATTACGGCCGGATTGCCATTTTCCCGCTTTACCTCAAGCACTACGGCCCGTATGGTGTCTCCCTTACGGTAACGGTCTTTGTATATTTGCTGGCTTTTCGGAAGAATAAGCTCAACACCGTTGTGATTAACGAGAATATCCTTATTTCGCACCTGATAAACATCACCAAGGACGATCTCCCCCACGCGGTCGGAATAGTCATCGAAAATATGGTCCTTTTCAATCTCACGTATGCGCTGGGCAAGCGTTTGCCGGGCCATCATAACCGAGCGGCGACCAAAATCCTCTATTTTTACTTCCTGGGCGAATTCATCGTAAAGTTCCAGGTCCGGATCGAGCTTAAGGGCTTCGGTCAGGGATATCTCATTGACTTCGTCCGTCAGTTCATTGTCAGGTACCACTTCACGGATATGCATCATCTGGATCTCACCGCGATCGGGATTCAGGATAACATCAAAAGCTTCATCACTTTCGTATTTCTTTTTGATCATAGACCTGAATACATCTTCCAGTATGGAAAGAAGCAAATCCCGCTCGATACCTTTGTCCTTTGCTATTTCAGCAAAAGAGTGAATAATTTGTTTTGAAATATCTGTTTGCATAATTCTCC
>JBBDRB010000112.1:0-2520 GCA_040905685.1 Balneolales bacterium | reverse complement strand
CAAAGAAAATAATTTCAACTGGTTTCTTGGAGGAGCAATAATATATTCAGTATTTATGATATTATAAATTAACTGAATCTAGGCGCGCAGCCTGCGTGTTCGGCCTGCACCTCTTGATTTTGAAAAAGTAGCAACCAATATTGATGAGAGACCGTACTGATGCACTGTTTCTCGTTTTAATTACTCAAATACTTCAAAACCTAATCCATGCTCGAACCTAACGAAAGACAAAAGCTCAAAGAAATCATACAGCAGCAAATCGAATCTGCAGAAACGGATATAATTGAATTGGTAGAGGTTACCAGGCCAGTTGCCCCTGACAACTCAATAGGGCGGATTTCCCGCATGGACGCCATCAACAACAAGAGCGTTAACGATGCAGCTCTGCGCCAAACCCGCAAAAAACTCGAACGGTTGAACAGGGCCCTCGATGAGATTGACAAGAAATCCTTTGGCATATGCATCCGGTGTGGTAATCCCATTGCCTATGGCAGGCTGGAGTTTATGCCTGAGAGTAAGAAATGCGTTAAATGCAGTTAAACGGGTCCTAGTCTTTTTTTACCTCATTTAAAAAATTAGACGCTTCACCGGCATGCTTCACCGTAAGCTTATGCATGGCCCGCGTACAGGCGATGTAGAGCATGCTCTTGTCAATGTCAGTTGCATAATTGCTGGTCGTTACATTAGGAACAATGACATTGTCAAACTCAAGACCCTTGGCCAGATGGGCTGTGGTGACGATAACACCGTTCGAAAACGATGCACTTTCCCCGCTAATCAGGTGGAGGTTGACGGCAGAACCCTCCACCTGGTCATAAAGCTTATTAGCCTGCTTCTGCGTTTTGCAAATGATACCCAGGGTGTGATAGTCGGTCCGGTCAAACTCTTCGATCATCTGCCTGATCCCGGCATACTCATCCGCAGCTTTCGTATAGGCTATGATCTCAGGCTCTTCACCATAACGCTCTACAGCCTCTATATCACTAGTGGGTGAAATACGTTGACTGAACCTGGTGATCTCCCACGTGGAGCGGTAACTCTTGAGCATTTTCATAGCATCAGATTCGGGGAATACACGCTGAATTTCTGCCGATTTAGTTGAACTATAAGGATTGACCGACTGGTTAGCGTCCCCCAGGATGGTCTTGTTGCAGGGGAACAGACGCGCAAGCACCTCATATTGCACAGGGGTGTAATCCTGCATCTCATCCACAAGAAGATGCTTCACCTGCTTGTATGACTCGTAACCCTCGAGACGCATTTTTAAATACATAAGGGGAAATAAATCGGCATATTCCAGCCTGGACTTCCGGGCATACCTGAACAGATCCGGACGATCCATCCAGCTGTAAAAGTCCTTGTACAATGCCCTCAAATTGGTAGACCGGAACATTTTCTTTATCGACGACTGAATTTTATTACGCTCTGCGGCGGTAACATCATATTGAAAATCAGTGCGTATCTTGTTAACTACATCCCGGGTGACTTCCTTTAGCCGCTTGAACATGGGCAGCCATTCGTAGGAGATAAATCTTTGCTGAACAAAATGTGCCGGCACCACCTTACGCCGGACCGGGATATCGGCCTCTACGAAATTGTCTTTCCTCAGCCAGGTGATATACTCTTTGAGCTTATTCAGAAACTCAAAACTGGCTTTGAACTGCATCCGCTCAATAAAATCGGTGTCCTGCTTTTCCAATAGCAGCGTCACCTGTTCAAAGAATGTTTGAAATCTGAACTTGCCCTCCAGCAGCTGTCCGGCCAAAACCTCAATGCCCATCTCCGGAATGGTATCCTCCCCAAGTTCAGGCAACACATTCGAAATGTAATCGGCAAACACTTTATTTGGCGAGATGATCAGAATATCCCGGGCGGTGATTGTATCTTTATACCGGTACAGCAGAAAAGCAATACGGTGCAAAGCGATTGATGTCTTGCCCGATCCGGCCACTCCCTGAATGATCAAAACGGGGGAGGTTTCATTGCGAATAATAGCATTCTGATCGCGCTGAATCGTTGCCACGATGTTCTTCATCTTATCGTCTGCTGAGCGACTGAGTTCTTTTTGAAGCACATCATCGCGGATCTGCAGCTCGCTTTCCAGCATGAATTCCATTTCGCCCTTTCGGATTCGATACTGCCGTTTGCGAACGATTTCCCCGGTTTTTTGACCCGATGGAGCTTCAAAAGCGGCCTCCCCAAGCTCATAATCATAAAACATACCTGAAATGGGTGCGCGCCAGTCATGGATCAGGTTTTCATTGCCCGCTTCATCAAAGAACGAATGGATGCCGATGTACACAGGAGCCGGATGATCTGTATTATCTTCCCTAAAGTCGATACGACCGAAATACGGGGAGATCATTAATTTGCGCAATCTGTTCTTCAGGGCTACAGCAGCTTCACCGGAGATGGCCTTGGATGTGATGGACTGCCGGAAAGAAGCCTTTTCGGCGGAATCCATACCATTCTTGTTTTCCCACATGAAGCTTTTTTGCTCCTGAAGCTCCTTGACGTAAT
>JBBDRB010000111.1:0-2522 GCA_040905685.1 Balneolales bacterium | reverse complement strand
GATTCTATAATCTGAATGGCTTGACTGCGGGAAACGGTAGGAAAATCTTCCAGAAAACCATTGAGGGAATAGCCTGCTTCCAAATATTCGAAGAAAGTTTTCACAGGAACACGCGTCCCTTTAAACACGGGTGTTCCCCCGAGTATATCCTTTCGACGTTCAACCAGATTTTCAGAAGCATTCATTTGACCATATGTAGTTTATGTTGACTCTCAATAATATAATCAACGACCGAGGTTTTTGGAAATTTTTCTACTGGGTGAGGGTGGTCGCCTTGATTTCATAAAACCTAACCAACATTGATCCTTCCCCATAAGCAACAACATCTTGCAGTTTATATGTAAAACCTCATCCCAATAATACGCCCAATAATGCATTTCCGGAGGGTACGCTACCAAACATTTCGGAAGAGAATGGTTGTCTGAAAGACATCAAGAGGGTATTGTCATTACGAATAAAATAAAATTGAGGGTATTGTAGTGGTGTTGGACGATAACCCTGTAATTCTTTCCTTTGCCAGTTAGCGGGATCCATCAGGATACTACCGGAAGAGGAAAGGGTTTCCAGCGAATAGATATTGATCATATACCGTTGATCATCAAATACATACAACTGGTTTGAATGAATGATGGGCTGTATGGAAACGAAGGAGCGAAACTCACCGGGGCCGTCCCCTTCACGCCCCATGGTTGTAAGGTGGCTGCCGTCCGACTCAAAAACATGGATTTTTTTGCCGCTATACACGTACAGCCTGTCCTGCTCGTCTACGGCTATATTATCCAAATTGCCGATATAAGTATCGATGTCCCCGTCACCGGAAAAAGTCAGGTCTTTTTCAAAACGGATAGTGTTTAGGGGCTCCGTATCGGACGGATAAACGATCAGGTTCTCTGTATCCCGTAGATGAGCCGGAATCTCATCCCCCGATTCAGGTTGCCCTTTATCGTCCTGTGACCCGCAACCCGAGATCAAAACGATGATTATAACACCAAGCCATGGGCATTTGTCACAATCTTTATGGTAAACCATAAGAAATTGGATAAGTGGAATGTGAGCTACATATCATCAAGATCTTCATTCCAGGGACTCACTGATGCTATCGGCCGATATCTCACCAAGATAGTAATCCAGCACCGTTCTCTGGAACAGGTACTGGAAATGGGTTTGGATGCGATCGGAAACCGCGTTGACATAGCGGTTGTTTGCCAGAATAAGCTCGTTAAAGGAAGTGCTACCGGCATTATAGAACTCCTGCTGCATTTCATAGGCTTTTTCAGCGGCATATTCCTGCGTAGCCCTGGTTTCAAGCTGCTCGTATTGCGTAAGATAATCGTTGTGAGCCTGCCGTACCTGCTGGAGGACTTCGTTGCGGAGGTCTTCCATTTGCAGCTGGGCTCTTTTGAAGTTAATTTCACTTTGCTGAATTCTGGACCGGCTTTCAAACCCATTGAAGATCGGAATGCTCACGGAAAGCGAGATTCTTCTGTTGATATTGGCATCTAAGAGTTGATCGGCAAAGGGAAACTGCTGACGGTTGAAATAGCTGCTTGACAGGCCACTTCCTAAGGTTATGCTTGGCAGATAAGCTCCTTTGGCTGACTCAAGTGAGTACCGTTGGGATTGAATGCTTGCCTCGGTAGCACGGAGGTCTCTGCGGTTAGTCATGGCCTGCCTTATCAGATCGGTCAGGTCGTATAGCACAGGCTCCAGCAGGCGGTGATCATCAAGTCCCGGTGAAACAAACTCATAATCCACATACGGGTCCATCTGGAGCGTTCCGATAAGTTCATCTTTACTTGAGCTCAAGGCGTTGCGGCGCTGCATGACCTCAACCTGACTATTGGCCAGTTCAGCCTGCTGGGTATACAACTCCACAATAGAGCGAATCCCTCTTTCAACCTGCGCTTCAATCAACTCCATTTGCCTGCGGGATGTTTCCAGGTTATCTTCAGCGGCCTTTAGCAACTCCTCGTTTTGGATGATGGAGAGAAACTGTTCTGCCGTTTGCAGCATGACCGTTTCGCGGATGCGCTCAGTATCGTCTGCCGAAGCACTTAACTGAGACTCGCTGGCGCGCAGGTTATTAACATTTTGCCGACCCGAATACAACGTAATGCTTGTGGAAAGGCCGGCTGACATGTTGGTCGAGGCTATATCGTCAAAACTGACGGTACTTTCATCAAAATGCCGGCCCACGGTTCTCGCGCTGCTTATCGACGTACTAAGGCTTGGAAGAAATGCGGTTTTGGATTGAAATACGTTGATTTGCTGGCTGTCAAGGTCGTATTGAGAAAGTTTTACCTGTATGTTATTTTCCAGGGCCAGGCGGATGGCTTCATCCATGCTGATCCTGTTTGACTGCTGGGCAGCAAGCTGTAAGGAGATGAAAAACAGGGTCATCAGGCAGGTGGAAAACCTGAGTAATTGTGAATTCATAGGATATCCATAGAGTGGTATAGGCTAATGACTGTAAGGAAAAATACACCATCTGTATTTAGATCCAAATACTTACAGTGGCCACG
>JBBDRB010000110.1:0-72184 GCA_040905685.1 Balneolales bacterium | reverse complement strand
GAAGGAGGAAGTGTAGATCCGCCATTCTGTGGAACAAGCCTGGGGGCATTAGTGCTTCAACTCCATCCAGCTGTTGCTGGATTTTGTATAGGCGTAACAATAGGGAATTGGCTATATAGTTGATTTCCTGATCAAATTATAGCAGGAAGTGTTGAACCGATTCAGTACTTCCTGTTATTGTTACATTAGGTAAATGACATGATTGAGCTCAATGGAATAATAAAGAAATACGGTCCAGTTACCGTTCTTAATGGAATCTCCCTTACGATTAAGCCAGATGAATGTTATTGCCTGATCGGCAAAAATGGAGCGGGGAAAAGTACCCTTATCAATATACTAATTGATTTTATAGCCTGTGATAAAGGGGAAATAAAAATTTTAAACACAAATTATTCTGAAGATGATATTTATATTAGACAAAACATAGGGGTACTGCCTGAGTTTAACCCCCTAATTGAAGATTTTACTGGTTATGATTATTTAAAGTATATAGGGTTAATCTATGGTCTTCCTGATAATCTGATTAAAAATAGAATAGATATACTTTCTGAATATTTCTATGATGAAAAATCAGATATTATAAATAAAATTGCCCATTATTCAAAAGGAATGAAGGTCAAATTGGGAATTTGTGCTGCTGTTATCCATAAGCCAAAAATCCTGATACTTGATGAACCATTTGAGAACCTCGATCCATCTGCCAGTAAAGCCCTTGCATTATTTTTGCTAGATTACAGGAAGCAGGGGAATGCCATTCTGATCTCTTCTCATGAAATAAATTATATAGAAAAAATTGCAACTCATATTGGTATTTTAAAGGAAACAAAGTTGTCATTTTCCGGATCTGTTGATCAAATAATCAATGAAAAACAGGAGGGATTTGATGAAGTAATCTCTGATTTGCTGGGCTACTATCAAAAACCATTGGTTAATCTTTAACAGTAGCTTGTATGAAATTATTTCTTTTTTTTCTTCACAAACGTGTTCAGGGTACCTTCCAAAAGGAAAATGGGTATAAATTCCTCCTCGTAGTCATGGTTTTGATTCCTTTAGCGCTATTCGCAGGAACAAGTTTTGCCCGGGTTCTGGATATGGCTATTCAGGGAAATTATGTGGACCCAAAATGGTTATTGCTTCTGTTCAATTCCATACTTGCTCTCGGATTTATTATGCTTGATATATTTCCATTCTACAGAAAATCATTAGATTTATTTCCCATTTATTATCCTATAAAAAAACATATCAAACCTTTACTGAAATTGTTCATTTATAGTATACGTTATTATACTCTTTTTGTTATTGTTGTTTATATATACCTGTATATTGTTAGTAGTTATATGGAATTTTCAACATTATGTTATTCAATTGTATATATTTTTTCTGGATATGTAATTAACCGAATAATTAAAAACTTGTTTGAAA
Source organism: Balneolales bacterium (assembly GCA_040905685.1). Lineage (GTDB taxonomy): Bacteria > Bacteroidota > Rhodothermia > Balneolales > Natronogracilivirgulaceae > JBBDMU01. The sequence goes on along the minus strand of JBBDRB010000110.1, from coordinate 70,762 downwards.
ACGAGGTGCCTTGGAGAGGCTTAATTTTTGGGATAGTTATTGGTACGATATACATTTATGTTATGCATGTATATTTCATGACTGTACACTTTCTTTTGGAAGGGCTATACCTTTTAATCTGTTTTGTTATCTTGTATACATGTTTCAGTTATTCAGAAGTAAATAAAACCAGAGAGGAAGGATCAAGATGGATAGCCTTAAGTTCTATCAATAAATATATCAAGCTATTATTTAATCCCCATATCTCCAAATCTTATCCATATACCATCTTCTTCAAAATATTTTATCTTGGATTGGCAGGATTTTTTTTAAATTCAGGTGATGAACAGCCCATGGCCGCCATGTGGATGTTTGCTTCACCGCTGATCGTGATAATATTCGCTGGAGTCAACTTCTTTGGTCTCAACAGAAACCTTTTGCTAACGCACACAATAAGAGATTGGCAATTCAATCATATGGTTAAAACATATATTTTATCAATGGGTGTTTTGATTCTTATTGACAGTATTATTTTCTGGTGTTTTCTACTGTTTACAGGATTATTTCAATGGGATAACATACTGTTTTATTATTCTTGTGCAATCATATTGTTAACGGTTAGCAGCTGGTTTGCAATACATAAACCGGTCCTTAGCAATAACAACATGATAATGGATCTGAATATGTTTAAAAATAGGGAATCCACCTCTAATTTTATTGGAATAGCTACAGTCATCTTCCTTTACTTTATAATAGAATCATTTAAAGGTACATATTATCAGGGTATGGTCATGATTTTGCTATTTATTTCTTTATCGCCTGTAGTTTATTTCTGTCACCCCAGTCATAAGAAGTCCTTCAACCACGTAAACAAACAGGTAAAGGACATATAAATTGGAAAATATAATAGCCAGTAAATCTGGGTATAAGTTTATAGCAACCCAATTGTTACGGGAGAAACAATCCGGTTGGGCATTGCTAGTGATTATTTCGGTACTGTATTGTTTGTTAACCTTTATAGCGGACAGTTTAGTTTTTACCGATCAATTCTATCATCGCAGCTTTTCAGATCAGCTTAATTTGAATAGCATAGAGGCTTTACTTGAAATACGTGCTAAAACATGGTGGTTAACCTATGCCATGCAGCCAGTCATCATTCTTATTAAAGCCACTTTCGTAGCCGTTTGTATCAGCACAGGTATAATCTTATTGGATATACCTGTTGATTTCAGGATGGTTTTTAAAATATGTCTTCTGAGTGAAGGAGTATTTTTTATGGGACAGGCCGTTTATGTGGCAAATCTCTATCATAACTTAGACTCGTTTACCTTAGATATAATTGCCAATTTTTATCCTCTGTCTATGCTAAGTTATTGGGGCGTAGAAAATGTGGCTACCTGGTTACATTACCCTCTGCAAATAATTAATATTTTTGAGTTGTTATTTATCATTTGCATATCCTGGATGCTCTCCCTGCAATGGTCTTTAAATTTTATTGAAAGCCTCAATATTGTATTACCCTCATACGGAACCGGATTATTGTTATGGCTGGTTTTGGTAACTTTTCTTACTCTGCAAATAAGCTGAATGTCATGAAACGAAAGGCTGCCTTCTTCCTGGTAATTATTACCACAATCCTTATTCTTGCCTTAGGGATTGGAGTGTTTCAGCAAATGTTAGCTAAGAGGGATATTGTTAATAGAATCTCCGTACAACCGGACTTTATGGCAGAAACCTTATACGGAGGTATCGTAAGCAGTGATCAATTGTTCGGCCAGAAACCGGTCGTTCTTACATATTTCAACACGGAATGTTATTTCTGCCAGATTGAAATTGATGCTATAAAACTTCATAAAGGACTGCAGGAAAAAGCACTGATCGTGTTGATTTCGGATGAACCCATAATAGTGCTGGAAAAATTTGCCAAATCTTCTAAACTTACGGATAAAAAAGATGTCGAAATTTATCATGACAGAAAGGGTGAAGTAAAGGATTATTTTGGTATTCACATAGTTCCAACAACTTTCATTTATGATAATGAAGCTCACCTGGTCAAAACATTCAACGGCCAAATAAGTGCAGATTTTCTTCATGAATTGATCAGCAATGGAAGGCCATAATTCATTTACCCAAACCGACGCCAAAAAGCTGTTGATACGACAGCGGGATGCTTCTGATTGCGGGGTAGCCTGCCTGGCCTCCGTTCTCAGGTACTACAGGGGAGAGGTGTCTGTTGGTCGTCTCAGGGAACTCAGCGGCACAACCAGGCAGGGTACATCTTTACTGGGTTTGTACCAGGCGGCCACTTCCGTAGGGTTAACCGCTGAAGCCTTTGAAGCCGATATCGACAATCTTAAATCCATTAAAAAACCCTGCATACTTCATGTTATAAAACAAAAAAGGCTGCAGCATTTTATCATTTGCTATGGTTACCAGAATGGTCATTTTTTGATAAGCGATCCGGCTGATGGGGTACACAGGCTGACGGATGATATGCTTGTCGAAATATGGCAATCTAAAACGCTATTGCTTTTACACAACAGTGAAAATCTTGTTACCAATAAAGAAATCAGAGCTGACAAGTGGAAATGGATAACAAGTCTTGCACGTGAAGATATTCCAATCCTGGGATTAGCCGTGGCTCTGGGTTTATTTATATCGGTTTTAAGTTTATCTATGGCCGTATTTTCCCAAAAACTAATTGATGATTTTCTCCCAAATCAGGATGAACTGAAATTACTCGTCGGACTCGGTTTATTAATGCTTCTCCTTTTTTCCCGAAATGGTCTTTCCCGGATCCGTACCCTGTTTCTCATCAGGCAAAGCCGTGATTTTAATAACCGTATGATCCATTCGTTTTATGACTCTTTGCTGCGTCTTCCTTTTACTTTTTTTCAAAGTCGAAAAACAGGAGACCTTATTGCGCGGATGAACGATACGCGAAGATTACAAACCACGATTACCTATCTGATAGGTGACGTATTGATCGATACCTTATTGATAATTGTAGCCTTACTGTTTATCCTCAATTATTCTGTCCTGCTTGGTTGTTTATTGATTGGCAGTATACCGGTTTTATTTTTACTGGCCTGGAAATACCTGGCAACCATTCAACAAGGACAGAAAACGGTGATGCAGGCTTATGCCGAGAACGAAAGCAATTATGTTGATACCATACAGGGTATTGCAGCAATAAAGGAAAATAACAGGGAAGACTATTTTTCAGCGGCCACAAAAAAAATATATGGTCATTTTCAGGATACGATCTATGATCTTGGTACAGTTGGCATTCGCTTTTCTTTCTGGGCAGAGAATGTGGGGGTCCTGTTTATTATCGGGGTATTGGCCTGGGGCTCGATGCTGGTTCTTAATGAAGAACTATTGCTGGGTGCTTTAGTGGCCATTATACAAATGAGCGGCCAAATGATCCCTGCCGTTAACAGGCTGGCACTTACAAATTTGCAGCTTCAGGAAGCACACGTAGCGTTTGACCGCATGTTTGAGTTCACGTCATTACCGGCTGAAGGCTTAGAAGAAGGTAATAATGAAACGAGCCTGCCTGCTTTAAGCAAAATTGAGATTGAGGGATTGAGTTTTCGCTTTTCAGGCCGGTCTCAATTATTGAAGAACATTACATTTACGGTCAACAAAGGAAATATTACGGGTTTGCTAGGTGGAAACGGCAGTGGAAAAACTACCATAATACATTTGCTAAGGCGCTTTTATGAATCCGAGAACGGTAAAATAATGGTCAACAATTCTATACCATGGAAAGAATATTCATCCAGAAAATGGCGAAACTGCATTGCCTCCGTGTCTCAGGATTGTAAGATTTTCAATGCCTCTTTAACTGAGAATATTTCGCTGGGCAAAGAGACGTGGAAATCAGACAGGGTAATCAGGTTTTGTAATGAATGCGGGTTTGAGAAATATTTTCTGGCTTTTCCCCAGGGTTATAATACATTACTCGGTGAAGAGGGGGTAAATATATCAGGTGGGCAGCGCCAGCTTGTCGCCCTGGCCAGGGCGTTGTATCAAAAGCCGGAGTTGCTTCTTTTGGATGAAGCCACTTCAGGCATGGATATAGAAATGGAGCGGGAGGTTTTGCAGTTACTCAGCGTGATGAAAGCAAATATGAGCATTGTTCTAGTCACGCATCGCGTTCAAAGTGCGAAATATGCCGATTACATCTATATTATTGAAAAAGGGATTATCACGGATAAAGGTCATCCCCGGGACCTTCTTGAACGGGACAACTTATTTTCAAATGCTTTGGCTGATTTTTCCCTTGTTTCATGAACCCGTTACCTAACTCCTATATATGCTGAATTTCTACAAGCGTCACGTCGAGGAAGTGCTGCTTCCATTTTGGTCCAGGGCATTGGATCATCGGAATGGCGGGGTCTTTACCTGTTTCAATAATGCCGGTGATCGGTTAATCAGCACCGATAAATATACCTGGTCCCAGGGCCGGTTTCTCTGGCTGTGGTCGCGGCTGGCCCGGATGACGGCCGAATGTAAACTGTCCGGTGAACCGGAGCCCTACCATGAACATCTTCACAAGACGGCCCTGTTTCTGGATGAACATGTCTTTCTGGACAACGGGAACTGTGCATTTTTACTGACGGAAAATGGCGATAAGAAAGAAAGCATCCCCGGCCAGGGTTTCGATACCAGTTTTTATGCCGATTGCTTTGTGGCGATTGGCATGGGCGAATACGCCGGCTTGATGCAGGACCGCGGCCGATTGGATAAAGCCCTGGCTGTATACAAACGGATACGCGATCGTTTGGATAGGGGGGATATCCGCAGTGAACCGTATCCTGTTCCGGATGGTTACCGGGCCCAGTCTGTTCCTATGATCATGTTGAACGTCTCCCAGGGGCTTGCCGAAGTGGCCGAAACGTTGGATCATCCCGAAAGCGGACGGCTGCTGGACCATAGTATCGCCTACATGAGGGACATCATGGATAATTTTTGCCTGGATGACCACCACCTGGTGGAAATGCTGCCTGAGGATTCATCTGAAACCGGCACTCTCCTGTACCGTCATCTCAATCCCGGCCATGCGATCGAGTGCATGTGGTTTGTCATGCATACGGCCCGGAGAACCGGATATACCGGCTACCTAGAAAAAGCGGCCATGGTTATGGAAAGGGCGGCCAGGCTTGGTTGGGACCCGGTCCATGGAGGGCTGCTGCGGTTCGCTGACTGCGAGGGGGGTGAGCCCAAAGGGGAGAGGGGCGGTTCGGCCTATGAAAAGCTCATCACCGGCAGCTGGGATCTGAAACTCTGGTGGCCCCATTCCGAAGCCCTGTACGCAAGCCTGCTGGCCGGAAACACGCCCCTGCATGAAAGATTCCGGGATTACACCTTTTCGGTCTTTCCCAACCCCGATAAAACAGTCGGCGAATGGATACAGATACGGGACCGCCAGGGTAAGCCTGTCGAGAAAGTGGCGGCCCTGCCGGTAAAAGACCCCTTTCACATTCTAAGGAATATGCTTCTGATCATTGATCACCTGTCTTAGGTGCGGGCATCACTCCACATCGCCCTCATAATACTCGATGGCCCTTCTGATCTCGGGTCCATGGCTGGCTTTTTCGGCGATTCGCTTCCGGATCTTATTTTGGAACTCTTCGGCGGCATCGTAGCCATAATGGTTGAGCAGGTGGTTCATGGCGATCACTTCGGCAATAACGGTAATGTTTTTTCCGGGGGTGATGGGCAGATTGATAATGGGCAGGTCCAGGCCCAGCAGCGGAACGGTATCGCGGTCCAGCCCGGTCCGGTCAACCTTGGTTTTCTCATCCCAGAGAAAAAGTTCCAGAATGACCTCAAGGCGTTTTTGGTAGCGGACCGAGCGAATGCCGAACATAGACAGTACATCGATGATGCCCAGCCCCCTGATCTCCATAAAGTGTTTGTTGATGTCGGTAGCAGACGCCATCAGAACGTTGTTTTTCTTGGTCAGAATGGCGATGTCATCGGCCACCAGGCGATGGCCCCGTTCAACCAGGTCGAGCGCCACTTCGCTTTTCCCGATCCCGGACTTGCCGGTGATGAGGATGCCAATCCCGTAGACATCAACCATGGAACCGTGGACCATGGTCTGTATGGCAAACTGGTCTTCCAAAAAATCCCGCAGCAGGAACATGAACCGGGTCGTTTCGATGTTGGTGCTGAAAACCGGTATGCCGGACTTATCGGCCATTTCCAGTAATTTTTTTGGGAGACGGTTGTTTGCCGTTAAAAAGATGATGGGGATATCAAACCGGGTGATATTGGCAAAGGCTTTTTCCTGGCTGTCTTTACCGATGTGATCCAGATATTGCCTTTCGCTGTTGCCCATAACCTGAATGCGCTGATGGGTGAACAGTTCAATATAACCGGCCAGCGCAAGGCCGGGCCGGTGCAGATCCGATTCGGTTACATATTTGTCTTCACCGGCTTTAGCTGCGGCCAGCGGTTGGAGTTCCACGTTAAGCAAGCCTTTCAGTTGCTCTACCATGTAAGCAACGGTGATTTTCTTCTTTCGAGGTATGGGGGGATGTTCTCCGAGAGGCATTTGTTTGTATTTTAGGGCGGCTATCAGGTAAAGGCCGAAGGTGCCGGAAGGGTTTCCGGCACCTGGCCCTCAGGACCTAATTCGCAAAGCGTTTGTTTTTATATTTAATGACCTGCCGTTTCATATTATCGACGGCTTTGTTGATGGCATGCTCGTAGGTAGTGCCGGTTTCTGTTGCTGTTAGCAGATCCTGGGCAACCTGGAGGTTAAGTTCGGCTTTCTGAGGTTCATCGGGATCAGCATTGGGCTCAAGAACGACATCGCAGATCAAAATGGAATCATAATATTTTTCAAGTTTATGGACAGCCTGATTGGCGTAATCCTGGAGATGATCGCTGGCGTTAAATTTTCTTGCGGTGAACGTCGTGTTCATGGTGTCCTCCATTTGTGGTTGTTGTTATTTGTCAGCTCTTGGATGAGCCTTTGCATAGACCGATTTCAAATGCTCGATGCTGGTGCCTGTATAAATTTGCGTAGCCGAAAGATCAGAATGGCCCAGAAGCTCTTTGATCACCCTGATACTTGCTCCCCGGTCCAGCAAATGGGTGGCAAAACTGTGCCTGAGGATATGAGGGCTCTTTTGCGATACTTCACTGCACAGCGTCAAGTAATGCTTTACCAGCCTTTGAACGGCACGGGGATATATTCTTTTTCCCGAAACGCTTAAGAACAGGGCTTTCCGGGCATCGGCGTCACTTTTTTTTCCCAGCAAGGAGCCCCTTTGCTCCAGAAAACGGATCAGGGATTTTTTTGCCGCCTCCCCGAAAGGAATAATGCGTTCTTTGGCTCCTTTCCCTGTTACGCGTATTTCATTTTGATGCAGGTTGATATTATCCAGGTTTAAATTGGTCAGTTCACTCAGGCGCATGCCGGTAGAGTAAAAAAGTTCAAGGATGGCAAGATCCTGCAGGCCCCGGACCGAGCCGGTATCCACCAGGTCCATCATCTCATTTATATCATTAACGCTGGCCGTATGAGGAAGTTTTTTATCTTTTTTAGGAACCAGCAATAAATGAGCCGGATTCTGGCTGATATATCCCCGCTTATAGCAATACTTGAAAAAGGCCCTGACGGAGGCGACCTTTCGGGCTATGCTTGCCCGGGACAACCCTTTCTCCGACAATTCCCCCAGCCACACACGAATGGTAATTCGCTTAACGGCCTGAATGTCAACCTCCGTGCCGAATTCGCCCTGGCAAAAGGAAAGGAACTGGTTCAAGTCTGTCTGATAGGCCAGTATGGTGTGCGCCGAGGCGTTGCGCTCAACTTTCAGGTAATTCGCATATTTATGGATCAGGCTCGTCATCAATTTCAATATGGGATATTATTAAGGAAAATGGAAATATCCATTGAAATATTATGGATGAAAGGCTCCCTTAATTTTTCAGGGTACGTCCTTTCCAGGTCGGGGATCTCCCTGTCAGGTAATCCCATAACACGATCAGGGCCAAAAACTGATACCATAGCACGGATAGCGGATGCAGCAGCACATAGATGACCGGCCATCTGAACCAGAGTGCCAGGATAAACCGGTGAAGCAAAAACAGGGAAATGCACATAGCCGACAAACCTGAAATCAATTCCGAATCCTGGTATTGGGCCTGGATAAAGGTAAAAACCGGAAACACGTAGAGAATAAGGTGCAGCAGACCGGCCATCAGAAAAAGGCTAAAGCCGGATCCGAAGCCGGCCAGGAAATTCTTTCGGAATCCTTCCCGGATGGCCTTTTCATTTTCGTACATGCGGCAGTGAACGGTATCCAGGCCATTGTACATATTCATCCGGTAGCCGTTCCGTTTTACATGCCGGGCCAGGGCCACATCCTCAACCACGTCCTGGCGGACGGACCGGTGTCCGCCTATGGCATCGTAGGCCTGTTTCCGGAATGCCATGAATTGTCCGCAGGCCGCAGCGAAAAGCGGCCCTACCCGGGCTTCAATACGGGCCGGGAGCCACCGGGGAGGACGTCGTATGTAGACCGAGGGCAAGAACCCCACCAGGGCATAGTAAACGAGGGGGATGAGCATGTTTTCCCAGAATGTCCGGAGTTCCTGCTCGGGCCAGATGGTGAGGCAATCCAGGTCTTCACGGTCGAATTCGGCCAGGGTGCGGCTTACGGCATTGGGCTCCAGCCAGGTATCGGCATCGGCAAATATGAGGATGTCCGCTTCGGCCTGCAGGCTGAGCTGATGGCAGGCCCAGGGTTTGCCCAGCCAGTCACCGGGTTTCGGCCGGCCCGCGATGGCCATGAGCTTTTCCGGATGCTGTTCCTGCAGCGCCTGCAGGATCCGGCCGGTGGCATCGGTGGAATTATCGTCAAGTACATAGATCTTGCAATGCGGGTAATCCTGGCTGAGCAGGCTCGTAACGCATCGTTCAATAACGTGCTGCTCGTTTCGCGCCGGCACACATACGGCGGCCGAGAGCCTGCAGGCCGCGGGATCCGCCTCTTCAAGGCTGCTGAAGGTAGCCATGTTCCGGAACAGGATCACGGTGATGGTCATCAGCATCAGCAGCGCGGCGGCAAGGAGGAAGCTCATGGCGGATCACCGGTTCACCCGAGTTTTCAGCAGCCATATGCCAAAAATAATGAACGGAATGCTGAGCAGCTGCCCCATGCCCACCAGCCAGTCAGCGGCAAAATCGGCCTGTTCGACCTTGGTATATTCCAGTAAAAATCGGCCTGTAAAAAGTACAATCATAAATACGGCAGTCAGCAAGCCTTCCGGCGGCCGGTAATTATAGGATTTATAAATGCTCCACAAAATGATAAAGACCCCGATGCAAAGAAGCGATTCGTACAGCATGGTGGGATGCCGGGGGATCATATCTATTCGGGCAAAAATGACAGCCCAGGGCACTTCGGTCGGAATGCCGTAGATCTCGGAATTAAAGAAGTTCCCAAGCCGGATAAAAGCGCCCCCGGGTATGGCTACCAGGGCCAGCCGGTCGGCCAGCCAGTAAAAGTTAACTTCCCTGTGGTTTCGGACGAACAGCCAGAGCGCGATCAGGATGGCAATGGCGCCACCATGGCTGGCAAGTCCGCCCTGCCATACAGCCAGGATCTGGCCGGGGTTGGCCAGGTAATAGGACAGGTCATAAAAGATCACATGGCCCAGCCGCGCACCGACAATGGTGGCTATCAGGATATACGTCAGCAAACTCTCCACCAGCATCTGGGGTTTGCCCGCATGGTGGAAAATTCGTTGCATGAGCAAATAGCCCGTCAAAAATGCGCAGGCAAATAAAATGCCGTACCAGCGAAGGGTAATCGGACCGATCCGTTCGATGACGGGGGAGGGCAGGACCAGGAAAATGAGCTGGCCGACGATCATCGACCCGGCGAAAAGGCCGAAAAGCTGCCATCCGCTGAGTTCTTTTTTCTCCTTTTCTTTTTTGCGCTTTTTCCGTCCTTTTTTTTCCTCTTCCTCACTCAGGTAATAGGAAATCCCGAAAAACAGGATAACGCCCACGATCAGCCCGTAGATAAACAGCGGAAAGGGAAGGGGAATGTGGCCCAAATCGGCAAGGACGGGATCGCCGCGCCAGTAAAAAAATTCTGAATTCATGAGGATGATATTATATGCAAGGTAACGGGGTTAGCAAACAGATCCTAGAGCTTAAACGTGGTGCCTTCGGGTTTGTCTTCCAGGGTTACGCCCAGTCCGGTCAGCCGGTCCCGGATGGTGTCTGAGGTCTGGAAATCCTTGTTTTCCCTGGCCCGGGACCGCAAATCGAGCAGGATCTCTATCAGTCCGTTCACCAGCTTTTTGTCTATCCCGGTCTCTTCTTTTAGCGTAATTCCCAGCACGTCGGAGCAAAAGCTAATGATGTAGCGGGATAGCGCATTGATATTTTCGGGAACCTCGCCCCGGGAGATTTGACCGCGTACCGGTTTCAGCGTTTCGAAAATGCAGGCAAGGGCTTTGGCCGAGTTAAAATCATCGTTCATCCGTGCTTCAAGATCCCGCTGAAAAGTCGCCAGATCAAAGGGGGGGGCACGGCCGGGGCCGGCATCGCGGATGGTCAGCAGCAGTTCATACATATTTTTCAGCCCGGCCTCAGCGGCTTCCAATGCAGGTTCCGAGAAGTCGGTCGTACTGCCATAATGGCTTTGAAGCAGGAAAAAACGGATCACATCCGGCTGCCAGGACCGGCTGAGCAGGGGATGGTCGCCGGTAAAAAAGCCCTGCAAGCTGATGGCGTTTCCGAGGGACTTACCCATTTTCTGCCCGTTCAGGGTGACCATGTTATTGTGCATCCAGTAGCGGACGAACGGATGATAGCCGGCCCCTTCACACTGGGCAATCTCGCATTCGTGATGGGGAAACTGATTTTCCAGTCCCCCGCCATGGATATCAAAGGTATCGCCAAGGTATTTTACCGACATGGCCGAGCATTCAATATGCCAGCCCGGGTATCCTTGTCCCCAGGGGGAGTTCCATTGCATAAGGTGAGACGGATCGGCCTTCTTCCACAGGGCAAAGTCGGCCGGATTTTTTTTATCGCGGCCGGACTCCACACGCGTTCCGCTTTCGGATTCTTCAATTGTCCGCCCGCTTAGTTTGCCGTAATCAGGCAGGGTACTGACCTCAAAATACACGTTTCCGTCGACTTCATAGGCATGACCGTTGTCAATGAGCCTTTGGATCATATCGATCTGCTCGGGAATGTGGCCGGTGGCCCGGGGGGAGATGTCCGGACGGCGGACGCCCAGCAGATCCATATCCCGGAAATAGTTGTAGGTATATTTTTCAGCTATTTCCATGGGTTCCTTGCGCTCCAGGCGGGACTGCAGCAGAAGCTTGTCTTCGCCCTCATCGGCATCGTCGGTCAGGTGACCGACATCCGTGATGTTTTGCACGTAGCGAACCTTGTAGCCGAGGTATTCCAGGTAGCGAACGACGATATCAAAGGCGATATAGCTTTTGGCGTGTCCCAGATGAGGATCGCCATAAACGGTTGGACCGCATACATAAATTCCCGCAAAGCCGTCTTTCAGAGGTTTAAATTTTTCTTTTTTTCTCGAAAGTGTGTTGTAAATGTGGAGCTGATCCATGAAAAAATGTGTGGGACGGTTATTTGGGCAATAAGATACAAACAGAGGTTGTAAAGAAATAGCCCTAAAGTTGCCGTCCGGCGGATAAGTATTACTTCTTTTTGAAGAGCATTCTGCCTACTTTTCATTTTGAACCGTGATGCATCCCTGAAAGTTGCAACAATATGCCGGAAAATATGGCCGTTCTTACCACTTTGTCAAAACCATCAAATTATAACAGAATTTCATGATCTGGGAATCGGCCGGCTGGCTATGGTTATTATGGATTGTTCCGCTGCTCATGGCGTTGTCCTGGCACCTGTACCGGACGATACGCCGGAAGAGAAGCCTTTATTTTTCCGATGAACTGTTCGGGAAACTGCTCCCCAACCAGTGGAAAACCGGCAAAAAGATCCAGCAGGTGTTTTTATTTACAGGCCTGGGTTTTCTCATCCTTGCACTGGCCGGACCTAAAATAGGAACGGAGGTCCGCGAGGTGCAGCGCGAAGGCGTCGATCTGATCATAGCCCTGGACCTGTCGCGCAGCATGAAGGCCGAAGATGTCCGGACCAACCGTCTGGAAAAAGCCAAATTTGAGATCGGCCGTATCGTTGACCATCTGCAGGGCGACCGGGTCGGACTCATCGTCTTTACCGGGGAAGCCCATATGCAAAGTCCCCTGACCACCGATTATGCGGCGTTCCGGACCTTCCTCGACATTGCCGATTCAGACCTGATGCCTTCTTCCACCACCAGCATCTCCTCTCCGCTGAACCTGGCCTATCAATCCTTCGAAAGCGTCGGTGAGCGCTCTTCCAATTCGGCCCGGGTGCTGCTTTTCGTTTCCGACGGGGAGGATCACGGTTCGGCCTATGGCAGTGCCCTTGACCGCTTGGTAGAGCAGGGCGTATACATTTATACCGTGGGCATAGGAACCGGCGAGGGCAGCAACATACCCGTTTATGATGAGCGGAGCGGGCGGTTGCAGGATTTGCACCGGGACCGTAGCGGACGGGTTATTTCCACACGGCTGGAACCGGAAGCTCTGCGTGAGATGGCCGATAAAGGCGGGGGGACCTACTATGAGATTACCCGTTCGGCCCAGGGTCTTGATGACTTCATCGGCAGGCTTACCCAGTTGGAACGGGGAGATTTTGCCACCGAAGAGCTTGCCGACTATAAAAACCAGTATCAGTACCTGGCGTTCATCGGGTTGCTGTGCCTGATCATATCCCTGGTAACTCCAAAATATAAAACGCCTGAATAACGTAATCCAAAACCGCCTGTAAGATCTATGACACAACTTTTTGTTCTTGATATCGACGGCTGCATCAGCTATCCGTTTGTAACGCCCGAATGGGATGTAATTCAAAAGATCCGTGAACTGCAGGCTCGCAGCCGCCGCGAAGAGCGTGTGCCGGAGCTGAGCATCTGCACCGGGCGTCCGCTGCCATATGCCGAAGCCGTGGCCCAGTGGCTGGATATCCGTCAACCCATCATATTTGAAAGCGGCGGAGGACTGTTTGATCCGAAGAAGTACCATATTGAATGGTCCAGACACCTGGACGATGAGGTTCTCGAACAGATGGAGGAAATCAAAAAATGGGTTGAGCGGGATGTCATGCCCCGTTTCAGGGGGACCACCATGGAAGTTGGCAAGCGCCTGGACGTTGGACTGATCAGCATGGATCCGGAGCAGGTTTTGGAGATCTACCGGTATATCAAGCCCAGAGTGGAGGAAAAATACAGCCGCTGCATCGTGCACCGTACCGATGTGTCCATCAATATTATCCTTGAGGCCAGCAACAAGGGCTCGGGATTACTCCAGTTAGCCGACTATACCGGCGTGGCACTGCAAAAAATGGCCTATATCGGAGATTCTTCCGGTGACATCGCCGCCCTGGAAATATCAGGCACCTCTTTTGCCCCGGCCAATGCTACCGAAGAGGTCAGAAGTCTTGACGAGGTAATCTGCCTGAAGGGCAGCGCCACCCAGGCCGTTCTTGAAGCCTACGAATTGCTTATAAAAAGGAATGAAGGCCTCGCCCATGAATCCAGGCTTGCAAAAACTCGCTGACGTAGCTTCCAAAAAGGAGAGGATCATACTCGGTTTGATGTCCGGCACCTCCATGGACGGGCTCGATATGGCCTTGTGCGGGATTTCGGGGTCGGGCAGGCAGACGCAGTTGCGGGTGGACGAGTTCGTATCGGTGCCTTACCTGGGGTCGACACGGACCGCTTTGCTGGAGATCACCTCGGTTGAAGAAGTGGATATGGAGACGCTGTGTATCTGGAACACCCACCTGGCCCATATACATGCCGCCATGATTGGTGAAGCTTGTCTCGGATGGCAGGTTGGCCCGGGGGATATTGACCTGATAGCCAGCCACGGACATACCGTCTACCATGCCCCGCGGCGCAGGCACGGGCAGGCGGGCATGCCTGACAGTACACTGCAGATAGGCGACGGAGATCACATCGCCTGCAAGACCGGGATCATTACCATCAGCGACTTTCGCCAGAAAGACACGGCCAGGGGCGGGGAAGGGGCCCCGCTGGCGGCATGCGGGGATTACCTTTTGTTCTCCCATCCCCAAAAAGACCGTGTGCTGGTGAACCTGGGAGGCATTGCCAATTTCACCTGGCTGCCCTCGGCTCCGTCGGCGTTTCCGCCCCTGAGCATGGATTCCGGTCCGGCCAATACCCTGATCGATCAGGCCATGAGAAAATACTATGATGGAGCCGGATTTGACGAAGGCGGAACTCTGGCCCTGAAAGGGAAAGTTGACCGGAAGGTTCTGGCGGAGTTGAAAAAACATCCTTATTTACACCAGGACCCTCCCAAAACGACGGGACCCGAACAGTTCAGGCTAAGCCGGCTGGAGCCGGCTTTTCAGGCGGCGGGGGCCGTGACGATGAATCCCGAAGACAGGATTGCCACCCTTACCCGCTATACGGTCGAAACACTGGCCGAAGCCATATTGAAGGTGATCACCGACCGGGCCGGCACGGAGATCTTTGTCAGCGGCGGCGGCATACACAACGTGGCCCTCATGCAGTGGCTCTCCCGGGAACTCGAAGGTATTCCCATAAAGTCCACCGCTGCCCTGGGCCTGGCCCCGGATGCTAAGGAAGCGGCCTTGTTTGCTGTCCTTGCCAATGAGGCTGTTTGCGGAAACGGTGAACAGCACGGACTGGGTAAGATATCCCTGCCCTAATACTCACCTTGAAAAATATAGAACCATGCGCATATTTATCCTGCTTATGTTGTTCGCAACCTTGCTAAGACAATGCTCATCCGGCAGGGAAACCTTGGAAGGGAGGCTGTCGATGTACGGGGCGGAGCCCTTTGTTCAACTGGCCGTGATGACCGATGATAATGAACGCGTCTTTCTTGATGGCGAACCCGAATTGCTGGACCGGTTATGGAAGGAAAATAAAGGCCGCATAAAGATCGAAGGGGAAAGGTATGAAGATGAGTGGTATGGCCAGTCGCATCCATTCATAAAAGTGGAGGAATGGGAATGGATCTAGCCGGGCTGCCCGCCTTGCCTTTTTTTCCGGAAGACCACCCCGGAGGCGGCAGGGATTTTGACCAGTCCGCTCAGCTCAACCAGTTTTTTAGAGGAAGCCACCCGGGGTGAGGCGACCATTTCCCAGAAATCGGACTGAAGGTCCAGTATTTGACTGTTGTGCGGGTTCCCGTTCAGGGAGATCAGGTAATCGTAGGGGTCACCGGACGCTTCGCCCTGTATGGTAAAGGTAAGATGCAGGGCATCGCTGTACCCGGTAAAGACGATATCTTCGGGACGGGCTTTTCGCAGGGCCCTCGCATTTTTCTTCAGGGCGATCAACCCGCGGTAATACTCGAACAGACCGCGGTTCAGGTCTATTTCCTCATAATTCAGGTAGTTGGTCTCATTGTCTTTTTCGTAACTGTTGTGATCCATCTGGCCCGTGTGCGGATCGTCAACGCCGGCTTCGGCAATGACCTTGGAACGGGCCCATTCCTGGCCGGCATGGATCATGGTAATACCCTGGGAAACGAACAGGAATAAGGCTGAAAGCTTTGCAATGCGGGATTCCTGCTCGTTTAACCGGGTATGCGAGGCCTTGTCCGTGATCTTCCTGTTTTTAAGCGGGGCGTCGAGGCCTATGCGTATAAAATCACCAAGTGTATAGCCGTCATGGGCCTCCAGGTAATTAACGCTGTGCTCGGAGGAATAAAAGCGACCGTTGGCGGAAGCCACCAGGGTCCCGCGTATGAAATTTTCAAGTGCTTCGCGGCTGGTTTCGTGCTGCCAGGCGCCGAAGGCAAAGCCTTTATCGTCAACCGGGTCGGACCCCTTCACCCCGTTGCGGATCTGATCATTCCAGGCCGCCCATCCGTGTTCGGAAAATCCGGTCGGATCGTAGCCGCCACCCCAGGGCTCGGCGATAAGCAGCACATCCGGATTGATCTTCTGCGCTTCATGATGGATCAGATGCATGGTATCCCAATCGATCAGGTTGGCCAGGTCGAAACGGAATCCGTCGATGTGATATTCTTCCATCCAGTAACAGATCGATTCTACGATGGCCTGCCGGGCCACGGGGGCCTCGGTCCGGAAATCATTGCCGGTGCCGCTCGCCGATAGCAGGTTTCCGTGCTCATCGTGCCTGAAAAAATAGGGTTTGTCCAGATACATGAACGGGTTCATATCATAATGGGATACATGATTGTAAACCACGTCCATGATGACGGTAATGCCGGCTTTATGCAGCGCCTTTACGACTTTTTTCAGGTTGGTCAGGGCTTGGGTTGATTTGCCGGTCAGGGCTCCCGGCTGGTTGGAACCGTCAGGGGCATACATGGTCTCCGGTGCAAAAAAGAAGGAGGTCATATAGCCCCAGTGATTGCGGCCGTAAGGATTCCAGGTGTTGAAGATCCCTTCAGGGGTCTTTATTTTGAAAGGAGGTTCGAATCCCCCGAACTTTTGAAGAGGCAGAAATTCCACGGCGTTTACTCCCAGCCGCTTCAGATGGTTAATGCCGCCGGTAATATCACTTTCGATAAATCCTACATAGGTGCCCGGATGACGGCCCCCCGATGAAGGATGAGCCGTCATGTCTTTCAGGTGCGTTTCATAGATGATCAAATCCCGGCAGTCTTCAGGAATTACAAACCGATCGTCTCCCCAGTCGAACTGGTCATCGGCAATGATCCTGCTGCGTGCAAACTGCCGGTAGTGGTTCGTGGTGGTCACATGCCGGGACCAGGGATCGGCAATGAGATCCGGGGTGGACAGAAAACCCGGGTCAGACGGCGGCGTGATGCGGTAGCCGTAGTATTTACCGGTTAGATCTCCGGGAACGGTGAGTTCCCAAACGCCATCGCCATTTTTTTGCATGTCGAACCGTTTCCCCTTGATCTCTTCATAATGATCAAAAAGCTCCAGTTCCACTTTTGGCGAAGCAGGGCAGAAGATCCGGAACAGGCAGGAAACGGAAGTGGGAAAACATCCGTAGGTCATGGTTTTGGTTTGCATGGTGTTCGGCATGTCAGGAAACTATGCTGCCTGCTTCCGCATCAGCTGATAGGAATTGATAATTACCGTCCTTGTCTTCAGCCATCAGGATCATGCCTTTGCTTTCAATGCCCATCATTTTTTTAGGGGCCAGATTGACAACCATGACAATGTTCCTGCCCTGGAGATCTTCCGGCTGGTACTGACCGGCAATGCCCGAGAGGACCGATCGGATTTCAAAGCCGAGATCAACCTGCAGATGCAAGAGGTTCTTTGCTTTGGGCACTTTTTTTGCAGAAACAATTTTACCGGTCCTCAGGTCCATGCTGCTGAAAGTTTCAAAGGAGATCTCTTCTTTCATCGCTTCAAACCCGGGTTTGCCACGGTCCTGCCTGCGTTCCTGAAGCCGTTCGAGCTGTTTGTCAATTTCCTGATCTTCCAGCTTCCTGAAAAGGATCTCCCCCTGTTCAATGGTTTGTCCGGTGGGGAGCATATGGGCCGTAATGTCGTTCCAGCTAAGGTATTTTGTTCCCAGATACCCCCTCAGCTTCTTCATCCTGGCAGGCATGACCGGATCGAACAGCAGCGACAGGGCCGCAGCGATCTGCAGGCAGATGTGAAGAACGGTGCCGCATTTCTGCATATCGGTTTTCCGCAGGTGCCAGGGTTCGGTCTCCGTGAAATACTTGTTGCCCAGGCGGGCCAGATTCATGCTTTGTGCAATGGCCTCCCGGAAATGAAACGTTTCATAGGCTTCCGTAACCTGCGTCTTTATAGCGTCAATTTCTGCCAGCACCTCGAGATCCCGCTCCACGGGGTTGATCAGCTCCGGAACGGCGGAGTCAAAATATCGCTGGGTGAAGGAGAGGGTACGGAAAATGAAATTACCAAGGATATCGGCCAGCTCCCCGTTGACCCTGGCCTGGAAATCCTTCCATGAAAAATCCGAATCTTTTGTTTCGGGCAGGCTGGAACCGAGCACATACCGCAGCTTGTCCGGGTCATGCTCATCGAGATATTCATGCAGCCATACCGCCCAGCCTTTGGAGGTGGACAATTTCTGCCCTTCCAGGTTTAAAAACTCATTGGCCGGCACATTTTTTGGCAATATATAATCGCCGTGAGCCATCAGCATAGCCGGGAACATGATGCAGTGAAATACGATGTTGTCTTTTCCGATAAAGTGTATCAGGTCGGTATGTTCATCCTGCCACCAGGTTTTCCACAGATCTGGCTTGCCCTGCAGCAGCCCCAGTTCTTTGGTCGCCGAGATGTAACCGATCGGGGCATCGAACCAAACATACAGCACCTTGCCTTCGGCGCCCTCATAGGGTACCGGCACCCCCCAGTTCAGGTCCCGCGTCACGGCCCTGTCCTGGAGTCCGCCGTCGAGCCAGCTGCGGCACTGCCCCATAACGTTGGGCTTCCAGTCTTTTTGCCGGTCGAGCCAGGCCGTCAGCCGTTCCTGAAAATCACCCAGGGGAATGAACCAGTGTTCGGTTTCCCTGTGAAGAGGGATCTCGCCGGTAATAACGCTGCAGGGGTTGATCAGGTCAGTAGGTGAAAGGGAATTACCGCACTTTTCACACTGGTCACCATAGGCCTCTTCGTTGCCGCAATGGGGACAGGTGCCCACCACATAACGGTCGGGCAGGAACATCCCTGCTTTGGGGTCATAGAGCTGCGTCTGTGACTTCTTCCTGAATATGCCCTTATCATTCAAATCCCTGAAGAACGCCTGGGAAACCTCCTTATGGGTATCCGAGCTGGTCCGGCCAAAATAATCAAAGGATATGCCCAGCCGTTCAAATGATTCCTTATTCAGGGCGTGAAAGCGGTCCACGATATCCTGGGGGGTGACCTTCTCGCGGGTAGCGGCCAGGGTGATGGGTACGCCGTGCTCGTCGGAGCCGCAGATAAACAGGATATCCTCCCCACGCATTCGCTTATAACGCACATAAAAATCGGACGGGAGGTACGCCCCGGCCAGGTGGCCCAGGTGTAAAGGTCCGTTAGCATAAGGCAGCGCTGCGGTAACAAGCGTTCTTTTCGACATAAAATGAATGGGTGGTTTATTATCAGGTAAGCCCTAAAAATACGCATGTATGGCTTAACGACAAAGCGAACCCATTCGGGCTTTAACCTTTTTTCAGCCAGTCGTACAATACGATCCCAATGCTTACCGAAACATTGAACGAGTGTTTCCGGCCATACTGGGGTATTTCCACGCTATGGTCACACTGCAGCAGCAGATCGTCGTCGAGCCCCGTTACCTCATTACCGAAAAGAAAGCACATCGCCCCGGCATCTGCAGGATGAAAGTCCGTGATCAGCCGGCTTTCGGTAGTCTGCTCCATGCCGGTTAGTTGATAGCCCTGCTTGCGGAGGGCCTGTATTTTTTGACGGATATCATCGGCATAACTCCAGTAAACGAACTCCTCGGCCCCCAGAGCTGTTTTGGATATTTCCGGCCGCGGAGGCACCGGAGTATAGCCGGAGAGAATGATTTCCGAAATGCCGAACGCATCGGCCGTGCGGAATGCCGAGCCGACGTTATGCATGCTGCGAATATTATGCAGCCATATTTTGGTGTTTTTAAAGCCTTCCGGAACGGTCCGCTGCTGATTTCTTTCGAAAATTTCTTTTGTGGTAAGTTTTTTCATGGGTGTTCATTGTAAAGGCCTGAACAGGGTTCCGGCCGTCAGTTTTTCAGGATAATTAAATTATTTTAGCGTATGTTTGGTGAAGTGTATAAATTCCGTATAATGATTTACTTATAGAGCGGACTATAAGCACATGTGTAACTTTTCATTGCCGGGGACATTAACAACTGATCTTGAATATACACAACAGAGAGCGGTCTGCCCGGCTCTGAGGTAAGTGCAAACATTAATCACAAAATAAGCCTTTATAGTGAAAGTCAATTACATGTCCCCTGAGGGATACACAAAACTTAAAGAAGAATTTAAGGATTTGATCACGCGTGCCCGGAAAGAAATAGCCGAACAGATCGAAGAAGCACGTTCTCATGGTGATCTAAGCGAGAATGCTGAATACGACGCGGCGAAGGAAGCCCAGGGGAAACTTGAACAGCGCATCTCGGAACTTGAAGAAACCTTATCCCGTTCTCGTGTACTGGACGAGAAACAGGTAGACAGCAGTAAAGTATATGTTTTATCAACCGTGACCATACTCAACAAAAATACAGATAAGGAAATGAAATACACGCTGGTGTCCAAACAGGAAGCCGACTTCAGCCAGGGCAAGATCTCTATTGATTCACCAATAGGCAGTGCCCTGATGGGTAAAGAAATCGAAGATACGGTCACGGTAAAGGTGCCTGCCGGACAACTTGAACTTAAAATCTTAAAAATAGAGAGATAATATGAAAATTGCTGTAGTTGGAACGGGTTATGTTGGACTGGTGACCGGCACCTGCCTTGCCGATTCGGGGAATGATGTAATATGTGTCGATAATAATAAAGCCAAACTGGATTCGCTCCAGAAAGGGGAGATCCCTATATATGAGCCGGGGTTATTCAAGCTTTTTGAACGCTCCATCCGTGAGGGGCGGTTAAGTTTTACCTCCAGCCTCGGCGATGCCGTTGAGACTGCGGAAATCATCTTCCTCTGCCTGCCTACGCCTCCCGGTGATGACGGACAGGCGGACCTGAGCTATGTTTTGGGGGTAGCCAATGAAATAGGGGGGCTGATAAAGGATTACAAGATCATTGTCAACAAGAGCACCGTTCCGGTGGGAACGGCCGATAAAGTGCGGATGACCATCGAGGCCCAGACGAAGGTTCCCTTTGATGTAGTATCCAATCCTGAGTTTTTGCGTGAAGGAGCGGCCATTGAGGATTTCCTCAAACCCGAACGGGTCGTCATTGGAAGCAGCAGCGACCGGGCCATTGAAAAAATGGAGCTGCTCTACGAACCCTTTGTCCGTAGCGGCAATCCCATAATCGTTATGGACGAAAGAAGCTCTGAACTGACGAAGTATGCGGCCAATGCCTTTCTGGCTACCAAGATATCTTTCATGAACGAGGTGGCCAACCTGTGCGAAAGGGTGGGCGCGAATGTGGATAATGTCCGCCGTGGCATCGGCACGGATTCCCGCATCGGCAAACGGTTTCTGTTTGCCGGCATCGGCTACGGAGGGAGTTGTTTTCCCAAGGATGTCCAGGCTATGGATTATACGGCCGATGAACACAACTACGATTTCAAGATCTTGAAATCGGTCATTGAGGTTAATGAACGCCAAAAGTTAACCATAGTCGAAAAAATAAAGTCCTACTACAGCCAGACCGTGAAGAACGGCAGCCTGGAGGGCCTCACATTCGGAGTGTGGGGGCTGGCATTCAAGCCCGAGACCGATGATGTGCGCGAAGCCCCGGCTTTGTATATCATAGAGGAACTGCTGAAAATGGGAGCCGGTATCCATGCCTATGATCCGGAAGCTATTGAGACGTTTAAACAGGCCCTGGGGGAGGAATTAAGTGGCAAAATCAAATTTGTCAGTGATCAGAAGGCGGCCATACAGAATGTGGATGCGCTGGTGATCTGCACCGAATGGAATGAGTTCCGGCGCCCGGCCCTGGATGAATTTTCAGCCCTGATGAAAAGTCCCGTTATCTTTGACGGCCGCAATCTGTATGACCTGCGCCGCACCAAAGAAGCAAACCTGACCTATTTCAGTGTGGGACGAGAGCCGGTTAATGAAGGGAGGAAGCAAAATGTCTAAACGAATCTTAATTACAGGAGGAGCCGGTTTTCTCGGATCCCACCTTTGTGAACGTTACTTGCAGGAAGGATTTGAGGTTATCTGCATGGATAATCTGTCCACCGGGCGCCTGGGCAATATCGAGCACCTGATCGGGGCCGGTGATTTCACGTTTGTCAAGTACAATGTGACCGACTATATTCACGTGTCCGGCGACCTGGACCTGATCCTGCATTTCGCCTCACCGGCCTCGCCCATAGACTACCTGGAGATGCCCATACAGACGCTGAAAGTAGGCTCTCTGGGCACCCATAAAGCACTGGGTCTGGCCAAGGCTAAAAATGCCCGCTTTTTGCTGGCCTCCACAAGTGAAGTCTACGGCGATCCGCTGATCCATCCCCAGAAAGAGGAATACTGGGGCAATGTAAATCCTATCGGGCTGCGGGGCGTATACGATGAGGCCAAACGGTTTGCCGAGGCCCTGGTCATGGCCTATCACCGCACCCATGCCGTGGATACGCGCATCGTGCGGATATTCAATACCTACGGACCCAGAATGCGCCTGGATGACGGGCGGGCTCTGCCAACGTTTATGGGGCAGGCCATGCGGGGCGAAAACATCAGCATTTTCGGGGACGGTTCACAGACCCGTTCTTTCTGTTATGTCGATGACCTGGTGGAAGGCATCTACCGGTTGTCTCAGTCTGACTATACCTTGCCGGTGAATATCGGCAACCACGAAGAGATCTCCATACTGGACTTTGCCCGTGAGGTGCTGGCCCTGACCGGCAGCCATTCGGAGATCGTATTCCGGGAGCTTCCCCAGGACGATCCGAAGGTGCGCCGCCCGGATACCACCAAGGCGAGGGAAATTCTGAAGTGGTCTCCTGAAGTTAATCGGAAAGAAGGACTTAGCCGCACTTTTGAATCGTTTCAGGCCCTGAAAGATCAGGACATGGTGAAGTCTTAGCAATCAGCATAAAACGCACAAAAAATCAAGAGCGATGCATCGTCAGACAAACATTGGCTACCTTAAATTTTTTATAGTCCTGGCCACACTGGCGGGGGCCGTTCTGAGCTCCGCCGGGGATGTTCAGGCCCAGATCATCAGTACACCGGCTTATGAAGTCCTGGCCGCGCCCGATGTCTGGTATAATGATGTGGACGGCATCCGTGTAGGGGTGCGCCTGCGGGGGCAGGAACCGGGGAGCTTTCTGGACGGAAACCACCGGATGGATTTCGGGTTGTGGCTGGGGACCCGCCTGCCGGACAATCCCGTTTCGTACTATTTATCCTATACGCAGCCGATTTCGGCGATCACCGATTTTGGCAGTGAGGGCAGTTTTAACCTTTTTACCAGCATACGGGAAGGACTGCACAATCACGGGGCCGGCATTAAAAAACGCTGGCAGCCTGGATTTAACGAATTCGATTTTACAGAGGCGTCTGTTTTCCTCTCCACCCATTACCGCTTTGATGATGAGTATACCCACTACCCGGTTTTGTGGCAGGATGAGGTTGTCGTGCGTGCCGTCACCCGTTATGAGCGCCAAAAGGAAAACCAGTTCGGTTTTTACAACCTGGAGGGCTCCTTTACGGCCGGACTTCCCGTCGAGACCGACTTTTTTTCCCAGGTTCAGGCTTCCTATGAGCAGGAGTTTTTATTTTCGCCTGATTTCGCCTTGCTGGGCAGGGCTTTCGTTGCCACGGCCACCGATTATCTGCCGGATGAATATTATCACCAGACGGCCCTGGCTCCGGCACTGGACTGGACCCTGTCCGGGTTTACCCGGTCGAAGGGTACCATTCCGAACCCATGGTTGAACAGGGGACTCGTACACATTGGCGGCGGAGCCAATTTACGTGGTTATACCGCCCGGAATATTGATGCAGCCCAGGACGGGCTGCCTGTTCTGCTGTCGAATATCGCCTCGCTGAATTTCGAGCTTCGTTATCCCAATCCCATTGAGCGGGTGTTTGCCAATATTCCTGTTCTGGGGGAATTTTTGGACCTTCATTCCTATTTATTCTATGATACCGGGGCTCCGTTTGACTACGATGACGGATTCGGTTCATCCCTGTCTGACGCGGGGGCCGGATTCATGCTGTCTTTGCTGATACCGGATTATGTGGGCCGGCAACGGGGATTTAAATTCCGGTACGAAATCCCTTTTTGGCTGTCTGACCCGGCCGGCGGTGACGACAATGTTGAATTCCGGAGCCTGATCAGCATAGGGGCCGTCATCGGACTCTGAGGAAATGATCACCGTTGCTTGCCGGACCGGAATGCAATCTAACGTCTGTGTTTTAGTTATCCCTTTTTAATACTACCTAAAAACCTCTTTTGCAAAAACTCTCCTGCATATTTCTTTTGCTGCTTACAAACTGCGCAACGCCAACCCAGCCTACGGGCGGTGAGCGGGATACTTCCGGTCCGGAAGTCGTGCAAACCACACCGCAGAGCGGTACGGTAAATTTCGCCGAAGACCACATAACCTTTGAATTTGACGACTATGTGAACCGGGCAAACTTTGAGAGGGCCTTTCGTATGGAACCGGATATGGGCATAGATTACAGTCTGAACTGGGGCCGCCGGTCTGTGAGGGTCAGGTTTGAAGATGATCTGCCTGATACGACCACCATCATTCTAACAGTGGGTACGGATCTGACCGATACGAACAACAATAAAATGGCATCCCCCTTTCAACTGGCCTTGTCTACGGGCCCGGACATCGATAGCGGTAAAATAAGTGCGACGGTACGGGATGCCGAAACCGGTGAGGTGATCCCCGATGCGCGGGTGCTTCTGTATCGCTCACCCTATGATCTGGCGGAAAAAGCCAATTACTCGGCCGGTACCGACACGGCCGGGGTTGCATCGTTCAATTACCTGCGGGAAGGGCACTACCGTGGGTTCTGGGTGGATGACCGTAACCGGAACCAGGTTTGGGATCCTCCCCGTGAAGATGCGCAGCCTTTCCCCACCGATACATTGTCCCTGGGGCGGGATCAAAGCGCCTCTTTCGCTACGGTATTCATTACCCGGGAAGATACCCTGGCCCCTGAGCTGCAGGCGGTCGGACTCTTATCCTCTACCAGAATGCGCCTGCGTTTTTCGGAAAATGTGGAGTTGGGTGAGGAGGCCGCCATTGACCTGTTTACACTTGACCAGGAGCCTTTCAGCCGTGCCATCCCCCTGTATGTCGACGAGGGAGAGCCCAATATCCTGTTTGCGCAGTCGGTGGAAGAATTTATTGAAGAGGAGCTGTTCACGCTGGAATTGCACGATATAACCGATGGAGCCGGGAATCCGGCTTATTCAGGCATAGACTCCTTTGAGGGTTCCGGTGAACCGGATACAACCTATCTGGCTTACCTGGAACACTTGACCGAAGCGGGGGTTTATGCGAACGAGCCGCTGATCTTTCAATACTCAAAGGTCATTGACGAAGAGGTGGTTACCGACTCGTTGAAGGTTATCGAAAGCGACAGTTTATTCGAAGACTGGCCGGGCACGGACGTCCGGGAAAATAAATTGGTTATCCATCCGGATACCGTGTGGAGGGAAAACGTGAGCTATGAGGTCAGGATCTGGAATCCGGAAAGCGCCGGTTATGTGAACATTGAGCCCACCATTTGGCATGAAGATGATCTGGGTGAGCTTGAGCTGCTGATCGAAGGGCCTGCTGAAGAGGATACGGCCTCCTATCGCTATACCCTGACCGACGGTGATGAAACACCGGTCCGGTCAGGGCGTTTTGCAGACACCCTGGTTCTGGACCAGCTTCCGCCCCGCAACTATAAGCTCATCGTATTTGAGGATCTGGACGGGTCGGGCCGCTGGGACCCGGGCAGCGTTGAGCCCTTTCGTGCCCCTGAGCCCTATTTCATCCAGAGAAATATACCGGTTCAGTCCAATATGACCGGCCAGGTCTATGTTGACTTTAACGGGGCTGGCGAAACAGGCCGTACCGGGGAACCGGACAGGGAAGACGAACCGGGAATGGACGGGGAAGCCGGGCCCGGACGGGAAGAGGAACCGGAAGGGACGGACGAACCCTAAATCCGGAAAAATTATAGCTACCTTGAAGAAATAAAAGTGATATCGTGCTGTTAAAAATATAAATGAATTTGGTATGTGATGGCTGATCCGGTTGAAAAGAAGAAAACAGGCAAAATGGATGAACATAAGGTTCATCATGGGATTTATGTTCCTGAAAACAAGATTCGGGTCGTAACGGCCGCCAGCCTGTTTGACGGGCACGATGCCAGCATCAACATCATGCGCCGGATCCTGCAAAGCAGCGGCGCCGAAGTCATTCACCTGGGCCATAACCGTTCGGTTCATGAGATCGTGGACTGCGCTATTCAGGAAGATGTGCAGGGTATTGCCATTAGTTCCTATCAGGGGGGCCATCTTGAGTATTTCCGCTATATGGTCGACCTTCTGGCAGAGAAGGAAGCCTCCCACATCCGCGTTTTCGGCGGCGGCGGCGGGGTCATCGTGAATGAGGAACTTCAGCAGCTTCATGACCATGGGGTCACCCGTATCTTTTCCGTGGGAGACGGACGGGAAATGGGGCTTCAGGGAATGATCAATTTCATGCTGTACCACTGTGATTTTGACCCGGCCGCAGCCGGGCCTTTTGATCCGTCAAAAATTAAAAGCAAGAACAAGAAAACCATAGCCCGGTGCATTACCGCCCTGGAAAATAAGAAGACAGACGCAGTAAAGTTGGAAAACGGTGTCCTGGTTGATGCAGCCGGACATTCTCTGCTGAATGCGCAAAATGGCAAGACGATTCCTGTAATCGGCATAACCGGAACCGGAGGTGCGGGAAAAAGTTCACTGACCGATGAACTGATACGGCGCTATCTCACCGAATATGCAGACCGCCATGTAGCGATTATCTCCGTAGATCCCTCTAAGTTCCGTACCGGGGGCGCGCTGCTGGGGGATCGCATTCGCATGAACAGTGTGGACAATGATCGGGTTTACATGCGCAGCCTGGCCACCAGAGCATCGAACCGGGTAGTCAGCGATGCCGTGCGCGGGGCCATTCAGGTTTGCAAAGCGGCCGGATATGACCTTATCATTGTGGAAACCAGCGGTATAGGCCAAAGTGATACGGAGATCATAGACCTCACCGAGGTTACCCTGTATGTAATGACCAGCGAGTACGGGGCCGCCACCCAGCTTGAGAAGATTAATATGCTGGATCTGGCTGATCTGATCGTGCTCAATAAATTTGAAAAAAAGGGCTCCCTGGATGCCCTGCGCGATGTGCGTAAGCAGTTCAAGAGGAACCGCGGACTTTGGGATGCCAATGACCAAAAATTGCCTGTTTATCCTACGATTGCCGCCCAGTTTAACGATGAAGGGGTAAACCGGCTTTTTAAAGCCCTTATTGACAAGATCAACGGTCACTATTCCCTGAATTGGGAAACCAGGATCCATACCAACCCGCTACCGGCTGAGGAAATTCAGGCTCAGGCCATCATCCCGCCGAGGCGCATGCGCTATCTGAGCGAGATTAGCGAATCGGTGAGCGAGTATCATAAATGGGCTGAGGAGCAGTCTTCCTTTGCCGCCAAACTGCAGCAGGTGGAAGGGACCCTGGAACAGATCGACAAGTGGGATCCGGAAGATAAAGAGACTATCCAAAGCCGCCTGGAGGAGATGCGCGCCCATTGGCGCTCGAAACTTGACCGTCACTGCCTGGCCATCCTGGACAACTGGGACGCCCTGGCCGAACAGTACAGGGCCGGGCACTTTGAAATCCGGGTCAGGGACAAAGTCATCAAAAATGAGCTGTACCGCACTTCATTAAGCGGGCTGAAAATCCCCCGCGTAGCCCTGCCTGATTTCAGGGACAAAGGGGAGCGGCTGCGTTTTGCTCTGAAAGAAAACCTGCCCGGGTATTTCCCCTATACCGGGGGCGTCTTTGCTTTTAAGCGGGAAGGAGAGGACCCTACCCGGATGTTTGCCGGCGAAGGAACCCCGGAACGGACCAATAAACGATTTCATTACCTCAGCGAAGGGCTGCCGGCAGCCCGATTTTCGACAGCCTTCGATTATGTTACCCTGTACGGCGAAGATACCGATCTGCGACCGGATATATATGGAAAAATAGGCAACTCCGGGGTCAGCATCTGCACGCTGGACGATATGAAGAAGCTGTACTCGGGATTTGAGCTCAGCCGGCCGTCCACGTCCGTTTCCATGACCATTAACGGGCCGGCGCCCATGATTCTGGCCATGTACATGAATACGGCCATTGACCAGGAGGTGGAAAGGCATCTGAAGGAAGAGGGCACATGGGAAGAGGCCAAACGGCAGATTGCCGGCTACTTCAAAGACCGCAACAGCGTCCAGCCTGTATATTCCGGCACCGTACCCCCCATTAACGACGGATTTGGATTGGGTACGCTCGGCATTTCCGGCGACAAGCTGGTGAATGCCGAGACCTATGGCCGCATTAAAAAGCAAGTGCTGAGCGTGGTGCGCGGTACGGTGCAGGCCGACATACTGAAGGAAGACCAGGCTCAAAACACCTGTATCTTCTCCACCGAATTTGCCCTGCGCATGATGGGTGATGTCCAGGCCTATTTTACCCGGAATAAAGTGCGAAATTACTATTCGGTTTCCATATCCGGGTATCACATTGCCGAGGCGGGTGCCAATCCCATCTCCCAGGCCGCTTTTACCCTGGCCAACGGTTTCACCTACGTGGAGTATTATCTCTCACGCGGCCTTGAAATCGATGACTTCGCCCATAACTTATCTTTTTTCTTCAGCAACGGACTCGACCCGGAATATGCGGTCATCGGCAGGGTGGCCCGGCGGATCTGGGCTATAGCCCTGAAAAATATGTACCGTTCCAACGAGCGTTCCCAGAAGCTCAAATACCATATACAGACCAGCGGACGGTCACTGCACGCCCAGGAGGTCCAGTTCAATGATATCCGCACTACCCTGCAGGCCCTGCTCGCGGTGTATGATAATTGCAATTCTTTGCATACCAATGCCTATGATGAAGCGATCACGACTCCGACAGAAGAGTCGGTACGCCGGGCCGTAGCCATTCAGCTCATCATCAGCAAAGAGATGGGCATGGCTAAAAATGAAAATCCGCTTCAGGGTTCGTTTATCATAACCGAATTAACCGATCTGGTTGAAAAAGCAATCCTGACCGAGTTTGACCGAATCACCGAGCGGGGCGGGGTATTGGGGGCAATGGAAACGATGTATCAGCGGGGCAAAATCCAGGAAGAGAGCCTGTATTACGAGACAAAGAAACACAATGGCGAGTTGCCCATCATCGGGGTCAATACCTTTATTCCCGAAGAGAAGAGTGCCCAGGATCAAAAACCGGTTGAATTGATCCGGTCTACGGATGCGGAAAAAAAACAGCAGATTGCCAACCTGAAAGAATTTTGCCTTATCAATGAACCGCTCCGGGGCGACGCCTTGCAAAAGCTTCAAACCGTGGCCCGGGAAAACGGCAATGTGTTTGAACAGCTGATGGAAACGGTCAAAACCTGTTCCCTGGGCCAGATATCCAGGGCTCTTTATGAAGTGGGCGGACAATACCGCCGTAATATGTGAAGTGAAACAATATTAAAAATTTTTAATATTAAAAGTTTTTAATATATTGCAGCCTCTGTAACTCCACATCCTTCTTGAAGTAACTACATGCAAATACACAAATTTTTCCTTGCCGTGCTTCCGGGCGTACTGGCATTTGGCTGTGACGGTCCATCCAGCCCCAGTTTTGAGCTGGAGCATTCCTTCCAGTTCCCCTTGCTAAACAACAAAAAGGTTGAATTTATCGGCGGAGCCAATGCTTTGCTGGATACGACCTCATCGAATTTTGATTCGTTATTCAATATTGATGAGGAAGGGCTGGCCAGCATGGTGTTCGAAACCGGTTTCAACGTGGGTGATTTCGGTAGCGTATTGCCGGTCATTTCGGTAGATCCCCTATCCTTTAGTTCCGGCGTCGGTTTGCTTGAAGCCTCCTTTCAGGGTCAGGGGAAGGCGTCGTTTACGGAAATCACCGGCTTGCCCGGAGGGACCATTCCAACTGTTCCGGCCGGCCAGTCGGGAGATATTTTTATTGAACTGGATATCGATGATTTCCAAAAGGGCATCATCGAAGAAGGAGGAATCCTTGTGGAATTTACCAATAACCTGGGGTTTGAGATTGTTTCAGCAGAGGCTGTGATCATATCGGATGGTGCTGAAGCGGGAAGCACCTTATTGCTGACAAACATTGCACATACCCAAACCGATGAAGGGCTGATCCATTTCGATTTCGACGAGGTGGTTAAAAGAACCCTCACGGCAGAAGAGCCCGGCGATCTGCAGATACGGGTAAATCTTGAATGGGGAGAGCAGCACGATCTGGTGGTGGATTCGGCTAGCGAACTTATCATCGATATCCGTGATGATAGCCTGTTGGCCAGTGAAATAACAGCAATACTCCCGGGTCAGGATTTTTCCTCCAACGGACTCCTCCAAATCGATGACCGTGATTTTATTTTTGGGAACGGCCATTATGTACAGATTGAATCGGGGAGCATCCGGGTCTCCAATCTGGTCAATACCATTGATCTGGACCTGGATCAGCTGGAGATTACCTTTCCGGGTATCCTTAAGCCCGACGGCAGCGCCCTGTTCATTGAATTTTCCGGTAGCTCCAAAATCCACCGGTCCGGCAGCGGACAATCCATTGGCGATATGATCGTCGTGCTGGATGATCACCGCATATTTGCAGAAGGCAATGAACTTGAATACCGCATTGCCGGCCTGACCGAAGACAGCGGATTAAGCGCCGACCCTTTCCGGACCCTTAAATCCAGCGATTATATACAGGCCGATATTGATATGGATGAAATCGTGATCAAAGAAGCCTCGGGCATTGTTCGCCCGAGGATGATTAACCTGAATGCCAACGGAAGCGGCCCGGGGGGAACCTCCCTGGATTTGTTCAACGACAGTCAGGCAGAGACCACCAGCCTGAGCGACCTGGATTTTTTTTCAAAACACATTCAGGATCTGAGGATCTTCGGCACAAGCCTGAACCTGATCTACACCACCAACCTGGGCGTGGGCACCACCGTTTATGCAGCTATACTGGGGATAGGCGATAATGGGGAGGTGTATCTGACCGGCAAACCGGGATCCGATTATGAGGTCGCTTCCAGCCAGGACACGGGTGGGCTGTTGGCAAATGATCAGGATATTATCAGTTCTGACCTCATCCGGTTTGATACCGGCGCCCTGGCCGGCCCCGGATCCCCGCTTCACACCGGAGTCATTGAATTCAACAGCACCAATTCCAATATCGAGGATTTTATCAGCAATATGCCTTCGGAGATCCGCTTTATCGGCAATATGCTGGCCAACCCGGATCACAGCGAAGGGTTTATCCAAACGCCCGTTATCTTTGACGCCGTCATCGGGGTAGATATTCCCATGAATATTTCCACCGATACCCCGGCCAGGTATACCGACGTGCTGGAGCTTGACCTGTCGGAGTTGCCGGGAAGGAACGATGATGTTTATGTATCGGAGGCCGATCTGACGGTTCACTATGAAAATAGCCTGCCTTTCGGGGTGGAGGTGCAGGTGGCTTTCCTGGATGAAAATGATGTGGTCATAGCCGGTTTTCCGGTTACCGGAGGATCAGAAGGCCAGCCTGCTAAAATTGAAAGCGCCCCCGTTGATCCCTCAACGCGATTTGTCAACGGGGTAAACTCCGGTGAGATGGAGATTACCCTGCCGGAAAGCGAGCTTGAACATATCAGCAAAACCCGGAAACTGGATCTTACCATAAATTTTGAAACCTCCTTAACATCAGAAGTAAAGCTGCGTGCCGATGATTATATCAACTTAAGCATCTTCGGTAAGTTCAAAACTAAAACGAAAGTATCATCAGAATGAAAAAAAAATACGGTATTGTTTTCTGGTTCCGTGTGTCCGGCTTGTGTTTGACTTTCCTGTTATTCACTTCCCTGTTACACGCCCAACGGCATACAACGGCAAGGAATCTGGGACTGGGTGGTGGCGGTACGGCCTATATGACCGATTTTCATGCAAACTTTATCAATCCGGCCAATCTGATGCTGAAGGAAAGCTCGGGTTTTGCCTTCGGGCTGCTCAATGGCATGGGGGCAAACGGCGGGGGCGAACTTGTTGATATGTCAGTCTATCAGCAGTATTTCACCTCGGGCATGACCATAGACAATACCCTGACCCTTGAGATCTCCGACCAGTTGTTCGGGACGGGAGCCGGGGCTTCGCGGAAAGTAGGCCTTAACGCCCTCGATGCCGTTTTAATGGGGTTCAGTATAAAGACTTCGAAACAGGCATTTAGCCTGGCCTTCCGTGCCAGGGCTCTGGCTTCGTTTAGCATGAGCAAAGGCTTCTTTGAACTGGGTCTGGGAGGGTTGAACGGGCAGCTGTTCTCCGATTACAAAGCTGTGGACATTGGAGGTGATGTACTTACGGTGGGTGAAGTATCGCTGGGATATGCCCGGGAGGTCTGGTCGTCCGGCCAATTCGGTGAACCCGGAAGCATGCGCCTGTCTGCCGGCTTCGCTCCGAAGTTCATGGCAGGTTTCGATTATTATCGGCTGAACTTTAATTCCAGGCTCAGGGTTTCCGAAGAGAACCGGGCCATGGACCATATATTTGATTATGAGTTCGAATCAGCCGGTCTGGTTACCAACCAGATCAAGGAATACCATTCCGCCCGCCAAAATGAGGATGGTGACCCTGTTATCGGCGATTATATGAATTTTGACGAAACCCTTCCCTATGCAATCTCCCCAAAGGGATACGGCATGGGAATGGATATAGGGATCACCTATGAGGTCGTGATCCCCGGCCTGGCGGTGCTCAGCCGGGAACCCCGGATCCTGCGAATCGCCGTGTCGGCCACAGATTTGGGTTCCGTGAATTTTAACAGCAATCCGGGAAGATTCTCCGCCAGTGATCATTTTGAATGGAATGGCTTTGACGTTGATTTCGACGAGATCAATTCCCATCATGATTCCAGCCTCGGAGAGTATTCCAGCCATATCCTTCAGGATAGCATCATCAGTAACATCTATG
Organism: Balneolales bacterium; assembly: GCA_040905685.1. GTDB lineage: Bacteria > Bacteroidota > Rhodothermia > Balneolales > Natronogracilivirgulaceae > JBBDMU01. The sequence goes on along the minus strand of JBBDRB010000110.1, from coordinate 37,825 downwards.
GTGATTTTTCTCCGGATGACCTTTCAGGCATCAGGGTTGATATGATGCCTATGGTCAACCTGGGGGCGGTCTACTCAGCCGGAAAATGGAATATAATGGTCGATCTTGGCAAAGGGCTCAATACCCGTGCTACCAACAGCCGCCACGTGTCCACGGCTCTGGGTATCGAATACAACGCCTTTCGCTTTATACCGCTTCGTGCCGGGATCAGGACGGGCGGGGAATTGGAAACATCCTATTCTCTGGGCACCGGCATCAATCTGAAGCCCTTCAAATTTACAGTGGGTGTGATGGCTGTTCCCGACCTGGTCAACGGTTCAATTCATGGTGGCGCAGCCTGGAGCGGACTGATGCTTCGTTTCTGATAAAGCGTGGAATACATCGAAGAAATACAGTCAAATAGGGCTAAATCAATAGAAATATAAAATAAAGTAGAATAAATACGGATTCCGGTCGTAATTTAAAATATTCTTCCCGTGGCTAACGTAATAGCTATGAATGACTTGTAGAATAATTCCTAAATTACCTTTAAACGCCAAATTCGGAGCATATATATTATGACTAAATCAGACATAGTAGACTCAATATCGTCCTCAACAGGAATCACAAAACTGGAAACAGAAGCTGTTGTCAACGGTTTTTTAAGTACTGTAATTGATAGCATGAAAAAGGGTGAAACCATTGAATTGAGAGGTTTTGGAAGCTTTAAAGTAGTAAAACGTGCCCGCCGTGTCGCCCGAAATCCAAAAACCAACGAAGAGGTAATTGTTCCCGAACAGTATGTGCCGGTGCTGAAGATATCGAAAGAGTTCAAACGTTCCGTAAACCAGGAAATGGGATAATTTCTGGCCATAACCCTTTGATACCTAACATTACCCTTGAAAACTAAAAAGAGCCTGTTTGTTATTCCGGCAATGGTCTGTCTGGTATTGGCCGGTGTAATACTCATGGATACCCTTGAGAGATCCTCATCCGATGATGACCGTTCCGGGCCGGAGCCGGCGGCAAACGTGCAGCCCGGCCGGGAAGATCTGGAGAGGATACTTTTCATCGAGCAGGAGCTGGAAGAAATTGGGAATGAAAGCCTGGCCATTGCCTATTATGGTGAGCTTGCCGGTATCTATCTGACCTATGAGCGCTACGATAAGGCCGGCGAGGCAACCGAACACATGGCCGGGCTGACCGGAGCGTTCAGGGACTGGAAAAACGCCGGGGACTTGTATCACGAGTGGGTGATGGTGGCAGAGGACGAGGAAAGTATAGGGTATTTTGCCGGGAAAGCGGCCGGCATGTATAAAAATGCGCTGGAACTCGATCCGTCCCGGGTGGATGTGAAGACCGATCTGGCCATTGAGCTAATGAGACTGGGGCGGGCAGACCAGGCCGTCCGGCATCTGGAAGAGGTTTTGGCCCTGGATCCGGACTATTTAAGCGCGAATTTTAATTTAGGGGTTATTTTACATCAGATGGGTAATAAAGATCAAAGTATTTCTTATCTTAAACGCTCTTTGGATTTGGCTGAAGGCACCGAACACGAACATACGGTGAGGGATTTTCTTCAGTCAAACGAAATGCAAAATATGTAATATTAATAAAAAAAGGTTTATAAATGCCAAGTGGAAAAAAGCGTAAACGCGCGAAAATTGCCAAGCACAAGAGAAAAAAACGCCTGAGAAAAAACCGGCATAAGAAGAAGTAGTTCAGGCTACTTTTTTTAGCGTCGTCTCTGCAATCTGCACGATTTTATTGGTTCTCACCAGTAATTGCTGAATATTTTTGCCAACCAGCTTGTGGATATTATTCAGGGAACTGGTCTCATCGAGCGGATATTGCAGGTAGGAAATCAGGCTCATATCGGAAAGGTATTTTCCGTTCAGATCGCCTTCAATCTCAACATGCCACCGTGTAATCAGATTGTCGGAAGGAAGAGTTTCACTTATTTCCTTATTAATGTTGTCCATCCATTGGCTGGCCGTATCAATTCTATGGTTGCCCGTCATGGAGCTGGCCGTCTCGAGTACGGCCTTCTCGTTGAAATGCCAGATTACTTCTACGTCAATAGACGGAACGATGTTTCTGCCGCTGATATTGGGCTGATGGATCAACGGATGCTTATCCATTCCTTTAAGTTGCTGTGCCAGTCTGGCTTCCCTGAATTTATCCCAATCCAGATTAATGGAGAAAGACTTAATCTGGTTGGTATCCCCGGACAGATCGATGGAGAATTCCAATCCGGCCGCATTGATGGCCTCTTCTTCCCAGACTCTGAAATTGTTGATCTTAGTTGCTCGTTTTACCAGTTCAGCTTCAATTTGCTTGACAATTGAGTTGAAAATCGGATAATTCATAGTTGGTTATTTATTAATTATAAAAGCGCTTCTTATCCTTCAGGATGAATATGAATAACTATTACACTCTAATATATTTAACAGAAGAGTTAAATGGAAATTTAAATAAGGCTATATTTTCCGGAGCCCTTACGGTTCTGAAAAATCGCCTTGATTTGTTTTTTGAAAAAAAGGGAGACCCCATAAAATTAAGTGTAAGTGTTGAACCCCGAAAAACCGGAATCTTCCTTGATTATTATAGTCCGCCCAAAATAAAAAATACCGCGCATTTTTTCGGGGAACTGACCGGCCTCAGAGTGGATGCTCTGCAGCTTGCTGACCGTGACCGTTATTTGAAACTGACCTTCCATTCAGGGGAACAATTAATATTTCAGTTATACGGCAACAATGCCAATGTGTTTGCGGTTCGTGGGGGGTATATTCTCAGTTCCTTTAAGCATCAAAAGGTGCTTGCAGGTAAAGAAGCTCCCCAGGCGCGCAAACCGGATGCCAAAAGGTATAAAGAGTTAAAGGGGAATGCCAGACAAAGGCTGGTATCCCTCAATCACCTGTTCCCCAGACCGTTACTTGGGGATCTAATCGACTATTTTCAACTGGAAGGAAAAACGGACGAAGAGATGGTTAAATTTGCTGACCGGCTGGATCATGAATTCCTGAACCGTGCGGTTCCGGCTATGTTGCCCGATGGGCGGGTTTGCATACTGGCGGATGATTTTTTACCCCTTCCGGGTAAAAAGCGATTTGACAGCTTCAATGAATGCATCCGTTCGTCGTATTATTATAATACCTACATCCGCAAATTCGAGGGGCGTAAAACCACGCTGATGAACCGGTTGTTGAAGCATCAGAAAAAACTTCAGAAACGGCAGGAGGGTCTGTCCGGGGCAGACAAAAGCATGGAACGGGCCCGGCAATACGAGAAGTTCGGTCATTTGCTCATGGCCAACCTCTACAGGCCGGTAACGGCGGAAACGGATCACCTGAAAGTCGACGACCTTTACGATGAAGGGAAAACCATAGCCATTCCGTTAAAAAAAATGAGCAGCCTGTCTGATAATGCCGCCCTGTACTATGAAAAAAGCCGGGAAGCTAAGACGGCATTTGAAAAAGCCGGGGAGCGGCTCGAAGCCGCCCGTGCCGGCCTGGGTACCATCAGTGAAATGATTTCCGAACTGGAATCCGTAGACTCGCTCAAGAGTTTGGACGCATGGATAAAAGCCCGTCAAAAGGATATCCTGGAAGCAGGGGCCGGGCAGCCGGAGGGCGAACAGGCCCGTCATCCATTCAGGAAAATAACCGAATCGGGATTCGACTTCTGGATCGGTAAAAATGCCAAAAGTAACGACGAGCTGCTCAGGGAGTCGCATAAAGAAGACATCTGGCTGCATGCCAGGGGATATGCCGGATCGCATGTGATCATACGCATGAACAGGAGAACCGGTTTTCCGGAAATGCCGGTATTGGAGAAGGCGGCGTCCTTCGCCGCCCGGTACTCCAAGGGGGCGGGTTCCAGTCTGATCCCCGTCATTTACGCTAAAAGAAAACATGTGCGCAAACCAAAGGGGGCTGCTCCGGGCCTGGTGAAGGTAAGCAAGGAACAGGTTATCTTGTCGGGCCCGTAATTTTGCATAATTGTGAATTTGTTAATTTGTATTTTTGGACATGCAAATACAACAACCACCGGCTAACCCCGTACACATCCTTCTTTGCGGCTTTATGGCGGCCGGAAAAAGCAGCATTGGACGCATGCTGGCCCGGAATTTGGGGAAACCTTTCCATGACCTTGACCGAACCATAGAACAGGAAGAGGAGAAGTTCATCGTCGATATATTTGCCGGGGGGGGAGAAGAGCATTTCCGGGCATTGGAACTCCGGTACCTGGATCATTTGCTCGGATCCGGTGATTCAGTCATTGCACTTGGCGGGGGGACCCTGCAAAATGAAGGAGTGCTGAACACCCTGAAAAAAGAACATATTCTTGTCTATCTTAATACTCCTTTCCCGTTAATCTTCAAACGGCTGATCGGGAATAAAACCCGTCCCATGCTATTTAAAAAGGATGGCACAAAACGGGATATAAAGGAATTAAAAGCCTATCTTTATGATCTGCATAAAAAGCGGGAAAAATTATATGTGCAGGCTCAGATCTGCATAAACATAGAACCCTTCTGGAATCGATTTGCCATTGTTGAAAAAATTGAACAAAGAGTCCGCGAGCATGGCTGCTCATCTTGATGTTAACGTTACAGGTATGCGCCGTTACCCTGTTTTTGTTGATCAGGCTTTGAGCGGGGCCATCGGCGCCCATATGGGGAAAGATGGCATTAACACCGCAAGAGCCATTGCCGTCATTGATGCCAACGTCGATACGACGCACCGTCAGTATTATGAAAACCTGCTCGGGACGATCTTCGGTCAGGTGCACTGGTTTGTCATGCCCTCCGGCGAACAGGAAAAGAATGCCGGCAACTGGAAGGCCATTGTGGATTTTGCCCTGGCCCATGAGGTCAGGCGCAATACCCCGTTGTTGGCCATAGGGGGAGGCGTGACCGGTGATCTGGCCGGCTTTGCCGCCTCATCGATCATGAGGGGACTCCCGCTGTATCATTTTCCGACCACGCTGCTGGCCATGGTGGACAGCTCCATCGGTGGAAAGACGGGCATGAATCATGCCTCCGGCAAAAATCTGATCGGGGCTTTTTACCAGCCCCAGGCCGTCTTTGCCGAAACCAGGCTCCTGGAGTCCCTGCCCCGGAGGGAATGGCTGTGCGGACTGGGGGAAATTCTCAAATACGCGGCCATCGATCAGCCGTCGCTATTCGACGAAATGGCCAACCTGATGCTCACCCCGCAGTGGCATGACCATCCCGACCTGGTGGATATTATTTACCGGTGTGCGGCCATTAAGGCCCGTATCGTTCAGGAGGATGAGAAAGAATCGGGGATCCGGGCCTATTTAAACCTGGGACATACCTTCGCCCATGCTCTGGAAGCCTTTACCGAATATAAAACCTTCTCTCACGGGGAGGCTGTATATATTGGACTGGTCGCCGCTGCCCACCTGTCGATGCAAAAAGGCGGGCAGGTTGACGCTGCTGAATTTCTGGAATTCAGGGAACTTTACGACCTGTCTACCCGAAAATATATTCATCTACTGGACGAGATCGTTCCCTATATGTATAAAGACAAAAAGATTCTGGACAATAAAATACGGCTGGTCCTCTTAACCCATTGGGGAAAGCCGTATACGATCGATACCTGTTCAATGGGTGAAATTGAGGCGTCCTGGAAATATGCGCTTGAAACCATTAATACCCGGTAATAGCTTTGTTTGTTCAGATAATATATAGCACCTGGAATTTTCTGCTGAAGAGCCTGTTGATCGTGCTGGTGATCGCCGTGGTTTGCATTGGCGCCGCTTTTCTGTTTATGCAAACCAATTGGGCTAAACATGCAATTGCCGAACGAATTGAGGGGTCCTTTAACGGGTATTATCAAGGAAATATTTCCGTGGGTAAACTCGACGGGCTGCTTCCTTTCAGCCTGACCTTCACCGATATCGAGCTTACCTATGACGAGGATGGGAAAACGGATACCCTGCTGCGCATGGATGCCGTTACGGTAAACCCGGCCCTGTGGGACCTGCTTTTGAACAAGATCAGGGTCAATAATCTGGTGATAGAAAACCCCTCGCTGTTTCTAAAGGCAGACGGTGACTCAGTTTACACGATTGCGCATGCCCTGGCCCCGCGGTTTGAAAGGATGGAAGGCGGAAGAAGCCTGTTCCGGGACGACCGGTTCATCGACGTATTCGCTCCGGCCTTCACCATTACATCGGGACGGATCCATGCAGACCGGTTGCTTAATTTGCCGGCCGGGGTCACCCTGCCCCAGCCCTTTTCGGCCTACGGGATTGATCTGACCATGCTGCTTGAGGTCACGGAAACCCAAAAATACCTTGATGTCGATTCGTTTACCATGGATGTACCCGGAATAAAGGCCTCTCCGGTCCGACTTTCGGGGCAAATATACAACGACGGCGACTATCTGGAATTGAACCGTATCCACCTATCCGCCAACCGGTCATCGGTAATCGTTAACAGTCTGATAAGGGGAGTGAATTTAAACCGGGGCGACCTCCCGGGACAGTTTGAAAAAGCGGGATTTGATTCGGAAATATTTTCCTCATTCCTGTACCCCAACGAATTTTCCGACATCCTGTCTGCTATTCCCGATATTGATCTGCCCGTTCAGGTCAGCGGTGAAGCCGGTGGGTTTGCCGATAACATCTCATTCCAGGATGTGCATTTAATCTCAGGGGAGAGCCGGTTCGGCCTTTCAGGCGAAGTATCCGGCCTGGTGGGTCCCCTGCCTTTGGCGTATAAGGCCGAAATCGGCGAATTCAGTCTCCGGAACGAGGATATAGACGTCCTTGCCCAGTCCTTTTTTGACACCTCCTTCCAGGACTGGGAAATGCTGGACCTGAAGGGAGATATCTTTGGCGACGCCGATTCCCTGGGTGTACACCTGGACTTGCTCCTTCCCCAGGGTGATATGAACCTGAATGCCTGGTTCGGCCTTAAGGCCCCCTGGAATTATTCCGGTTCCCTGCTGAGCAATGATATCAATGCCGGCCAATTCCCGTCGCTGGAACTGAAATCCTCCGGCATCACGTTGAATGCCGTTTTCCACGGCAGCGGATATGATCCGGAAACGGCCCGCTTTTCCATGGATCTCGATCTTATCGACAGCTATTACGACTACTTTGTATTTCCTGATTTACAGGTAAACCTCAATTACCAGGATATGGTTCTCCGGCCGGATTTTGTTTTTAAGCAGGGCATTACCATGATACAGGGGCAGGGCCGGGTTGACTTCAGCCGCCGGGAGCCCCGCTATGACTTCAGCGGGGAAGCTTCCCTGCTGGATCTGGCTGATTTCACTAATTATGATACTGCCCCGGCTACCTCCCTGAACTTCATGTATGATTTCAATGCCCGGGGCGACCATATAGACAGCCTTTACGGTCGGGCCAACCTGGATATTCTGCAGTCGGTCGTCAATGGCGATACCCTGCAGCCGCATCAGCTTTATATGGATATTGACCAGCCCGGCAATGGAAACCGCACCCTGCGATTTACCAGCTCGTTTATGGATATGTTCATAGAAGGTGACGTTCATCCGGGAAAAATTTTCAGCGCGGGCAAGCACTGGAGCGGTTATTTCCAGGACCGGATTACCGAAGAGTTTATGCTCGATACGTTAAGCACACGGCAGGCTCCGCCGTATAGCGACCAGAACCTTAATTTGAATTTTACACTGGAGCTTAAAGATCTGGAGCTGATAAAGCAATACTTCCCGGACCTCCCTCTTATTGCTTCCAATGCAAATATTAATTTCAACGTCAATGCCGACAGCAGTGCTTTTCTTATTTCAGGGGGATGGACCGATAACCATGCCGTAATCAACGGTTATAGTTTTGAAGACCCTGATGTGAAATTTACCGCTCACTTTCGCCATGGCCAGAAACTAAGGGACTTTTCGAGTCTCGATATTGAGGCCGGGATCCGAAGAACCGAAATAAGGAACCTGCCGTTCAATGAACTGAAAACGGTAATCTCCATGCGGGAGGATACGATCCGGGCCTCCCAGCAAATAGGCGATTTTGGCAATGACGCCATGTTTGCAACCGAAGTGGTCGGTGTGCTTGATTCCTTATCCATTACCGCCTTGATAACGCGATTCCAGCTGGGCAACTCCGGTTATTTCTGGATGAATGAACATGAGCCGGTAATAACCTATAATGCCGACAACAGCCTGACCATCGGAGACGCCACATTTGAAAATGCGGATCAGCATATTGATGTGCAGGGTACCTATAGCCCGTCCCTGGAGGATTCGGTCATTTACAGCCTGCGAAACATTGACCTCACTAAGATCTCCGACCTGGTCGACGGCCGGATCGATTTTCAGGGGATATTGAACGCCGAATTCTTCACAAAATCCCTGGCCGAGCAGCCGAGTTTCCAGGGCGACATCGTGGTCGACCGGTTTGCCATCGATAACCGCACGGTCGGGGATATAGATTTGACCAGCCGTTTCAATGCCGACACCCGGCGCTTTGATACCCGCCTGGCCATCCTCACCGATACGTCAAAATATGCAACTTATCTGGCAGGCAACAATAATGTAGGTCAGGACATCGTGCTGGAAGGGTTTATCTCGCCTCAGGATACCCTGTATTATTTTGATGCGTATTTCAATGAAATCGATCTGTGGGTGGTGCCGTATATCGCAACCGGCGTTTTTGAAACCGTAGAAGGCCGGGGCACCGGTGAAGGCCTGCTCACGGGCAGCCTTGATGATTTTTATTTTAATGCAGACCTGTATGCCCACGAAGCCTATGTCAAACCCTTCTTTTTTAATACGGACTACAACATATCCGGCCATGTTGAACTGGACCGGCACAACGGGGTTATCCTGGATACGCTTGCCGTGCGGGATCTGGCCCGGGGGACGGGAAGGCTGTACGGACAGATCGCCTTTAATGATTTTCAACCGGAAAAGCCCCTGGACATCACCCTGGAGCTGAACTCGCTGGCCTTTCTGAACAACAACTACGAACCGGAATCCTATTTCTACGGTAATGTTGGCGGCACCGGGGTGGTCAACATAAGCGGTACCAACCATTCTCCCTACGTGCGGACCACCGAACCGGTTCGGACCACTTCTCAGTCCCGGCTGTCGCTCCCCCTGCTTGACGAGACCAGGGTAGAGACCCAGGGACGTTCCGTGCAATTCGTAACCGATTTTAACGATATCGAAAAAAGGAGGGGGGATAGCTCTGTTTCGGAGATCACCCGCAGGCTGGACCGGGAATTTGCCGAGGTTTTTCAGCTTGATCTGCAGTTTATCGTTTCCGATGACAATATTATGCAGCTGGTGTTTGATCCCGTTACCGGTGAGGTGATGAACGCCGAGGGAAGCGGACGCATTCGCATTACCCTGGAGGATGAGGAGTTCCAGATGTTTGGCGGCTTTGATATTGACTCAGGGGAGTATCAGTTTGTCGGAGGCGATATCTTTACCCGCCGTTTTACCCTGCGCGAAGGGGGCACCATACGCTGGGACGGCGATCCGGTGAACGCACGGCTTAATATTACGGCCGTTTACAGTTCACGGCCGAACATCAACGCCCTGTTAACCCAAAGTCCGGATGGCGATGCCCAGCGTTTACCCGTTGATCTGCTGCTGGATGTAACGGGAACCATTGAAAACATCGTAAACGATTTTTATTTCGAATTTCCGGGGTCGGTTGATGCCACCCAGAACGACGCCATCCTGGCCCTTCTCAACAGCGAGGAACAGAAACTGCTGCAGGCCACCAGCCTGCTGTTTACCGGGGGATTTATCCCGGTAGGGTCCGGTGCCAATCAAACCCAGGAGTTTAGCAGCCACATGCAAAGCAGGACCGCCCAGGTCGGGCTCAGTCATTTGTTGTCCAGCCAGATCAATACCCTGCTCAACAGCAATCTCAGCAACCTGGATATAGATTTTAATATGTCCGGGTTTGATCAGGCCGATCTGGGCATAGCCCTCCGGTTATTTGATGACCGGCTGGTTCTGCGAAGAGACGGTCAGGTGGCCGGCGCTCAGGCGGATATCGGGGATGTGGGGGCAAAATATCAGATCAGCAATGCCTTATCCGTTGAACTGTTTCACCGTAAAGATCCGGCTTTGATCCCTTACGGAGGCACTCAAACCGCACTTGAAAGCGTCAATGGTGTGGGACTGGAAGCCCAGATGCAGTTTAACACCTGGAAACAGTTCCGGCAGCGGATATGGGGAGCAGTTACCGGCTTATTTGGTCGCAAGGAGGATGATGAAGAGGAAATTTGAACAAAAAACACCCTATGAAAAACATTAAAAACCAAATTGTTGAGGTGACCAGCGCCCATCCCGATTCGTCCGTTTCGGTTGAGGTTCTGTTTGAGGCCCTAAGGCTGAAAAAGCCGTACGATTACAAAAAACTGAACAAAGCCATCGACAGTCTCGTAAAACAAGGTATGCTGGAACGGGTCAGCAAGGGTCATGTCCGTTTCACAGGCAAAATCCCGGAACCTGCCGGCGATAACGACCTGGTGGAAGGCATTTTTACCAGCAACCGCAGCGGGGTGGGGTTCGTCCGGGTGGAAGGCTATGAAACGGATATCAAGATTCCACCCAAAAAAGCCGGACTTGCACTGGAGAATGATGTAGTCAGGGTCAAGGTTCAGCCAAACGGCAAATCGACCCGTATTCAGGGCAAAGTGGTCGGGATCGTGTCCCGTGGACGAAACCTGTTTGTGGGGACCCTGATCCGTCAATCGGAAAACGCCTGGTATATCGAAACGGATGAAAAATCAGCAAGGGTCAACTTTTACGTGAAACCGGAAAACCTGAAAGAGGCCTGCCATAACGACAAGGTCATCTTCAAAATGCTGAACTGGGACAATCCCCGTTCCATGCCCGAGGCCCTGGTCACTGAATTGCTGGGCAAAAAAGGCAGCAACGACGCCGAAGTCCTGTCCATTCTGGCCGAGAACCAGATGGTCAGCAGCTTTCCGGAAGAGGTGCATGAATACGTTGAGAAAATCCCTCTGGGAATCCCGGAATCGGAGGTAAAGCGCCGCAAGGATATCCGCAGCATGGATATTTTTACTATTGATCCGGAAGACGCCAAAGATTTTGACGATGCGCTAAGCATACAGCAGCTGGATAACGGGAACTACTATCTGGGCGTGCACATTGCCGATGTATCCTATTACCTGGAACCCGACAGCATTCTGGATGTGGAGGCCCTGAACCGGGCCACCAGCGTGTATCTGGTTGACCGGGTCATCCCCATGCTGCCGATGAAACTCAGTAACGGGGTCTGCAGCCTTCGTCCCCATGAAGATAAGCTGACCTTCAGCTGTTTTATGGAGATTTCTCCCAAAGGAAAGCTGGTAGACTACAGCATCGATGAGACGATCATCAACTCTAAACGCCGCTTCACCTATGAAGCGGCCCAGGAGGTAATCGGGAAGAAAAGCGGGCCCTATGCCAAACAGTTGGAGATGCTGGCGGCCATGACCGGTATGCTCACCAAAAAGCGATTCCGGGAAGGCGCACTGGACTTTGATACTCCGGAACCGAAATTTGTGCTTGACAAATCCGGTAAACCCCTTAAGGTTATCATCAAGGAACGTCTCACGGCCCACCGTCTGGTTGAGGAGTGCATGTTAATGGCCAATAAAACGGTGGCCTCTCATGTGGAGGTGATCAGGGAGAAATCCGGCAGGAAAAAACAAAAAAACCTGTATCCGTTCATTTATCGCGTTCACGACAAGCCGGACGTGGATAAACTTGGCAATATTGCGGAGATGATCCGGCCGCTGGGCATAGAATTTAAAGTGGGAAAGGGAAAGGTCAGCGTGGACGATATTAACCGTATGCTAAACGAGGTAAAAAAAACCAAGCTTAAATACACCATAAACGAGCTTTTGCTGAGATCCATGGCCAAGGCCGTATATACCCCTGAGAATATCGGCCACTATGGACTGGGATTTAAACATTATACACATTTTACAAGTCCTATCCGGCGTTATCCAGATGTTATTGTGCATAACCTGATAAAATCCTATACTGCAAACAGGAAAACGAATTATTCCTGGCCGGAACTTAAACAACTTGGTGAGCATTGTAGTGAACGGGAAAAAGAGGCCGTGAGCGCTGAGCGGGACTCGGTTAAACTGAAACAGGTCGAATTCGTTTCCGGCAAGATCGGAGAGGAGTTTGACGGGACGATTAGTGGAGTGACGGAAAAAGGATTATACGTTATTTTAAAGGATATTTATTGCGAAGGTATGGTTCCTGTCCGGGAATTGAATGATGACTATTATATGTATGACCAGAGCCGGCATTGCCTGACCGGACGCCACAAAGGAAAAGAATTTCAACTTGGAAAAGACCTGAGAGTGAAAGTAGTCCATACCGACCTGCACCGCAGAATAATAGACTTTGTACTGGCTTAAATAAGGCCTGTCAATTTTGCACAGCTTCAACTCATAATAATCGACATGAAAATCATGAAATACCCAAAGCTCTTAATTACGCCGGTTATCCTTCTTTCGCTCTTCCTGGGCTCTTCCGTGAGTGAAGCACAAAGCATACAGTTTGGCAAGAACAGGGTACAGTACGACACGTTCGACTGGAGGTATATCCAATCGGATCATTTTGATGTGTACTATTACGATTCCAAGAACTACTATCTGGCAGAATTTACCGCGAACAGCCTGGAAACGGCCTATGCCCAGCTTGCCGAGGATTTTGATCATCAGATAAACGATCGCATCAGCGTCATAATCTATGATTCCCATACGGATTTCACCCAGACCAATGTGGTGCCGCTGCCGGTTGATGCCCAGGGGATCGGCGGGGTCACCGACAAATACAAAAACCGGATAACCATCCCCTTCATGGGCAATTATTACGATTACCGCCAGGTATTGCATCACGAACTCCTGCATGCCGTGTTTAACGATATGTTCTATGGAGGCTCGGTTCAGTCCATCATCCAGAACAACATCCAGCTGGTATTCCCCCTTTGGTTTGAGGAAGGGCTGGCTGAATATACTTCCCAGGGATGGGATACCGACACGGACATGTTTATCCGGGATGCGGTCATTAACAACTTTTTGCCGCCCATCCAGGGTTTATCCGGTTTTTTTGCCTACCGGGGGGGACAAGCCATGTGGGATTATATAGTCCAGGAATACGGCCGTGAAAAAATTGCCGAGATCCTCCAGAGCGTACAAATGACCCGCAGTGTTCCGGCCGGCATGCGGCAGGCCCTGGGCCTGACCCTGCCCGAGCTGTCGGAACGGTGGCATGAATGGCTGAGAGTCCGTTACTGGCCGGAAGTTGCCGAACGCGAAAGTCTTAAGAACATTGGAACATTGATTACCGAACGGGAAATGGGCGGTTCCTACAATGTAAGTCCGACAATATCACCTCAGGGTGACCGGATCGCCCTGATCACGAACCGCAGGGGCTATTTTGACGTGGTCGTGGTGAGCGCGCTCGACGGCAGCCTGATACGCACCCTTGTCAAGGGTGAAGATAACGTTGATTTCGAAGAGCTGAACATACTCAGGCCGAATTTAACCTGGTCACCCGACGGCGAACGCCTGGCCTTGTCTACGCGGACCAGGGGAAATATTGATCTCGCCATTATTGACTACAATTCCGGGAATATCCAAAGGCTGCATTTTCCCGAAATCGATGCCATCGGATCGGTGGCCTGGTCCCCGGACGGACAAAAACTGGCCTTCAACGGAAATTCCGGACCCTATACCAATATCTACGTATACAACCTGGTAAACGAGGATTTCTTTAATGTCACCAATGACGTGTTCAGCGATTACGATCCCTCCTGGACGACCGATTCCCGGGGCATATTGTTCGCCTCCGACCGCGGAGACAGGGTTTCGCTGAATACGTATAAAACGGGGTATAATGTGCTGCTGAATCCCTACCTCAACCAATCCGATATCTACAGGGTGAATCTGGGTCAGAATCGGGCGCAAAGGCTTACCAGCACGGTTAATTCCAGGGAAAACCGTCCCCTAATGACCCGGGACGGGCGGATTGTGTACATCTCCGACCAGAATGGCATCCCCAACGTTTACGAGCTCAATCCAAACGAGAGGACGAGTACCCCGCTGACCGATCTGATCACGGGTGTCCAGCAAATGTCCATCAGCGCGGATGGAAGTAAACTGGTGGCCAATGCCTACAACGGAGGATACCTCGATGTGTTCATGATCGACAATCCCCTCAACCGGACGGTCAGTTCTCAGCTGCAGCAAAGCCTGTGGGCCGAGCGACGCCTGACGGAATCTCAGCATGAGCGTGTGCCGGCCTTTGCCCATATCCACAGTACGCTGACCCAGCCCCAGGATATTTTTCAGTCCATAGATGCCGATTTGCTGAACTCAGCTATGTTTGAACAGATCCGTGAAGAAGAGGAGGATGAGGGGGAGCCGGAAGATACGGTCGAACGGGGACCGGATGAGGTGGACTTCCGGGATTACGTCTTTGGAGAATCCATCGAAGAGGAATTCGCCGAAACTCCGGAAGGACGGATGTTTAGTCCAGTAGAGAACAAAACCGACGACGGGCGCTATGTACCGCGCCGCTATCGCCTTTCGTTCTCTCCGGATCTGACCTATGCCGGAGGTACGGTTTCTACCGGCTACGGAGTCTTCGCCGTTACCCAGATGTCTTTCAGCGACCTGCTGGGCGATCACCGGTTTACGGTGGCCAGTAACCTGGTATTTGATCTCCGGAACAGCGATTATCAGCTCAGCTACGGCTATTTTAAAAACCGGACCAACTATATGGTCAATTATTTCCATACGGCCCGGAATTTTCAGGCTATTGATCAAACCGGAAATATCCAGCTGGTGCGATACCGCTATTATGGGGGAGGGGCCAGTTTTCAGTATCCGCTGGACAAGTTCACAAGAATTGATTACGGAGCCAGTCTGATCAACATAAACCAGGACTTCAGCCTGCTTTCGGGAATGCAGAGTGACTCGGAATCGGCTTTCTTTCTGTTTCCGGAAGTAAGCTATACCAGAGACGTGACGCAATTCATGAACGGGATCACTCCCGCCATGGGTTCAAGGTATAATCTCCGGCTTTCCGGCAGTCCGCCGTTGGGGGGAGACATCATACAGTTTATTTCACTGATGGGCGATTACCGCCAGTATATCAACCTGGGCTTTGGCGGCATGTATTCGCTGGCGTTCCGGGGTTCAGGGGGGGTATCTTTTGGCCGTGATGCCCAAAACTTCTTCATCGGCGGTATGGAAAACTGGATCAACTACCGCTGGGAAGACGGTCAGATCCCGATAGACCGCCTGGAAGATATTTTCTTTACCCAGCCGGCCCTGCCTCTGCGGGGACATAATTTCAATGCCTCCTATGGGGACAAATACGGCCTGTTTAATGCCGAATTCCGTTTTCCGCTGATGGCGGCCCTGTTGCCGGGCCCTATTCCGATCATACCGTTGTACAACATCACCGGCGGTGCGTTTGTGGATGCAGGGATGACCATGCAGGGTACCGAATTTCAGGATCCGTTGCTTGGCACGGGTTTTGGTCTCCGGACTATCGTGCTGGGGATGCCGTTCCGGTGGGATATGGGCTGGCCGTATGACCTGAACGACGGTTTTGGATCCCGGACGCATTATTTCAGCATCGGTCTCGATTTCTAAAATCGTTGCCGGGTCGTATGATCATGGACCATTAATAAGCGGTCGGCCTGCAGGCCGGGGTCAAAAAAATAGACGAAGGTATGGTAAACCTGCCTTGAATCGGCAAAACTGGCGTCGAGGCGAAGGTCATTTACCGCGCCCTGTTCTACCACGGCATATTTATAGTCATACAGGCCTTCCTTGACCAGGGCGTTGCCGGTATAGCTTTGCCTGTCCCTGTCATAGGTCATGCGGTGGTTTTCATTAATAATCCAGTTATTGAACGGCCCGATCACATAGACCGGCTTACCGATCTGTTCCCGGCGGGGAATTTCCAGCTCGAAATAGACATCCGCATAGCGGGCGCCGGTTTCATCCACCGGGACCCCAAAACGGTGGCTTTGGGATGTGCGGGGAGTCATGTCCAGGTTAACCACATCGCGCATGAGCACGACCCGGGGAGGGGTCGTTTCGGGCCTGAATTCTATGATATTATAGGCTTCCTGCTGCAGGCGCTGCAAATCCAGGCTTCTGAACTCGAACCGCCCGGCATAGGAGCTGTCCCTCGCCAGATGGGAGCGGATCTGCCCGGTCACCGGGGTATCCACTATACCGGCCACCCTGGCCCTTCCCCAGAAATGGTTTTGAACGAAGCGCGTTTCCAGGTCCGTATCCGGGATGATCACGTCTTCGGGGTAGGCGTAGGTGGCAAAGATCTGGTGAAACATCAGGTAACGCTCGTCGAGCCCGTACAGCTCTTCAATGCGGGTTTCTATTCTCCCGGTGTTTTCATGAACGAAAAAAGGGAGGGAAAACAATATTTCATCTCTCTCATAATCATAAACCTCGATCATATAATTGCCGCTCGCCAGCAGCTCTATATTTTCGTTGGGGAAGGTGTAGGTGTAGTGGGTATAGGCCGGACGCTGTACCTCGCTGGTCTGTGAATCGGTAATATAGTCTTCGCTGAACCCTCTCTGAAAAAAATTGGGCAGCAGCGAACTGGGTGACCAGTCGGCGTCATGATGCGTGAAACGCACCCGGAACCGGCGGTTGTCGAAGCCCAGGTCATCGAATTTAAGGGTGAGCTGCTGATTACTGTTTAATTCGATCACCGGCGCCTGGTCAGGCGTTTGGCGGTACAGCAGGATGCTTTGAATGCCCCGGGGCGGCCTGTTCTGCCCCTTCACCATGACACTGTTCCTCAGATCAGGATACGCCTGGACCGTTGCCGCCGGCCTGTCCGGTTCCACGGTAGCCCGTGTGCAGGACATCACCGGGACGAGGACCCCAATCAGGAAAAAAAAGCTAACGTGAAATGGTGCCTTCAAATACAAAATCTGCGGGTCCGCTAAGATATATATGATGATAAATATTCCGGGACGGCTGAAACTCAAAATCAACAGTGAGCCGGCCCCCTTTACAATCAACCTTCATACCGGCCTTTTCATTTCGCAAACCCTGCAAATAGTGATGAGCGATGGATGAGGCAATGGCCCCGGTTCCGCAGGCCAGGGTAAGGTTTTCCACTCCACGCTCATAGGTCTGCAAGCCAAGGTGATCATTAGCCCTCACGCTCATGAAATTTACATTGGTGCCTTTTGGAAATGCCTTCTGCGACGACCGTATGATCCGTCCGCTTCGCCTTAATTCTTCTTCCTGCTCCAGGGCGGGCTCATCCACTACGATGACCACATGCTCGGTGGCGGCATCCACCTGCAACAGTTCGTAACCGCCTAAACGGCCGAGGGGGATAGGGGTGACCTCCACAGGGAACTTAATGGAAACGCCCTGATCGTGTACGCTGGCCTCGTAAATGTGATCATGCACGGTAAACGTATGAAGCGGAGGGAATCCCTTCAGTACAGCAAATTTGGCCAGGCAACGGCCTCCGTTACCACACATCCCGGCATCGCTGCCGTCGGCGTTGCGATAGGTCATGGTGTAATCGGCGACGCCGGATTTTTGCAGCACCAGGGTTCCGTCGGCGCCGATGCCGAACCTGCGGTCACACAGGCGGGGAGTGATGGCTATGATCTGGTCCATGGAAAGTTCCAGCGACCGGTTATCGATCACGACAAAGTCGTTTCCGGCTCCCTGCATTTTATGAAATGGGATCATGGGCTGTCCTAACCGGTATGTTCAAAGCTGAGCGATTGGGTTTGCCGGCCGGGTAGCTCCCGGCCCCGCATCAGCGCGGAAAAGCGATTCGCCAGCACGGTAAACGCCAGGCTGGCATTTACATTTTGCTGAAGCAGTATCCTGACGGCCGAAACTTCGTCTATCATTTCATCCAGCCGCGCCTCGGCCAGGCTACTGCAAAATTTCCGGATGGTCTCCAACTGATCGCTGTTGGTCACCAGATCCTCATTACCGGTCGCCGAATAGATCATCAGATCGCGGATGAAGACTTCCAGGCTGTTCATAAGCGTGATTTGTCCTTCCTGATTCAGATCGCTGTTCCAGCTGCGGCTCACCGCTATAATGTTTTTAGCGTCGCGGGCGAAGGCAAAACGCAGGAAATCGACCACCTGGTTGCGCGTTAGCCTCAGGGTCTCCGCATCATAAAAACGCGTCAGGCTGTAGTTACCGGCCGCGATGCGCGACAGGTAACGGGCATCGGGTTCATCCATCTGTTCATGGGTGATCAGTCCCTGCCGGATCTCTTCCTGCGTCAGCGATGGGCAGGGTATAAGCTGGCACCGGGATATTACCGTTGGCAGCACCGCATCAATTTGGTCGGTGGTCAGGATGAACATGAGCCGTTCGGACGGCTCTTCCAGCATTTTGAGAAAGGCATTAAACCCCTCCACCCGCATTTTCTCAATATTGGAAATAATGATGACGGTCCGGTTTCCCTCGTTCGGCTTCATGAGGGTAGCCGGTCGTATCTGCTCCCTGAAATATTCTATGGAGTAGAAAGCGTTGCGGTTCTTGCTTTCCGACTGATCGGTGAGCGAGGGCCTGACAGAGAAATCAACGACCTCATAGGGATCGGCGGCCAGCAGGCTGACCCTGGAGGGAAGCTCACCGGCCGCACACACCCTGGGCAGGGGAAGAAAAACATGGATATCCGGATGATGGAACCAGGATCTTTTTGCGGAGGTGGTCAGGTCCTTAAGGTCGGAGAGGTTGCTAATGCCGTTTACGGCTTCGGCAAAAGCCAGGGCCAGAGGTTTTTTGCCGGTACCGGGCGGACCGGAAAGGAGGTAAGCGTGGCTCAGGCGGTCGGATGCCAGTATCCTGCCAATTTTTTCGCGGGCCATGGTTTGCCCCACCAGCCTTTTTCCTCCCAAATCTATGCTCATATTCTGATAAATTGTTCTTCTTCGAGCCGGAAGGCATCCAGCATCTCTTTGCGGGACTTGCACCGGATGAGCCGCTCGCGGAACGAGGCGCTGTTCAGCAGCCGGGAAATCCTGCTCAGCATCTTAATATGAAGGGAATTCTGGGATTCCGGTCCGACGAGTAAAAAAATAAGCTGTACCGGATCCCCGTCTATGGCGTCATATTCTATGGGAGGGTCCAGCTTGGCAAAGGCAGCATAGGTTTTGTCAAGGCCTTTGGCCTTGCCGTGAGGGATGGCCAGGCCCTTGCCGACCCCGGTAGACATGATCGATTCCCGTTCAAGGACGGCTTTTATACACGTTTCTTTAGCATTGCCGACATCCAGGGTGAGGGTGTCGATCAGCTTTTGTATAGCTTCCTGCTTGGATGCAACCCGAAGTTGAGGCAAAATGTTCTCATCGTCCAGCAGTTCATGTATTTTCATAAAGTGATATAATTGGAATACTGCTTATTAAGATCAATAAAATATACACAACGTGTGAGGCAAGTCATAGTATTAGCGGGGGAATTTTTACTGTATATTCAGGACCATAATTCTATGAAATTCCGTACCATGATGCCATGAAATGGTTTCGTACAATGCTGGCCGTGCTGAATAAAGATATTCAACTGGAACTGCAGTCAAAATATGCACTTAATACGGTGCTGGCTTTTGTTGGCGGCGCCCTGCTCATTGTTCTGTTTTCACTTCGGGCTGAAGAGCTGCCGCTGACCGCCCGAAGCGGACTCATCTGGATTATCATACTCTTTGCTTCCCTGACGGTTTTGGGCCGCTCGTTCATTACTGAGACCGAACGGGGTACCTTCGATCTTCTCCGGCTTCACGGCGAACCCGGCGCCGTGTATACCGGCAAGTTGATCTACAACTTCCTGTTCACGTTGCTGGTGACGTTTTTATCGCTGATGGTCTACCTGTTTATGCTCAATATCACCGTTTATCAGCCCGGTTTGCTGGTTTTTATATTATTTTTCGGAACCCTGGGCCTGTCGGGCGTATCCACCATGCTGGGTGCGATCGTATCGCAGGCCTCACAAAAAGGCACCATCTATTCCGTGCTGAGCCTGCCGTTGCTGGTGCCGCTTATCCTTCTTCTGGTCCGTACGACCGAAGCCGCTTTTTCCGGGGATGCCCCGGAAGGGCTGACCGATGACATGCTGGCCATGGTGGGATTTACCGGGGTGGTCATCTCCGTCTCGGTCATCCTGTTTGAGTTTATCTGGGATGAATAAGGCTCAATCAACGTGTTATATGAATTATGCTTAATTTTACGAAAGACCAAAACCTGATTAAAACAGAGCAATACGTTATGGCATCAAACATCATAGACGGCATTAAAGTAGCCCGGCTGACCCGGGACCTGGTAAAAAAAGACATCAACGAATGGACGGGTAAGGGCAACCGAAAACCCAAACTCCAGGCCATCCTGACCGGCAACGATCCGGCCTCCCATACCTATGTAAGGGCCAAAACAAAAGCCTGCAAGGAGGTGGGCATTGAATCCGATACGCTGATACTACCCGATACCATCTCGAAAAAAGAGCTGATGGAAGTCATCAGCAACTTCAATAACGATGACCATATAGACGGTATTCTGCTGCAACTTCCGCTTCCCCAGCATTTGCAGTCGTTTTCCATTATCGAATGCATCGATCATCGCAAAGACGTAGACGGCTTTCACCCCATGAATGTCGGCAGGCTCGCCATCGGCCAGCCCACCTTCCGGTCATGCACGCCTGCCGGCATCGTGGAGCTGTTCAGACACTACAGCATTCCGACCAAAGGCCGGCATGCCGTAGTGGTGGGGGCCAGCAATATCGTTGGCTCACCGATGGGCATCATTTTATCCCGGGAAAACGACACCGGCAAAGCCACAACCACCATATGCCATAAATACACCAAAGACATCACCCGCCACACGATCAGCGCCGATATTATTATTGTGGCCGCCGGTTCTCCCAATCTGATAACGGGGCAGATGGTAAAGGAAGGGGTGGTGGTCATCGATGTGGGCATCAACCGGATTGCCGATCCGGACAGCGACAAGGGGTATAAGCTGGTAGGGGATTGTGACTTTGACAGTGTGGCCGAAAAAGCTGATCTGATAACGCCCGTCCCCGGCGGCGTCGGACCCATGACCGTGGCCATGCTGATGAAAAATACCCTGCTGGCGGCCAAAAAATCGATTTATCCGGATTAAAATGATCCTCTCCGTTATTCATCCCTGAAGACCAGTTCTGCCGACAGGATATCCCGCAGGTCCTGAATGGTCGCCACCGTGCTCAGGCTATCGACCACTTCGGGGGTGAGCATGCGGGTCACTTTGCCCAGAATATGGAGGCTTCTCTGAAGAGGATAGCCTTTAGGGCTGACCAAAACAAAGATCACTTTGACGGGCTCATTCATTTTTTCATACTCTATGCCCACGGAACTTAAGCCCAGGAAGAGGGTCGGTTCATCCACATGGCCGGAGGTCGTATGCGTTAGCACCACCCGGGGCAGTTCTCCGGGCGTATTGTCCGGATCGACCATGAGGAGCCTGTCCACGACAATCTGAAGGGCGGCTTCATTATGGTGGAAATGGCTGCTCATCATTTTTTTAAGGGCGGTCTTGTAATCTATATAATCTAGTTTCGGGGTGATGTTCCCCGTGGTTATGCTGGGAAGCCTTGCGCTTCGGCCGAAATGGATCTGCAGGATTGATGACTCCTCGGCAACTTTCTCCGAAGGGTAGATGACCAGAAAATTCACATCGGGATGATTGGCGGCTATCAGGCCGGGAAGGCGCTCCAGGAGGGGCTGCCATGAAATGGAACCGTTCCGGGCGCTCATGAGGATGACCAGGTCATTTTCATCCAGGTCAAAACGCCCTTTACCCGTCATTTCCGGCCAGGAGTCCAGCCGTTCGAATTCCGCTTCCACTTCCGGTTCTTTGTTGCAGATAAACTCTTTCAGAATATCGCTGTTCGCTTCCGTGGCCACCACCCGCAGACCGGCGCCCAGTTCGCCGGTAAGGTTCTTGACCGTGTCCAGGGCACGGGCAAAACCCGGTTCCCGGTCGGTCAGCGGGGGCACGGCCAGCATGATCCTCTTCGTGGTATTCAGGGGCTGGCCCAGTTTACAGACCATGGCCATCTCATCGGTTTGGTCCAACAGCTGGTCGAGCACACTGCCGAATATGCTATGCCTGGAGGTTCGCCCGTTCCAGCCTATCAGCACATTGGATATCCTCATTTCCTTGATGGCCCGCACTATGCCAGAGGCAATATTCATATCCACCCGGGTCACGGGCATGACCGGGACACTGCCGGCCGCGGCATGGACCACCGCGTGACTTAATACCTTTTCCCCGGCAGCCACCTGAGCCTCAACATCGGCCGTATCCCTGGCCACAATGAGGGGAAGCAGCGGCTCTTCACTGCCCGGATAGCGGATCATCATGCCCAGGTCCATCAGAGCTTCCGCCGTGGCCGGATTGGCCAGGGGGATCAGAATACGCTGAGGGGCATCGCTGGCATTGTAAGGCTTGTTCTCCTCCTTAATGGCCAGTCTGCGCCCATACGTTTCAACCAGCCAGGGTCCGGCCAGGGAAGTGATCAGGATCAGAATAATCACCCCGTTGACCATGGCCTCGTTAAAATAATTCAGATCGAACCCGATCAGCGTTACGGCCAGCGTAGCGGCCGCCTGGGGAACGGACAGCCCGTACATGACCCAGCCTTCCTCGGCATTATAGGAATAGACCCACCGGGTTAGGATCGCGCCCAGATACTTCCCCCCCAGGACCAGCAGGGTAAAAGCCAGGGAATAGATCACGGCATCCCGGCTTACCAGCACCTGAACGTCGACGATCATCCCAACGGAAATCAGGAAGAAGGGAATGAAGAGGGCATTACCGACAAACATCACTCTGTTCATCAGGGTGCTGCTTTGCGGCACAAGCCGGTTCATGGACAATCCGGCCAGGAAAGCCCCTATGATGGCAGCCAGGCCGGCCACCTGGGCCAGCCAGGCCGTGATGAATAAAACGGCTATCAGAAAAACGTATTCGGTGTTGGTTTGGTTGTTAACCCGGCGGAAAAACCAGTGGCCGAAGCGGGGGAGGACGAACCATACGAAGAGCATATACACCGAAACCGAGCCGGCAAAGGTAACCCAGAACCGGGCATTAATATCACCCGATGCCGAGGCCACCACCACGGCCAGAACGATTAAGGACAAGGCATCGGTGATCAACGTGCCGCCGATGACGGTGGTGGCGGCCAGATTTTTTGTAATGCCCAGCCTGGCGGCGATAGGGTAGGCCAGCAGGGTATGCGAACCCACGATCGATCCCAGCAAAAGAGCGGTGGGAAGGCTGAAATGCAGCACATACAGGCCCACGGCTATACCGGTAAGCTGGGGGATAAAGAAAGAAAGCAGCCCGAAGACCAGGCTCCTGGAACGGTGCTTCTCAAACTTGTTGAGATCCAGGGACAGCCCTGCCATGAACATCAGATACAATAGTCCCACCGTGCCCAGCAAAATGATGGTGTCGTCGCGTTCGAGAAGGCCCAGTACGCTGGGGCCCGCCACCGTGCCGGCAAGGATAAGCCCGACAATGGCGGGAATCCTGATCTTATCAAAAACAATCGGCGTGATGAGAATGATGAACATGACCAAAGCAAAGATCAGTACCGGATCATTTACCGGAAGGGTTAAAAAATTTTCTAGAGGCATGAAGCGGGATAAATGAAGCGTTGGTTATGTTTTTATTTGAAACAGAAGTAATTACCGAAAGTAAAGATATTTCATTGACTATTGATAATTGATCATTAATTTCTTCTTTGCATATTTTTCAAAATTATATTAGTTAGTTCCTTTGAATACTTCACCATCAAAGTTAAAAAAAGAGCTGGGCCTGTTTGATCTCTATACGATCAGCACGGGGGCTATGTTCAGTTCCGGTTTTTTCCTTTTACCCGGACTTGCCAGCGCCCAGTCAGGACCATCGGTCATACTGGCTTACCTGCTGGGTGGCATCCTGGTATTGCCGGCCATGCTGAGCGTCGCAGAGCTCAGCACGGCCCTGCCCAAAGCTGGGGGCCCCTATTACTTCCTGGACCGCAGTTTGGGTCCGATGGCGGGCACCGTGGGGGGATTGGGCACGTGTTTTGCCCTTATCTTCAAGAGTGCGTTCGCCCTTATTGGAATGGGGGCCTACCTGGCTATATTTATTGATGTTAACATAAAGATCGTAGCGGTGACCCTGACGATAGTATTTATGATCCTGAACATCTTCGGGGCCAAGAAGACCAGTCGCCTGCAGGGCATCTTTGTGGGGCTGCTGGTGGTTATTCTGGTATTCTTTGTCGTCCAGGGACTGATAGAAGTCTTCTCACTGGGCATAGCGGAGGTAAACCGCACTCAAATGACCCCGTTTATGCCCTTTGGCGTAGAGGGGTTGATCTCCACGATCGGGTTCGTTTTCGTTTCCTATGCCGGACTGACGCAGGTTGCGAGCGTGGCCGAGGAGGTTGAAAACCCGGAACGGAACATTCCCCTGGGTATGATCCTCTCGCTGATCACGGCTACCATCATCTATGTGCTCGGCGTTTATATTATGGTGGCCGTGCTTGACCCGGAAACGCTGAGGGAAGACCTCACGCCTGTGGCTACGGCGGCCTATGAATTTTTTGACTGGCTGCCGGAACCCGTTGGACTGGTCCTCATCGTTGTTGCCGCCATCGCGGCCTTTGCATCCACGGGCAATGCAGGCATACTTTCTGCCGCCCGGTACCCTTATGCCATGGCCCGGGATCATCTGATCTGGCACCGGTTTGCCAAACTCGGACGGTTCAATACCCCGGTTTTCTCGGTCGTTACCATCTCGGCCATTATGATCTTCTTTATACTGGTATTTGATGTCGAGGCCATAGCGAAGCTGGCCAGCGCGTTCATGCTAATGATCTTCGGCTTTTTAAATCTCGCGGTCGTGGTGATGCGGGAAAGCAAGATCGAATCCTATGACCCGGGCTACCGGTCGCCGTTTTATCCCTGGATGCAGGTTGCCGGAATGGTGTTCAGTTTCTGGCTGATCGCCGAGATCGGCTTGATATCCATACTGTTTACGGCCGGCATGGTTGCGGCCTGCATCGGCTGGTTTTATTTTTATGCCAAAGACCGGGTGATACGCGACGGTGCCATCTATCATATATTTGAACGCCTGGGCCGCCGTCGCTACCAGGGCCTGGATCATGAAATGCTGGGTATCCTGCGGGAAAAGGGCCTTCGCGATGAGGATCCGTTTGATGAAGTTGTAGCCCGGGCCTATGTTATTGATCTCACGGATAATGGAGATGCCGAGTCGGTTCTGAAAGAGGCCACCAGGCTGATCTCCAATCGTTTGCCTCAGACGGCAGCCGACCTTGAAGAAAAGCTGCCGACCTCGCCGGAGGAACTGCTGAATGCCTTTATGGAGGGGACCCGTATGGGCGCTTCTCCGGTTTCAAACGGGGTGGCCATCCCTCACCTGCGCATCCACGGGATAAAAAATCCGGAAATGGTATTGATCCGTTCAAAGATGGGTATGCATCCCAAGATCTGGGATGAATGGTATGCCAACCATGAGATCAAGAACCGCGTATATGCCGTGTTCTTTCTGGTGAGTCCCGATGACAATCCGGCCCAGCACCTGCGGTTTCTGTCGCAAATTGCCGGCCGGGTTGAAGATAGCAATTTTTTGGACAGCTGGATGAAGGCGCAGTATGAGCAGGAACTCAAAGAAGTATTGCTCCGCGACGAGCGGTTTCTGACTATTAACCTGCATAAGCATTCCACGGCCGGGAGCCTGATCGGCTCTTATGTCAGGGATATGAATATTCCCGAAGGCTGTCTTATTGCCATGATCCGCCGGGACCAGCGAACCATTGTTCCCAGGGGAAACACCGTGCTGCAGGAAGGAGACCGGCTCACGATTATCGGGGAACCAAAAGAAATAGAGGCACTTAACAAACAATACGGATATATCAAATAACTGAAGAGGATTAAAGGATGATAAGCTTATACGGTAATACGGCGCGGCTGGCCTGCGTCCTGGCTCTCATGATGGCGGCGGCCGGTTCCGGTGCTGAGGTATGGGGTCAGGATCTGCTGTGGACCCAGCCGGAGAAGGTGGGCATGGCTTCCGACCGGCTGGACCGGCTGAGCGTGGTTCTGGACGGATATGTGAAAGACGATAAGCTGCCGGGTGGTGTGGCCCTGGTGGCCAGGAAGGGGAAAATTGCCTATTTGAAAACATTCGGCCAGTCGGATCCGGAAAACGGCAGGCCCATGGAGGAGGATGCCATCTTCAGGATTGCTTCACAGACGAAGGCCATCGTCAGTGTGGCCGTTATGCTGCTTCAGGAAGAAGGCAAGCTTTTGCTGTCCGATCCCGTAGGCCGGCATCTGCCGGCCTTTGCCGAAACGACGGTGGCCGAACCGGCAGAGGACGGGTCCGGCGGATATGAGATCGTGAAAGCCCGCCGCCCGGTCACCATTCACGACCTTCTCACCCATACCGCAGGCATCAGCTATGGGGGCGGACCGGCCCGTGAACTGTGGGAGGAAGCCGGTATTACCGGCTGGTATTTTGCCCATCGCGACGAACCGGTCAGGGCCACCGTCGACCGCATGGCCGCCCTGCCCTTTGATGCCCACCCGGGTGAGCGTTACCTGTACGGGTATTCCACCGACATCCTGGGAGCCGTCGTTGAACAGGCCGGCGGCCAGCCGCTGAATGAATTCCTCCGGTCTCGCATTTTCGAGCCCCTGGAAATGCAGGACACCCATTTTTACCTCCCGGAATCAAAAAACGGCCGCCTGGCCGTGGTCTACTCGGCGACCGGGCAGGGCCAGCTCGAACCGGCCGCAAGTCCAGGCGGGATGGTCGGGCAGGGGGCCTATGTAAACGGCCCCCGGATGAGCTACTCCGGGGGCGCCGGATTGCTCTCGACGGCAATGGATTACGCCAGCTTCCTTCAAATGCTGCTGAACGGCGGGGAGCTTAACGGAAAACGGATCCTGAGCCGAAAATCCGTTGAGCTTATGACGGTCAATCATCTCGGAGATCTGCCCTTCCGCAGCGGAGAAGGCTTCGGTCTTGGTTTCTATACCATAACAGATGTGGGAGCAAGAGGGGTGCCGGGGTCGGTGGGGGAATACGGATGGGGCGGGGCCTATCATTCCACGTACTGGGTTGACCCTGAAGAACAGCTGGTGGTCGTGTACTTCACCCAGCTCATACCCTCCGGCGGTCTTGATGATCATGGCAAGCTCCGGGCCCTGATTTACCAGGCCATTACCGACTAGCCGGTCCGGGAGCGGTCAATCGCCGGGGACGAACTTCAGGGAAACCGAATTGACGCAGTGGCGGGTGTTTTTTTCGGTGAAATATTCCCCCTCAAACACATGGCCCAGATGTCCTTTGCAGTTCGCGCAAACGATCTCGGTACGCCTGCCGTCGGGATCGGGCAGGCGTTCGACGGATCCGGGGATCTCATCATCGAAACTCGGCCATCCGCAATTGGATTCAAACTTGTACCTGGAAGAGTACAGGGGAGCCTCGCACCGCTTGCAAAGGTAGGTGCCCCCGGTTTTATTTGCATTGTATGCACCGGTAAACGGCGCTTCCGTTCCTTTATGGACGATGACCTGCTCTTCTTCAGGGGTCAGCGTATTATATTCCTTTTTGTTTTTTCCTGTACTCATAATGGCTGTATTATTTCTGTGATTGTTATCTTAACATCGGCCCTCTGGTTTACTTATAGACCTCATATCGGTCAAGCACGGGACCAAAATCGCGGCCTGATAAGGAGATCATCACAACGAAGACCAATGCTGAAAAGGCATAAATCCAAAGCAAAAGCAGCGCAATGATAACGAGGGCTGTTAAACCAGTCTTCCTTAAGATCCATGTATTGAATTATCCGGTTCAGGTGAAAGATAATTTTTTTTATTAATATAAGCTATGGATATCGAATCATACCGCACATATTGCTTGTCACTTAACGGGGTTACCGAAGATTACCCCTTTGGTGAAAGAACACTGGTTGTAAAGGTCAAAGGAAAAATAGTTACACTGGCCGATGTAGATTCCTTTGACAGCTTCACCGTAAAATGCGATCCCGCCAAAGCCGTCAAATTACGGGAAAGCTATCCGGCCGTGCAGCCGGGCTACCATATGAATAAAAAACACTGGAATACCATTGAGGTGGATAATTCCATTCCGGACGAGCTTCTCTGTGAATGGATCCGGGAC
Source organism: Balneolales bacterium (assembly GCA_040905685.1). Lineage (GTDB taxonomy): Bacteria > Bacteroidota > Rhodothermia > Balneolales > Natronogracilivirgulaceae > JBBDMU01. Next base: position 9,568 of record JBBDRB010000110.1, on the reverse strand, counting down.
TCTTATGAACTGGTTCGGGACGGGCTGACAGGCAGGGAAAAAAGGGAGCTGCTCAGGGAATAAAGGAGGTCTAACTTTTATATTAAAGGATTCTAATAATAATCTTCTAACCTGTTAATCCAGGTGAATAATAGGTTGGAGGCCATTGCATGCCGGCTCCCGGGCCCCTTTTTTTATACTATGTGCAACTTATTGTAACACATAATGTAATAGAAATTACGGGTAGCGTATTAACGAAGACAGACGCTTTGAAGAACATGAAATATCATGATAAAATATTAATATATATATTATAATATATATGGCTGGCCATTCAGAATGCAGGGATTTGATTCCTTCCGGGGACTAGGGGCAGGGGAAACCTTTGTTGTACTACAGTTGACTACAATAACCTAATCAGGGCCAAACGATGAAAATAGAATCCAATACCGCCAAATCTGTATACTCAAGAAAAAACGATGAAAAGGGGTTTAACCTGTACAGGGAGCACCGGCGTGTCGAGCCTATTTTGCTGGAGCGATGCCTGGAATTGGAAGACCAGCTAAGGAGGCAGACCGCGGAGCTCACTAAGGCGAAGGAGGAAAGGGATGTTCTGCTCAGGGAAATTAACCATCGTGTAAATAATAATCTGCAGGTTATTTCCAGCATGCTGAGGATGCAGTCATTTGAAGACGATCCTGAGGCCTATCGGAAATTCCAGAACAGGATCCATTCAATGGCCCTGGTACATAAAGTATTGCATGAATCCGAAAACCTCTCTTCGTTAAACATGGCCACGTATATCGATCGTCTGGGTTCTGCCCTGGTCCGTTCGCACAACCTGAGCAGGGGGCAGGTCAGCCTCGATATTGATATTCAGGATGTTTATCTGGACCTGGACAGCTGCGTGCTGTGCGGGTTCCTGCTCAATGAGCTTATTACCAACTCCCTTACCCATGGCTTCCCTAACGGGAACCGTGGAGTCATAAAAATAAGCTGCAGGGTTGACGGGGGCCGCGTCGGGCTGCACGTCTCCGACAACGGGATTGGGCTTCCTGCAGACGTGGACGCCCACTCGTCCACAACACTGGGGTTATCCCTGGTTAAAACTTTCGTTTCCCAACTCGGCGGCACCCTGGCGGTTAGACCTGGACCCGGGTTGTGCTACGCGATCAAATTTCCCCACATTAAATGCTGATGGGTAAACCTCATATTCTCATTGTGGAAGATAACCTCATCATTGCTCTTGATCTTCAGGAAAAGGTTCAAAAAATGGGGTATGCTGTGGCCAGGGCCGTGGAAACGGGGGAGGAAGCCATACGGGCGGCACTGGTCCTTGATCCGGACCTTATTCTCATGGATATCAGCCTGAAAGGCAAGATGAACGGCATCGAGGCCGTCGCAGAGATCAGGGAGGTTCGTTCCATACCGGTCATCTATTTGACGGGGAACAGCGAACAACTCAAACAGGGTGGCCTGAATGAATTATATATTGACAAACCCATCCATGATGAAGAACTTAGGATTCTGATCGAATCAACGTTGTTTCATTTATCGTAAAGCAGCCATGACAAAAGAAGACCTGGAGTTTATTCTCAGAACCCATCGCTGGAGGTTCAGGCATGCGCATTTTTACAAGCATTATTTTTATTACATCCCGGTTATGGTCCTCTTTGCCCTGGTGCTGCCCGGGGTGGTTTCCGCCCTGCTGATCCTGCTGTTCATGACCCTGACGGTCAGCCGTTTCAGAAAGCACTACACCTTCAGAAATATTGCCAATCAATGCAGCCGGCAGGAAAACGCCGAACGGATTATCAGTGCTTTTAAAGCCCTAAGCCACCGGGTAATTGAATCGGAAGAAAGTCATATTCGCATCAAAACGGCGATTTCTCCCTCATCCTGGGGAGAATATATTACCGCCATTCCGCTGGAGAGGAAGATACTCATCAACAGTTGGCCGGTTCAGCCCCCGGTTTTCCGGAAGAACCTGGAAAACCTGAAAGTGATAGAAGAATATATCAGTCGTCAGGAAGAAGAGGCCTGATCCGTAATATATCCGGCATGGGCCAGTTTCTTCCCCATTTCCCGGTAGGCCTCATCCGCCTCCGGAGCCCAGGTTCCAAGCCCGTCCACATACCGGTTAAACATGCAAAAAGCAGCGGCGATCAGGACGGTATCATGTATTTCAAGATCCGTCGCCCCCTGATCCCGGGCCGCCTGCATATGATATTCTTCCACATTTTTGCCGCCCTCCTGAACTTTGTGGGCTATATCCAGCAGGGCCCTGAGTTTATCGGAGATAACCGTACCGGGCAGACCATTCTTTATGTCGCTGATCAGTTCTAGGCCCGTTCCCAGGTGTGCCGCGGCGGCCGCTCCGTGAGAGGTATGACAGAAGTGACAATCGTTGCGGCAGGAAACCGATGAGGCAATAATCTCCCGTTCACCGCTGCTCAGCGTCGAGGGCCCGCGCAGCAGGGTTTCAGCAAGTTGGGATAAGGGTTTTGCCGTATCGGGCCGGAAGGCAAACAGGCCAGTGATGCCCGGTAAATGTTCATCTTTGAGTTGGATGTGAGCCATAACTGTAGGGAATTATTGGGTCCGAAAGCAGATGCGTGAGTTTCATACCTATTTACCTACAGTATAAGAGAATCTTTTAAAAAAGAAATTCTATTGCACAAATATATCTCCATAAATCCGTATCTTATCTCCCTGCCGGTTCGTTATAAACTGATTAGTAATTATTCCTCAAGACCTACAAGAAAATTGTTTTTATGAAAGACTTATCCTTTGCTGATCTGAACTTCAGTAAACCCGTTCAAGACGCCGTATCCGAAATGGGATTTGAAGTCCCCACCTCCATCCAGCAGCAATGTATCCCGTTGATCATGGAGGGCAAAGATGTGGTCGGTCAGGCACAGACCGGTACGGGAAAAACGGCCGCCTTTGGTATACCCATTATTGAAAAAATAGATATCAGCAATAAAAATGTTCAGGTATTGCTGCAATGCCCCACCCGGGAACTGGCTATCCAGGTAACCGGAGAGCTGATGAAGCTGGGCCAGCATGTTAAAGGCCTGCACATCGTTCCCGTTTATGGCGGGCAACCCATCACCCGGCAGACGAAAGCCCTTCAGAGGGGTGCTCATGTCGTGGTGGGCACACCGGGGCGCACCATTGACCTGCTGCAGCGGGGAAACCTGAAACTGGACCATGTAGACATGGTTGTGTTCGATGAAGCCGACGAAATGCTGAATATGGGATTCCGCGAGGATATGGAAACCATCCTTTCCCATATCCAAAAACCGGTTCAGACTGTGATGTTTTCGGCTACTGTGCCGAAAGCAATCCGTGATATTATGAAACGGTATATGAAGGATCCGGTCAATATCACCATCAGCCGTCAGGTGGTCTCGGCTCCCGATATTAAACAATATGTGGTGGAAGTACGCGAATCGGTGCGCGATGAGGCCATATCCCGGCTGATGGATGTCCATAATTACAAGTTGGCCGTGGTTTTTTGCAATACTAAACGCCAGACTGAAAAAATAGCCCGGGAATTGCAGGCGCGTGGTTTTTCCTGTGATGTCATCAACGGAGACCTGACCCAGGGTCAGCGTGACCGCGTAATGGGGCAGTTCCGGCGCGGGGATATCGACATACTCGTTGCTACCGATGTAGCGGCAAGGGGCATTGATGTGGAGGGCATTGATGTGGTGTTCAATTACGATATACCCCAGGATCCGGAGTATTACATACACCGCATAGGCCGTACCGGCCGGGCGGGGCGCTCCGGCACGGCCATTACCTTTAGTGCGGGACGCAAAAACCGGGGCCTGCGGTTCATTGAAAAGCAAATCAGGCAGCAGCTGCTTCCTTTGGCCATGCCCAGTGTGGCCGATGTGCGCCAGTCGCGCATAGCCGGCAATCTTAATGAACTCGTCCAGACCCTCGAGCAGGGCGGACTCCGCTCTTATATCGAACAGGTAGAGTCCATCCTGGAAGACCGGTTCACCTCGATCGAGGCGGCCGGGGCCCTGCTTAAGATGCAGATGGAGTCCGCCGGCAAGGCCTCCCCCGATGCCTCGTCCGGGACGGATTCAGGCAAAGCGGCCAAACCGGCCAAAACCTATAACGAGAGTGATATGGTCGGTGTGTATTTCAGTGTGGGGAAGAAAAACAAGATCCACCCCGGCGATCTGGTCGGTGCTATTGCCGGTGAAGCCGGAATACCGGGTGATGTGATCGGCAATATTGAAATCGAAAATGCCTATTCTATCGTCGATATTCCTGACCAGTATGTGCCGGCGGTTGTTAAAGCCATGAACAACAATCAGGTAAAGGGAAATAAGGTAAGGGTGAAGGTTGACTGACCCTATTTGGCTGGGCCAAAAAAAACAGTTAGGTATATTTTTTAATTAAAAAAATATTATATTATTTTAATAAATACCCTTAACCCTAATCTACACAGGAGTTATCATGAAAGTAAGATTGATACTGCTTGTTTGCTTTGCCGGATTGGTCACTGTAACAGGCTGCCGGTCCAATAAAGGTTTAACCGATGCATCCTTAGGTGATATTCCTGAATGGTTCACCGATGTTCCTGATGATCCGGACTACTTTTTTGCGGCGCAAACATCCACTTCCCGCGATCTTCAAACGGCCATCAACAAAGCGACCACCGATGCCCGGGCCGAGATTGGCCGGCAGAGCAACGTAAAAGTTGAAGGCATCCAGAAGAACTTTACAGAAGAGGTGGGCGCTGATGAAGAGGCCCAGTTCCTGCAGATGTTCACCCAGGCCAACCGAACGATTGTATCGGAAAGCCTGACCGGCAGTGCTATCCGCCACCAGACCCAGCACAGAGACGGTCAGCTGTGGCGGGTATTTGTGCTCGTTGAATACCCCATTGGGGAGGCGAATTTGGCCTTGATGGAGCAACTGAGGCAAAATGACCAGATGTATACCCGTTTTCGGAGCAGCCAGGCTTTTGACGAGCTGGATGAGGAGATCCAACGCTACGAAGATTTCAAACGGAATAACTAGAGTCATTTTCAGAAATCATGATCAAACCTGAGGGGTCCCACGGCCCCCTCGGGTTTTTTTGTAATGGTGTCGATGCTGCATGAAAATCTTGCATGTGCTCTTACTGCCCGTCCTTTGTCTTTTTTCAGCCTGCCGTTCCTACAATGTCTTCGAAGCTCAGATGAGTATTGAACAAAGCTTTGAAAGGCGCGATTATATGCAAACCATCAGCCTGATTGACGGCTACAAAAAAGCAAAGACCTACCGGGACCGGGATGATGTCTTGAGATTGCTCGAAAAGGGTACGGCTCAGCGTTTTGCCGGTAACTGGACGGAGAGCACGCAAACCTACCATGATGCCGAGCAAAAGATTGAAATGCTATACGGGAGCAGCGTGAGCCGGAATATTTCCGCTTTCCTGATCAACGACTACCGCCTTGAATACGAAGGAGAGGATTACGAAGATGTGTATCTCAATGCTTTCAAATCCCTTAATTACATTCAGATGGAAGAACCGGAGAATGCCCTGGTGGAAGCAAGGAAAATGGCCTTTAAGCTGGACAAGTTTGTGCTCAGGCATGAGGAGGTAATGCGGGAAATGGCCAGAAAAGACACCACCGGCCGGCGGATTCCCCTGGAAGCAGGCCAGGCCAATATCCAGAACAGCGCCTTCGCCCATTTTTTGTCCGCCGTGCTGTTTGCCACCTCCGGTCGCCCCGACAACGCCCGCATTGAGTATAACCGCATGACCGGCGCCTTCCTGGATCAGGGCATTGCCTATAACCCCGAATCGCCCAGCAGCCTTGAGCACATACAGCGCAATACCTATAATACGCTGTTGATCGCTTTTTCGGGGCGTTCCCCCTTAAAAACCAGTGCCCATGTACGGCTGTACCTGGATGATCTGGATTTCCATCTCAAATTTGCCTTCCCCGTGCTGGAAAGATTCAGCAGCCGTGTCGGACGGGTTCAGGTTGTCATCAACGATACGCTTACCGTACCCATTCCCATGATCGAGAACATGTCGAAAGTCTCGGAATCCGTCTATAAGGTGAAGGAACCGGTTATTTATGCGCGGACCTTTACACGGAGTTTTCTGCGCGCCGTCTCCACTCAAAAAGCCCGGCAGGTGGCCACAACAGAAGGCGGCGATCTCGCAGGAAGCCTGGTAGGTCTGGCCGGCCTTATCGGTACCGAAGCCCTGGAGATGGCCGATTTAAGGCGATGGACCACGCTTCCCGGCCAGGCTTACGGCAATGTGGTCGACCTCCCCGAGGGAGAACACCGCGTGCGCTATCAGTATTATTCCCCGACCGGCAGCATGGTCTATGAGTCGGAACAAACCCTCATGGTCGGCCCGGATAACCTGGCTCTGACGGAATCCATTTATTATAACTGAAAACCATTATGCAAACCTACCGCACCGTACTTCTGCTCGCACTGCTCACGCTGATGGCATCGTGCGCCTCCCCGGACGCAACCCGGGAGTCTACAGCCTGGCTGACCGACCCGTATTCGGCCTACCACCAGAACCTGTACCTGCTGGCCGTCGGTTCCGGGTCCACTCTCCAGGAGGCACAGAACAGTGCCTCGGCCAATATGGCCAGGATATTTTCATCCCAGGTTTCCTCCGACCAGACACTGCGCTCGCAGTACATGGACTATCAGAACAACGATGCCTATTTCAGCGAATCGACCTCCGATCTGCTGAACATCACCAATGTGAGCAGCCATCAGCAGCTGCTCAACACCCGGGTGCTGAATACCCACCAGGACGACAGCCAGCATTATGTTCTTCTGGGCATCAACAGGACTGAAACCAGCCTTTTGATCGGCTCGGAGATCAGTTCCAACGACGCTAATATCAGAAGCCTGAATTCGATCATTAACGGCACCGACAGCAAGACCGAACAGCTTTCCCGCATCAACCAGGCCTCCATGCTCATGGAGGTGAACCGGAACCTGATTGCCCAGTACGATATATTATCCAGTTTTGCCTATAGTGACGCTGCCGATTACAATTCCATGGAACGGAACTTCGAACAGATCAAAAAGGGCATCCATTTTTCCGTCAGCGGGGAAGAGCAGGCGGCCCGTTCGGTGATCTCCTCTCTCAACAGCAGCGGCTATACCGTGTCCGGTGAATATGCGGACTTCGAGGTCTTTGTCGCCGTTGATCAGCACGAAGCCCACCTGAACCGCGATGATGCGGTTTTCATGAACTGGAATGTGAACATCATCATTACCAACCTGTACGACAATGACGTGAATACCTACGAGGCCAAAGGCCGCTCGGGGACTCTTTCGGAAAGCCTGCTTCAGGCCCGGGTATATGACGACATCAACGATGAGATCAGAAAAACTTTCTCTACCTTCCTAACCTCCCAACTCTTCTCCCAAAACTAAAATCCCATGAAACAATACACTGCTTTTTTTATCCTCTCCGTCAGCCTTTGCCTGACCGCCTGCGGTCCGTCCCAGAAAGTTTCCCGGGTCGACGCCGGTGAGGTCACCGACTTGTCCGGCCGCTGGAATGACACCGATGCCCGCCTGGTCTCGAGCGAGATGATCGGCGATGCCCATGCTGCGGCCTGGATCGAACGGTTTGTAACCTCCAATGATCGACCCCCCGTTGTGATCGTCGGCACAGTCCGCAACGAAAGCATGGAGCATATCGACACGGAGGTCTTTACCCTGGCCCTGGAGCGCAACCTTATTAATACCGGCCGGGTGGATTTTGTGGCCGACAGCCGGTCCAGAGAGGCATTGCGGGCCGAGCGAATGGACCAGCAGTCTTATTCGACCCCGGAAACGGCCGCTGCCCTGGCCCGGGAAACCGGCGCCGATTTCATGCTGATGGGCAGCATCAATTCCATTTATGATGAAAATTTACGGGGCAATGAACGAGCCGTGTACTATACCATTAACCTGGAAATGGTCAATCTGGAATCCAATCAGAAAGTCTGGATCGGCAACAAGGAGATCAAGAAATTTATCGAACGCAGCCGGTTACGAAGATAAGGCGTAGCACTATTTCCGGGCGTCCCGCCCCCGGCCGGACAGCTCCAGCAGGAACGCGTACTGAAGGGCCACTTCGCGGAGGCGCTGGAAGCGCCCTGATGCGCCGCCGTGACCGGCATCCATGTTGGTATGCAGCAGCAATACATTATCATCGGTTTTCAGGTCCCTGAGTTTGGAAACCCATTTGGTGGGTTCCCAATACTGCACCTGTGAATCGTGCAGCCCTGAGGTCACCAGCATATTCGGATAATCCTGAGGCTTCACGTTGTCGTAAGGGGAATAGGCCATCATGACGTCGTAATACTCCGGATCATTGGGATTGCCCCATTCGTCGTATTCCGAGGTCGTCAGCGGAATGCTGTCATCCAGCATGGTGGTCACCACATCCACAAACGGAACGGCGGCGATCACGCCCTTATACAGGTCCGGCCGCATATTGACAATCGCACCCATAAGGAGCCCGCCGGCGCTGCCCCCCATGGCATAGAGGTTTTCCGTGGACGTAAAATCCTCCCCGATCAGGTACTCCGATACATCAATGAAATCGGTAAAGGTGTTCATTTTATGCTTCAGCTTGCCCTGGTCGTACCAGTGCCGGCCCATTTCCTGTCCGCCGCGGATATGGGCGATGGCATAAACAAATCCACGGTCGAGCAGGCTCAGGCGGGTTGAGCTGAAGGAAGGGTCCATGGAATAGCCGTATGATCCGTAGGCATATTGCAACAGGGGATTCGAGCCGTCTCGCTTCAGCCCTTTGCGGTATACCAGAGAAACGGGTATGGCAGTACCGTCTTTTGCGGTGGCCATGTGGCGTTCGGTCACATAGTGTTCCCGGTTAAAACCGCCCAGGACCTCCGATTCCTTAAGGAGGATGCTTGTGCGACCGGCCATATCATAATCGTAGGTGGAGGCGGGGGTGGTCAGTGAGGTATAGGCGTAGCGCAGGGTGCCTGTTTCGAAAGAGGGATTGGTGGTCGTATAGGCATAATAAGCCGGCTCGTCAAAATCCAGATAATGCTCCTCGCCGGATTCCCAGTTACGGGTCCGGATCTGCATCAATCCCTCTTTGCGTTCACTCAGGACCAGAAAATCCCGGAAAATATCGATGCCTTCCAGCAGGACATCCTCGCGGTGGGCGATCACCTCTTCCCAGTTGCCGATATCCGGACGGTTCACAGGAGCCCGCATCAGTCGAAAATTTTCAGCCTGGTCATTGGTGCGAATATAGAAATAATCCCCAAAATGATCGGCGTAATACAGCAGATCCCGCTGGCGGGGTTGAATCACCCGGGCATCTGCGGTGGGCTCGCCGGCCGGTATAACTCTGTATTCGGTGCTCACGGTGCTGGAAGAAACAATGCTAATGTATCCACGGGATTTGGTGCGCATCACATAGGTTCTGAACGTATCGTCGTCTTCCTGATAGACGAGTTTGTTGCCGGCGGTATCGTCGCCGAGGCGATGGCGGAACACCTGGTTCGACCGCAGGGTCTGGGCATCCTGGCGAGTATAGAATATCGTTTGATTGTCCGCTTCCCAGGCC
>JBBDRB010000109.1:0-2628 GCA_040905685.1 Balneolales bacterium | reverse complement strand
TCAGAGAAAATAGATCCCCATACCGGCCACAAAGAGCTGGTGATGGAATTTCAGGCTTCACATATTGCTAACGACACAGCGGAACAAAGCATCAGCGAGTCTTGATTGAATGTGATTAAAACTAGCGCGACGTTATTCTTGAAAATATTCCGGAAGGTTTTTCAAAAACATGAACCACATACCGTATGAACTAGTAGGCGAATTGGCCTAAAAAATGAGCGTGGGACAAAATTTACTTTCCCCCTAGTCCGCCCGCTGCTCATACCGAAGCATAATCACCCCACATTCAAAATTTTGTGAACCGGTAAAACGGAGGTTTTGTTGTATATCAGGCGGAACTGGCTTTGCTGATTCCTCAGGGTTTATTTCGCGAAACAGCCTTGAGTTCCATTCCACACGCTCAAGGGTGGTCGAGTAAACCATTTTGGGTATTTGTTTCCAAGCCCTGGAAAATTCAATTTCTACATCCGCGGCTGTAGGGTTTGAGTCTGCGGTGGGCCACCCATTTCCATCGTAATATTCTTTCCTGTCTGTCGAGTCGAAGAAAATTGTTCCGCCTGCCTCCATAATTTCCTCTACCCAATTATCAAATTCATCCTTACTTCCTGCTGACAGAGTAAACATAATTTCATTTCCCTGTCGGGGAAGCTTACACCATCATTTTAAAATTTGATTAAGGATATAATGAAAGAGCATCTACTACATTTTTAATCCAGAGTCACAAAGACAGACATGCGAGGTTCATTATTCACCGCTTTGCTTTTATGTCCGCGACCGATAGTATCTTCCACCAGTAATATATCTCCGGTAGAAAACCGTCGTACTGTTCCATCCCCGATTTCCACATCTACGGCACCATCCAGCATGATGATATACTGACGCTGTGGAGCGTTATGCCAGTCGTAATTGTAGTCAGGTTCTGTTTTTCGAAATATCAGCCCAGTCGCATTCACCCTTTCAGAGAGCTTACCGATTTCACCGGCGTCATTAAGCTCTATTTCTATATCCTCAAAATGGGATTCATTATCCATACCGGTGTATAGTCGAGTAATTTTCATCGCTGTATGCGTATTGTGTTTAATTTTGTATGATTCTTTTCATCTGCGCAGAACCGTGGCCATCATTGCGCGTACCGTCCTGATTTCATTCAGCATATCATACAGTAGTTGCATTCCGCTGGGGATGCCCGGCTGATTTTTCTCTTTGGGAGCTAAAAAGGAATGTGGATACCAGGTATGGTTATGGGCTTGGGGCGCCCTGTAGTGGAAGTCTGGCTGGGCAAATTCATCAGCCAACGAAAACATACTTTGGGCTGATGCGGCCCATTAAACGGATGTTCAGAATCAACTCGGAATAGTGACATATTGGTTTTCTGGAAATTTTAAACATTAATATCGGGCAGTCTCTTTTCAATCATCTCCCTTTTGGATTCAAGCCAAGGTGGAAGGATAAGTTTTTCTCCCAGCTTGTCGGGATCCTCATCCACATCGTAACCTGGGCCATCGGTTGCTATCTCAAACAGTACCCCGCCCGGAGACTGGAAATAAACCGAGTGGAACCAGTGCCGATCAATAATTGTAGTAGGATTCATACCCATCTCGATGACTTTGTTACGCAGTTCGGCCAGCTCGTCATCATTTTCAGCACGGAAGGCTACATGGTGAACAATTCCCCGGCCATTTGCCGAGGGTTTAGGCTCTCCCTCCTCAATAATTACAGACCCTCCGATTTGGGCATCCGTAGTGTAATGCCATCTATTATCCAACTGATCGGTTTCCTTAAACTTAAAAACGTTTTTTAATACTTCGGCCGTTGCTTCATGTTCATTTAAACGAAGCGTAGTTCCCCGAAACCCTCGTATGCCGTACTCTGCCGGTACGGTGTCTTTTCCCCAGCCTGGCAATTGGTTTGACTGATCATCAAATACGAGTTCAAGTTGCAGGCGATCGGGATCTTTAAAACCTATAGCCTGTTGCCCAAACCGATCATAGGGGCCATCGAAGTCAATTCCTACTTCTCCAAAATGTTCAACCCAATAATCTATCGAATCGGTCGGAACAGCAAGTGCCACTCTTACGGCCTCACCCAATCCCGGCTTTCCCTGTTGTGCCATCGGCCATGGAAAAAATGTTAAACCGGATCCCGGTGAACCTTTAGCATTTCCATAAAACAAGTGGTAAGTACCCGGATCATCCTGGTTGACAGATTTTTTTACTAAGCGCATGCCCAAAGATTTAACATAAAATTCAGCATTTCGCTGAGCATCTCCGGAAAGCACAGTAATGTGGTGAATTCCTTTGTGATGTTTTTCCATGGTATATAAATTATTTATGAAGAAATTGATAATCCATTAACTCAGCAAGTAGGGTACTTAGATAAATTGGTTGACGAATTGGCGAAAGGCAAGGCAATGGAGAAAATTTTAAGGAAGTGAACCATCCTTTGTGACCGCGGCATGCTGCTGTTCCGGCTTCGTGCCTGAACCTGTTAGAAAACTTTTAAATTTTTCACTGATCCCATTCACGATCAGGTACAGGCTGGGTATGATAAACAATGTTAAAAACATGGATACGAACAATCCTCCTACCACGGCAATAGCAAGCGGCCGCATCAACTCTGAGCCTTCTC
>JBBDRB010000108.1:0-16085 GCA_040905685.1 Balneolales bacterium | reverse complement strand
GTATGGGCAATTACATTTTATGGGTTGACCGGCCTGGCTTTAATATAATAAGTATATTTAACCCTTTCGTGGATGAGTATAGAGCTAATCCCTATCTTCTTCCATGTTTATTCTCCTTTTAATTTCATTTGGGTTATTTGCAGGCATTATGTCGGGGATGCTGGGTATTGGCGGCGGACTGATCTTTGCTCCCGTTTTATTTTATTTGTTTGAGCTTGGGGAGGTTCAGGATCCTGAGCTCTGGACCATTGGCTCTTCCTTGTTTTGCACCATGGTGACGGCGGTCAGCGGGACCCTAAAGCATATGCAAATGGATAATATTTACTTCCGGGAAAGTTTGCGGGTAGGTTGTTTCGGCGTTATCGGTACCATTCTGGGCAAGGCCATTACGACCTCGGCATATTTCAGCCGGAATGAATTTGTGGTCATCGTCAGCCTGTTGCTCCTGTATACCGGCATTACATTTATCAGAAGGGCCCTCAGCGGACCGGCCGTTGCTGCCGGTGATATGAAACAACAGGTTAGCTGGCTGCGTGCATCCAAAATTGGTACCGGCGGTGGATTGATAGCCAGCCTGGCAGGCGTAGGCGGAGGAATAATCCTGGTTCCGGTGATGAATTTGTTATATAACTTTCCGTTTACAAAAGCCGTGAGCATATCCATATACGCTATTATTCTCATTTCCTTTTCCGGTGCTTTACAACTGGCCATGGAAACCCCGGTAACGGCCGGATACTCGGCTATTACCATCGGCTATATCGATGCCGGTGCATCCCTGGCCCTGGTTGGGGGAGCATTTGCCGGGGCACGGCTGGGCGCTTACCTCCATGACCGGGTAAACCTGTCCTATTCACAGCTTTTGTTTGCCGGCCTCACGTTTGCGGTGGCCGCAAAATTGATCTATGATGCGTTTGTTTAACGGCGTACATGAATACTGATCTTTCGGTCCAGACTATATTTACCGGGACCGATAAAGATGAGGCCAAAAAACAGGATAGCCATTTTCAAAGCATGCGAGATGGTAGTAAACCCATCGTCGCTGCCAATATGCATGGATGTGGCTACAACCATGGTCAGGAATAACGCAATGGTGGCGGGCCTGAAGAATAATCCGAAGATCAAGAGAAGGCCCCCAAAAAATTCGGCTGAAGATCCCAGAAATCCCCAAAAAACCGGGAGAAAGGATATGCCCAGGTGCTGAGTGGCCTGGCCTACGCCTTCCCATTGTTCGGGTCCGCCAAATATTTTAGGGAAACCATGAAATAAATATACGGTTCCGATACCTACTCGTATTATAAATAGGCCGAAATCCTGAAAACGTTCGAGTAATTTAAAGTTCATTTTGCAGTTAAAGTTCTTGGGGACTGATTTCTTTGGTAGAAACCTAAAATAAGGAATTAAGCTGTTGTAATAAAGGTTAATAAAAAAAATAGGTTAAAGATAACTTATATAATTAATGAAGATATTTATAAGTTCTTGATATGTTAATTAATACCAGGTGGTTTACCGGGTCTGGTACAGCCCGGAATGGCCGCAATTATTATAATTCTATAATGCCCGGAGCCGGCTTCGTTATAGAATTATAATATACTTAGGACGAAAATAAGTTTAGATTATTCTCATGGAAGTTACCTTCTTTTGAATGCTTCCAAAGCTTTTATAAATTATTTGTTCATTGCTTGCATGCTGAATATAATTAGACATCTATAGGCATTCGTTCAACGTAATAAGCTACTTCTAATCCCTAGATAATTCAAATCAGCAAATTAAGTTAAAAATGCCAGAGCATTCCAAAATTATGATAGTTGAAGATGAATTTATATTGGCTCAGGATATAAAAAATCGTCTTACGGCTTTAAATTATAACGTGGTAGGTCTTTGTTCAAATGGAGATGATGCATTAAAAAAGGCTCAAACCCTAAAACCGGACCTCGTGTTGATGGATATCAGGCTGGAGGGTGACAAAGATGGCATAGAAACGGCCGATGGAATTCAGAAGGATATGGATATTCCGGTAATCTTTCTATCCGCTTACGCCGATAAGGAGACGGTAAAGCGTGCCAGGATCTCAGAGCCTATGGGCTATCTCATTAAGCCGGTCGAAGAGAAAGAGCTTGAGACCACCATTGAGATGGCGTTGCATAAGCACCAGATCAACCGCAGGATTCGTGAAAACGAGCAATGGCTGGCAACAACGCTTGAAAATATTGGTGATGCGGTTATACGAACCGATGCCGATAAACGAATTGTCTTGCTCAACAGTGTTGCAGCCAACCTGACCGGCTGGTCCGAAGAAGAAGCTAAAGGCCGGAATCTTGACGATGTCCTGAAGTTTATCGATGAAGAAACCGCGCAGCCCGTTCACGATCCGGTATCCCATAGTCTGGAGGAGGATAACCCCGGGTCAAAACAACAGTTTCTGTTAACATCCAAAACGGGGGCCGAAACGCCTGTCGATTATTCCTGCACTTTAATAAAAGGATCCCAAAATGAACTGATTGGGGTCGTGACGGTTATTCATAATATCACAGAGCGTAGACGTTCCGAGCAGCTTATCGAACACCGCCTCACCCTGGAAAAAGCACTCGATGAAGTAGCAAGGCTCTTATTAAAAAATACTTCTCCACATTTCACCAACATATTAAAAATGCTCGGGACCGCCATGGAAGCGGACCGGGGGTTTATTTACAATTTCAGGAAGGATTATAAAAAGGTTGATAATACGCATGAATGGTGCAATGCCGGCAATGAACCCTTGCAGGGCGGGCTGCAGGATTTGGATGTATCGCCGTCTTCCTGGTGCCTGAACAAGCTTGAAAAGGGGGAAAGCATAATCATAGATGACGTTGATGGTATGCCGGTGCTTGCTGATCCTGAAAAAACGCTGCTGGAAATCTATCAGACCAGTGCCCTGCAAATGGTGCCCATGCAGGATGCCGATGGCAAGCTGACCGGTTTTATAGGCTTTCATGCCACCGGGGAGGCGGTGGAATGGTCTGAGCAGGATTTGCAAATATTGCGGGTGGTGAGTGAGATGATCACCAGCTACCAGATCCGGAAAAAGGCCGAAGAAGATCTTAAAAGCAGCGAAATCCGCTTTCGTTCATTAATCCAGAATAGTTCTGATTTGATCTCCGTCATCGATCAGAAAGGCAACTTCCTTTATCAGAGCCCCTCAATTGAAAGCATACTAGGGTTTCGTGCCGATGAATTGATAAATAGAAATGTATTTGATTTCATTCATCCTCAGGAGAAAGATAGTATAAAGCATAAGACGCTGAGGAGCATTCATAACAAAGACAATGAGTTGTTAAATCTTGAGTTCCGGATAAAACATAAGAAAGGTTCCTGGCGTGATCTGGAAGCTGTGGGGAAAAATATGCTCTTCGACAGCCGCATTGAAGGCATAGTCATTAACTCCAGAGATGTCACGCTAAGAAAAAAGGCGGAACGGGATCTGATAAAAGCCAAAAATAAGGCCGAAGAGATGAACCGGCTTAAAACGACGTTTCTTGCCAATATGAGTCACGAGATCAGAACGCCGCTTACGGGTATCCTGGGATATGCCTCGATCATGCAAACGGATCTTCAACAGGAAGAAGACCGGGAAATGGCGCGCCGGATCCACGATAGCGGAATCCGGCTATTGGCTACCATTGATGCCATTCTTGATCTGGCAAAAATCGAAGCGGACAAACTGGATATAAAACTGCGGTCGGTCAATCTGACCGATGAATTGCAGCATTCCTGCGAACTGTTTGCCCCCCTGGCTTCTCAGCGGAATCTTTCTCTGGAGTGTGAATCCGAAGGCGAACTATACGCTAAACTGGATCCGCAATTTTTTAGTCAGATCATGAACAATCTCATCGGCAATGCTCTAAAATATACCCACCAGGGCAAAGTTTCGGTAAAAACCGAAAGCACTGTCCTACAAGAAAATGCATCTGGCCAGAAAATGGCGGTCATTCATGTAGAGGATACCGGCGTCGGAATATCGGATGACTTTGTCGATAAAATTTTCGATGAGTTTGAACAGGAGAGCGTTGGCTTGTCCCGGAAGTTTGAAGGAGCCGGCCTGGGTCTGACCATTACCAAAAAACTTGTCGAAATGATGAACGGCCGGATCCATGTGAAAAGCGAGAAAGGCAAAGGGTCTGTGTTTACGGTGATGTTCCCGGTAGCCGGTAAAAAAAAGAACTATGAAGATAAGGGCGACAAATTGGCGTCCCGTACGCCTAAACCGGTAAAGGAATCCGGCGAAAAACCAAAAATACTTCTGGTAGAAGATAATGAAGACAGCCAGATCGTGACCCGGAGTTATCTTAACGGCAACTATGATCTCGATAGCGTCAAAAGCGGGGAGGACGCCCTGAGATTTGTGCATGAAAACCGGTATGATCTTATCCTGATGGATATAAACCTGGGTGACGGCATGGACGGCGTTGAAGCCCTGAACGAGATCCGCAAGCAGGAAGGCCATGAGGCGACCCCGGTTTTGGCAATTACCGCATATGCCATGAAAGGGGATGAAAGTTATTATCGGAAACAAGGGTTTAGCGACTATGTTTCCAAGCCTTTCAACAGGGAGGAAATCTACGGGGTTATTCAGAGAATGTTAAAGCAGAAGGCAGGCTAGGCTACAGGTTTCTTGCCAGGACCACAACTTCACGAAACGTTTTATTGCCTCCGGTCTCACTGTTATAGGCTTCAAACAGAATGATGTACAAGCCAATGCGGTTATTCGATTGGTCATCTTTACGGCCATCCCAGATAACATGACCGTTTAACCCGGCCGCTTCACCATCTGCAAGTGTCCTTACCGTTCGTCCGTAACGGTCAAAAATACGCAGGCGCATCAGGTAATCCGGTTCGTTCAGGCTATAGTTAATAAAAAGGTGATCATCAAAACCGGTGCCGTCGGGTGAAAACGGATTGGGTTCAAGCAGGAGGCCTTCGTTCGGTTGAACGGTTTGAACCGTTGCTGATACCGAATTAACAATACCCGGGGAGCCGCCCCGCATGCCGGCATTGGAGGTCCAGTTATGTTCATTACTGCTGCCGCCATCCGGACTTATTCGTTCAAGACTGATGCCCCGGGTATCGGCCAGGTTTGGATTATGCCAGTGATCATGGTAAAGAACCGAATCCACCACAACTCCGTTGAGGTTTGAAAGATAAATGGCATACCCGGATACAGTCAAACCAAGCGAGTTGCCGTTAACCCGAAAAAAGCGCACCTCATTCTTCAGGTTAAACGATTTGGATATCCGGGAGTGGCCGAAAATCTGAGCCGTATCGGCATAGACCACCGCATACCGGCGGGCAGGTATCCAGGCTGAAGTGGTGCTTACCGGATCGCGCCGGTCAACCTGTCCGTCACGGCCGGGGCGGTCATGGAGAAAAAAACCTTCCATGCTTACAGCGTAATCCCGGCGGTTGTAAAGCTCAATATATTGGCTTTGGTCGGGCAAGGGGCTGTAACGATCCGTTCTCGGGCGGTGCATAATTTCATTGATCACGATATCGCCGTGCCGGGGGAGTCTGGCTACGGGGTGGGAGGTCTGCGGCGTCATGTTCCGGCTGAAATCAACAAGATTCTCGGCTTCCAGATAGGTATCCGTATGGTGATTGATCTCTCCGTAAAATTTCAATAACAGGGTATTGGCAAGGAAAGGATCATAATCGGGCCTGCCCAAGGGTTCACCGCGGACGGAAAATACGGTCTGTGGTCCCAATGTAATGAATTTATTGAACCGGACCAGAATGTGGCCGTCCTCAGTATATGCGGCGTATTGGATAACCGGCGGTATGGTGTCGGGCCGGTAACTTGTGTTTTGCGAGCCGGCTGAAATATCCGCGTTTCCTGTCCAGTTAAAGGGATCGTTGCTGGCCCCGTCGGGATGAACCCTTTGCAGGGAGGAACCGTCGTCGTTGCCACCCCATCCGGGCTGATAATGCAAGCTGTCGATTCTGTTGCCGTGGTCATCCCGGAGGAAAACGGCATCCCCCAAACGGGAAAATGGGGGGAACCCCGACGTTTCCAGAACATGTGCCGGGGCCTCAGGCAGTGAAGCGGCCTGGGCCGTGAGCACCAGATATTCCCGGCTTAAAAGCGGTATGGGTGTAAAAGAGCCGTCATGTAAAACGGGCCCCTGCAGGGTGATGGGCGCTCCGGTACTTCTACCGAACTCCCAGTGGTTAAGGTCAAAATTCTTATCCGAGCGGTTAAATAATTCCAGGTATCGCTGAACCCCGCCTGTCCGTGGACGATACAGGATTTCGTTAATGACAACATCCTGTTCAGAGGGGCGCTGGAACGGGATCCAGGTGAAGGGAAATTGCTCATCGTTAATGGAGTTTCCAAATATATCCTCAATGTTCCGGATGACCAGTTCATAGGGCAGGCCGGCCGTGAGCGGGGAAGCCAGGTTCAGGGTAACCCTGGTTTTCTCAAGTTCCACGGACCCGATTTCCAGTGAAGGGCTCAGCCGGTAGTTATTTTTGTCCCTGGCTCCATGGTATTCAGGGACCCTGGAAAATTCAATGGTCAGGTGTTCTTCTGATCCAACCCCAAAAAAAAGGATGGACGGAGCGTCAGTATCCGGTAGAAGCTTGTTTTGAGTTCCGGGGGTTCCGTCATTTTCAGCCGGCGAATCTCCCCAGTTGTCTTTAAAGTAGGCCGGCAGACCCGTGGTTTTTCGTTCCAGGGCGACTTCTTTGCCACCCCAGTCCGGCAGATAGGCCAGCGAGTCGAGAAGGAGGCCGTCAGCGCCTTTCAGCACGATGTCATCCCCGCTCAGTTTAAGGGCCGGAAAACGACTGTCCATGCTGACCAGGCTGATATCGGGAAAGGTTTCAAGCTGCTGTTCGCCCGCAGATAGGATCACATACGATGCAGGCGGCAGCACAGTGCGGGTACGGGTGATGAAACTGCGTTGTCCCGTATTGTTGTTTATTGTCCAGCCGGCCATATCCAGGGCTTTTGCACCCGCATTGAAAAGTTCAATATAGCGGCTTGATCCACCGGGTGGGTTGTACATGAACTCGTTGATAAAAACATCGCCCGGGCCGGCCGATTCCACATAAAAGAACGGGCTGGTGTGCCCGGCAGCTTCCCCGAAAATACTTGCGATTCCCCGATAGGTAATGGCATAGTCGTTTCCCCGTGACAAAGACGCGTTGAGCGTTAGTTCGATTTCTTCCGGACGGGGCTGGGATACGGCCGATACCAAAAGATTATTATTAATGATGAAATGGTAGGATCCTGGTGTGGCTTCTCTCACCTCCCGGTCAAAAATTAATTTCAGCACGGTCTCTCCCTCATTGCGGACATCCACCAATACCGGTGGACCCATAACGGGAACGGCGGTATTTTCCCTGCCGGGGGTGCCGAGAAGAGGGTGGGAAGATTCCGTCCAGTTATACCGGGAGGCCGTTGGGGCCTGTGCCGAACGCCGTTCCAGGGCAACCCCGTCACCGCCCCATTCCGGGGGGATATAGGCCAGGGAGTCGATGGGTTCATCCTGCGCGTTAAAAAGACGTATGTCATCGGGCGACGAGGTGTTGAACGAGGGAAAATCTGCCATCTCCACACTGAACACGGGACCGAAAATACCGGCAAGCCTGCTGGTGTCAGACGTTACGACCAGATGCTGACCGGGTGGCAAAAGCCGTATTTCAGAGGTAATACGGCGCTCTTTGCCGGTGTTGTCTTTCAGTTTCCAGCCCCGCATATCGATGAATTTTTCGGAATTATTCTTTAGTTCGACATAAGCCGGCGGACCATCCTGAGGGGGGCGGTACATAAACTCGTTGACAAGGACATCTCCCGCTCCGGCCTCATCAAAAATGATAAAGGGGATGGCTGCGCCTCCGGCCAGATCCCACCCGGACCGAGCTTGTATCCCACTGAGCTGAAGTTCATAGGGTCCCGACAAGAGGGTTTGGTCAAAATAAAGCCGGACTACCGTTTCATCCCCGTTGGCAGCGGCAACGGTTGAGGGAGGGGTATGCCCGTCGATGCTAAAGTTTTGTACCTGCAGGGAAACCGGGTCAACCGCTTCAGAAAATCGTATATCCAGGGAGTCTCCGTCCCGGGCGATCGTCTCTTCCACCTGAAAGGGGTTCTGCATTGAAAATTCCAGCCGGGTATGTTCGTTAATCACATGGCCGCGGTCATCCCGGACCTGTTCGATGGCAAGGGTGCCCGGTCCCTCTGCCAGGGGCAGGTCAAAGTTCAGCCGTACGAGGTTAACGTCGATAAGGACGGCTGAGGAGGGGACCCGGGTACCATTAACCGTAAAATGCAGGGGCAGCACACTGGTTTCGTCGATGCGATCCGTGAAAAGCACGTCAAGGGTCCGGCTGTTTATCACCTGCACCGTTGTGGCCTGCACCGCGTCGATGTCGTTGCGGATATGAATCTCATCGAAGAAAAAGTGCTGCCGGCGTGTAGCTGTGTAATTCACCCTCATGCCAAAATAGGTTGATTTGGTATAGGTGGTGTCGGTTACCGTTCCGTTTTCGACAAGGGGGGTTGAATCAAATCCTGTTGCCGTGTACAGGCGCCAGGTTCCGTTCTCTTCACGGGTAACCTTCACCCGGTACTCACCGGCCCCGATTTCCGTAACGGCCGTCAAAATAGGTTCCTGAACGCCGTTATCCATCCGGATAATCCTGAAATGTTTAGGCAGGCCATTTTCGCCCGTCCGGAGAGCATAGCCGTTTACCTCTCCGTTCAGGTTGCTGCGGTCGGCCGTCAGGAAAATTAAAGCCCTGTTGCTGTTGGTGGGAGAAAAATTATCAAGTCGCAGAAAAAACTCCCAGGTTCCGTACGCTGTATTGTTTTCCGTGACCAGTTGAGCGGTGCCGCCGGAATCGCTGCCGTCGAGGCGCAGAAGCTCATTGTCACCTTCCGTAACAATTACAAAATCGTCCCGGTCACCTGTCCACACTGAATGCTGATGAAAATCACCATCCTGAAAATCCTCAAACAAAACACTGTTTTGTGAACTTGCAGATTCTGACAGGGCATACATCAATACAAGTAAAACCACCGATCGCTTCATCAGTTCTCCGTTTTCCACTCTTTAACAACGCCGAATACGTTAAAGAGGCATGAAAGACGGGTTCCTTGCGGGCCGTTCAGAAATGACCCTTATCGCAACAACTGTTCAAGGGTCGTTGCTTCATCGGTTTTATCGTCGCGGTACTTTATGATCAGCGGTGTTGAGACCGAGAGATTATGCCGGCGTGCAAAATCATGGTTGCCGATAGCACGGGAGCCTGGAATTACCACAGCACCGGGCGGGATTTTGAGAGGATCTTCTTTGGAACCGCGATACACGGTTTCCTTTACCAGATCATAGACCGGGGTCGAACGCGTCAGGATCACACCGGCCCCGATAACGGCCTCCTTTCCAACCTGGCTTCCTTCATAGATTCCCGAGTTGCCGCCTATCATACAGTGGTCTTCGACAACTACAGGCACGGCACCTATAGGTTCAAGCACCCCGCCAAGCTGTGCTGCTGCACTGAGATGAACATTTTTCCCCACCTGGGCACAACTTCCCACCAGGGCATGGGAGTCGATCATGGTGCCTGAGCCGACATAGGCACCTGAATTAATATACATGGGGGGCATCATGGTTACATTTTCGCCTACATAAGATCCGGCGCGTACAGATGATCCGCCCGGGACGATCCGGATGTTTTTATTAACCCCGTCAATGGATTGGGTGGGATAGGTATGTTTGTCAAAAAAGGTAAGGGAGCCGCCTTCATCAAAGGCTTTAATCTTACCATAGCGAAAGCCCAGCAGAATGCCTTGTTTTACCCAGCCGTTTACCTGCCATTCCCCCTTTTTTATTTCTGCAGACCGGATGTCACCGTTTTCCAGAGCCTTCAGAAATTCGGCAAAGACCTCATAGAAATTGGACGGAGGGGTTTGGCTTGATTGTTCGGCAAGTTCAGTTATTCTCTGTTGGAGCAGCATAGTCAGGATACGGGTTAGAGGTTAACAGCAAAATGATAAGTTACTCAATGCGGCCGTTTCACGCAAAGCCCGGGGGCTGAATATGGTTAAACGGATTCTCCGGATATGTTAGCCCAACCAAGATACCGGCGTCTGATCTCTTCGGCATGCAGGGCCACCGTTTCCTTTTTCCATTGGGAGGTATCCACCGCGGGATGTATATATACATTGACGGTCCCTTTGAAGGTAATCAGCGAGCGTCCGTGACAGAGTTTGCCGGTGTTTTCAAAATACATCGGGACCATCGGATAATTCAGATCAATGGCCATATGAAAGGCCCCCTTTTTGAACGGTCCTATGACCCCTTTATGATGTCTTGATCCTTCCGGACCCATGACAACGGACAAATCCCGTTTTTTTATACGTTCGCAGCAATGCGAGAGGATCTGGATCGAACGTTGTGAATTTTGGCGTTGAATAAATATCTGCCCCGTCAGATTGCCCAATATGAAAAAGAAGGGGTTAAACTGAAATTCCCGTTTGGCCACAAAACGAATGTTATTGAGTCCGAGTGACAGCAGCACAAAAAGGTCAAGCGTTGAGCCATGGTTAAAGATATACATAGCGGCCTGCTTAGGAAGGGGGCCGGCATAATGTATGTTTAATTTGATGCCTGCAATAAATAAACCGGTTCGGCCAATAAACAGGCCAAGATATTTAACCAGAAAATTTTGAGCCTTGCCCAGGGTAACAACCAAACCGGTTATAAGGATGAGAGTAGATATAAATAAAGATATTAAAAACCAGATCACCGTAAACACACAACGAATACGATCTCCGGGGGTGGCTTCAGACATAGGATTGGATTTACTCAGTGGCTTCCGGTTGATTTAAAATAAGTTAGGGGAGGGAAATATAAAAGAGGGTTTTTTTTAATAACTTGACCGGCATTGGAAACTGACCCGCCTGAATAACTCATCTTTATGAATAACAAGAAAAATCAACCTGACAAGCAACACCAGCGTGGCTGGTTTACCCGTTTCCTGGATGCTGTGGAATGGCTGGGCAATTTGCTTCCCCACCCGGTAACGTTATTCGCCATTTTTGCAATGGGGGTCATAGTGATAAGCGGCATTGCCGAATGGCTCGATGTATCGGTCATTGATCCTCGCCCCGAGGGTGTCCCCGGCCGGTCACCGGAGGGCGTCATTTCGGCGGTCAGTTTGCTTAATGGCAACGGACTGCGGATGATAATTGAAAATCTGGTGGTGAATTTTACGTCGTTCGCTCCCCTGGGAACCGTGCTGGTGGCTCTGCTGGGTGTGGGGGTGGCCGAACACTCCGGCTTGATCAGTGCGGCCATCCGTGGCCTGGTGTTAAAGGCAACGGCTGTTCAGCCACATGTAAGCTCCGATACCCATACATTGAGTTTGACCGGAACATTCGTCAATCACCTGAAGCGCATTTTTGCTTTCATTTTGGAGCCCAAAAACCTGGTGACCATCGCCATTGTATTCAGCGGCATTGTTTCCAATACGGCTTCGGAACTGGGGTATGTGGTTTTGGTTCCTCTGGCGGCCGTGGTGTTCCTTTCTCTTGGAAGGCATCCCCTGGCCGGGCTGGCCGCCGCTTTTGCAGGTGTTTCGGGAGGCTATAGCGCCAATATTCTGCTGGGGACAATCGATCCGTTGCTGGCCGGACTTACCGAAGAAGCGGCCCGGTTGATTGATCCCGAATACAGCGTTCATGCGGCCGTGAACTATTATTTCATGTTCCTGAGCACGTTTGTCATAACAGTGATCGGGACGTGGGTGACCCTGAAAATCGTCGAGCCCAAACTGGGTGAATACGATCCGGGGATGGCTATGGAGGATCTTAGCGACGAGACCTCACTTGATCCCTTGACTAAGGATGAACTACGCGGACTCAAATGGGCCGGTTTCAGCGTGCTGGTATTGGCCGGACTGCTGGCCCTAACCATAGTCCCTGAAAGCGGGGTTCTCCGCAATCCGGATACAGGCGAAATTTTGAATTCCCCTTTTTTGAATGGCATCGTAGCGTTGATCTTTATCGGTTTTTTAATCCCGGGCTTCGTTTTCGGTAAAGTCTCCGGCAGCATGAAAAGCGATCGTGATGTAATCGAGGGAATGGCCAAGGCCATGTCTACCCTCGGCCTCTACATTGTGATCGTATTCTTTGCAGCCCAGTTTGTTGCGTTTTTTGGCTGGACCAATCTCGGCCAGATTGTGGCCGTAACCGGCGCTGAATTCCTGACCACCATAGGCCTGACGGGTCCGCTGGTGTTTGTGGGATTCATCATCATATCCGGCTTTGTGAACCTGATGCTGGGTTCCGCATCGGCCCAGTGGGCCGTAACGGCACCCATATTCGTGCCTATGCTTATGATCATCGGATACAGCCCCGAAGTTATTCAGGCCGCCTACCGCATCGGTGATTCCGTTACGAATATAATTACGCCCATGATGAGCTATTTCGGGCTCATCCTTGCTTTTGCGAATCGTTATGACAAAAATCTGGGCATTGGTACGGTAATCAGCATGATGCTGCCCTACAGCATGTTATTTTTCCTCGGATGGCTTATCTTATTCTACCTGTGGGTCTTTGGGCTGGGAATGCCTGTTGGACCCGAAGCGCCGACTTATTACCCAAATTAAGACAATAAATGAATGCTCACATGATAAGGTGTTGCCTTTTGCTGTGCATAGTGATGCTGGGCGCATGCGCCACTCCCCGCGGCATGGTCCTGGAACGGGGTGAAGCAAGCTGGTACGGTCCAAATTTCCACGGTAAGCTCACAGCAAACGGAGAAACCTATGATCAGAATGGCCTGACGGCCGCCCACCGCACCCTGCCCTTTGATACCCGTGTTCGGGTGGATAATCTGGATAACGGGGAATCGGTGACGGTGCGCATCAACGACCGGGGTCCGTATGCACACGGACGGATTATCGACCTGTCGAAAAAGGCCGCCGAGGAAATATCCATGATCAATTCAGGTGTTGCCCGTGTGAGGATAACCCTGGTAGACAGCAAAGAGCCTGTCAGCCGCCGTGGGATAAGCCGGGAGGTTTTTACCGTACAGCTCGCTTCCTTTGATAGCCGGGAAGAAGCCCGCAATCATTCCAGGGATATAAACGGAACCAGGGTAGACCGTGCCCGGGCCGGCGATAGAACCGTATACCGTGTATTTTACGGGTCTTACCGTAACCGGGAGCGAGCCGAAAGAGCATTGACGCGCTTGCGTCGAAATGGGTATGAAGGCTTTGTAAAGCAAGTTCAGAATTAGCAGGGCGGCGAAGGTCCGGGACTTTTGCATAAGCTTTTTAATGCAACTATTTCAACTTTCGATTTGTTGAAGTTCCATACCTAGATGAATAGTTAAAAAAGGAGATACAATGGATACTCGGGCTATAACTCTTGGAAGAATCCTGTTTGGCATACCTTTTGCTTTGTTTGGATTGCTTCATTTTATGAATGCCGGGGATATGACCGGCGTAGTGCCGGCCTGGATACCCGGCGGTATCTTTTGGGTCTATGTTACCGGCATCGGCTTGCTGACCGGGGGGGTGAGTATCGTTATAAACCAGTATACGCGGACCGGAGGATATATTATTGCCACCCTGATGATCATTTTTGTTTTAACCGTGCATTTGCCCGGCCTGTTCAATGAACAAACCATGCAGATGGCAATGACCAGTTTTCTTAAAGATCTGGCTTTGGGTGGAGGAGCCCTGGTGCTGGCAGGGTTGTCTCCGGATGAAACCGTCAGCGGGTCGGAGATTTAGACCCTAAACGGCTTCAGCAAAACGCCATAAAATATAATTTGGATTTTTATGTCGCTTTTTTAGTAGTATGTCGGGAACTATGATTAAACACTTCGGGCGGCTTTCTTAGGGGTTAAGCCGGTCTGGAGGTCACAGGCAGGTTGGTGCCCACCATCCTGCCTGTTCTATTTACGGCTTATGAAAAAAACTATCATCATCGGTTCCGGCTTCGGCGGACTCAGTGCGGCGGCCCGTCTGGCTGCCAGGGGTTGGGAGGTTGAGATCTATGAAAAACGGGATAAGCCGGGGGGACGAGCTTACGTCTATGAAAAAAACGGTTTCACCTTTGATGGCGGACCCACGGTAATTACGGCTCCGTTTATGTTCGATGACATCTTCAGGGCCTTCGGTAAAAACCGGGAAGACTATATACAATTCCGCCCATGCAATCCGTATTACCGCATATTTGACGCCACAGGCAGGCACTTTGACTATACCGGGGATGAAGGTTTTATCCTTGATGAAATCAGGAAATGGAACCGGGCCGATGCCCAGGGCTACCTCAAATTTGTAAAAGCGACAAAAGCGATTTTTAACAAAGGTTTTGTTGACCTTGCCGACAAGCCTTTTCTTTCTGTATGGGATATGATAAAGGTTGTTCCCGACCTGTTGAAACTGCAATCGTACAAGAGTGTATATTCTTATGTGTCGCAGTTCATTGAAGACGATTTCCTTCGCAGGGTCTTTTCCTTCCATCCGTTACTGGTTGGAGGAAATCCCTTCGACACAACGTCCATTTATGCCATGATCCATTACCTTGAGCGGGAATGGGGGGTTCATTTCGCAGCCGGAGGCACCGGGGCTATCGTAGAGGGGTTAATGAAACTTCTTGGCGAAGCCGGAGTTAAGGTCCGCCTCAATGCGGAGGTTGACGAGATCGTGGTGAAGGCGGGCAGGGCTTCCGGGATCAGGTTAAAGGACGGGTCGTATGAAAAAGCCGATGCCGTCGTTTCCAATGCCGATGTAGCCTATACCTACACCAAAATGATGCAGCCGGCAGATCGAAAAAGAAATTCGGATAAAAGATACCGGCGTACGAAGTACAGCATGTCGCTTTTCGTCGTCTACTTCGGCACCAAACGGCGTTATACCGATACCCGGCTAAGGCATCATAACATCATCCTCGGCACACGATATAAAGAACTGTTACATGATGTATTCAATAAGAAGCACTTATCCGGAGATTTTTCGCTTTACCTGCACATGCCTACTTACAGCGATGAAAGCCTGGCCCCGCCGGGGTGTGAATCATTTTATGTCCTTTCCCCCGTTCCCCACCTTGGATCCGGTACGGACTGGAAGAAGGAAGCCCGGCCGTACCGAAATGCGATCATGCAGTTTCTGGAAGATAATTATTTGCCCGGTCTTCAGGATAATATAATTGCCGAACACTATATTGACCCTCTGCATTTTCAGAATACCCTGAATTCATACTGCGGAGCGGCATTTTCGGTGCAGCCGTTGCTGACCCAGTCGGCGTGGTTCCGGCCACATAACCGTTCCGAGGATATTGACAATCTCTATTTTGTGGGCGCCGGCACCCACCCCGGTGCAGGTTTGCCGGGTGTGCTGTCTTCTGCTAAAATAGCAGAACAACTGATGGATAAGGAACTTTACAGGTAAGAAATCTCATCTCCGCTTTTCATCCAGTACTTGTCGGGGGACCATTCTATGATCTTTCCGTCTCTTTTTTTAACCCACTGAAATTCAAAATAGGTATTGGCCGGCAGGGTAATTTGAATTTCCCAGTTTGGATACGAATCGGCATTCAGCGGGCCGACGGTTCTTTCCGGGTCCCATCCCCCTAATTCCGGGAGGTTGCCTAAGAGATAAATCTCCTCCCCGAATACCGTTTCAGCAAAAACATCAATGATCGTTACCTCGGCCCGTTCAGCGGTTTTATCTTTCGTCGGGGTAAGCCAGATGAAGCCGTAGGGCTCAAGGACAATTTCATCGAAACTGTAGTTCATAACCCTGTTTTTAAACAGCTCCAGGTAAAAGGGCAGCCGCCATGTTTGCGGCAGCATATTTTTATGGATGTGGAGGGATTCCGGTGAGAAATTGGAGATAAATAAAATTCGTTCACCGCCATAGCGTCGTTCAAAAACAAAGGCCGGGTCACGATCGATCAGCAGGATGCGGTCATCGGAGTTGCCGTTTAGCGTAGGAATATCCTTGCGGGCATCAACCAGTTTCTGTATGCCCCGGAATAGCTTATATTCCATGGTTCCGGGCACTTTGCGAAGAGCCGCTTTTTCCCAGTTCAT
>JBBDRB010000107.1:0-16375 GCA_040905685.1 Balneolales bacterium | reverse complement strand
TTTTTATAAGCTCTGTTCGGTCCCCCGGCAGAGCTTTTTTTTTGGCCGCATTCCGGTATGACAACCGTTAAAGCCGGGTATCCAGTTTCTCAACCATGGCAGGATACCATTCGGGGAAGGATTCATTTTCTATATGCTCCCTGGCTTCGTTCATCAGCCAGAGGAAAAAAGTCAAATTATGGACCGATGCCAGCCGCATTCCCAGAATCTCACCTGTGCGGATCAAATGATGCATGTAAGCCAGGGAATGATGTTCACACAGGTCGCTGTCAAAACCGGGATCTGCCGATTCAAAGCAGGTCTTCCACCGGGCATTTTTTAGATTGATGCTGCCGTTTCTGGTGAAGATCATTCCGTTACGGGCATTTCGGGTGGGCATGACGCAGTCAAACATATCCACGCCGCGGGCAATATTTTCCAGCAGGTTGGAGGGAGTTCCCACTCCCATTAAATAACGCGGTTTGTTTTTTGGGAGAAGATCCGTTGAAATATCGGTCATTTCATACATGAACTCAACGGGTTCTCCTACGCTGAGGCCACCAATGGCATTCCCGTCAAAATCCATCTCAGCAATGGCCAGGGAGGAAGCTTTCCGCAGATGTTCATAAGAGCCCCCCTGGGTAATGCCAAATAAATACTGCTCATGTCCGTAGAGGCCCTCAGAGGCTGTATGCTCTACTTTACAACGTTTGGCCCAGCGGTTGGTAAGGTTCATGGATTTTTCCACATACTGCCGGGTAGAAGGATAAGGCGGGCACTCATCAAGGGTCATCATGATATCCGACCCAAAAATGCGCTGGGTCCGGATAACATTTTCCGGCGTAAATTCATGGCTGGACCCGTCGATGTGACTTTTGAAAATAACTCCACGTTCATTCAGTATTCGGTTGGCAGCCAGAGAGAAAACCTGATAACCTCCCGAATCGGTAAGCACCGGACCGTCCCAGTTCATGAACCGGTGGAGTCCGCCGGCCTGACTCATAACCTCAGTACCCGGCCGTAAAAATAAATGGTAGGTATTGCCCAGTATGATCTGGGCACGGACATCATCACGCAATTCCTTTTGCGTGACAGCTTTTACGGTTGCCTGGGTACCCACAGGCATAAAAATCGGTGTTTTAACGGGACCATGGCCGGTAGTCAGCAATCCTGTTCGGGCTTTGGTCCGGGTGCTTTCCTTTTGTATTTGAAACACGAAAAAAAGGGGTAAGGATGTATAATATTATAGAATTTAAATTCATTTAAAACTATGATTTAAATTAAACTTCAAGTTCTAAACTAATTATATTAGATCAACTATACTTGAGTTGCTCAATTTACGATTTACGACAACGTTTAATAGCAAAAAATTCATCAACTTTTGAAAAAAGTCAGAGAGATTGCGATCACCTTGATCCTTGATTTCATTTTCCTGGTATTGGCATGGTATGTATTCTTCATTCTGAGATTTGAATTGGGTATTCTGGCTGATTCGGAAAGCGGAGAACCGGGCCAGCTTTTTACCCCAGCCATTGTAATAGGCATTTACTGGATCATTATATTCTCGATTTTCGGTCTGTATGGCAAATTATATCTTATCTCACGTTTTGATGAAATTATCCGGGTTGCAAAGATTACGATCATCGGAACACTGATTCTATTTTTTATTCTATTTATCGATTCACTGGGATGGACGGCAGAAAATCTCAATACTGCAAAAACGGTAACATTCCTTTACTGGCTCCTGGTATTTACGTTAATCGGCTCAAACAGGATCATTTTACGAACCATACAAAAAATACGTGTCCAAAGAGGAAAAGGCCTGCACCGGGCCGTGATCGTGGGTACAGGCGCTTCTGCTAAATCAGTATCGGAAAAACTCGAACGCCACAGGGAATCCGGAATGAACGTGCTGGGCTACGTTTCAGGGAATGGAGCGGTTGACAATAATGCCGCTGTAAACAAAAAGATGATCCTGGGAAAGCTGGACGATCTCCATGCCCTGATCAGGCAAAATGATGTACAGGACGTTATTGTAGCCCTGGAGGAGAGAGACAGAGATTATTTGATCAATGTACTCGACCAGGTTGATCTGCCCGATGTATCGGTTAAAATTCTGCCTGACTTTTATCAGGTGATCAGTGGGTTAAATCAAACCAACCAGATATTCGGGTTGCCGCTCATAGAAGTGATGCCGGATCCGATGCCTTCCTGGGAACAGTTCGTTAAACGTGCAATGGACATGATCCTGTCTCTGTTTACGCTGATCATCATGGCGCTGCCTATGATCATGATCGTCTTGCTTATCCGGTTGTCATCGCCCGGACCCGCCATTTATAAACAGGAAAGGGTAGGGAGGTATGGCAAGCTGTTTACCATATATAAGTTTAGGACTATGACAGACAATGCCGAAGCGGGGAGCGGTCCGCGGTGGGCAGAACAGGATGACCCGCGAATCACCCGTCTTGGATACTGGCTCAGAAAACTCCGTCTGGATGAACTCCCTCAACTGATTAATGTACTGAAAGGAGAAATGAGCCTGGTCGGACCGAGGCCTGAGCGTCAGTTCTTTGTGGATAACTTTAAGAAACAGATACCTCTATACGGCAGACGCCTCCGTGTCAAGCCAGGCATTACCGGATGGGCTCAGGTCAAGTGGAAATACGATACGAGTATTGATGATGTAAGTGAAAAGACAAAATATGATCTGTTTTATGTTGAGAATATGTCGCTCAACATGGATATAAAAATTCTGATAAATACGCTGGTGACGGTCATAAAAGGAAAAGGGCAATGAAATAATCGTTAGTTTACAGCCACAGCATGGATGGATTGACGGTACCCTTAAAAATATAAAATGAATTCTGAAGTTCTGGTAATTATACCCACTTACAATGAAGCGGATAACATCAGCAAACTGATTCCGCATCTGCTCAACCTGCCCCTGAACGTGGATGTTCTGATCGTTGATGACGGTTCTCCTGACGGTACGGCAGAAGCAGTCATAAAGGAACAGAATAAGTATGAAGGCCGGGTTCATCTGATACAACGAGCCGGAAAAATGGGTCTCGGAACGGCCTACGTGGAGGGTTTTGCCTTTGCCCTGAAACAGGGCTACCCCTATGTCTGTGAAATGGATGCCGATTTTTCACATGACCCCAATGATGTTCCCCGATTGGTGAAGGAGGTTCAAAACGGAAATGCCGATCTGGTAATTGGCTCGAGATATTCTTCGGGGATCAGTATTATAGACTGGCCGTTATCGAGATTGATCTTATCCTATTCCGCTAATCTTTATGCACGTTTGGTTACGGGGCTTCCAATAAAGGATACGACGGCAGGGTTCAAATGCATACGCAAAGAGGTGCTGGAAAAAATCAAACTGAACAAAATAAAATCCAATGGATATGCTTTTCAAATTGAGATGCATTACAGGGCTATGATGGCCGGATTTCATTTGAAAGAAATATCGATCATATTCCGGGAAAGGACGGAAGGCGTTTCAAAAATGTCTAAATCTATAGTATTTGAAGCCGTATGGATGGTTTGGGCCCTTAAGATACGAAGTTTACTGGGCCGGTTGTGATTTTGCCTCCGGATAACTGTTAGTTGTCAGTGGTAAACCGTACCTTGCTCCAGATTTAAGCTGGTAAATAGGTGATGATCATATGAAATAGAACCAAATGAATTATTTAGATTTTGAAAAACCCATCATCGATCTTGAAAACAAGATAACCGAGTTGAGTGAGCTTAACCTGGCTGATGATGAAGTGCTGACGCCCGAACTAAACCGTTTGCGCAAGCGGGTTGAAGAATTGCGAGATTCTATATTTAACAATCTCACCCGTTGGCAACGGGTACAGCTTGCCCGGCACCCTGACCGTCCGTATACGCTGGATTACATTTACAAAATGACGGAAAACTTTATTGAACTTCACGGTGACCGTTGTTTCAGAGACGATAAGGCTATTGTGGGCGGACTGGCGACGCTGGATAAACAATCGGTAATGATCATTGGCCATCAAAAAGGACGGGATACCAAATCCCGCCAATACCGTAACTTCGGCATGCCCAATCCCGATGGTTACCGGAAAGCCTTGCGGCTGATGAAAACGGCCGAAAAATTCGGCATACCGGTCATTACCCTGTTGGATACACCTGGAGCTTACCCCGGCCTGGAAGCCGAGGAGCGCGGGCAGGCCGAAGCCATTGCCCGAAATCTGCGGGAGATGGCCACACTGAATGTACCGATCATAACCGTGGTTATTGGAGAAGGCGCCAGCGGCGGAGCCCTGGGTATCGGGATGGGCAACGAGGTCTTTATGATGGAGAATACCTGGTACTCTGTCATATCCCCTGAATCCTGTTCATCCATTTTATGGAAAACATGGGATTATAAAGAACAGGCCGCTGCTGCCTTAAAGCCTACGGCCCAGGACTTGCTGAAGCTTAAGGTAATAGACGGGATCATTCCCGAACCTCTGGGCGGAGCCCACCGCAATCATGATGCGGCTGCGGAGGCTCTGAAAAAACAGCTTCTCTCCAGTATGGATAAGTATAAAAAGCTAAAACCTGACAAGCTTAAAGACCAACGGATCAAAAAATATTCATCCATGGGGGAATGGAAAAAAAGTTGATGCTACCTGATCAGGACCCTCTGATTTCCTACACGCACTCCCTGCGCAGCCGGTATAACGAAACCGACCGGATGGGCTATGTTTACCATGGCCGTTATCTGGAATATTTTGAAGTAGCCAGAACCGAGTTTATCCGGAAGACCGGTATCCCATACGTTGGGCTTGAAGATGCCGGCATCATGCTGCCGGTCATTAATGCAGAGATCCGCTACAGGAAACCGGTGCGTTACGATGAGTTGATAAAGATCACCGTTCATATTTACTCCTGGCCGGATGTTCGTTTTGTAACGTATTATGAAATTCATACAGAGGGTACCGATCCCCATGTGCTGGGAAAGGTGGAATTGTGTTTCATGAGTGCGCAGAATCGCAGGCCGGTTAAAGCTCCTTTGAATTTCATCAATGAATTTAAACGATATGTCCAGGAACATGCCTGAGGGAACGGCCAGTCTCATTGAACTTGCCCTTTACGAAGATATAGGAAAAGGTGATATCACAACGGAGGCCATCTTCCAAAAAAATAAAATGGCCAGCGGCCGGTTCATAGCTAAAGAACCGGGTGTGGTGGCCGGACTTGACCTTGCCGGTGCTATTTTCCAAAAACTTGATGCCGGAGTCCAATTTGAACGACGCTTTAACGATGGAGATCCTGTCAGTCAGGGCGACATTCTTGCCATGGTTAGCGGACCGGCCAATGCTTTGTTAACCGCCGAGCGTACGGTATTGAATTTTCTTCAGCGCATGAGTGGAATAGCCTCCAAAACCAGAAATTTCGTGGATGCTGTTTCGCATACAACCTGTCGCATTCTGGATACCAGAAAGACGGTCCCGGGTCATCGTTATCTTGACAAGCTGGCTGTTCAGTCGGGCGGGGGAAAAAATCACCGGGCCCGTCTGGATGATATGTTCCTGATCAAAGAAAATCATATTATTGCTGCAGGCGGTATCCCTCAGGCAATCAATGCCTGCAACCGGTATGCCGCTGAAAAAAAACTGGAGGCTGCAGTCGAAATTGAAGTCCGTAATATGACCGAGCTTGAACAGGTTTTGCAGCACGGTAACGTTGGCTATATCCTTCTCGATAATATGACGGTCGCAGAGCTCGGGGTTGCCGTTGCAAAAATAGATCAGCGCTTTTTAACCGAGGCCTCCGGGAACGTAACTCTCGAGACGGTTGGAAAAATTGCTGAAACGGGTGTAAATTTTATTTCCATCGGAGCTTTAACGCATTCGGTAAAGGCGCTGGACCTGTCATTGATATTTGATCTAGAACCGCAGAAGATATGATGAGCGTCAGGCTGCAGGTCTTCCTTGCCCTATCCACCACCATCCTCTTTCTGACAACCGTCAGCCCCTTTTTTTTACATGAATCCATTGGGCAATGGGCCGGCAGCTGGCAGAAGGCCATGTTCTCGAGCCTGTGCCACCAAAACCCGGTCCGTTCTCTGCAATGGCACGGAATTCCGGCCGCCGTTTGCGGACGGTGTCTGGGCATTTATGCATTTGTGTCCGTTGGTTTTGTTTTTATGCCAGTTTTAGAACGTTTTTTTCTGAAATATTTTCGATATTCAAAGGCAATCCTCATAACAGCAGTTATTATATTGTTAGTTGATTTTGGTTTGCAATGGCTTAACATTTATGAAGGCACAAATACAACCCGCATGCTGACGGGATCGGCACTCGGATTCAGCATACCTGTTTTTATCATCTATAAAGGTTAACGGAGTATTAATGGAACCTCATAACAGAAGTGAAACTAATTATTGGAACTCTGTTGCGGTTGCGGGACTCATATTTGGTCTGGTTATTTTCGCTATAAATATTGTCGGCGGATATATGACGATCAACTCCGAGGCCACCGGAACCATGTTCGGGGAGAATATGATCATGGGCCTGGTGGGCTGCCTGATCGCTTCGTTCGGCGGCTTGCTGGCCGTAAAAATGCATGTCCGGGATCATCCAGAGCCCCTGCTCATCGGGACCGGCGCCATCATAGGGATGGCAACCGGGGCTGTCATCGCACTCGCGTCCACAGTATTGGGCCTGATCTGGAATGGGATTGACCCGGCTTTTTCCGACAATCTGATGCAGGCCACGATTGCAAACATCGAAGCCATGGATCAGATCCCGGAGGGACAGAAAGAAGAAATGATCGATAGCGTGGCCGCTCAGATGCAACGGCTGCAAACGGCCGCCGGTATGTTGATTGCTTTCGTGACCAGTGCCCTGCTCTACGGTATTCTGAATATGCTGACGGGTATGCTTGGAGTCCGTTTGTTTGCTGCCCGGGAAGAGGCTTAATCACCATTAATCTATAAAAAAGGTTGTCCCATTTTACCGCAAAATAATTACAGGCCCTGGACCCATAAGCAGGGATTCCCCGACTGGCTTACCGCCTTTATATGGATTGTTTTATCGTTCATCCTGTTTCAGGCAAGCGGCCTGGTCGTGACTATGATCGCCCTCTGGCTGGATCCGAATGTCACCTTCAGCATTGATACGCTCATGGCCATTGAGGAGCATCTGGATCATGTTTTTATAGCTAATTCGTTAAGCCAGATCCTATTTCTGGGTTTCGGGACCTGGGTAATAAGCCGTTTGTCTGTGCAAGCGGACGAAAGGCCGGATTTTCTGCGATTTTCAGTAAAGCGCGATACGCTCGATATGATCGTCCTGACCGTTTTATTGGTCATTGCCATGCAGCCCCTGATCATGCTGATGTCGTGGTTGAATGCCCAGTTGCCTTTGCCAGACGGATATCTCGACTTCGAGGGGGCCCAGATGGAAATGCTGGCTAATTACCTTACGAACGATCACATGGTTTTGCTCACGCTGATCCACGTTGGCCTGGTGCCTGCCGTCTGTGAAGAAATACTGTACAGGGGTTATGTACTCAAAATGCTTGAAAGATCATGGGGCATTGCGGCCGCCATCCTGCTGAGCGGCTTAATATTCGGCCTGTATCATCTTAGGATCAGCCAGTTATTGCCCCTGGCGGTCATCGGTGTGGCTTTGGCCTATGTTACCTGGAAATCCGGAAGTTTGTACCCTGCCATTGCCGGTCATTTCGTTAACAACGGCGGAGCGGTTTTACTGGCCTCTTATTTCCCTGATTATGCAGTGGAAACGATGGCGGAAGCTGAATTCCCACAAATGGCGTTATTGATCCCGGGAATTTTGTTAACCGGTATACTGCTTTATATAATTCATTACAGAGAAAAATTTCAAAGAGAATAAATACATGTTTACAGACAAACAGCCTCCAAAGTTCAAAGACTGGGTATGTGTTTACGAAACCAGCCTGGAATACGATGCAAAGATGGTTAAAAGCTTTCTCGATCACCGGGACCTTACCACTCAGATCCTCTCCCAAAAAGACTCCAATTTTGATGTTAATTTTGGTGATTTATCCATCATATTTGTTTATGTGCCCCTTGATGAAGAGGAAGAAGCCCGTGAGGCTATTAAGGAATGGCAGGATGGCTTAACCGATCTGGAGGATGATGATGAGGAATAAGGACGTTATCCGATGACGGAATTAACCAAACGAATTCTATTTGCCCTGATCGCCGCCCCGCTTTTTTTATTAATGCTGTGGCTGGGCGGATGGTATTTTAAAGTGTTGGTTGTCATCATTGGCTTGTTCATTCAGCGTGAAATGATGCTGATGTTTCAAAAGACCGGCCATGAACAAAATGCGTTTGCAGCCTACGGACTGGGTTTGGTGACCATGCTTTTTTTTCAGTTGCCTCATCCTCTGCTTATCGGGTTCCTGATCTTTTTATATCTTGTTACCACGGAGACGCTGAATCTGAAACCCGGGCATCTGGACAGGATGGTCAGTACGCTGTTTTGTGGATTGTATGCCCCTTTTGCATTGCTGAGCCTGATCTTACTACGGGAATACGGCATGGAGGTTACCGGTTTTGCCCTGGCCGGATCTTTGATCCTTGTCATTTGGGGCACCGATATAATGGCCTATATTGGGGGAAAGAGGTTTGGGAAAAACCTGCTGGCACCGGCCATCAGCCCGGGGAAAACACGTGAAGGATTCTATTTTGGCTTTTTGGGGGGATTGCTGGGTCTTATAATGGCCAGCTTCCTGATACCCTCCTACCCCTATGAATTTCTGTATGTTTTGCCCATCGTCATTATTGTCGGCTTTTTTGGTCCGGTAGGCGACCTCGCCGAAAGCAGGATGAAGCGCTCGGCCGGGCTCAAAGACTCATCGTCTATCCTTCCCGGCCATGGGGGGGTATTTGACCGTTTTGATGCGCTGCTGCTGGCCTCCCCGGCTGTATACGTTTATGTAGTCCTTATTCTGGGATGAGCCTGATTACTTGCTCAGATACAGGTTCTTAAATTCGTAGCTGCGCCTAAACTGTTCATCGTCAAAGTTATCGATAAAATAAATCGACTCTCCGGTTGATTTCATTTCCGGGCCCAATTCTTTTTTGACTTCCGGAAACTTGTCAAAGGGGAATACCGGCGTTTTCACCGCAAAGCCGGTCAGGGAAGAGCTGAGATCGAATTCACTGAGTTTAGCCCCGAGGGAAACCTTGATGCCGATCTGCGATTCAGGCCGTCCTGTAGCCTTGGCTATGAAGGGTATGGTCCGGGTAGCCCGGGGATTGGCTTCAATAACATATACCGTACCCTCTTTGATTCCGTACTGCACGTTTACGAATCCGCTGACATTCAGGGCTTTTGCGATCCGAAGCTGGTATTCCTTCATGGTTTCGATTACCTCATCGCTCAGCGAATAGGGAGGCAGAACGGCCGTAGAATCCCCGGAATGAACACCGGCCGGTTCCAGGTGCTGCATAATGCCGCATATATGCAACTGTTCACCATCGTAGATGGAATCAACATCCACTTCAATGGCATGTTCCAGGTAGTGATCGATCAAGAATTGATTTTCGGGATGTGTCTTCAGGATTTCGGCAACATATTCATCCAGTTCATCCTCTTTGATGGCAATACGCATACCCTGTCCCCCCAGCACATAGCTTGGGCGAAGCAAGACGGGATAATTGATCCGCTTTGCCACGGCTGCGGCCTCTTCGGTGGTAAAGGCCATCCCATAGGATGGAAAAGGGATCTCCAGCTCCGTCAACAGGTTTGAAAACTTGCCGCGGTCTTCGGCAAGGTCCAGCATCTCGAAGCTGGTTCCGAGTATGGGAATGCCGGCCTCATGGAATTTCTTGCCCAGTTTCAGGGCCGTTTGTCCGCCAACCTGCAGTATGACGCCTTCGGGTTTTTCATGCTCGAAAATATCGAGAACGCGTTCCCAGAAGACAGGTTCAAAGTACAGTTTGTCGGCCACATCAAAATCGGTGGAAACCGTCTCCGGGTTGCAGTTGATCATAATCGTTTCATAGCCCATGTCTTTGGCGGCCAGCACGGCATGAACGCAGGAGTAGTCAAATTCTATGCCCTGCCCAATCCGGTTTGGTCCGCTGCCCAGGATAAGCACTTTTTTACGATCGGTAGTGACGCTTTCATTTTCACCATCGTAGGAAGAATAATAATAGGGGGTGATGGCTTCAAATTCTCCGGCGCAGGTATCCACAAGCCTGAAACCGGGGGTCAGGCCAAGCTCTGCACGTCTTGCCCGGACCGTCTTTTCATCGGCGCCGTTGCCGCTTTTATTTAGCAGGTGGGATATCTGGACATCCGAAAAGCCGGCCTGTTTAAGCTCCAGCAAATCCTCCCGTGATATGGACTTTAACGATTGCCCCTCGGTCAGGTTTTCCAGTGCAACCATATAGCGG
The DNA here is from genome assembly GCA_040905685.1 of Balneolales bacterium. GTDB lineage: Bacteria > Bacteroidota > Rhodothermia > Balneolales > Natronogracilivirgulaceae > JBBDMU01. Next base: position 5,985 of record JBBDRB010000107.1, on the reverse strand, counting down.
ATCTGATGCAGAAACCAAGGGTCCACGGCCGTGATGTCATGGATCTCATCCACGGTGGTCCCAAGTTTAAATGCATTGCGGATCTGCATAGTCCGGTCCCAATAGGGCTTTATCAGGCGTTGGCGCACGGTCTTCCGGTCAATTTCCTCATACCCGTCAGCGCCCAACCCGCTTCTGCCCACCTCCAGGGACTGCCAGGCCTTGTTCAGGGCCTCAGGAAAGGTTCGTCCGATCGACATGACTTCACCTACGGCTTTCATCTGGGTTCCCAGTTCTTCGTCAATACCCTGAAATTTTTCAAAGTTGAAACGCGGAACTTTCACAACCACGTAATCCAGGGAAGGCTCAAAACAGGCTGAGGTAGTTCCGGTAATCTGGTTTTTCAGTTCATCCAGATTATAACCCACAGCCAGTTTGGCGGCAACCTTGGCAATCGGGTATCCGGTTGCTTTGGATGCCAGGGCCGATGAGCGGCTAACCCTCGGGTTGATCTCAATGGCTGTAAGACGGTCGGTTCCCGGTTCCATGGCAAACTGCACGTTGCACCCGCCGGCAAAATCGCCGATGGACCGCATCATCTGGATGGCGGCATCACGCATGGCCTGTAGCTGTTTATCGGAAAGGGTCTGGGTAGGCGCTACAGTTACGGAATCTCCGGTGTGAACGCCCATGGGATCCAGGTTTTCTATAGAGCAGATGATCACCACGTTATCGTTGTTGTCGCGCAGCAGTTCCAGCTCTAATTCTTTCCAGCCGACAATGGATTGCTCGATGAGGATCTCATGAATCGGACTTAGTTCCAGTCCCCGAAGCACTTTTCGTTCCAGTTCCCCTTCTGTCCAGACAATGCCGCCCCCCGAGCCGCCCAGGGTGAAAGACGGCCTGATTACTACCGGCAGTCCGCCCAGCTCCAGGACAATTTCTTTTGCATCCAAAAGCGAATTGGCCGTCCGGCTGTTGCACTGGTCAATGCCGATGCTCTCCATGAGGTCACGAAATTTTTGCCGGTCCTCGGTAATCTCGACCGCTTTCATATCGACGCCGATAATCCTGATATTCTCTTTTTCCCAATACCCTTCATTGTACAGATCCCTGGCCAGGTTCAGGGCTGTCTGCCCGCCCATGGTAGGCAGGACAGCATCCGGTTTTTCCTTTTTAACAATTTCTTTAATTGACTGGGTGGTCAGGGGCTTAAGATATACGGCATCGGCCGTCATGGGGTCGGTCATGATGGTGGCCGGATTGGAATTGATAAGGATAACCCGGTATCCTTCTTCTCTGAGTGAACTACAAGCCTGGGTTCCGGAATAATCAAATTCACAAGCTTGTCCGATTACGATGGGGCCTGAACCAATAATCAGAATGGTTTTAAAATCGTCTCTTTTAGGCATTAAATTCGTTGGTTGTCAGTTCAGTTTTAGGTTGAGGCATTATTCAGAATAGGCGGTCTGCTGCACACCCTCTGCCAGTTTGTTTATAAATTCATCGAAAAGGTAAGACGAATCATGGGGACCCGGTGAGGCTTCCGGGTGATACTGCAGGCTGAAGCCGTTGAACCGCTTAAACTCCAGGCCTTCTATGGTTCCGTCATTGAGGTTCAGATGCGTAATCTCGGCAACGGTCTCATCGATTGATCCGGGGTTTATAGCAAAGCCGTGGTTCTGAGTGGTAATTTCAACTTTTCCGGTCCGTAGATTTTTCACAGGCTGGTTGGCTCCGCGGTGACCGACGAACATCTTATCTACCTGCAAACCTTCCGAAAGACCCATCATCTGATGGCCCAGGCAGATTCCGAAAACGGGCAACCCGGTTTTTTTGGCCTGGTCGATCGTGTCCCGTGAATACGCCATTGTAGGGTTGGGGTCTCCCGGCCCATTCGAAAAGAAGAATCCGTCGGGTTCCCATCGCATAATCTCTTCAAAGGAAGTCTTGGCGGGAAAGATCCGTAGAGTACAGCCGCGTTGGGTAAGGCTGTTGATAATGTTTTGCTTTATCCCGTAATCCAGGCATGCTACTTTGAATTTGCCGTTTGACGGGATGGTCTGGGCATCCTCACGGGTGACTTTGCTGGCCAGTTCCAGCCCGTCCATCGGTGCCCAGTTTCTGGCTTTATCGATGAGCTTCCGCTCATCAAGCTCCGTGCTGGAGATCACAGCATTGAGAACCCCTTCAGAGCGGATATGCCGAACAAGCTTGCGGGTATCGATGCCTGAAATGCCCACAATTTTATTGGATTTCAGATAATTATGAAGACTGCCATCGGCCATTGTATTGCTGTAATCATCGCAATAAGAACGCATAATCAACCCGGAAATCATGACCCGGTTCGCTTCATCGTCCCGGCTGGAGGTTCCATAATTTCCGATATGCGGATAGGTCATCATCATGAGCTGACCATGATAACTGGGATCGGTACTGATTTCCTGATATCCGGTCATGCTGGTATTAAAACACAGCTCACCGCCTGTAATACCTTCAAATCCGACAGAAATACCAGATACAACCGTACCGTCGGCTAAGGCCATGATGGCTTTTTTGCGTGGAAAACTAGTCATAAAAAATTTGGTTCAAAGGCTTGAGAAATGAGAATAGGCTAGCTTGATCAACCCCTGAAGTAAGAAAAGCTTTCAGATTACAGACCAAAAAAAATCCGACTACTTTAAAATAAAAGAGTCGGATTTTTTTAAAATAGGTCATTATATATCTAGAAGATTTAAAATGAAGCACAATCGGGTGATACAAGTTTCTTTCCAAATTCAGGCTAATTTACGGATAATGGATTTAGTTTACAAGCCCCACCGCGTAAAACCCGTCTTTTGCTGGCCAGGTGAGCCGAAGAGCGGATTCGAACCGCCGACCTACGCTTTACGAGAGCGTCGCTCTACCAACTGAGCTACTTCGGCTTGTTTTCAGCCAGACCTTAATATAAGCAGAACGGACGTGAAGGAGTAAACGAAATGTTATTGTTTTTTTTATCCAAATCGGAAAATGGTCATAATCATGTTATTTTAAAGTCTCCCTGACCATTTTTAATCCCAATACTAAACACGACTTTTTTTGGCTATTATCCTGATCTTCGCTACCGTTGCCATCACCTTTACGGCCTGGAACTATAAGCCCCAATGGCAATATGAAGGCATGCTTCGCCCCTATTTTACAATCCGGGAGGGAAAATGGTTCCAGCTGCTCACATCCGGCTTCCTGCATGCAGACGGCAATCATTTGCTTTTTAACATGATCACCTTTTTCTTTTTTGCACCCACCATGGAGCAGGTACTGGGCCCTGCCCTTTTTGTCACACTTTATCTTACCGGTATCATCGTTTCCGGTCTTCCCACCCTGTTTCGCCATCAGGATAATCCTAATTACGCAAGTCTGGGGGCATCAGGCGGGGTGGAAGCCATTTTGTTTTCATACATCTTATTATTCCCGTTGAATAAACTGTACCTCTTCTTCATCCCCATAGGGATACCGGCCATCGTATTTGGCCTGTTATTTATGGGCTACAGCTACTATGAAGCCAAAAAACAGCGTGACAATGTCAACCACGAGGCCCATATTGCCGGAGCTGTTTACGGAATTCTGTTTGCCCTGATAACCGTGCCCCATGCCACAGCCCGCATCCTTGACATTATCGGCTTTTGAGTCCGGCGGAAAATCACCCTTTCCTTGAACGGAAATCCTTCATAAAGTCAACCAGGGCCTGAACACTGCCGGGGGGGCATGCATTATAGATGCTGGCCCTCATGCCGCCCACGCTGCGATGTCCTTTCAAACCGGTCATATCGTGGGTTTTGGATTCCTGCAGGAAAGCACTTTCCAGCTCTTCGGATGGCAGCCTGAAGGTCACGTTCATCAACGACCGTGAACCGTGTTCGGCCGTGCCGGTATAAAAATCATCTTTATCCAGTTCATCATAAAGCAGTTGCCCTTTTTCCTGATTTCTGCGGGCCATTCCTTTCAGGCCCCCCAGTTTTTCAATCCAGGTGAGCACTTCATTGAAAAAATAGATCCCAAAAGTGGGCGGCGTATTGAATAGCGTACCTACGTGAGTCTGATAACTGAGCATGGTTGGCAGCCCCTTCCTTCCGGCTTTATCCAGGAAATCTTTGCGTATAACCACGATGGTTAGTCCTGAAGGACCTGCATTTTTCTGGGCACCGGCATAGACCAGACCATATTTTTTAATATCCAGGGGCTTCGATAATATATTGGAGGAAGCATCGCAAACCAGGGGGACGTTTCCCGTATCGGGTTCTTTGTGAAATTCAGTTCCGAAAATGGTGTTGTTGGAGGTAAAGTGAACGTATTCAGCATTTTTGTTCAGCTTTAGTTCCCCGTCACCGGGTATGCGGTTGAAATGGGTATCTTCAGAGCTGAAGGCAACGCTGACCTCACCGAGGATTCGAGCCTCTTTTAGGGCTTTTTTTGACCAGCTTCCCGTGGTGATATAATCCGCCGTTTTCCCTTCACCCAGAAAATTGAACGGTACGGTCATGAACTGGGTGCTGGCACCGCCTTGCAGGAAAAGGATCTCGAAATCATCATCCAGCCCCAGCAGCCGGGATAAACGTTCACGGGCCAGCCGGTCAACTTCTGTGTACTCGGGTCCCCGATGGCTCATCTCCATAATGGAGGAGCCGGTTCCTTTATAATCGACTAGTTCAGACTGTACTTTCTGTAAAACTTCCAGGGGAAGTACAGCCGGACCGGCGCTGAAGTTGTGTGCTCTGTGCATAGGATCTGTTCAGGTTTAATTTGTTATATTTTTGATAAAGGGTAAATATAAGCTTTTTCAGAAAACAGAAAACAGAAAACAGAAAATGGATTCTCATTATTTACTGTCCGTAATACATAGGGGCTTCGGGTCCGAGAGGGAGGCCAAAAAGGATCCACAGCACAATGACGGTAATGCCCGTAATCCCGTATACGATAGAATAGGGGAGCATGGTTGATATGATAGTTCCGATGCCGATATCCTTTTGATATTTTTGGGCAAAAATAATGATCAGGGGGAAATAGGGCAAAAGCGGGGTTAGCACATTGGTAAAGGAATCGCCTACCCGGTACATGGCCTGGGTAAGTTCTGGAGAGTAACCCAACAGCATGAGCATAGGCACAAAGACGGGGGCCATAACCGCCCATTTAGCCGATGCGCTGCCGATAAATAAATTCAGCAATGCACTTACGAGAATAAAGGAAATGATGAGCGGAATACCGGTGAACCCTATGCTTTCCAGTACATCGGCCCCGCCGATGGCGAGGATAACGCCGAGGTTGGACCAGTTGAAAAAGGCGATGAAGTGGGCAGCGGCAAAAGCCAGAACAATATAGGGTCCCATACTGGCCATCGTGTCGGAGGTCATTTTGGCCACCTGCTTGTCGGTGGTAATCTGCCTGGTCACAATACCGTAGGCCAGCCCCGGCAGAAAGAATAGAAATAGCATTAAAGCAACTATGCTGCGGTAAAACGGCTCCAGAGAACCTTCCGGACCCCGGAAAACCGCATCTTCGGGGATGACCATCAGGGCAATGCCGGCCAGGGTTAAGATCAGTACGATCAGGGCCGCCCACAGACCTCTGCGCTGCAGGGGTGTTAGTTCATCGTTTTGCACCTCCAGTCCTTCCTCGTCTTCATAGGATCCCAGGCGGGGTTCGATGATTTTTTCTGTAACATAGGCACCGGTAAAGGTGAATAAGGGCACCAGTACAACCATAACATAATAATTGGCCGTTACTTCTACCACATACTCCGGATCCAGGATATTAGCAGCCGGAGTGGTAAAGCTGGCAAGCAGCGGATCCAGGCTGGTCAGGAACAGATTGGAACTGAACCCGGCTGAAACACCGGCAAAAGCCGCAGCAAGGCCGGCCAGAGGATGTCTCCCTACACCATGGAAGATCACGGCTCCCAGCGGGATCAATACGACATACCCGGCATCGACGGCCAGAGAAGACATAAGTCCTGCAAAAACAACGGAAGCG
>JBBDRB010000106.1:0-2679 GCA_040905685.1 Balneolales bacterium | reverse complement strand
AGGCGAAAAATTGGCTCCATCTTCCAGAAAATCCTGGATTTGTGACCAGTCTCCAAAGGATGCGGGTTTGGCCGCGCTTATACCTGCCTGCGGGTCGCCTCCTATGCTGAAAGCATACGTGAAGATATATTGGGGTTTGCACGCGACAAGGAAGGGTCTTTATGGATCGTATCCAGCTTTGACCCGCCCTTTATCCTTGAAATCGAGACCAGACTCGGAGGGAAAGAGCCATGGTTTCAGAATGAGAAAATATTTTTCCAGGAACAGGAAACCGGGCTTTTATGAATAAGAAACACCATTGGCGTATACCGGGGAAAGGTGTTGGTGGAAGCGGTGCTTTCCATTACGAGTAGTCTGGGTGACACGGAGGGAAGCTATTGGATTGCTACGGCTGCGCACGGCCTCATCCAGATAAAACCGGCTGTGTTCAGGGTATTAAATGAACCTGCCGGGATGCCCGGCAAAAATTTATACCCGATTTATGAGGACACCGCCCGCGGAGCCAGCCGGCGGATGACCGTTCAGGCAGCTATATCGTCTGGGTCGGCACGGAAGACAAAGGGCTGAACCGAATCAGGGTGCATGAAGACGGCTCATACATAATCACAGGAATCCGAAAAGAGCACGGGCTGTACGACAACGTGATCCACAAAATCATTGACGACGGGATGGGCCGGTTCTGGATGAGCACCAACCAGGGAATTTTCTATGTAAACAAAGCCGACCTGGAAGCGTTTCACCGCGGCGAAATAACACGCTTTGTCAGCATCAGCTATACCGAGGAGCACGGGATGGCCAACCGCGAAGCCAACGGCGGCGTGCAGCAGGCGGGAATGCGCGCCTCCAACGACGAGATCTGGTTCCCGACCCAGGACGGCGCTGCCATCGTAAATCCGGGGAACATCAAAATCAATATGGTGATGCCGCCGGTTGTGATCGAGAATGTCTGGGTGGGGGAGCGCCTCGTCCCTGTAACCGCACCGCAGTTTACGCTTGCCGCCGCTGAGCGGAACTTCCAGGTCGATTTTACCGCGCTCAGTTTTTTTGTCCCGAAGAGAGTGCAATTCAGGTACATGCTGGAGAATTTTGACCGCGAATGGATCAATCCCGGCGAGCGGCGCTCGGCGATTTACACCAACGTGCCGGCCGGCAAATATACCTTCCGGGTCATTGCCGCAAACAACGACGGCGTCTGGAACGAAGCCGGCGCTTCGCTGGTCATGGTGATAGAACCCCTGTTCACCGAAACGAGAACGTTTTACCTGCTGCTCGGGGCTTTATTGATTCTGCTTTTTACCGGGGGGATTCGTGCGCGGACCTGGCAGCTTACCAGACAGGAGATGAAATTGCGGGAACTGGTTGATAAGAGAACGGGGGAACTTCGCCGCGAAAAACAGGTGACCGAATCCCTGGCCGAACAGCTGCAGGAAACAGGGTCAAATCGTGCTTTTTTGCCAATATCAGTCACGAATTCCGCACGCCCCTCACGCTTATTATCGGCCCATTGAAACAGTTTCTGTCGGGACAGCACCGCTTTCCCGGGGAGGTCCGGGAGCAGCTCGGGGTCATGCTGCGTAACAGCCAGCGGCTGCTGCGACTGATCAACCAGGTCCTCGACCTGGCCCGGCTTGAATCGGGTGAAGTCTAACTGAAAGCGCAGCCGGTGGAGATCGTGGGATTTGTAAAGGGGATCACCGAAATGTTCCGCGTGCTTTGTGAAGACCGCCGGCTAAGCCTGATGTTCCAGAGGGGCATGGCTGCCGCTGAGGTATATATGGAGGTCGATAAGATGGAAAAAGTGCTGGGAAACCTGCTTTCCAACGCCGTAAAGTTTACCCCGCCGGGCGGAGCGATCTATGTGCGGGTGGATGAGGACGGAACGGAAGTCACGATCACCGTGCGGGATTCAGGCATCGGCATCGACCCTGCGCATCTGCCGCTGGTGTTCGACCGGTTCTACCAAGTGGGCCTGGCCGAAGCACTCTACATGGATCGCAGTACCCTGTACAGAAAACTTCAGAAAGAAACCGGCAGGACGCCCAGCCAGCTGATCAATGAAATGCGCCTGCAGCAGGCCGCTCTACTGTTGCAGCAGGAAGCCGGCACGGTTTCGGAGATCGCCTATGGGGTGGGATTTAACAGCCTGGCTTATTTCAGTTTCTGTTTCAAAGAAAAGTACGGCGTTCCACCCTCTGAATTTGACGGTTATTCCCTCCGCCCATGATCAACAGACGCCTTGGGACGCAATAAAATCAATGATGAATTTTACCAGCAAGACTGCCATTCCATGCTTTAATATAGATCGCACCGGTTGGTCCAGTTTGCCAGTGGTCAGGCCATCCGGGATACTGGATGGACGCCCCCGTAAGATCACCAAAAAGGTATAGGGTAAGGATTGGAGTAAATAAAAAAGGGATAACTACCCGTAAATAATTATCCCCCATTAAGTACACCCGACAAGATTCGAACTTGTAACCGCCTGATTCGTAGACAAGAAAAAATAAGCCTTTATAGAGTGTTAGGATCGATTATTGGGTTTTATGTACTACCATATGTATTACCAAAAATTTACTGGGTGAAATAACTTCACAATAAAGATGAATCCACCTGATGAGTATATATACTAGGTTAAAATAAATATAATTAATTACTTATAGCATACATTGGTTGTTAGTTTTT
>JBBDRB010000105.1:0-225391 GCA_040905685.1 Balneolales bacterium | reverse complement strand
ATGCGGAGAGGGAGGGATTCGAACCCTCGGAACCCCGGAAGGGGTTCAACACCTTAGCAGGGTGCCGCTTTCGACCACTCAGCCACCTCTCCTAAACGAGAACCAAGATACCATACTTTCAGGTTTTGTACAACGTAAGGTTATCAAGTTTCTTTTGAGAGCGCATAAATATGAGGGAGCTGCCGGCCGTCCTGAGCAAAATCCATTCCATAACCCAGAACAAATCGTGTCGGAATTTCAAAGCCGATATAATCGAGTTTTACCCTGTGCCGGGTTGCCTCTTTTTTGTGAAGCAGGGTTAATACCGATACCGATTCCGGCTTTTTCTGCTTCAATTTATCCATGATATAATGGATGGACAAACCCGTGTCCACTATATCCTCAACCAGTACCACGTGGCGGCCTGCAATATCGGCATCCAGTTCCTTTCGCTCGGTTACGCTGCCCGATGAAACTTTCTCATCTCCGTAACTACTGAGTTTCAGAAAATCGACTTCACACTCTATGCTAAGCTGCCGCATCAAGTCGGCCAGAAAGATAAAGGCGCCGTTTAGGATGCCGATAAATATGGGGTGCTTTCCCTCATAATCCCTGTTGATCTTATGGGCAAGCTGCATGATTCGCGCCGCAATGTCATCCTGGCTGATATACAGATCAAACCGTTCACCCTGGCAATACACCGTATTTTCGGATTTAGTTTTCAGCGCCATCGTTCACCCTTTCTATAACCAGGCATTTCTCCCGGACATTTTCACAGCGAACCAGCTCATCAATGGCTCCCGGCGGGAATTTATCCTCCGCCGGGGGAAAGATAACCGCACATATTTTATTCTCATGCGTAACCACCACCCCGGCCTGATCCCTTTTTGATGAAGCAACCTTTTTTTCCGTCAGGTAATCTGAAACCTTTTTGGTCCCGTTCAGCTTCAATGGACGGAAAGAATCGCCCGGCCGCCAGTTTCGAATATGCATTTTTGGAGACAGCTTGTCCATATTCAGGTAAAGTTTATTTTTGAGATCGGGCTTTTCGAACGGCTGAACGCTGAATTGATATCCCATTTTGACCAAAGGTTTTTTTTCTAATTCCTCTAACTGCAAGGTAACGGAATTCAGTGAATTCTCCGCCTTCATCAGGGTAAAAATCTGACGGTCTCGAATAATAAACACACCGCCACTCAGTGGTCTGCGCCGGCCGGTTTGCAGGTCCTCAAGAGACAGGCCGTCCAGTGCGGAACGGCTTATGTATTCGTCCGGGAAAAGTTGCCTGGTCAATTCGCGGACTACGGCTTTCCGTGCATTCGGTTTTAATTGTAATAATTCGGTTTTCTTCAGGCCGTTGGGCCCCTCACGCACCCGGTCCAGGATCAGGTCCAGCATTTCGCGGTATTCCAAAGCCCTGTCGGGAAGACGCTCCACATTTTTGTCCCAGCCGGGAAACAGCCGGTCCATTTCCGGTTTCCATTCATTGCGGATAAAGTTACGGGAGTAGGCTGACCCGAAATTGGAATAGTCGGTGGAAAATGGCACCGAATGCTGTTTTGCATAGTCATGTATCCGGTCTTTACCGATACCCAGCAGCGGCCGCAGATAGGTTCCGTCATATTCAGCAATACCCTGCCAGGAGGGAAGGGCGCTGCCTCTTAAAACCTTTTGGATGATGGTTTCGATCTGATCGTCTTTATGATGGGCCGTAACAATAGCAGCGGAACCCTGTTTTTCCTTCAGTTCTTGAAAAAAAGTCCGCCGTTCCTTCCGGGCCCAGTTTTGAAAGTTCCCGGTGGCCCCCCGGTGATCAGAACGATGAGCCTCAAAGGAAACCCTGCCTTCCCTGCCTCCGGCAAAAGACCGTACCAGATCTTCCTCCTGGTCGGCTTCCGCCCTTTTTCTATAGTTGACATGAGCCGCCGTAACGTTCATCCCCAGCCGGCAGAAAAGGTGCAGCAAGACCATGGAATCCGGTCCACCGCTTACCCCCAGGATAAAATTATGTTCTTTATCCCACAATCCGTGTTTTTTTAAGACAGACTCAACCATTTCAATCAGCATGGTGAATTCTGACCTCCTCATGGGTAAAGATCTTGAGTTCGTCCTCGTTATTGAGAACATGCAGAAATCCGCTGGAATTAACGCCAAGCAGCTTAGAGGGCTCTTTGCTGTGTACCCCGTCAACTTGCAGACGGACCCATTTCCCATAGCCGATTAATTTCCGGTTAATGCCCCGGATCAAAAGCTGGTCGTTATTTTCCCATTGCTGATAATTATGCTCAATCTGATTGAGGATATGAGCCAGCAGATCTTCCCGGCAAAACCCGTCTTTATCCGTGATCAGAGACAGGGAGCAGGCTTTATCATGCAGTTCCCCGTTAAATTCCCTTTGGTTTATATTCAGGCCGATCCCCAGGAGTATCCGGTCCAGATTGGGTCCGGTGAACGAGGTTTCCGTTAATAATCCACCTATTTTCCGGTTCCCGTAATAAACGTCGTTAGGCCATTTCAGGCTAAAATTCAGGCCGGTCTGCTGCTGCAGGACTTCACTAACCGAAAGGGCCGACATCAGGTTCAATGTTTGAAGGCAATTATTTAATGCGGGCTTGAACACGACGGTGAACGTAAGGTTGGCTGCCGGCTGCGTCTCCCAGGTCTTACCGTACAGGCCACGCCCCTGCCGCTGGCTGTCGGCTATGCATGTGAGTCCATGAGCCGTTTCAGCTTTTTTTTTGGATTTAACATACCCATTGGTTGAGTCCAGCTCTTTAAAGTACCAGAAATGCCGACCCAGCCATTGGGTATTAAGTGATCTGAAGAACTCGTTGACGTCAAACAAATGTGTCGGGTAAGTAAAAAGCTTCCGGGAATTTATAATGCCTAATGACCCAGCTTCAGTATGGAATCTTCCGATCCATATACATTCCCAACAGAACCATCGGCCATGTCTTCGTTGACCCATTTTTGATCATCAATGAAATAGCGGAACAGGATTTCGGTATCGGGTTTGAAACGAAGGGTTGTCTGCCAGGCATCACTTTTTTTCTCGAGGTGATTAACACTGGGATCCCAGTTATTAAAATTACCTACAATGGCGACTTTTCGTTGGGCCATTTCGTTCGGCAACTTGAAAGTAACTTTGCAGACCGACCTTTTTGGGGTGAATGCTTTTTCAATCATAAGTAATTGTTATAAGTGGAAGTTAGACTTTAAACAATATACTGTTTCCTACATTAAAAAATAAGGGCAAAATAAATAGAATCTGCTTACTCTTCGGACAGTCTGTACTTCAGCAGATCTGTCTTGGTTATGGGGGTAGGGTCCGACTCATTGATCAGGGCCAGGTAAAGGCTTGTCCAGTCGGCAACCTGTATCAGCGAAAACAGACGCGCCAGACGATTCGGTCCCTGCGTCGTTAATACCGTAAGGGAAGAAACGTGGTCTTTAATCAATTCTTCGGTCATTTCCATGAGCCGCTTCACGCGGGGGTTATCATCCTCGTCACGCAGCATGATGACCGAGATACGGCCGGTAAGGTGGGCTATGCGCTCCCATCCTACGATTTCATTATGGCTGACTTCGGGGAAAAGATTGCCATAGGCGAGAATTTTCGCGTTTTCCTCCAGCTGTCCCCGCCATCGCAGATTCACCGGGGCAAGGAACGTGCTGTTCGAATACACTATGGGAAGGGTATCGGCAATGGTGTCGGCAAGGTCCAGCGCTTCGTTGCCCCTGTAATTGGACAACAGCCCGGCTTGTTCGTCCAGGAAAGCCGCTGTCTCCTCCAATATCTCATCGGTGTCGGATATAAAGCCATAATGCTGGAAAATTCTGAACAACGGTATAAAATTATACGCCAGGGCAGCTCGCGGGGTCATTCCACCGGGGATAAAAATGCGGTCATGACCATATTTTTCAGCCAGCCTCATGACTTCCCCTCCGGTTGAAATACAGATTATTCCGGCCTTCCTGTCCCGCGCAACCTCATAAGCCTTAAGCGTTTCTTCGGTATCGCCCGAATAACTGCTAACAATAACCAAAGTGTTTTCACCTACCCAGGCCGGTAGGTCATAGTTGCGGTTCACCAGCACGGGCAAAGGACAATTATTATAGGCGTACGAACTGATCAGGTCTCCGCCAATGGCCGATCCACCCATGCCGAGGATGCAGATGTTCGAATATGGATTTACGTGTTGCCGGAAGACTAATCTTACCGTAGAAGTCCGGGCTTCCCTCCAGTGGCCGGGGAAAGCCCGCATTAAATCCCACATATTTTCACTGTCAATCTGCTTGATTTTCTCCTGGTTCAGCTCAGTCATACTGTAATCTCATTAACTCGTCAGCAAAAAGGGTTCTCCCGGATAATATAATGAAGTTTTTACCCTAAGTAATTACTTTATGGATCAAAAAAAGGCATTTATCCACAGGAATTTCCGCAAGTAATCATATCTAAGCGTATCTTATAAACACAGCTTAAAAAAAATTGGTTAAAATCAATATTGGCACTATATTGACATATATTACACATATGCCTTTAACCCCACTCACCAAACCTGATTACATGTCAAATCCAGAACGTTTAAAAGCTATAGATTTAGCCGTCGGCCAGATAGAGAAGCAGCACGGCAAAGGAACCATCATGCGGTTGGGAGACACACCCATCGTGAATATTCCCTTTATCTCAACGGGATCGCTTTCCGTTGATTATGCCCTCGGTGTGGGCGGGGTCCCGCGCGGACGGATTGTGGAAGTTTACGGACCGGAATCAAGCGGTAAAACCACGCTGGCACTGCATGTAATTGCAGAAGCTCAAAAGGCCGGAGGACATGCGGCCATAATCGATGCCGAGCACGCATTTGACCCTAAATACGGCAAGGCACTGGGCATCAAGATTGAGGAACTGCTGATTTCCCAACCCGACAGCGGGGAACAGGCCCTTGAAATCGCCGAAACCCTTATCCGTTCCGCCGCTCTTGATGTCGTAGTTATTGACTCGGTCGCCGCCCTGGTGCCCCGGGCCGAACTGGATGGTGAAATGGGGGATTCCCAAATGGGATTACAGGCCCGGCTTATGTCCCAGGCTTTGAGAAAACTCACCGGCATTGTCAGCAAAACACGAACCTCCGTAATTTTCATCAATCAGCTTCGCGATAAGATCGGCGTCATGTTCGGAAGCCCGGAGACCACCACCGGTGGCAAAGCACTCAAATTCTATTCCTCTGTTCGCATTGATATCCGGCGGATCGGATCCTTAAAACGAGGGGATGAGGTAATCGGCAACCGCACGAAGGTTAAAATCGTAAAAAACAAAGTAGCCCCTCCATTTAAGGTAGTCGAATTTAACATCCTCTACGGGAAAGGGATCTCAAGGATGGGGGAATTACTTGACCTGGCCGTTCAGTTTGAGATCATTGAAAAACGGGGAAGCTGGTTCCGTTATGAAGGCGAGCCCATCGGGCAGGGCAGTGATGCGGCCCTTCAGTTCCTCGAGGAAGACGAAAAATTACGAAATTCCATTGAACAATTGGTCCGGCAGAAAATGATGCCTGAAAATGAAGCGGTCGAACTACCGGACACTCCAAAAAAACTAGCCGAAGAAACAGCGGAATCATGATAATAATGACCTCCGATGCCTTATCAGCAAGAAACGGATGAAGAAAGTCCACACTTTAGGGAGGTCCTTCCCGGGGAGTGCACGTCTTTGAGCCTGCAGAAGAAAAACAAGAACAGAATATCAGTTTTTGTGAAGGGTGAATATGTCGCCGGTTTTTATCAGCAGGTTATTCTCGATTATAAACTCACCGTCGGAATGACGGTCACTGCCGGATTGCTTGCTGCAATGAGGCAATCCGAACAGCGATGCCTGATCAGGGAACGTTGCTTCGTCTGGCTGGGCCGGCGGGCACACAGCCGCCATGAGCTGAAGAAAAAAGCCCTGCAAAAAAATTTCCCCGTTGGCGACATCGATTTCGTCCTGGATGATCTGGATGAAAAGGGGTACCTGAACGACCAGGAGTTCGCCATTTTATTTGCCGGAGACAAATCGAAAATATATGGGTGGGGACCCCAAAAAATCAGGGCAGCTTTATTCCAAAAAGGGGTTGAAAAACACTATATTGATACGGCTCTTGATGAAGCTGTCAGTCTGGAAGATATGGTGGCCCATCTTTACCGGACGGTAAGAAAAGCAAAGCAAAGATTCCTCCGGACCAATGATGCTTTTAAAAGAAAGAAAAAGTTAGTTGATTTCCTGCAAAGGAAAGGGTACACTCTCGAAGTTATTCTGGCTGAAGCAGAAAGCTTGTTAAAAATAATTGAAGATGATAAATTTTAAACCCGAAACCATTTTCAGGGGTGTTGTATGGCTGGCGTTCATAACCGTTATACTGCTGATCCTGTTTCGATTTTCCACATTACTGCTCTATGCCGTGCTGGCATTGATCGTTAGCTATATCCTGGAGCCCTTTGTAAACCGGATGCAGGCTGCAGGGATGAACCGTACCCTGGCGATTTGCCTGGTCCTGATCTCCCTGGTCCTGGTCATGGTTTGGCTTTTTACGAATATTATACCGGTTGCCGCTACCCAGATATACGGGCTGACCCAACAGCTTAGCGTTGAAAATGTCAGGCTGATAGCCGCAACCGTGGAAGCTGAGTTGATGGACCTGATTCCCTTTATGGCGGAAGGCTTCATTATCGATAACCTATCAGCGGCGGCGGAACATCTGTTCGCCGTGGGCGATATCCCCCAAACCATAAGCAACGTCTTCGGTTTGTTTGCCAACCTTTTCTGGGCTCTGCTGGTCATTCCCTTTACGGCCTTCTTTTTCCTCAAAGACGGCAGCAAATTGCGCCGCAGTGCCCTGCAGCTGGTGCCGAACCGGTACTTTGAAACCACCCTGACCCTGATCGATAAAATCGAATCCCGTCTTGGTTCGTATTTCAAAAGCGTGGCCCTTCAAAGCGTGCTGATCACCCTCATTTCCTGGGCCTTGCTGAGCCTAGCCGGCCTGAATAATGCTTTGTCTGTTGGTTTAGCCGTGGGGATCGCCAATATTATCCCTTACTTCGGGCCTATTCTGGGCTATCTTTTGTCCATTGTGGTGGCTGTTTTTGAAACCGGAGATTTTTCACTGGTTTTTTTAAGCCTTATGGCCATTTTAGTTACCCAGGTTATTGACAACGTGTTGCTTCAGCCTATGATCTTCTCACGTTCTGCCGATATGCATCCTCTGGCTATCTTGTTCGTAATCATGATCGGGGCCGAACTGGCCGGAATTTTCGGAATGCTGCTTGCGGTCCCCATTGCCGCAACCTTAAAAATAACTATTCTGCAAATCAGCTGGAGCCTGCAAAATTATTATGTTTTCAGAGGCAAGCCATTAATACCCGGTGATGAAAAACTTGAGAAAACCGTCTAAAGACAACCTGCACCCTATATAGATTACCAACAAGCTTGAAAAATATCGTTGTTTTTGCCTCAGGCTATGGATCCAATTTTCAGGCCATCATCGATGCTGTTGAAGCCGGCAGGATCAACGCTGACATCCGGGGTCTAATTGTCAACAAAACGGGCATTGGCGCCATTAAGCGGGCCTGTAAACATCAGGTGCCATACAGGGTGCTGAATCCCCGTGATTTTACACGGGCCGACCTGTACGCTGAAGACACGCTTCAGCAGCTTCATGCCTGGAAACCGGACTTAATTGTTCTCGCCGGCTATATGCTGAAAGTCCCCGATAAGGTGGTTGATGCATTTCCCGGCCGGATCATCAATATCCACCCTTCCCTGCTTCCCAGGTTTTCGGGAAAAGGTTATTATGGATTGTATGTACACCAGGCCGTGCTTGACGCCGGCGAGAAGGAAACGGGCTGCACGGTTCACATTGTTGATAATATATACGACAACGGTCCGGTGATCGCCCAGGCCCGCGTGCCGGTTCTTAGCGGTGATACGGCGGAGGATATATCAAAACGGGTGCGGAAAAAAGAGCTGGAGTTACTGCCCGGAGTAATTGCAGACTTGATGAATGATCCGGGCAAATAAGATCGAAAATTTTACACTTAAAATAATCCAATTGAAAGACCATGTCTCACCTTCCTGCAATTGATATTCACATAAAACGAGCCCTTATTTCCGTGTCCGAAAAGAATGGATTGATACCCCTGGCAAGAAGGTTAAACAATCTGGGCATAAAGCTGCTGTCAACCGGTGGGACTGCAAGGGCTATTCGGGAATCAGGAATAGAGGTGACCGACGTCTCTGAGATCACCAAATTCCGCGAATGTCTTGACGGCAGAATTAAAACCCTGCACCCCAATATTCACGCTGGAATCCTGGCGCGAACAACCATGGAAGAAGACCTCAACACCCTCAGGGAAC
Source organism: Balneolales bacterium (assembly GCA_040905685.1). Taxonomy (GTDB): domain Bacteria; phylum Bacteroidota; class Rhodothermia; order Balneolales; family Natronogracilivirgulaceae; genus JBBDMU01. The sequence continues at coordinate 217,023 of JBBDRB010000105.1, read as the reverse complement.
TTGGGATTCAGCCTATTGAACTGGTTGTTGTTAACCTTTATCCCTTCAAAAAGGCCGTTAGCCGTCCGGATACAGAGCTTGGAAACGCTATTGATAAAATTGATATCGGAGGACCCACCATGCTGAGGGCGGCCGCCAAGAATTTTGCCCATACCTCGGTATTGACCCATCCGGGGCAATATGATGCCTTCCTGACCGAACTCGAGGAAAACGACAGTTTTATTCGTTATGATACCCGGCTTGAGCTGGCCCGGGCCGGTTTCAATCATACCGCAGAGTATGATAATTTGATTGCCGGGTATTTCAACAGCCTGGAAGATAAAATCCCCCCCCGCCAGATTAATATCTCCCTGCCCGAAGCACACGGACTCCGTTACGGAGAAAATCCTCATCAGAAAGCCGGGGTGTATGGTGAGGTCGGTCATTATATTGACTGCTTCCATGGCAAGGAACTGAGCTACAACAATTACCTCGATCTTGATGCGGCCATACAGCTGATGCGCGACTTTGGCGATGAGCCTTCCTGCGCGATCATCAAGCACACCATTCCCTGCGGTGCAGCATCCGGTGATACACTCACCAAAGCTTATGAAAAGGCGTTCTCAACCGATACGGTCTCCCCTTTCGGCGGGATTGTCATTGCCAATAGAACGCTGGACCTTATAACGGCACAGGCTATTGATAAAATTTTTACCGAGATCATCATAGCCCCCGGTTTCGATGATGAGGCTCTTGAGCTTCTTACGCAAAAAGCCAACCGAAGGCTTGTGCGGTTGAAGAATGCCGGCGGAGACGTACCGGCGTTTTCGTTCAGAAGCATTTTTTGCGGAGCCCTGGCTCAGGAAGCAGACCAGCTTGCCGCGGACCCATCCGGCTTTAAGGCCGTTTCGAAACGAACCCCCACAGCCGAAGAAATGAAAGACCTTCTCTTTGCCTGGAAAATAGTAAAGAATGTGAAATCCAACGGCATTGTATTTGCCAAAAACGGCAAAACGCTTGGCATAGGTTCAGGTCAGACGAGCCGGGTGGATTCATCCGAAATAGCCATAACAAAGGCCGGCAAGTTTGGCCATTCCCTGAAGCATTCGGTTTTGGCTTCCGATGCATTTTTTCCCTTCTCCGACGGTATTGAAGCCGCAGCCAAAGCCGGGGCCAGTGCCATCATACAGCCCGGTGGCAGTGTTCGAGACCAGGAGGTCGTAGACATGGCTGATAAATACAATATGGCCATGATTTTTACCGGCATGCGCCATTTCAAACATTAAGCAAGAGTTTAACGGGTAAACTTAGCCATCTGCCATACAAACAATAACCTACAATTATTAATTTTTTCTTAGAATTGTGACTCTGAGATTCGCAAATCGGTTAATATTATTGTAAATTTAAAGGCTTTTACCTCCCATGTAATCAGAATTTTTCAACAAACATCAAAATGCCCCAAACCGAAACCATCTACAATAACGGTCATCAAAGTACGCCATCAGGTATTTTTGATTGGCTATACACCGATATTGCCATAGATTTAGGCACTGCCAATACCCTTATCTATTCAAAAGGCCAGGGAATCGTTCTTAATGAACCATCAATTGTTGCCCTTAACCAGAACAACCAGGTGGTGGCCATTGGTCATGAAGCCCGCCTTATGCATGAGAAAACACATAAAAATATCCGGACGGTCCGCCCATTGCGTGACGGCGTAATTGCCGATTTTGAGGTTGCAGAACAGATGATTCGCGGCATGATCAAACAGGTAAAAGTTAAGTGGTTCTCAAGCACACGGAAAATGGTTGTTTGCGTACCGAGCGGTATCACCGAAGTTGAAAAACGGGCTGTAAGCGATAGCGCCGAACACGCAGGAGCAAAAGAAGTTCACCTGGTGGAAGAACCGATGGCTGCGGCCATAGGAATTGGCCTTGATGTCCACGAACCGGTGGGTAATATGATTGTCGATATCGGAGGTGGGACAACGGAAATTGCGGTAATCGCCCTTTCGGGTATCGTCTATGCACAAAGCGTGAGGCTGGGCGGCGATAAATTCAATGAGGATATCATCAGCTTCTTCCGCCGCAACCACAACCTGCTGATAGGGGAACGCACTGCCGAACAGGTAAAATGCATGATCGGGTCGGCTACACCGCTTGACGAAGAGCTTAAAATAACAACGAAAGGGCGTGACCTGGTCAACGGGGTACCGCGGACCCGGACGATCTCATCGTCTGAGCTTCGCGAAGCCACCTCCGAATCGGTGAATACGATTGTAGAGGCCGTAACCCGGGCTCTGGAGCAAACCCCTCCGGAGCTTTCGGCTGATATCCTGGACCGGGGTATTTTTCTTACCGGTGGCGGAGCCATGCTGCGAAACCTTGACAAATTGATCACTCAAACTACAGACCTGCCGGTTCACATCGCCGAGGATCCGCTGACAGCCGTCGTACGCGGAACCGGCGAGGTACTTGAGCACCTTGATTATTACAGTAGTGTACTCACATAATACAGGTATGGTGAATGCGCTTTTCATTTTCTCAGACTGCTGGAATTAAGGATCATATCCTTACCAGCGTTTTTATTTTCATTGCGCTCATCCTGCTGGTCTCCAGGCATGACGGGGGATTGCAAAATATCCGAAAAATATCCATAGCGGCTTACAGTTATCTCGAAGAGCCGCTGGCCAACATCAGGGTTTACCGGACCGCACTTCAGACCAACAGGCAGCTGCAGGAACAGAATATCATATTGCTGGATGAACTGAGCCGGCTGCGTTCGGCCCGTGAACAGAATATTGAGTTGAAGAAGCTATTGGATTTTCAGGAAGAAAGCCCTGGAAGAATCTATCCGGTAAAAATAGTCGGGAAAAACCTTACCGGCATTAACAACTTCCTCACCATTAATTCCGGCGCAAAAGATTCTGTCGAAATTGGCATGCCCATCGTGAGCCCGGAGGGCCTGGTAGGCCGGGTAGTCGGGGTTTCTGCAAATTATGCTCAGGTTATGCCCTTTTTAAATCCACTTTTCAGGGTAAGTGCCCGTATTCAGCAGTCACGGGTGTCGGGAATCGTTTCCTGGGAAACCCAAAAACTGGATGAGCTGGTTATGAACTTCGTACCTCAAACCATACCCGTTGAGATCGGTTCCATCGTCGAGACCTCCGGCTACAGCCAGCGTTTTCCCGTTAATATTCCGATCGGGCAGGTTACGCATACAGAACCCGACCCGGGGCTGCAAACCCAGAGGATCTATCTGAAACCATTCGTTTCCCTGTATGAGATCGCTGAAGTTGCCGTAATGATGCATACCATTGAACCCGAGGTCGACAGCCTGATAATTGATTTCACGGAGATGGATTTATGACGACGGCTACCCTGAAATATTCCCTGTGGGCACTGGGGGCGGTTCTGCTTCAAATGCTTATATTCAGACACCTCCGGTTTTTCGGAGCTGAACCGGATTTTGTATTGCTGTACCTCATCTGGATCATTGCCAGAAACGATCGCACGACGGCCCTTTACCATGCCGCCGGCATGGGCTTGTTTATCGATGTTTTACTTGACCTGTGGGGCCTGAACCTGTTAACAAAGGTGGCTATCGTTTTCCTGGCTTATAATTTTATTCCGAAGGAAACGGAATCCAAACTGCTTTTATCCCAGGTTTTTATGTTAATATTGCTTGTAGCATTTTTCCATAACCTGATCTTTCTGGGTGTCACTAATTTTGCTCAAAGCCGGGTTGACCTCATCTTTTGGAATGTTCTGCTTGGCAATACTTTGTTTACCTCCATAATAGGAAGTTTTATTTATCTTTTTAAATCAAACTAGCGTTTAATAACCGATCCCCCTTATGCAGCATTCATCCAAAAAAAGGCAAAATCAGGTGTCCATCCGTGTTCTTCAGGGCATCGTTTTTGCTTTATTTTTGATTTTTTTCGCGCGGCTCGCACAGTTGCAGATAATAGACCATGAAACCTATGGTCCGCTGAGCCGCAAGAACAGCCTTATCGAGGAGCATGTGCATCCGGCACGGGGCTTAATACGAGACCGGAACGGGCGCCTTCTGGTAGACAACCAGCCGATCTACTCCATCACGGTTACCCCGGCGAACTTCCGGCATGACAACATCCCTTTGCTCGCTGAATTGCTTGAAAAAACGGAAGAGGAAGTTCTCGAGCGCATACTGGTGGCCCAGGAGTACTCCTGGCAGCGTTCCTCCCGTCTGTTTACCGAAATTGATTTTAAAACATTTTCCAGCATACAGGAGAATATCTGGAGATTGCCGGGCATAAATCATCAAATTGAATCCAAGCGCAATTACCCGAACGAAATTCATGCTGCCCATCTTTTGGGTTATTTGCGCGAGGTAACGGATGAAGAATACCGGAATTCCAATCGTTATCTCCTCGGCGACAAAGCAGGGCGAACGGGTCTGGAACAAATATACGAGCAGGATTTACGGGGTGATCTGGGCGCACAATACCTTCGGATAAATGCTTACGGGCAGCGCCTGGGGTCTTATGAGAACCAGGAGCTGGACCAGGATCCGGTAAAAGGGACGGACATCCATACCACCCTGGATATTGACCTTCAGAGCCTGGCGGAAAAACTAATGGTGGGTAAAGTAGGCGGGCTCGTTGCCATGGATCCCCGCGACGGGGCCATATTAAGCATAGTCAGCTCACCCCAGTTTGATATCAGCAGGTTATCCGGCCGCCTCGACCGGGATTACTGGATGGAGATCAATGCGGATACCACCAATCCCCTGTTCAACCGCGCCATATCAACCCGTCAGCCCCCCGGATCTACCGTAAAGCCCATGATGGGCCTGATCGCCATGAATATGGGCATTATAACGCCGGAAGATGAAATAGTTTGCAACGGTGGCTATCAGCGGGGCCGGTTTTATTTGTGTACAGACGATCACGGCAGCCAAAACCTGGAACAGGCCATACAGAACTCCTGTAACACCTATTTTTACCGGATTATGGATTTGATGATGGCCAAACACGGTCTGGATGTCTGGAGTAGGATGGTCATGGATTTCGGGCTCGGACGAAAGAACCAGATCGATCTTCCCAACGAGAATCAGGGCATCGTGCCCGACAGTAGCTATTATGACCGGATATTTGGTAGCCGCCTCTGGGGGATAGGAGATCTTATCAGTGTGGGCATTGGTCAGGGAAGTTTTTCTGCCTCTCCCCTGCAGCTGGCTGTCATGACCTCTTCCATAGCAAACGGGGGCAACAGGGTCCGCCCTTTTATAGTGCGAAGCTTAAGTCATCCTGACGGATCAGGTTTCCTGAACCAGCCGGAGATCAATAAGATTCCCTGGGTAAATAAACGGGGGCTCGATATCGTTCAGTCCGGCATGCGAAAAGTCATAACCGAAGGCTCAGGGCGTTGGTATGCGAATCTATCCGATGTCGAAGTTGCAGGTAAAACAGGGACCGCACAAAACCCTCACGGTGAAGACCACGGGTGGTTCGTATCCTACGCTCCTTTCGACAACCCGGAGATAGTCGTTGCCGTGCTGATTGAAAATGCGGGCTATGGATCCATCTCGGCCGCTCCGGTTGGTTCCCTGCTTATGGAACAGTATTTTGACGGGGAGATCAAGCGCAACTGGATTTTGGAGTATGTGCTTAATTTCCAGCCCCGCAGCAGTGATGAAACCGAAGCCGATATTGAAGAAGTTATCGAAGAGGAAATGGAAGCAGGGGTGGAAGAGGCAACAGAGGATGAAACGGAGGAAGCAACCGAAGAACTGCCGGAAGATGAAACCAGGGAACCGGTTGATGACGAACCGGCCCGGGAAGCTGATCCGCAAGCGCAGGAGAGTCCGTAATGGTTTGGTATAAACAATTTGACTGGCCCCTTCTGATTAGCTGGATGCTGCTTACGGCTTTCGGCCTGGTGGCCATATACAGCGCAACCCAGGGTCCGGTAGCTCAGTTTTTACCGGACTACATCCAGAAAAATTTTACCAATCAGTTAACCTGGGTTTTTCTGTCCTTTTTATTGCTTGTAGCCGTCCAGTTTACATCGCCCGCTACCTTCCAGCAGGTCTCCTACCTTTTTTATGGATTTTGCCTGGTCATTGCCGTGCTGACCATCTTTATTGGGGAAGAGGTCAACGGTTCCCGGGCCTGGTTTGTAATCGGGGGCCTGCGTATCCAAATCAGTGAAATGCTGAAACTGGCCACCGTCCTTGTGATCGCCAACTACCTGACCAGCCGCCGCGATATATCCGCCGAACGGTTTCGTCCCGCCCTGACCGTGATATTGCTCATGCTTCTGCCAGCAGGGATTATTATGCTGCAAAATGATACGGGCACGGCCCTGGTCATCGTGGCGCTGATCCCCGTCATGCTTTTCTGGTCGGGTCTGCCTCACGGCATTTCCCTTTTCATGGTCAGTCCTGCCATTATAGGCTACTTTGCCATCCTAAACTGGAAATGGGGTATAATCACGGCTGTCCTGTTGAGCATCATCCTGTTTTTTGTCCACAGAAGGCCCGGATTGCCCTTAGCCTCTTTTGTTACCGGCATGTTTATTGTCATTGGGATTCAGGTGGCTTTGTATCAGGTCCTTCAGCCTCATCAGCAAGCCAGAATTGAAGCTTTTATAAATCCGGCTGTGGATCCCCAGGGGGCCGGCTGGAATGTAATTCAGGCTAAGACAGCCATAGGCTCCGGCGGCATGTTCGGTAAGGGGTTAATGCAGGGAACACAAACCCAGCTGCGCTTTCTTCCCGAGCAATGGACCGACTTTATTTTCTGTGTGATTGGCGAGGAATTCGGCTTTTTAGGGGCCGGCACCGTTCTGCTGCTGTTTGTTTTCCTGCTGATCAGACTGCTTTCCAACGCGGCCGATCATAAAAATCCGTTCGCACAGCTTGTGCTGGTCGGCGTTGCCGCCATCTTTTTCATCCAGATCTTTATTAATATAGGAAGCGCGACCGGACTGATGCCGGTTATAGGCCTGCCCCTGCCGCTGCTTAGCTATGGGGGCTCTTCATTTATGGCTTTTACGTTCATGATCGCCATTTGCCTGAACCTGCATCTTTACCGCCGCCAATTCAGCATTTACTCTTAGCATGCAGGCTTTTTTATGCTGATTGCCCCCGTCGGTGGCTAAACGGTTACCGCATCTTTTTTATATCGCTTTCGCTCGTTGTGATCAAGGAACTTTTTCCTGATCCGAAGGCTTTGCGGGGTCACCTCTAACAGCTCATCCTCCCCAAGAAATTCAATGCATTGTTCCAGGGTCATACTTTTGGCTGCTGATATTTTGACCGAATCCGAGGTTTGTGTAGCGCGGTGGTTGGTCAGGTTTTTCTTCTTAACCGCATTCACCACCATATCTTCGCTTCTGTTATTAATGCCGACAAGCTGACCTTTGTATACATGGTCACCCGGTTTGGCAAAGTATTCTCCCCGGTCCTGGATTCCCTCGAGTGCATAGGAGGTCACCATACCATCTTCCAGAGCAATCAAAGCTCCACTGGTCCGGCCTTGTATTACGCCTTTATAAGGCTCATAGGCATTAAATTGCTGGTGGATCAGTGCCGTACCCCGGGTCTCGGTCATCAATTCATTCCTGAATCCCAATAATCCACGCGAGGGTACCATAAAGGAGATCCTGCTGTTATCACCTTCCTGTGTCATGGAACTCATAACCCCTTTCCTGTTCAGGATATTATCAATGACCTTGTTGCTGAAATCAACAGGAACATCCACGATGACCTCTTCAACAGGCTCTGACTTTACCCCGTCGATATCACGTATGATCACCTCGGGACGGGAAGCTGAAAACTCATAGCCCTCCCGGCGCATGGTTTCGATCAAAATGGCCAGCTGCAGTTCACCACGGCCGGAAACCTTAAAGACATCCGGACTTTCGGTGGCTTCAACGGTCATGGCCACATTGGTCCGAAGTTCCTTGTTTAACCTGTCTTTGATCATGTTTGATGTGACGTATTTGCCTTCCCTGCCGGCAAGAGGTGAATCATTAACCCTGAAAAACATGGACAATGTAGGCTGGTCAATGATGTAGTACGGTACAGGCTTCAGATCGGCCTGATCGGCGAGCGTATCGCCGATATTGACTTCTTCATAGCCGGCCAGTGCAATGATATCACCGGCGAATGCTTCCTCAACCGGTGTACGGTCAAGCCCTGAGAAGGTAAACAGTTTGGTAGCCCTGGCTTTGGATTTTACCTCACCCGTCTGGCTGACCAGGGTAATATCCTGTCCTCTTTTGACTACACCCTGTTCTACGAGACCGACCGCGATCCGTCCTACATAGTCGTCCCACTCCACATTGCTTACCAGCATCTTGAACGGGGGCTCCCGGTCGGCCTGGGGTTCGGGGATATGATTTAAAATTGTTTCAAATATGGGGGAAAGATCGGTATCCTCATCCTCCATATTTCTTTTTGATGTTCCGTTTATACCGACAGCGTAAATGACCGGGAAATCCAGTTGTTCATCGGAAGCTTCCAAATCGACAAACAGATCAAAAACCATATCGAGCACAGCATCCGGACGTGCATCCTGACGGTCGATTTTATTGATTACGACAATAGGCCGGTAGCCCAGGCTAAGGGATTTACGCAATACAAAACGCGTTTGGGGCAGAGGCCCTTCTGCCGCATCAACGAGTAAGATCACCCCGTTGACCATTTTCAGTATGCGTTCTACCTCACCGCCGAAATCGGCGTGTCCGGGCGTATCCACTATATTTATTTTGGTGTCTTTCCACATGACCGCCGTATTCTTTGCCATAATGGTAATGCCGCGTTCGCGCTCAAGGTCTCCACTGTCCATAACGCGCTCATTGACAGCCTGATTTTCACGGAAGGTACCGCTTTGACGAAGAAGTTGATCCACCAGGGTTGTTTTACCATGGTCAACATGTGCAACAATTGCTATATTTCTGATATTTTGAATCATGTAATGAATTTCTGTATAAAGGGAATTAGTCTTAATCAATAAAGCCTTATAAATTACGAAACATTTAGATTAATATTATAATAACCTTCCAATCCGTCACTAATATTTATTCAGCCGTCATCCTTTCTCTTATATCTGGCTTACCCTATGCGTCTTGACCGTTTTTCCATGATTTTATATATAGCCTTTCCCGTGATTGGCTCTGTTTGTTCTATTGTTATGATCACCCATTTTATCTGGTTGGTGCAGGGCAGCCTGGAGAACGGGGGACCGTATTCCGATGCCCTGATCTATATGGATATGGCCAGAGATTTTTCCTTCTTTGAAGATGATCCTCTTTCTTACCGTATTGCGATGCCGGCTCTGGTAGGTGCATTTTCCCATCTGTTCGGCATCTACGAGTTTGATTCTGTAGCGCTGGTTTTCGGTACCTTCAATTTTGCATTCTTCCTGTTCGGGGCCGGGGTCATGCTTCGCATGGGCATATACGAACAGGGTATTAACGTGCTTGAACTCATTCTTCCGGCTGTGATCATCGTTTTCATGCCCTTTTTCTTAAGTGCCGCTTTCTATCCCCTGCCCGACACAGGGGTTTTTTTGTTTTTTAGCCTCATTTTGCTGGCCCTCTTTTACCGAAACCTTTTCTTTCTTTATGTTATCGTCGCCATCGCCGTTTGGGTTTCAGAGATCACGTTATTAGCCGTCCTCGTGGTTCCAGCCTTAAACTATATCCGCCAGGATAACTGGTGGCAGGCCGTTTTGCCTTTTATTGTTTCCGGCCTGATATATTTCGCAGTGCTGATGAACTTTTCTCCAGATTTAAGCCGTCATTTCCTGTTCAGCCCTGATGGCTGGATTTCCACCATAGGATCAAATTTTCAACAATTCGACCGGTATTTTTTTATTCAGTTACTCCCGGCCTTTGGCCTGACGATACCCTTTGTGGCCTACCGCATTTACCGGAGTGGTTCACAAAGATCCGTACAGGTAACACTGATGCTGTATCTGGGATATTACATCCTTTTTTTACTTGCCTCTCCTGAACAGACGCCCCGTTTGATGTTCATGATCCAGCCCTTGCTGATCTTATTTATTTTCAACGATAAAACATTGGAAGCGCTCAAGGTGAAGTTTATACCAGATTAGATCCTATTTACCTCAGAAAGGTGACGGACGATATAATCAGGCTGGAAGATTCCTCCTCATTAACCGGGCGGCTTACCACATACACATTATGTAACTCGCCGTCGTTTGCGGATTGCACCGGGATGCGCAGGGAGTGTGAGTAAAATTCTTCGTCGTCATTCCCGGCACCGGGTTCAAAAACTCCTTCTCCTATCAACGCACCGTTTACACTGTCCAGCCGAAGTTCATATGTATAACCGTGCTTAAGGGCTTCCCGGGAAACGGCCTCTATTTCCAGGGCCGATATCCCGGAAAGATCCATTTGGTTCAGACTGAAGGATCCGGGTCCGGCGGACCCCATCAGCAGCGTATTCCCGTTAAATTCCCATTCATTATAATTGTTAAGATTCCGGGCTTCGGATGCATTAACTTTATTGTTAATCAGCGATATCGCCTTATAACCGGTCAGGGGCTTTACATTACGTCCGCCTTCGTCTGTATAGCTCGCCGTGATGACCAGGACGCCGTTGTCGATTAGTTCGTTTCCCAGCGACGGATCCAGGGTGCCGGATTGTGACAGAGATTCTTCGGTTTCCCCGTCACCGGTCAAAGACCGGATCCAGGCCACTATATTTTGGGCATCACCCTCCGGCATATCGGCATGTGCCGGCATATTCGCCGATCCCCAGGCCCCGGCGCCGCCCTGAATGATCTTATCGGTAAGATAGGCTTCAACATCCGTTGAATCCTGATACCGTTCGGCGATATCGGCATACGAGGGACCAATTGAGCTCTGTATCTCATGGTGGCAGGCCCGGCAGTCCAGCGTTGATGCCAGGTTTCGCCCGCTCATGGCACTGGTCATCACCAGGTGGCCTTCTGATGCTTCTTCACTCTCTTCTGCCTCGGATGCTTCCATATAATCGGCAGAAACAAAGAGGTTGGATGGGTTGATGGCCGTTGAACTACCGTCGGGTCCCTCATTTTCAATGCTCACGCTGTATTCAACCGGTTGGTCCGGGAAATAAAAACTCCGGTTCCCCTGAATATCGATATAAACAACCGGAGCGGTATTGCCTGCATACACGGATACCGGTTCGCTGGTCACAGAAAGCCCTCCGGGATCGCGAACCTCTACGGTTACCTCATGATCACCGGTCTGGCTGAACGTATGATCCAGCATGGCATCGCTGGTTTCTATTTTTTCCTGACCGCCTACATCCCATATATACGTCAGCGGGTCATCTTCGGGATCATCTGCATCGGCGGAAAAAACGATGTTTAACGGCAATATTCCGGTTGACCGGTCTGTCTGTACGGAATGCACAACCGGAGCACGGTTTCCGGAATTATAATCTATGCGGGAGAGTCCGGAGTCATTATTTTTTGCAAACCAGCCGTTCCCGTATTCCAGCACATAGATCCTTCCGTCGGGCCCGACTTCCATATCGATAGCCGAATTGAAGGTTGTGCCATCCATGAACGGTTCCATCTTGTCGAAATCCCCGTTTGGCTGCATGGACACAACTTTGATCCAGTCACGGATCCAGTCATAAATAAAGAGTTTCCCGTCGTAATAATCGGGAAGCCGGGTCTCTTCAGGAAAGTGGCCGGTGTAATAGGCCGGACCCGCCATGGCATTCCTTCCTCCTGTGCCCACTTCCGGAAATTCATCGGAAGCGGTATAGGGATACCAGATGAAGTTAGGCTTAACCGGCGGAAGCTCTGTGAGTCCGGTATTATTGGGAGACCGGTTTAACGGCTTCTCCGGGTCAAAAACAATCCCTGTTGTTCCCGTACGATAATCATATTCGTTATAAGGAAAGTTATTGCCGACGAAAAAGGGCCATCCGAAGTGACCGGCTTCCCGAGCCTGGTTTAACTCATCATAACCCAGGGAACCGCGGATGCCGACGCTGTCGGCTCTGGCATCCGGTCCTACATCGCCCCAGTAAAGGTAACCGTTTACCGGATCTACGGAAATCCGGTAGGGATTGCGTGTTCCCTGCACGTATAGTTCCGGACGGGTGTTCTCCATTCCTTCCGGATAAAGGTTGCCTTCCGGGATATCATAGCTTCCGTCCTCGTTGACCCTGATGCGGATGATGCCCCCCCTCAGGTCATTGGAATTACCCGAAGTACGGCGGGCATCGTATTGTTCAAAACCCGGCCGGTCATCCAGCGGTGCATAACCGTCAAGCACGTATTGACCTTCAACCTGGTTAAATGGAGTTGAATTGTCACCGGTTGACATATACAGCAGACCGTCCTGGTCAAAAGCCAGGGAACCGCCGGTATGGCAGCAGATATCACGCTGGGAATAAAATTCCAGGATAACCGTCTCGGAATCCATTTGCAGCTGTTCGCCTTCAAAAACAAAGCGGGACAGGCGGTTGACCGAGGTATCGGCCGGCGCATAAGCAATGTAGACAAAACGGTTATCTGCAAAATCCGGATCCGCCTGAATGCCAATCACCCCTTCTTCCGCATTAACATTGGGAACCTCTGTCTGCCAGTAGGCATCAAGAAAGCCGGCCTGCCTAATGGTGGCATCTTCGTCTTTATAGTACATGATCTCACCCCGCCTCTGGGCAATCAGGATGTCCTTATTGGGCAGGATGGTCATTTCCGTTGGTTCCGTCAGGCTCCCGCCTTCCACGAGGGAGGTTTTGGAAAACCGGTTTTCATCCGGAACCCGGTGCGTACGGGTCCGCGCGTAGTTCAGTTTTTGATCGCCTATGGCATACCGGATGCCGGCCAGCACGTGGTTCAGAAATGATTCCTCACTGAAGGACTCCCTTGTATGGCCTCCCCCCGTATAAAAAGCTCGTCCCCCATCATATTCATGGTACCAGGAAACCGGATGATATCCCATGTTCTCTCCACCCTGATAACTATCCTCATCGAGGGTGAGCAGAACCTGTACATCCTCGTTCATGTTCCTGAAACTGTACCATTCATCCGTTCTGACCCAGGTTCGGGGCAAAAATTCGTTAGCCGGATGATCCGTTCCGGTCACCTCCAGGGTCGCTTCCTGAACATTCGGATGAGGATCGTTCATGCCCGGATGGCTGGAAAAATACCCTCCGACAAGCCGCCCGTACCAACCCCAGTGGTATTCCGTGTCGGCCGCAGCATGAATTCCGGCAAAACCACCCCCGGCCTGGATGAAGCGTTCAAAATCGGCTTCCTGCTGCGCATTTAAAACATCGCCCGTCGTACTCAGAAAAACTACCGCCGCATAATTGCTAAGATTCTCTTCTGTGAACATTTCAGCATCATCGGTCGCATAAACATCAAATTCATTTTCCTCACCCAGTTTTTCAACGGCCGCAATGCCGTCGGGAATGGAGGTATGATAAAATCCGGCTGTCTTGCTAAAAACCAGGACCTTCGGTTTATCCGGTTCACAACCCATAAACAGGATGGCAATGCAAAGCAAACCGGCCAGGGATCTGGCCAGGGACGTGAAATCAGACATAATGAAGGAATATTCGTTAATTAATGGGGTATTAAAAAAAATTGCTGGATAATGCGAATAATTTATGAATTTTCTTGTGCCAATATAGTATCAAAAACTGTAAAATAAACGGTACAACCGGTAATCATTTCCTGAGGGAAAAACAGGTGAAGTCAGAACTCGTCATTCACTTCGATCCAATGTCCGTCGGGATCCGTAAAATAAATCTGTCTGACCCCATCCGGGCGAAGGTTAATCTCTCCTGTATTCCCTGCAAAATCGGCATATTCTACTCCATGGGACGAGAGTTTTTTCATAAATCCGTCCAGATCACCCACGCTGAAGCAAAGATGGTTGCTTTTGTTGTGTTCAACCCTTTCCTCTGAAGCCTTGATAACATGAAGGGAACCCTGGCCTATATTAAACCAGGCGTGTCGCCCGACATTGAACGGTTCCGGGATTTGTTCGAGCCCGATGATATCCCGGTAAAACTGCTCGCTCTCCTGTAAATCGGTAACGGAAATAGCAATGTGATTAAGTTTAACCTGAATATCCTGAGGATCATTTTGAGCGAAAGAGTTCATGGCCAGCAAAGTTAAAAAGGTTCCCTGCAATAGTATGGTTTTCATTTGTTTATCTTATTGCTTGTTTACCCGCATAAAATTAAATTAACCAATGGCCACCCAAAATGAAACTACCATCAAAAAGGATAGACTGATGTCAGGAAAACTGGATAACAAAGTCGCCATCGTCACGGGCGCTACACAGGGAATCGGACGATCCATTGCAGAACTTTTCGCTGCAGAAGGGGCGTCTGTCATTATAAACGGGCGGAATCCCGTCACCGGCGAAAAGGTAGCGGCCTCGGTAAGGGAGAAAGGCGGCAAGGCAAAATTTGTACAGGGGGATATCGGCACCCTGGCTGAAAACGTACGGTTAGCAGAGGCTGCTGTCAGCGAGTACGGTCAACTCGATATCATCGTATCCAATGCCGGGGCTTTAGGGCTGGGATCCGTTACCGAGGTTCCGCTTGATACCTGGCACCGGACACTCGATACGAATCTGAACGCCCTGTTTTATTTGCTTCGTGCCGGTATTCCGTTCATGCAGGATAAGGGAGGGAAAATTGTCGTCACGGGATCCCTGGCCGCCCATAAAGGCTTTCCGAACCATGCGGCTTATTGCGCAAGCAAAGGAGCCGTGCATTCCCTGATCAGGCAGGTAGCTGTGGATTATGCGCCAAAAATTTGCATTAACCTCATCCAGCCTGGTCCGGTAGATACAGAACTTTACCGGTCTTCTGCAGCAGCCTTTCCTGATCCCGAAACTATTTTGGATACCGTACCCGGATCACTGCCCCTGGGCAGGACCGGGTCCCCGGAAGACATAGCTAAAAAGGCCCTCTTCCTTGCCAGCAATGATTCTTCATGGATGACCGGCTCGATCCTGACCGCTGACGGCGGCGCCTCAGCGGCAAATTAGAATTAACAAACCAGGGAGACCGTATGAAACATTAAGGGTCAAAAACGTGTTCTATAATTTAGAATGTTTTAAACCAAGAGTGTTAAAATACCTGTCACCATGAAAAAGAAATCCAGCCTGGCCAGACGAATGGCAAGAAAGCTGGCATGGACAACCGGTGCCGTCCTGGCGGTAAAAGTTGCCTCCGATGCCGTAAACAGAATAGAATTCCGGGATAAAGTCATACTCATTACCGGTGGCTCGCGCGGACTCGGACTCATCTTAGCCCGTAAGCTCTGCGAAGAAGGCGGAAAAGTGGTTATCTGCAGTCAATCCGAAGAGACCCTGCAGCAGGCTTCCGGAGAACTGTCAACCGGATACGGCGAACATCTGGCTATCTTGTGTGATATAACAGACAAACGCCAGGTCAAAGACATGATCCGCAAGATCAGGGAACGCTGGGGCCGGGTTGATATACTGATCAATAATGCCGGGATCATCCAGACCGGCCCGATGGAATCCATGAAGGAAGAGGACTACGAATCGGCCATGAAAGTTCACTTCTGGGGGCCCTTCCATGCCATAAATGAAGTACTGCCGGATATGATGAAAAATCATGCGGGAAGGATCGTAAACATAATCTCCATTGGCGGCAAAGTCAGTTTTCCTCACCTTCTGCCCTATAATACCAGCAAATACGCCATGTCGGGTTACTCGGAAGGCCTTGCCGCCGAACTGAAAAAATACAACATCAAAGTGACCACCGTTTATCCCGGACTGATGCGAACGGGGAGTCCTCGTCATATTGATGTAAAAGGCCGTCCTGAAAAAGAATACGCCTGGTTTAAAGTACTGGATTCCCTCCCTGTACTTTCCCTGGATGCCGACCGTGCGGCCCGCAAGATTATCGAAGCGCTGAGGAGGGGCAGCCGGACCCTTACGCTTACCATACCGGCAAAACTAGCCATAGCCGTACATGGAATAGCACCCGGACTAACCATTACTTTTTTCGATCTGGTCAATTTTGTTCTGCCGGGCATGGACGGCGGGGAGACGAAAAAAGGATACGAAAGCGAATCTGAGGTATCCTCCTCTTTTATGACCAAAAAAACAGACGAAGCAGCAAAACAAAACCTGCAAAAATAGGATGGCCCATAAAACAAGCTTAAAAGTTTTTAATACGACTAACCGGATCGCCACGTTAGCCTATGACTTTTTTCATCTTATTTACGGATTTCTATGAAGACACCGGTTCTTTACCTTCTCCCCTGTATTTTTTTGCTCACGGCCTGTTTTAACACGGACGATGAAGCTGAATACGACAACAGCAGTGATATAGCCTATCTTGAAGATAACGCGACACGCGAAGGCGTGACGGTGACCGAAAGCGGACTTCAATACCGGGTGCTGGAAGAAGGTGACGGTGAACGTCCGGTTTCCGGTTCCCAGGTTCGGGTGCATTATACAGGGACCTTCATCGACGATAATGTTTTCGACAGCTCCCATCACCGGGAAGAGCCCCTTGACTTTACCGTCGGGCAGGGTGTTATCTCCGGATTCAGCGAGGGAGCCCTGCTGATGAGGGAAGGGGCCGTTTATGAAATCGTTCTGCCGGCTGAACTGGCTTACGGAGATAGTCCCCCTCCGGGAATGTACCCGGGAGCAACCCTGATCTTTGTCGTCGAGCTGCTGGAAATACTATAGGTTCCTGCCACAGGACTAAAGCTGAACCCGGCCTCCCCCTTTACGGGAAGATTCCATTATGGCATTCAGGATCCTGATATCTTCGAGTCCCTCTTCCCCTGGCACAAGGGGGGCTTTATGTTCTTTAATAGCCCGGGCATCGTTATCCATTTGCCGGGCCTGCTGATGATCCGGATCGGCAGCAAGGCTCATGCCGTCGCTGGTCTCTCCCTGAACCCCGCTGTAGGACTGGAATGGCCTCAGGCGGTACCAGCCATCCGTACAGTTTATGTCCAGATAATTTACCGATTTGCCAAAACTCGTCTCACACCGGGCATGAGCCCCTCCGGGAAACTCCATTTCGAAAACAGTGGTTTCGTCGACATCTTTGTACATAGCCGTCCTTTCCGTAGTTTGAACCCCGCTGACGGCAATGGGATTCTCTCCCGTTGCATACCGGGCGGCATTAATGCAGTAGACGCCCATATCGTATAAGGCCCCTCCCCCCAGCTCGGCTTCGGTCCTCCAGTCCCCTTCCGGAAAACTTCCGTTGAAACCGGCTCCGGAAACCACTTCATTTACCCTGCCATAGGTATTTTCCCTCCCATACCGGATAATGGTCCGGGTGTTGGGCTCATGCTGCATGCGGTAGCCGATGGTAAGCTGCACCTTGCTGGAGGCGGCGGCATTTACAATATCCTGACACTCATCAACGCGCATGGCCATGGGTTTTTCACACCAGACATGCTTTCCGGCTTCGGCGCCTATAATCGAATAATTTGCATGCAGCCCGGGCGGCACCACGATGTAAACAACATCGATATCATCGTTGTTGGCGATTTCATGCATGGTCTGATAATTGTACACATTGGCATCGGGGATGCCGTGACGTTCCTGCCAGACCGGAATTTTTTCAGGCGATCCGGTTATAATGCCGCGAAGC
Source organism: Balneolales bacterium (assembly GCA_040905685.1). GTDB lineage: Bacteria > Bacteroidota > Rhodothermia > Balneolales > Natronogracilivirgulaceae > JBBDMU01. The sequence continues at coordinate 199,410 of JBBDRB010000105.1, read as the reverse complement.
TCGCAATGGCCGGTTTGCAGCAGCCCGGGAGCCAGCCTTCCGGTGCTGTAGCGTCCCAGGCCGACCAGGGCCACCCCGAGCTTATTCTTTGCTTTTGGCAGGATGACGGCCGGAAACCCCAGGGTTGAAACAGCCAGTGTTGTTCCCATCTTAAGAAAGCTTTTTCTGGTTATTGCTTCACTCATAATGTATTTTCCGATTTATTCATAAGGTATGATGATCTGTCAATATCTACTTTTTATATTTAAGATTCATCAATTTCATCGGGACGGTGAGCCAGGTTTATTATTCAGCCGCAAACCCCGCCGCTTCGCGCACCGCGGCGCGATCCGTGTCGCCCCGTGCTGTCCGTAAGCTGTAATGAATAACGCCAGGGGACTCCGGTCTTCCGTAAACCAGATAAAATCTTAATCCTCCGCTGGGGTCAGCCGGTATATATTTCCGTCAAAGCCACCTATATAAAGCTCATTTTCCTGATCTACCCCAAATGATGAAATTTGAAATTCCGCCTGTAAAAGTTCGGTATTAACGGGGTCATTCAAGTCAGAATGTTCAAGCCCCCATATCCTGCCCGAAACGTAATCGGCATACACATACTGACCGGTAAGGCCCGGAATTCCCGGTCCGCGGTAAACAAACCCCCCGGTGACGGAAATATCCCCTTCAGAACGGTCATATTCCCAAACTGGTAGTTCCAGGCCGGACCGGTCGCACCCGCTTGGCGGATTGAAGCAATGGTTGCCTTCCATGATGTTCCATCCATAATTGCCCCCTTTTTCTACGACATTGATCTCTTCGTAAGCGTTCTGGCCAACGTCACCCGTCCACAGCCGGTCATTGACAGGATCAAAACTAAACCGCCAGGGATTGCGCAGTCCCCAGGCGTAGATCTCCTCCCGGTAGCCTTCCTGGTTGCCGGCAAAAGGATTATCAGATGGAATAGCGTAATTGTTTCCCCCTTCCTGACGGTCTACGTCAATGCGAAGGATGGTCCCCAGCAGGGTTTGGCGGTTTTGCCCGTTTTCCTGGGGGTCACCGCCCGATCCGCCGTCACCCACGGCAATATACAGGTACCCGTCGGGTCCAAAGGATACCTGGCCACCGTTGTGATTGCTGTAAGGCTGTTCAAACGTCAGCACTTCCTGTTCGCTCTCCTGATTCGCCCTGTCAGGATCATCCGATACCTGAAAACGGGAAATCAGGGTACGGTCAGGACCGGAGGCTGTATAATTGACATAGAAATAACCGTTGTTTTCAAAATCCGGGTGAAAGGCAAGGCCCAGAAGCCCCTCTTCGTTGCCACTATCCTCTACCTGCTCGCTGATATCCAGAAACGTTGCTTTATCCGAAACCGACCTTTCATTCTCAAAAACCGATATCACTCCTCTTTGCTCTACCACGAAGAGCCTGTTCGTATTATCTCCCGGATGCTGGATATCAACAGGCCGCGTAAACGATAATTCAGGGAATGCCTCCCTAACCTCATAGGAGCCATTGTTTTCCTGCGGAGAGTTCATATCCCCGCATCCGGCCAGGAAAAATAATATTAGAGCCAGGTCAAAGTAGCAACGCATATTAGCAGAAGTTTAAGGTTAGATATATGTAATAATTTATTTTTATAATTTACCTAAAGAAATCTATTCCAGCAACTCCCTCATGTTCTTTTTGTACTGTTCAACACCGGGCTGATCAAACGGGTTTTCACCCAGGCAGTACACATATGCGGATATGGCCATTTCGAAGAAATAAATAGCCTCGCCAATACTTTTTTCGGTTAATGTTTCCAGTGCAATGGTGCACACCGGTACGCCGCCCTCATTATGGGCTTTCCTGGTCCCCTGTAAGGCTTTTTCGTTTATTTCATGAAACTCCCTGCCCGCCAGATAATTGAGCCCGTCATAATTTTTTTCTTCAGCCTCTACCGAAAGACGGCTATGGCTTTCACTGACCGTCAGGAACGTTTCCATCATGTTCCGTATTCCATCCTGGGCCATCTGACCCAGGCTGTGCAGATCGGTTGAGTAGTTGACCACCGCCGGAAACATGCCTTTATTATTTTTCCCTTCGCTTTCTCCGTATAATTGCTGCATCCAGCTTCCGAATGCACTTAGTTCGGGTTCAAAGGTAGCGAGCAGATCGATGCGATAACCTTTCTGATAGAGGGCATGCCGGGTAGAGGCATATTCAATAATATCCTGCTGACTGATTTCATATTTTTCGTATGCTTCGGCTGCACCTTTGAATAAAGCCTGTATATCGATTCCCGCCGCGGCAGCCGGAAGCAATCCCACCGGCGTCAATACCGAATACCGGCCGCCGATATCACCGGGAATGATAAATTTTTCGTACCCGCAGGCATCGATGATCTTGTTCAGGGCTCCCCCCTCTTTGCCGGTGGTCCCGGTTATTCTCTTTCGCGCCTCATCGCCGTAGGTTTTGTGCATCCAATTCCTCAGCGTCCGGAAAGCAAGCGCCGTCTCCATGGTGGTCCCTGATTTGGATATCACATTCAGGTATACGCTTTTTTTCGATCCGTCCGGATTAGGCCGGCTCAGATAATGAACCAGCCTGTCAAGATACTTGCCGCTGATGTGATGTCCCGCATAGTGAATCTCCGGTTTGCGTTCGTTGAAAAAGGGAGTTAGGGCCTCAATGACCGCTTTGGCCCCCAGATAAGAACCGCCGATGCCGCACACGATAACAATATCGGCATCCCTGTTGATCTGATCACCCGTCTTGCCAATGCGCCGGATCAGCGATTCATCCGGTGAACGGAGTATATCGCGCCATCCGAGCCATTCAGATCCTTTACCTGTCTTGCCGGCTATGGCTTTACAGGCCGCCTGTGCTTTTGCTGTAGCCGAAGCCCGTTCATCCGCGGTTAAATAGGCTTCACAGCCGCTCGTGTCGATTTTTATCATTAACTTAGTATTCTTGCGAGTTCAACAATGTCATGTTTGATGCTTTTCTTTTGTTTCCATGTATTATTTAAGGGAGTAAGCTTGATCTTGCCGTTAACCAGGCCAACCATTTGATTGGTATGGCCCTCAATCAGTGCGTTTACGGCACTTGCACCCAGCCTGCTGGCTAGAACACGGTCACGGGCCGAGGGGTTTCCACCCCGTTGAATATGACCCAGGATTCCAACGCGCATTTCATATTTGGCAAAATCCTCTTTCAGTTCTTCCGATAGCACGTAGGCCCCGCCCGTATCGTTTCCTTCTGCCACCACGACAAGCGTACTTCTTCGCTGCTTCCTGAAAATTTCGTTGAGGTCCGCCTTGATGTCTTTTATTCTATTTTTTGTCTCCGGCAGCAATATCAGCTCGGCACCGGTTGACATGCCTGTGTCAAGGGCCAGAAAACCGGCATCCCTGCCCATCACCTCAACCAGAAAAAGCCGGTCATGGGCATCGGCCGTGTCACGGATTTTATCGATGGCTTCTACAGCCGTGTTCAGGGCCGTATCATAACCAATGGTTTCATCGGTGCCGTACAGATCATTATCAATCGTTCCCGGAACCCCTATGACGGGAATTCCGTGCTCATGATTGAATTTTGTGGCGCCCTGGAAAGTACCGTCCCCGCCAATGGCTACTATAGCATCAATAGAATTGGCCTTCAGGTTACGCGCCGCTTTCTCCCGCCCATTTACATGCCGGAATTCTTCCGAACGGGCCGATTTAAGAATGGTGCCGCCACGCTGAATGATATTGGATACGGAGTTTTCATCGAATTCAATAAAATCACCCTTGATCATGCCTTCATAACCGTACCGGATACCGGCAACAGATAAGTTATTATACCTGGCCAGACGTACCACAGCCCGAACGGCAGCGTTCATACCCGGAGAGTCGCCGCCACTGGTAAATACTCCAATTTTCTTTATCTTTTTCAAAGAATCTTTCCTGGGTTTTTTAATCATAGAATCGTGAACTTACTTACACTTAACAGTATGTGCAACTTGTAAGTTTTATAAAAAAGCTTTATTAAGATATTACCATTTTATTATTAACCAAGATTATAAAGCACTGTAATGACGGGTGCCGATACAGTATTAAAGGAAAGCAACACCTCGACAAGACCCAAATCCCTGAAGGACATACGTCTTCCTATTAAAGGGGATCTGAAGGATTTTCAGGCTTACTATAAGAAAGCCCTGAACACCGATGTGTTCCTGCTCAACCAGATTCTTAACTACCTGCTGAAAATGAAGGGTAAGGAAATGAGGCCTATTCTGGTTCTGTTATCCGCCCGCTTATGCGGCAAGATCAGCGAAAGCACGTTTACGGCCGCCACCATGATAGAGCTGCTTCACACAGCGACCCTGATCCATGACGATGTCGTTGATGAAGCCGATCAGCGCAGGGGTTTTTTCAGTATCAATAAAATATGGAAAAACAAAGCCAGTGTTCTGCTGGGTGATTTCCTGTTATCCAAAGGACTGCTCGTGGCCCTTGATAACGATGAATTCGCTTTACTTAAGGTACTTTCCAATTCGGTTAAGCGGATGAGCGAAGGTGAGCTCCGCCAGCTTAAAGCTTCCCGCCTGCTGAACATGACCGAAGAAAAATATTTTAAGATCATCTCGGAAAAAACGGCCAGTCTGCTTTCTGCCTGCTGCCAGTGCGGCGCCATCAGCGCGACGGAAGATGTTGAAAAACACCGTTTGTTAGCTGAAGTAGGCGAGCATCTGGGCATAGCCTTCCAGATCCGGGACGATTTGTTTGATTATGGCGCCGATGATGTCGGCAAACCGAAAGGCAATGATATCAAGGAACGCAAGATCACCCTGCCCATGATAGCCGCTCTTGACCGCTGTGGTCTGATGGAACGCCGCAAACTTATCCGGCTGTTTGGCAGGCGTAACAAATCACAGTCTGAGATCAGCGAAATTGTGCGCATCGTCAGGGAAAAGAACGGCCTTGATTATGCCCGTACCCACATGAATTCACACACGGAAAAAGCGCGGGTCCTCCTGGAGAGATTTCCCGACACCGATGAACGGCAAAGCATGCTGGATTTTATTGACTTTGTAATCACACGAAAAAAATAAAGCCATGCAAAAGCAGTGGTTGATAGATGCTCATAATGTGATGCACCTTCTCCCTGATGTGCTTAAAGGTTATGCCGGCAACCGGCTCGATGGTATCGAATATCTGACTTCACTGATCGATGGATTGTGTATCAGCCAAAAAAGAAAGGCCCTGCTGGTCTTCGATGGATATCCCCTGCATCTTGGAATGAAGCCGCATCATTGCCGGGTGGCCTTTGGCGGAGGCAAAAGTGCGGATGAAGCCATCATCAACCGGCTGAAAAATAAGAACCTGGCTAACCAATGGATTGTTGTGAGCAATGACCGGGAGGTACTTGACCGTGCCCGCCGCCAGGGTGCCGAAACGCTTACAGCCCATAATTTCATACTGAAGATCGGTTCCCGGACCCATGCCCGGGAACAGGATACGGCATCATCAGCGGGTCATCCGTTAAAAAAGGCGGATGTAGAAGTAAGCGACCATGAGGTGGAAGAAATGCTTCGGTTATTCAACAAAGATAAGCCATGACCGAACTTTTTAAGATCGCCCCGGAACCCCGGTATCTGTTTATTTCCGATGTTCATCTGGGCGGCTTCAGCCCTGAAAAAAACCGGGAAATAGAAACAGACCTGTTGTCCATGATCGATTATGCGGAGTCTATGAAAATGGAAATCATCATTCTCGGCGATTTATTTGATTACTGGATGGAATACCCGGACCGCCCCCCCCGGGTTGCTCCCTCTGTTCTTGAGCGCTTCGCCGCTCTGCATAAAAAAAAACCGGGCACCCTGTTCATTACCGGCAACCATGACAACTGGACGGGTTCCTATCTGAAAGATATCGGATTTGACATCGAACATGAATACCGCATGTTCGACCTGGATAACAACCGGATTTTCCTGATGCATGGAGACGGTCTGTCCGATCAAGTTTTCGGTTTACCGAGACCTTTTTTTCATCGTTTGATCAGAAATGTGTATTTTGTCAGCCTGTATAAGAAGATTCTGCCCGCGCGCTCGGGCATAGGGCTCATGCGGCTCTATTCCAGGATCAACCGGCAGCTTAAAGCAGCTTTTAAGCCCGGGAATCCCCGTTTGGATTCATGGGCTGTCCATCACCTGAAGGAGAAAGCGGATACCGTAATTTGCGGGCATCACCATAAACCACTTTTCAGTGCGTTCGGTAACAAGGTATACATGAATCTTGGTAATTTTTTTAATGACAGGACGGCCGGCATTTATGCCAATAAAAGCTTTTATCTCGTTACCTGGGATGGTGATTCCAATACTTTTACAACCCTTAACTCCACTCATTTTTCTCATTGATATATGAACGACGATACGAATAAACATGATATGGACCGGTATTTCAATGATCCGGAGTATCGCCGCAAAATTCTGGAAGAACGCCGTTCTGATTCAGAAAAAGGCAAACCGGCCGTCGAGGATGATTCGTCCGCATCGTCACGTGGCTTCCTGAACAGGGCCTTGCTCAAACAGAGGGAAAACCGTAAAAAGAAAACCGCCACCTATGCCGTGTCTTCATCGGCCCCGCCGCCATCTCCTCCGCGACCCGGGAAAAATAACGGAGATGATATCCGGATTGGCTGGGGAGATCTCTTTAACGGTTTTGGGATCCTGCTGCTGATCATGCTGTTGCTGGGCGGCGCCTATGTGGTCTATTTATTTCAGGGCTTGCCATCCATTCAGGAACTTGAAAATCCTAAAAACGACATTGCTTCCTTTGTTATGAGCCGTGATGGCGTTGAACTGGATAAATACTTTACGGAAAACAGAACCTACGTCACCTACGAGAACATCTCCCCCCATGTGATCGATGCCCTGGTCGCCACCGAAGATCACCGGTTCTATTCACACTGGGGAATTGACATGTACCGGACCCTGGCCATACCGTATCATGTGCTGTCTGGCAATCCACAGGGGGGATCTACCATTTCCCAGCAGCTGGCCCGGAACCTGTACCGGAATATTGGCCGGGAAGTATCGGTACGACGCAAGCTGAGGGAGATCATTACGGCCATACAGATTGAAAAAAATTATACCAAGAGGGAGATCATTGAGATGTACCTCAATACCGTCGAGTTCAGCAACAGCTCGTTTGGTATAGAAACAGCGGCCCTCACCCACTTCAATAAACCGGCCAGTCAGCTGACCGTTCCCGAGGCGGCAACCATGATCGGTACCCTGAAAGCCGTTTACGCCTATAATCCCCGGATCCGGGAAGATCGATCCACGTTTCGTCGTAATGTGGTCATGAGCCAGATGGTAAAGCGTAACCTGCTTTCCCCGGATGAATATGAAAATTACCGGAATGAGCCCATTGTCCTGGAATACAACCCCCCATTTAAAACCGGCCGCCAAAGCCGCTATTTTGGCGAGTATGTCCGTCAGCAGGCTCAGAACTGGGCACAGGAAAACGGATATGATCTGTACACCGACGGACTGGTCATACATACCACCATCGACTCGAGGATGCAGTTTCACGCCCAGCAGGCCATGGAAGAGCAGCTCAAAGAACTTCAGGAGCGTTTTGTGGCCGAATGGACTTCAGCCGGGGGCGAATACATGGACAAATACTGGGATGAATACCCTGATTACCTGGATTCCTTTATAGAAGAAACCGATGAATATAAAAATGGCTTTTTTGGTTATAAGACACGAAATGAAGTGCTCGATTCCCTGAACCTGGATGAAGCCTTTATAGATTCCGTTAAACTCGCAAGAACCAGGCTGGAAGCCGGATTTGTGGCCATAGAACCGACCAGCGGGAACATCATGGCCTGGATAGGCGGATCGGATTACAGCCAGATCCAGCGCGATAACGTCTACCAGTCAAGGCGGCAAACCGGCTCGACCTTTAAACCGTTTGTCTATTCGGTAGCCATCGACAACGGATACCGCCCTTATCACCGCTTCTCCAAATACCCGGTCAGCTTTTATGCAAATAACGGCGATGTTTGGGCACCGCGGGACCCGGTGGTTCCCAGCGGACCTGAAATGATCCCCCTGAGCCAGGGCCTGGGCCGGAGTTTGAATAATATTACCGTGCGCCTTTTGCCGGAACTGGCCGGAGCCCATGGCACCAACCGCCAGGAGGATTTAAGGGAGGCCGGCGTCCGGATTTCCGAAATGGCAAAAAATTTGGGTATTAATAAATCACCCCTGCATACCAATCCGGCCATAGCCCTGGGAACGGCCGAGGTAACCCTTTTGGAAATGACCAGTGCCTATTCCACATTTGCCAATAAGGGCGTTCATATCGAGCCGCTGGCCATTACCCGGATTGAGGATAAAGAGGGTAATGTACTGGTGGAATATCATTCCGAGCTTCAGCAGGAAGCCGTCAGCCCGGAAACAGCCTACATCATGATCGATATGATGCGCGGGGTCATCCGCGGCGGACCCGGATGGATGGGAACCGGTGTGAGGATTGCAAATCAGTTTAATATCAGGCAGGATATCGCCGGCAAAACGGGTACGACTAATAATAGCTCTGATAACTGGTTCATTGCCATGATGCCCCATCTGGTGATAGGGTCCTGGGTGGGGGGTGAAGATTACCGGGTTCGCTTCCCTGAAAATACCTATTGGGGACAGGGCGCACGGACGGCTTTGCCCATTGTGGGAAGCTTTATCAATAAAAGCACCTCCGATTCCACTTTGAACTGGAGTTACGACGCTTTTGAACAACCGCAGGGGCTCATCCTTGAACCCCCTCCCGATGAGGAGATCCGGCGGACCGGCGATGATAGCGGTAATGGCAGAATAAGCTGGTAAGGCTATATTTTTCATTATATTTTGCTTATCATGACCCCTGCCAGTTATAGAAATTTTTAAAAAACCAAGAGACCTGATGAAGAAGAAAAAGCTAAGCACCGGTTTTGGTGCCCCTGTTGCCAATAATCAAAACTCATTATCGGCAGGGGAACGCGGCCCCCTCCTGCTGCAGGATTATTTTTATGTTGAGAAAATTGCGCATTTCGACAGGGAACGCATCCCTGAGCGTGTTGTCCATGCCAAAGGTGCAGGGGCATTCGGATATTTTGAGGTTACCGATGACCTCACCAAATACTCAAAGGCCGATTTCCTGGGTAAAGTGGGTAAAAAGACCGACGTCTTTTTACGCTTTTCAACGGTTGGCGGTGAAAAAGGCTCGGCCGATGCCGAAAGGGATCCCCGGGGCTTTGCACTTAAATTTTATACCGGAGAAGGAAACTACGATCTTGTCGGCAATAACACACCGGTCTTTTTTCTTCAGGATCCGGTAAAATTTCCTGATTTCATTCATACCCAGAAAAGAAATCCCCGGACCAATCTGAAAGACCCGAACATGTTCTGGGATTTCATATCTCACAGTCCGGAAACAACCCATCAGGTAACAATTTTGTTCTCCGATCGCGGAACGCCCAAAACCTACCGGAACATGAACGGCTACGGAAGCCATACCTACGCATGGATTAACGACGAAGGCAAACGGGTCTGGGTAAAATATCATTTTAAAACAGCGGCCGGAATCGAGAATTTTACTGCCGAAGAAGCACAGAGAGTAGCCGGAGCCGATCCGGACAATGCAACCCGTGACCTTTATGATCATATTGAAAGCGGCAACGATGCCCGGTGGAACGTTAAGGTCCAGATCATGCCCGAAGAAGATGCGAAGACCTATCGGTTCGACCCCTTTGACGTAACCAAAGTATGGTCACATAAGGATTATCCCCTGCATGACCTTGGTGTTCTGGTCCTTAACAGAAACCCTGAGAATTACTTCGCCGATGTTGAACAGGCGGCCTTCAGTCCGGCCAACCTGGTACCGGGAGTCGAACTCTCGCCCGATAAGATGCTTCAGGGCCGGGTATTTTCTTATCCTGACACCCAGCGCCATCGCCTCGGGCCGAATTATCACAATATCCCCGTTAACTGCCCGTACGCGGCAAAAGACGGTGTCAACAACTATCAGCGTGACGGGGCCATGAGAACCGACGGCAATGGAGGCCGTGCGGTAAACTATGAGCCGAACAGTTATGAAGAGACACCCAAAGAAGACCGCTCCCAGACTGAAACGCCTTTCGAGCTTGAGGGTGAATCCGGCCGTACGGCTTACCAATACAATACCGACAATTTTGTTCAGGCCGGGGATCTGTACCGTCTGATGACAGATGATCAAAAAACCCGCCTGGTCCATAATATTGTCGGGCATATGAGCGGCATCCGAGACGAGCGAATTACGCTTCGCCAGATTTGCAATTTCTTTCGTGCCGATGTGGAATATGGAACGCGTATTGCCGAAGGATTGGGAGTAGACCTCGAAGAAGCTATGGGTCAAACCACCGAAAACTAAATCAAAATATGGTGTGTACGAAGAAGCCGGGCAGTCCATTTGCATTGCCCGGCTTCTTTATTTTGATTAGATTATTAGGTACCAGGCCGGCAATTATTCATCAGAATCTGGCAAGAGTGCCTTCTTACTTTCAAGTGCAGTTATCAGCCGTAACCACCCTGATCATCCTGCTTTCGGGATGCCTGCATATTATGGAAGCCCAGCCGGAAAAGCGTCCGGATCTACGGGTTGGCCTTAACATCACGGGCGGTATGCCAGGTGATATCCCTTTCTGGCTGCTGGCAAACAGAAATGGAATACCCGGGTCGGGCCGGTCCGCAGCATACCTTAGGATCAGCGCCGATACTCCGCTTCACCCTGACCGGCTTTTGGATTATGCCGCAGGATTTGATCTTATCGGCAGACAGGACGGACAAAATTCAGCCTGGTTCAATCAACTCTACCTCCACGTACGGTATGGACCGGTGCGGATCTATGGCGGCCGGATAAAGGAGGCCCACGGGATGCATGACCCCTGGCTTTCATCCGGATCCCTGGGATGGAGCCACAACGCCACCCCTATGCCCAAAATAGGGCTCCGCATCCCTGACTGGCTTTCTGTGCCCTATACAAAAGATTTTATCGCCGTAAGGGGTCACATAGCCCATGGCTGGTTCGGGGACAACCGCTACACGGCCAGGCCCTGGCTGCATGAGAAGTCAGGGTATGTCAAACTCGGGGGACAAAATATATTTAACGTTTACGGGGGCCTGATGCATTATACGGTATGGGGAGGCGAACATCCCGAATTAGGGAACCTTCCCGGCAAATTTACAGATTTCAAAAGGGTGTTCCTTGTCAAAAGCGGCCATGAAAATGCTCCTCCCGGAGAAGACGATTACATGCTGGGCGATCACCTGGGGGCATGGGATGCCGGATTTATGATAAACCTGGGACGCTTCCATACCTCTGTTTACCGCCAGTTCCCCCTTGAGACCAAGGATAACCTTAAGCTTAAGAGTCCGCAGGACGGGCTACTGGGCATCAGCATAGCATCCGCCAATCAGCAAAGCTTGCTTTCAGCCATAACCTATGAATTTTTATACACCAAATGGCAGGATGGGCCGCGGCGGCCGGATCCGGGTAATTTCCGGGACGGTGAAAAAGGAAACGAAAATTACTACAATCACTTCCTGTACCGGAGCGGCTGGACCTATTTCGGAAGGACCCTGGGCAATCCCTTATTTTTCCCCCGTGATGATGGACCGGGCATAGAAAACAACCGCATTGTGGCCCATCATCTCGGGGCCGGAGGAGCGATAAGCCCCGCTTTCTCATACCGTACCCTTATTACCTACAGCAGAAACTACGGAACCTACGGTACCGTTGAGGAGCCTCGCGGTGAGGACTATCCTTATTACCATGGCCTGACGCAATTTTCCTTTTTGCTCGAAACCCAAACTCTGTTACCTTATCTATCTGATTTATATTTCAACGCTGCTTTTGCCGCCGATACCGGCCAGCTTTACAGCAATAATGCCGGAGTCTGGCTTGGAATTCAAAAAGTTATCCGCTGACAACCATTTAATAAAATTACTGGCACATTTTGGCTGACAAATCACCCGTACAAACCAGGGGCAAGTGGAACACGAAAATCGGGTTTGTCCTGGCTGCAGCCGGTTCGGCTGTCGGACTCGGCAACATATGGGGGTTTCCCACCCAGGTTGCCGATAACGGGGGAGCGGCCTTTATCGTAATCTATTTGCTGTGCTGCCTGGCGATCGGCTTTCCGGTGATGATCGCCGAACTGACCATCGGACGAAGGACCCGGAAGGGTCCCGCAGGGGCATTTTCGGGTTTAAGCCGGAACAACCCATTCACTTCCCTCATTGGCTATTGGGCCATTCTGTGCTCCTTAATGATCCTGACGTTTTACCTGGTCCTGTCGGGATGGACCCTGGGCTATGTGCTGGAGGAGGTGTTCTATTTCCTCGGCGCCGCCCGCACAGCCGCCGTGCTGGGAGATTTGGGCCACGGCACCAAAAACGCGGTGTTTTCCCTCCTGTTCATGCTCCTGACCGTCTACATTATTACCGGAGGGGTCAGCCAGGGCATCGAACGGGCCACCAAGTTCCTCATGCCCGTGCTCATCATCATTTTAGTCATCATGTCGGGCTATGTGTTCACCCTCCCCGGCAGCGCCGAAGGCCTGAGCGTATACTTCAGGCCGGATTTCTCGACCCTCGACGGCGGACTGATCCTGTCGGCCATGGGCCAGGCTTTTTTCTCCCTGTCTCTGGGCATGGGGGTGCTGATCACCTACGGCTCTTATATTAAAAATGATCAGAATGTGGTGGAATCGGCCGTCTATGTGACCCTGGCCGATATTGGCATTGCCATCCTGGCAGGCTTGCTGGTGATCCCGGCCATGTTTGCCGCCCAGGCCGGCGGCGTGCAGATCCTGGGGCCCGACGGGGCGCTGATCTCCAGCGTGACCCTCGTCTTTGATGTGCTCCCGGAGATGTTCCACAACATCGGCGGACTGCTGGGCATGTTCCTGGGTATCTCATTTTTCATTCTGCTGGGCCTGGCCGCCCTGACCTCTTCTATTTCCCTGCTGGAGGTGCCCGTCGCCTACGTCATCGACGAACACGGGCTCTCCCGCAAAAAGGCGGCCTGGCTGATGGGCAGCCTGGTCGGGCTGTTTGCCGTAGTGGTTTCCTACGATACGGCCCTGATCGATATCCTCGTGGCCGTATTTAACGAGATCGGCCTGCCGCTTGGCGGACTTATGATCTGCATCTTCCTGAGTTATTTCTGGAAGACCGAGAACGCCCTGCTGGAAATGAAAAAAGGGTTCCCCGCCGTCGAAAGCAGCGGGTTCGGCGCCGTCTGGGTCGTCTTTATCAAATTTATCTGTCCCCTTTTGATCGCTATGATCTTAGGTCATACGTTATACCAGTTGTTTTAATCCATGACCCGTTTAAATCCATAAAACTTTTCGGGGATATGTAATTGGGTAATTAGGCAATTAACCTTATTATTCTTCGACATATTAATTCATATTAAGTAATAACAGGAACCAGGTTATTTTGGAGGAAACGATCAACACACAAAACAGAGGCAAATGGAACACAAAATTCGGGTTTGTCCTGGCTGCAGCCGGTTCGGCTGTCGGACTCGGCAACATATGGGGGTTTCCCACCCAGGTTGCCGATAACGGGGGAGCGGCCTTTATCGTAATCTATTTGCTGTGCTGCCTGGCGATCGGCTTTCCGGTGATGATCGCCGAACTGACCATCGGACGAAGGACCCGGAAGGGTCCCGCAGGGGCATTTTCGGGTTTAAGCCGGAACAACCCATTCACTTCCCTCATTGGCTATTGGGCCATTCTGTGCTCCTTAATGATCCTGACGTTTTACCTGGTCCTGTCGGGATGGACCCTGGGCTATGTGCTGGAGGAGGTGTTCTATTTCCTCGGCGCCGCCCGCACAGCCGCCGTGCTGGGAGATTTGGGCCACGGCACCAAAAACGCGGTGTTTTCCCTCCTGTTCATGCTCCTGACCGTCTACATTATTACCGGAGGGGTCAGCCAGGGCATCGAACGGGCCACCAAGTTCCTCATGCCCGTGCTCATCATCATTTTAGTCATCATGTCGGGCTATGTGTTCACCCTCCCCGGCAGCGCCGAAGGCCTGAGCGTATACTTCAGGCCGGATTTCTCGACCCTCGACGGCGGACTGATCCTGTCGGCCATGGGCCAGGCTTTTTTCTCCCTGTCTCTGGGCATGGGGGTGCTGATCACCTACGGCTCTTATATTAAAAATGATCAGAATGTGGTGGAATCGGCCGTCTATGTGACCCTGGCCGATATTGGCATTGCCATCCTGGCAGGCTTGCTGGTGATCCCGGCCATGTTTGCCGCCCAGGCCGGCGGCGTGCAGATCCTGGGGCCCGACGGGGCGCTGATCTCCAGCGTGACCCTCGTCTTTGATGTGCTCCCGGAGATGTTCCACAACATCGGCGGACTGCTGGGCATGTTCCTGGGTATCTCATTTTTCATTCTGCTGGGCCTGGCCGCCCTGACCTCTTCTATTTCCCTGCTGGAGGTGCCCGTCGCCTACGTCATCGACGAACACGGGCTCTCCCGCAAAAAGGCGGCCTGGCTGATGGGCAGCCTGGTCGGGCTGTTTGCCGTAGTGGTTTCCTACGATACGGCCCTGATCGATATCCTCGTGGCCGTATTTAACGAGATCGGCCTGCCGCTTGGCGGACTTATGATCTGCATCTTCCTGAGTTATTTCTGGAAGACCGAGAACGCCCTGCTGGAAATGAAAAAAGGGTTCCCCGCCGTCGAAAGCAGCGGGTTCGGCGCCGTCTGGGTCGTCTTTATCAAATTTATCTGCCCCCTTTTGATCGCTATGATCTTAGGTCATACGTTATACCAGTTGTTTTAACGGAGTATGTTTTATTGCTTATTGATCGTTGAAAACAGTATCTTCAGCAAACTTTTTCATACTAAATTATCTTATGCCAAAAGTATCAACAGCAAGTTTTAAGAACGGCCTTACCATTGAACAAAACGGTGAACTGTTTACCATCACCGAGTTCCAGCACGTCAAGCCCGGCAAGGGCGGAGCCTTTGTGCGCACCAAGCTTAAAGCCATCATCAGCGGCAAGGTACTGGACAAAACCTTTCGTGCCGGTGAAAATGTGGAGGCCGTTCGCGTTGAACGTCATCCTTACCAGTATTTATATAATGACGGTGAACTTTTTCATTTCATGCATCAGGAGTCCTATGAACAGGTCATGGTTGCAGCCGGTCAGGTTCAAAGCCCCGACCTTTTGAAAGAAAGCGAAATCGTCACAGTTACTGTAAATGCCGAGACTGAAAAAATACTTTTTACTGAACTGCCGGCACAGGTAACCTTGCAAGTGCAGCAGACGGATCCCGGGCTCAAGGGTGACACGGCCCAGGGCGGAACCAAACCGGCAACACTTGAATCCGGTGCTGTAATTCAGGTGCCGCTTTTTATTAACGAAGGTGACCTGGTACGGGTTGATACCCGAACTTCCGGTTATATTGAACGAGTTAAGCAATAAAGGAGAATTATGGATTTAAAAACGATTAAAAACATACTCAACCTTATTTCCGAGAGTGATGTAAATGAAGTCTCCATTGAAGAGGGTGATTTTAAGATCAAAGTAAAGAAAAAGCCGGATGTGGTGAGGACCCAGAATCAGCCGGTGTATATGCCCAATCCGGCAGGTATTGAAACGAACCTGCCGCAGTCATCACCTGCTCCAAAAGCAGAACCAACGGCAGGAAGCGAAACGGTTAAGTCTGAGGCTGAACAACCTGCTTCCAAAACCGTTACCCAAAAATCCCCTATTGTGGGAACCTTTTATGCCTCCTCCTCCCCCGACGCCGGTCCCTATGTGAAAGTTGGTGATACCATTGAAAAAGGCGATACCCTGTGTATTGTTGAAGCCATGAAAATAATGAACGAAATTGAGGCCGAGTTCAGTGGAAAACTGGTCAAAGTTCTTGCTGAAGATGCCCAACCGGTGGAATTTGACCAGCCCTTATTTATCATAGAACCCTCCTGATTTTATATGTTTAAAAAGATACTAATCGCCAACCGTGGCGAAATTGCCCTGCGCATCATCAGGACCTGCAAGGAACTCGGCATTAAAACGGTGGCCGTTTATTCCACCCAGGATGCCGACAGCCTTCATGTTAAGTTCGCCGATGAAGCCGTATGCATTGGTCCGCCCCAGGCCAACGAAAGCTATTTAAAGATACCCAGGATACTCGCAGCAGCCGAAATTACCGATGCCGAGGCCATCCATCCGGGTTATGGATTTCTGGCAGAAAATGCCGAGTTTTCCAGGATTTGCGGTGAGCATAATATCAAGTTTATCGGCCCCTCTTCGGAAATGATAAACGTCATGGGGAATAAATCCCGCGCCAAAGAAAATATGATCAAATATGGCGTCCCGGTGGTGCCCGGAAGCGCAGGGGTTGTAAAGAATCCGGAAGAAGCCGTCAGGCTGGCTGAAGACATCGGTTACCCCGTCATCCTGAAAGCTTCATCCGGGGGTGGTGGCCGCGGCATGCGCGTGGTTAACGAACCCAAAGAAATGGCCCGCCAGTTTGAAAATGCGGCGAATGAGGCCCTGGCGGGTTTCGGGGATGCCGACCTGTACCTGGAGAAGTTTATTGTAGAACCCAGGCATATTGAAATACAGATATTAGGTGACCGGCACGGACATATCATCCATCTCGGTGAGCGCGACTGCTCCATGCAGCGCCGCCATCAAAAAGTGCTTGAGGAAGCTCCATCTCCGTTTATGACCCCTGAATTGCGTAAGAAAATGGGCCAGTCCGCCATTTCTGCCGCGCAAACGGTCAATTATGAAGGAGCCGGAACCGTGGAGTTCCTTGTTGATAAAGACCGGAATTTTTACTTCATGGAAATGAACACCCGCATTCAGGTTGAACATCCGGTTACCGAAGAGATCACCAATTATGATCTGATCAGATCACAAATTGAAATAGCCGCCGGTGAGCCTCTGGGGAGCCAGGCCCTGAAAATGCGCGGTCACTGCATTGAATGCCGTATTAATGCCGAAGACCCAGCCCATAATTTTCGTCCCTCTGCCGGTGAGATCACGGCCTTTCACAGCCCCGGAGGCCATAGCGTAAGGGTAGACACTCATGCGTATCATGGCTATAAGGTACCTCCCCATTACGATTCCATGATCGCTAAGCTGATTGTCAGTGCACCGAACCGGATAGAGGCCATAGCACGCATGAAACGGGCGCTTGGAGAGTTTGTCATTGAAGGCATCAAAACCAATATTCCTTACCACCTTCAATTGCTCAACGACCCTGGTTTTATTGATGGAAACTTTAATACCAAGTATCTTGAAACTACCTTTAAATACATCCCTTAACTCAACCAACCAATCAGAGCCTTAAACCATGCCGCTATGAATTATCCAGAAGATCTGAAATACACCCGGGAACATGAATGGGTCCGAAAAAACGAGGACGGAACAGCGACCGTAGGCATTACCGATTTTGCCCAAAGTGAACTTGGGGATGTTGTGTTTATAGAAGTGGATACCGTAGGCCAGGACCTCTCGAAAGACGAAGTTTTCGGTACCGTGGAAGCCGTTAAGACTGTTTCGGATCTGTTTATGCCCGCAGCCGGCGAGATCACCGAGCTGAATGCAAAGATTGAAAATAATCCCGAACTGGTAAATGAAGATCCCTATGGCGATGGCTGGATGGTCAGGATCCGGCTTTCCGATCCATCACAGCTGGATGAATTGCTGAGCTCCGACGATTATCAAAAAATAATATCCTGACCTACCTGTTTATAATACATGCCATTTATACCGAACACCGAAGAAGATCAGCGCCTGATGCTTGAAACCATCGGGACCAAAAAGATTGAAGATCTATACAGCAACATACCCGGGGAAGTGCGCTTTAGGGGTGATCTTAATCTGCCTCCTGCCCTGTCTGAATGGGAAGCTCTGCGTGAAATAACCGGAATCAGCAATAAAAACTTCTCTACCGACACCCATGCCTGTTTTATTGGCGGCGGGGCTTACGATCATTTTATCCCCAGTGGCATCGGGGCCCTGATGAGCCGGTCGGAATTCTACACAGCCTATACCCCTTATCAGGGAGAAGTATCCCAGGGCACACTGCAGTCTATGTATGAATTCCAGAGCATGGTATGTGAATTAACCGGCATGGATATTGCTAATGCTTCCATGTATGATGCCGGAAGCGGTCTGGCCGAAGCCGTGCTCATGGCCTGCTCGGTCACCAGACGTAATAAAGTTATCATAGCCGGCAAGGTGCATCCCAATTATCTTGACATAGTCCGCACCTACGCACACGGGCAAAAAATTGAGATCATCCAGACCGATCCGGTCGATGGGACGGCAAACCTTCCGTTGCTGGAAAAAATGGTTGATGAGACGGTAGCCGCCGTGATCTTTCAGAACCCGAATTTTTACGGAAACCTCGAGGATGTTCACAAAATTTCCGGCATTACGAAGGCAACAGACAAAACCCTGTTGGTTTCCGTAGTTGATCCAATTTCTCTGGGTGTGATTATCGAACCGTCGGCCTACGATGCCGATATAGTTGTCGGGGAAGCCCAGGGCATGGGTATAGGGCTGCAGTTTGGCGGACCGTATTGCGGAATTTTTGCAACCAAAAAATCCCTAATCCGCAAACTTCCCGGAAGGCTGAGCGGCATTACCATCGATGCAGACGGAAAAGAGGCCTTTGTGCTTACCCTGCAGACCCGTGAACAGCATATTCGCCGCGATAAAGCAACCTCAAACATCTGTACCAACCAGGGTCTTATGGCTCTGGCATCCACTATTTATATGGCCCTTCTGGGAAAAAAGGGGATTCAGGAAGTGGCGGATCAAAGTACCCAAAAAGCCCATTATCTGGCCAGTGAAATCAACAAGCTGGATGGGTATTCCCTTTACTTCAATAAACCGTTTTTCAAGGAGTTTGTGGTAAAAACTCCCCGGCCACCTGCGGAAATAATCAGTAAACTTTATGACAAAGGGTATTTAGCCGGTTTAGATTTATCCCATTTTAACGATGAAGGTTTAATGATCGCCGTTACCGAAAAACGCAGCAAGGCCGATATGGATGAACTGGTAAGCTTGCTCGCCGGGTTTTAACATTAAGCTGCCCCCTGTTTGAAATCATTTTATAGTCTAATATATGCAAAGCACAGTCAAAGAGTGGATACTGGTACTTGACTTCGGATCTCAGTACACTCAACTCATAGCCCGGCGGATCAGGGAATTAAACGTATATTGTGAAATACATCCATGTAACCGTGATTTAAACCAGTTTAACACCAATCCACCCGGTGGGGTTATCTTGTCAGGCGGACCCATGAGTGTTTGTGATACCGGCTCCCCTTCTCTTGACAAAACCGTATACGACTGGGAGGTCCCCGTGTTGGGCATCTGCTATGGTTTGCAGATCATGATCCATTCTGAGGAGCCGGACAGCGTTGAACCGGCCGCCAAAAGAGAATTCGGCCGGGCCCGGTTACTGGTAGACGACGATGCCGGCCTGCTGGCTGATTTTCCTGATAAAAGTGTAGTTTGGATGAGCCATGGTGACCATATAAAGCGTATGCCTGATACTTATTCGGTAATTGCCCATACCGAAAATGCTCCGGTGGCTGCGGTCAAACATAAATCAAAACCCATTTTTGGTGTCCAGTTCCATCCGGAAGTGGTTCACACCGAAGCGGGGAAACAGGTTTTTTCTAACTTTGTTAAGAATATATGCAAGTTGAGCGGAGACTGGACAGCCGATGCCTTTGTGGAAACGGCGATCTCCGATATCAGGAAACAGGTCGGGGACCGCAAGGTCCTCTGCGGATTATCGGGTGGGGTAGACTCAACCGTGGCCGCTACGATCATTCACCGCGCCATTGGCGATCAGCTGCTTTGTGTGTTCGTGGATAACGGGCTTCTGCGTAAAAATGAATTCCAGGATGTTCAGGACCTTTATACCAAACACCTTAAACTACCGGTCAAAGGCGTCGATGCCTCCGCCCTGTTCCTGGAAAGGCTGGCCGGGATAAGCGATCCGGAACTGAAACGCAAAGTAATTGGCAATGCCTTTATTGATGTTTTTGACGAAGCCATAAAAAATGAAGATGAATTTGACTGGCTAGCCCAGGGTACCCTGTATCCGGACGTAATCGAAAGCGTCTCCTTTAAAGGTCCTTCGGCCACCATAAAGTCGCATCATAATGTGGGCGGTTTGCCCGAAAAAATGAACCTGAAGCTCCTGGAGCCCCTTCGTGAACTGTTCAAAGATGAGGTTCGCAAGGTGGGAAAGACCCTGGGCATTCCCACCGGTTTTATCGGCAGGCATCCCTTTCCGGGACCCGGACTCGGAATCCGGATAATATCCGATATTACCCGCGAGAAGCTGGATTTGCTCCGGGCCGCCGATGATATATTTATATCGGAATTGAAGAAACAAAATTTGTACCATGAGGTCTGGCAGGCTCTTGTCGTTTTGCTGCCGGTCCAGAGTGTGGGCGTAATGGGTGATGAGCGAACCTATGAATTTACAGCCGGCCTGCGCGCGGTAACCAGTATGGACGGCATGACGGCGGACTGGGCCCATTTGCCCTATGATTTTCTCGGTCATGTATCGAACAGGATCATTAACGAGATCAGAGGCATAAACAGGGTTGTTTATGATATCAGCTCCAAGCCGCCGTCGACCATTGAATGGGAATGACATACCTAAAAGCCGATCATCGCGTTAAGACACCTTAAATTATTCAGTCAACTTTTGATTGAAG
The DNA here is from genome assembly GCA_040905685.1 of Balneolales bacterium. Classification (GTDB taxonomy): domain Bacteria; phylum Bacteroidota; class Rhodothermia; order Balneolales; family Natronogracilivirgulaceae; genus JBBDMU01. The sequence goes on along the minus strand of JBBDRB010000105.1, from coordinate 178,652 downwards.
GGGTATTGATAACATTTAATTTGCCTGCCATGCACTTTTTACTACGTACACTACTCACAGCCTTTTTATTTTCTTTAGCAACGAACGGCTGGCTTGCCCGGGAAGCGGCTGCGCAGGATGATCAGGACCGATTTGAGAGAGCATTGGAACTTTATCAGGAAGGTCGGTTTACCGATGCGGCCACCCGTTTTTCCGCCATCGACATACCCGAAGCCATGCTTTTTACCGGGAAAAGCTATTTTGCCGCAGGCCAGTATAAATTAAGCAGCCACTACCTGAACCGGGTGCCTACAAATGCCCCTGAGCAAATTTATGATGACAGTCGTTATACTCTGGCTTTAAATGACTTCCAGACGGGAAACTTCGGCCGTGCCCTTGACCGCCTTCATATACTGAAAGAGGATGCATCCATACGCAATATCAGAGGGTCTGCCGACAGGTTCTATGATCAGACCATGAACTACCTTACCGTTGAACAGCGTAAAACTGCATTTTATCAAAGCACGCTTCCCGAGGTTCAGCTTGAACTGGTAACGGCCGCCTTTAACTGGGTGGACCGGCAAACGGCAGGCACTCTGGTGAACACCCTGGAGCATTCACTCGTTGAAATGCAGGACAGTGCTGCCGTTGTGTATCTTCACGAACAGCTGAACGGCATGAGTAACACCGCGCGAAGTGAACATGGCCGGGCACCGGACGGCATTACTTACGATATCGGCGTCGCCCTGCCGGATTCGGAAGATGAGGCCGTACTGAACATTAGCCGTAGCATGTATTATGGCATTTCACAAGCCGCGGAAGAGTTTAACAGACGAAATAACGACCGTAAGATCGCCCTGCACTATGGAAACCCGGGTGATGGGGAACATAGTCCTGAGCATGTTATGACCGATTTCGCCTGGATCAATAATGCGGACCTCGTAATCGGGCCGCTTTTTTCGGATTCCGCTTACCGTATGACAAGGCTGGCTGAACAATATCGGATCCCCCTTATTACCCCGCTCGCCAACTCCGACACCCTGAATCTGGACAACCCTTATGTGTATCAGATTAATCCGACATTTTCGCAGCGTGGCCGGGCTATGGCTCGTTTTGCCGTCAATGAGCTTGGATTGACAAATCTCGCAATTATCACCGAAAGATCGACTCCTGCCGAAGAAGAAGCCTATGCTTTCCGTGACGAAGCAAGCAGACTGGGTGCGGAATTCGTACATATCTTTAACGAGAATTTCGAAGCCCAGGGCTATAATGTCAGTGAGATCACGCCCTGGTTTGCAGGTGATACACTGAATATTGACACGGAAAAATATGAGCTGAAACCCGTTGACGGTCTGTTCTTGGCTACCGGCGGACCCGGAGGATCGAATCTGATCAATCTGGTTATGACCGATCTGGAAGCTTTGCGCAGCAACGTTGTTGTCCTGGGGAATGAGGAAATGGGCAATGCTGAACTTTCCGCCCAGCAGCTGCGGAGGCTGGATATCTATTATCCCGAAATATTCCATACCGATGAAAGCCGTGAAGAGGTTGGGAACTTCCGGGTCGATTACCGCAATTCATCCGGCATGGAAGCGGACAGGTTTTCATTTATAGGCTATGATGTGGCGACCTACCTGTTCCGGACGCTGGAGGAGGTGCAGAATCCGGCCCGGCTTAAAGACGCAATTAAAAAGCAGCCCGTTCATAATGGACTAACCGTCAATATTGATTTCAGCAGAGGCAATATCAACCAGGGCCTGCGGATCTTTCAACTTCAACCCCAGGGTCCGGTTGAAGCGCTTTAAATCTATGGATTTCCGGAAGCTACTTACCGCCGCCAGGAATATCGTCATCATCGGCTGCTCGGCCGAACCCAACAGGACCAGTTATGGCATAGCCGCAAAACTGAAGTCCAGCGGCTATGCCATCATGCCTGTAAACCCCAATTATGAGGAGATCCTGGGGGAAAAATGCTACGACGATATGCGATCCGTGCCCGGTGATATTAAGGTTGATATCGTTGTTATCTTCCGGAACAAAGCCTATACCGGACAAATGGTGCGCTCCATTGCCGACTGGAGCGAAAAGTCCGGTCAGAAGCCCGTTATCTGGACCCAGCTGGATGTCTCGTCTCCCGAAGCAGAGGATCTGGCCCTCGAGCATGACCTTCCCTATGTAAGGAATCACTGCATAGCCGTTGAATATGCAAAAAATGTTGGCTAAAACCGGGGTATATCCTCTACCCGCCATAGCCCCATGCATTTATCTTTAAACTTTCCGTCCCCTTCCGTGCATCGCTCATTGATCAGCATAGCGGGTGGGGGCAAATTGAAAGGGTTCATCTCCAGATTTAATATACGCCAGTCACCGGTTACAATATCTTCGTTGCTGTGGCAATCCGTGAAAGTCGTCGTCATTACATATGTAATGCTGCTTTCCTTCAGATTGTGAAAGAAGTTTTGTATGTCGCCGAAACATAGATGAACAAGACAGTCGCGGCAAAACAGCAGATCGGCAACAGGGAGGCTGTCCCGGGTTATGTCCAGATTTATAAAACATCTGTCTTTACCGGAAACGTTCTGCTGGTTAAACGATACCAGTTCCGGCACAATGTCGGCTCCGGTATACGCTATGCCGGGCATCGCCACCTTACCCATCCACCCAAACTCCCCGCAGGGTGCATCAAGCAGTTTCCGCACTCCCAGTTTTTTTAAAAGCCCCGGCAATTCAGACTGAAGCTCCCGGGTTTCATCCTGTCCCGAACCCCTTCCGGAAATGGATTCGGGACCCTTCCAGTGATTTGTTTTATAGATATGCTGAAAGGCGTCTTCAGGGGAATAATAAACCCCCTTTTCAGCCTGCTTCTGCATATAGCGGGGGTCAAACAACAACCCTTTTCGACGAGTGCCCATATCAGTTGGCTGCCTCGGCATCCAAAGAGGCCTCAGCTTCCCTGAGTTCTCTGGTCCGCCGCTGCTCCCGAAGCCAGGTCGTCCATTCCCTGCTTTTTTGCCGGTGCTCATTAAAAGTCCGCGTGAATACATGCCCGCCTTCGGGTGATGCCACCATAAACATGTAATCATGTTCTTCCGGATACAGAACCGCGTTAATCGAACTGTAGGCGGGATTGGTAATGGGTCCGGGCGGAAGGCCATGGATCCGGTAGGTATTATAGGGATGATCAATCCGGTAATCGGAATATAACAGCCGGCTTCGTTCCCCGATGGCATAATTGACCGTCGGGTCCGCCTGCAGCCTCCAGTTCTGATGCAGACGGTTCCAGTATAAACCGCTCACAACCGGCTTTTCATCTTCTATATTGGCTTCCCATTCGATAATGGAGGCCAGGGTCACGATTTCATCCACGGTTTTATCAAGTTCACCGATGCGTTCGCTATGCGGGGTGATAACGGCTCGCTCAAACTCGGACAACATCCGGCTCAGGAACTGCTCAGGCGTATCGGTCCAGTACAACTGATAGGTATTCGGAAGCATGCGTCCGAACAGATTCACTTCTTCCACACCCAGTTTTGACAACACTGTTGAGTCTTTCATGGTCGCTTCAAGGTCATCTTCCTGAAAGCGCATTTGACTGGAGACCCTTTGGATAAAAGAACTTTCGGTAGTGCCGGACGGGATCATTACATTAAGCGGATCCTGATAGCCAAAAACCATTCGCATCAAAAAGTTTTTGTTGGAGTAACCGCCGCTGATCTCATATCGGCCTTCAGCAAGCTCCGTCCAGTTGAAGATCCGTCCGGTCCACTGCAAATGATCTTTTTCATACTCGATATCCAGCGAATCCAGCAATGCGGGCAGTTCGGACAGCGAGGCCGGTTCGTGCAGCATCAATACCTGCATCGTTTCGCTGATGACCGCTTCGGAATGATGAATCCTGTAGTGGCGCACGCTGAAAACCAAGACAAAGGCCAGCAAAAAAAGGCCTGCCCCGAATGCGACTTCACGTTTTGAAAGATGCAGTAAATTTTCGGGCATTTTTAGCAAATCACCATCAGTTTCAGTCGGAATATTTAAATAAACTAGGGATAAATTCCGACTTAATCACAAAAACATATGTTACAGGATCCGACTGAATCACGCTTTATTAGCTTTTATTGCGGAGAGAGAGGGATTCGAACCCCCGGTACCCGTAGGCACACTCGCTTTCCAGGCGAGCCCGTTCGACCGCTCCGGCATCTCTCCGTTTAAAACCAACTGCTTGAAAACGGCATGCTAAACTACGTTGTTAATTTAAACTTATCAATGTTATTTTTGATTGCGTGTTCCAAAGGTAAACATATGCCTGGAGACCGCCCTCACTTTTATTCCGTTATCTTCTGCCGGACGAAAGCGCCATTTCAGGGCTGCGTTCAGGGTGGCCTCGATCAGGCCGTAGCCAATGCTCACGACAACCTGAAATTCATCTCCATCCCATAATTTAATCTCCGCTATGGAAACCTCCTCTACCCCGCCTTGCCGGTCAATCAGAAAGCTAACCATAACCTCGGCATGAATATTAGCCTGCCGGGCCTCGGCCGGTACCATGGGCTCCACAATACGGGTAACGCTGGGGGCGTGTTCGGGGTTATCATGAACGGCATAACGGTCGTCTTCCGCCTCAGGCAGATTGTGTAACCCGTAACCGGGTTGAGTGGTATCGGTGTAATCCTTCAGATCAATCTCATCATCTACGATATAATCATCCGGCCGTGAGACCGGCCTGTCGGGCGACGGCGGAGACGGCGGGTTCTGAACCGGCTGTCGGGTGATGTTGATCATATCAAGGTCAAATTCATGTAGTGCTTCATCGTTAAAAACGGGATTGCGGATTTGAAACTCAGGCCAGAAACTGAACAGCAGAATAAAGATCAGCTGGGACGCCACCAGACTGAACCCGAACGTTATTCTGTATTCCTTTTCCCGCGTTAGATTGTCGGCTCTTTTTCGTTTCATCGCAACTGAAAAATACCAATACGCCCACACGCTTTGATCCGGCTTGCGCTATTTGCTGATATTCTTATTTTTTTCTGCATTCATTAATTGCTTTAATCGGTTTAATTCGGTCTTAAAACAATGATAGGTATGATCCCGAAGTTCTTCCATGCTATTGAAATCAGACGGATTTACAGGATCAAGTATGGAAACGAAAACCTTGCCCTTCCACTTTGCCAGCCATTCCCCCGGGGGTAATATATTGTATGTACCCTGTATAACGATGGGTTGTATACAGTAATTATGTTCTTTGGCCACTATAAAAGCCCCGTTTTTAAAAGGCTTAAGATCACCCTTCCGGGATCGTGTTCCCTCGGGGAACATCATCACAGGCACGCCGGCTTCCATATAAGGCTGAATATTCTGTAATGACTGAATGGCGCCCTTCTGTCCGCGGTCTACGCTGATATGACCGGCCATTCTCAGATGCCATCCCACCACGGGCACCCTGAACAGCTCAATTTTCGAAACCCATTTCATCTTGAAGGGTAATCCGCCCAGCAGGGGCATATCCATGAAACTTTGATGGTTGCCGACAAATATGGTTGGCCGGCTTAAATCCACTTTATCCAGGCCTGAGATCTTTTTATCCCAAAAGGGGTTAAGGCGGGTAAAGTTCTGTCCAAAAAACATAAATATCCGGTTGGGCCATATCCGGTGTGGATCGGCACGGTAACCGGCAATCCAGGCTAAGAAAACCGGGGGCAGGGCTATTACCAAAGAGATTCCATAAGCCAGCCATAAAAATAAATTTATAAGGGTATTCAAATCATCTGGGTTCTGTATATAAATCGTTAACTATAGCTATTCCAAATTTAGCAGAACCGCTCTGATAAAACCATCATGGGCTTCCAGTTTTTTGACCGCATTTTCTTTGTCCATATTTCCCAGTTTCATAACCAACGCTACTTTAACATGGCCGTCAGCCTGCTTGAGCAGATCCGAAGCCTCCGGGTAATCGACATCGGTGAGCATCATAACTATGCGGCGGGCACGCTCAACGAGCTTCTCATTGGAAAGCGCAAGATCAACCATAACGTTTTCGTAGACTTTGCCCATCCGTATCATGGCCCCGGTGGTAATCATATTGCATACCATTTTTTGCGCGGTGCCGCTTTTAAGCCGTGTGCTGCCCATAATAACCTCAGGTCCCACAGGAATATCGATCATAACGTCTACGTCAACATCGACATGTACCTGGCTTTCACTGACGCAGCAGACCATAATAGTGCCGGCCCCTCTTTTGCGGGCCTCAGCAAGGGCTCCGTGAACGTACGGCGTTCTACCGCTGGCTGCCAGACCGCAAACCACATCCCGGTCTGTCACACTCATCCGGCCCACATCCCGGATCCCGTTTCCAGGGTCATCTTCTGCTCCTTCTTTGGACTGGAACATGGCCTCCCGGCCTCCGGCCATTAACCCTACGACCTGTGACGGATCCGTACCGAACGTCGGCGGGCATTCCGAGGCATCGAGTACCCCTAATCGTCCGCTGGTTCCTGCGCCGGCATATAAAAGCCGCCCATCTTTTTTAAATGCACGGCCGGCCAGATCAATGGCTTCGGCAATGGCATCCAGTCTCAAGGCCACGCAGGAGGCTACCTGCTGATCCTGCCGGTTCATTACCTGAACTATTTCCCGTGAGCCGGCCATATCAATATGCATGGATTCGGGATTTCGCTGCTCCGTATCCAGGCGCTTCAGTTCATTAAACAGGGAATTATTGTACGTATTCAATGGCTTTATTTATTTGTTTTCATTCTTTTGGTCCACCAGCCTTTGCCGGTCACAACGCTTTCGGAATCGGGCTCCCTGCTTTCTTCATAACCGTGAACCAGCAAAGCCGCACAAATAGCCGCCGTTTCATTCATACTCTCATCTTCCGGACCCATTGCCTCAGGATTAAAATACTTGCTTATGAAGTGCGTATCGTATCGGGCTTCCACAAAAACAGGATGGTCCATCACCGTTCGGCAAAAAGGGATTGTTGTTTTTAAACCGGCTATCTGATACTCAGACAAGGCCCCTTTCATGCGGCTGATGGCCTGCCTCCTGTCCCGGCCGGCTGCTATCAATTTGGAAATAAGGGGGTCATAATGGATCCCGACATCCTGGCCCTCCCTCACCCCGGCGTCTACCCGGATGCCGGGACCGGATGGAATGATATGTGTGGTCACATTTCCGGTACTGGGCATGAAATTCTCGGCCGGATCTTCGGCCGATATCCGGCATTCAATAGCATGGCCTGACACGTTGATATCGTCCTGTCGTATTTCGAGCGGTTTCTCCGCCGCTATCTGCAGCTGAAGGGCCACCAGATCGTGACCGGTAACCATTTCGGTAACGGGGTGCTCAACCTGAAGGCGGGTATTGACTTCCAGAAAATAGAATCTGTTATCCCGATCCACCAAAAACTCTACGGTACCTGCATTGGTATACGCACAGGTTTTTGCCACAGCCACTGCTGCGGCCGTCAGTTCATTGCGAAGTCCGGCTGTAATAAATGAACACGGCGCTTCCTCAATTACTTTCTGGTGCCTTCTTTGTATGGAGCATTCCCTTTCAAAAAAATGCAGCACCTTTCCCTCATGATCAGCTACTATCTGGACTTCAATGTGTCGTGGAGATTCAAAGTATTTTTCGATATATACCCGGTCGTCGCCAAATGCACTTTTAGCTTCCGACCGTGCCGCCTTGATGTTGTTTTCCAGTTCCTCGGCACGATGAACGATGCGCATTCCCTTTCCCCCGCCTCCGGCGGCTGCTTTTATGAGGACAGGAAACCCTATTTCCGCGGCCACCTTTCCGGCTTCTTCTGAAGTATTCAAGGCATCAGGTGAACCCGGCGGTGTCGGGATACCTGCTTCTTCCACCGCTTTTCTTGCACGGGTCTTATCACCCATAAGTTCAATTGCGGCCGGTGAGGGACCTATAAATATAATCTGATGGTCTATGCAGGTTTGTGCAAACTCAGCATTCTCACTCAAAAATCCGTACCCGGGATGTATGGCGTCCGAGCCGGTTTCCTTTGCAGCCTGAATGATCGCCCCGATATTCAGATAACTTTCCGAAGACGGAGCCCTGCCTATGAATGCGGATTCGTCTGCCAGCTGCACATGCGGGGCCGTTTCATCGGCTTCCGAATAAACAGCAACCGTAAGGATTCCCGAATCACGGCACGTGCGGATCACCCTGACTGCGATCTCTCCCCGGTTAGCAATAAGAACTTTCCTGATTTTTGGCATTAAGATATCCGGCTTTTTTTAACAAATATAACAATCCTCTGTTACCAAAGAATATAAACCCTCCATTTTCTTTAGAAGTCATCCTACAGATTCCACCATATCCACGGCAGTATGGTTACTTTTCGCGTCAGGGAAAGCCGTGCCCGATGATTGAATACCTCGTATCCGTTTTTTTCTATTTGATCCAGAATGCGGCTGTAATTGCACCAGGCCAGATAAACCGGAAGGCGGCTGTCGCCGGATAGCATGGAAATGCCTTTAAAGGATCGGTTAAAGTAAAGCCGGGCCCTGCTAATCTGAAATTTCATGAGTTCACGAAAGCGCTTATCGACCTTTTCCCTCTGCAGGTCTTGACAGGAAAGGCCAAACTTCGCCAGGTCTTCTTCGGGTATATAAATGCGGTCGTAGCGCAGATCTTCTCCCAGGTCCCGTAATATATTGGTCAGCTGCATGGCAATGCCGAGTTCCACGGCATGATCCAATGCATTTTTTGATGTATAACCGAAAACTTCACTGGTCATCAACCCTACCGTGGATGCCACCTTATAGGAATACGCATAAAGCTCTTCGAAGGTTGTATACCGTTTTTTGGTCAGGTCCGTGCAGATCCCTTCAATGAGTTCGATAGGTAACTGAACAGGAATATCATGAGATTTCAGCACATCGGCCATGCACAGCAGCAAGGGATTGTCCGCTCCGCCACCCTGATAAGTTTCGATAAGATCCTGTTTGTACCTGTAAATAACCTGCCCGACTTCGGCCGCGCTAAGGTTCTTGTCGTGCACCAGGTCTTCCGCCTCATCGACAAGATTATCCAGATAACGGCACTGGGCATAAATGGCAAAAATACTTCTTTGTTTATGATTCGGCAGAAACCTGGCGGCCAGATAGAATGTTTTTGCATACGTCCGCATTATGTTGCGGCAGTCCGCATAGGCATTCTGCAACCGGGGGTTGTCTATTTCCTCAATCACATTACGGTGCAGCCTTGTACGTTTGTATAAAGGCCGCAGTAGCGTGTACGAATAGTGCAGCAGGTCATAACCCATAAGCCTTCTTATTCCGGCAAATATTCAGAATAATTGGATTTACCGGTTAAAAGTTCCGCGAGCGGGTTGCTAACTTCACCTGTGTTGCCCCAGGCCGGACCCTGCCGGTTAAGACCTGGCTGTCTGATTAAAGTTTTTTCCGTATCTTGCCGTTTAACCCATTATCTCAATTTGTTATGCCAAAAAAAACAACCATATATGATGTCGCGAAACAGGCCGGAGTGGCTATTTCTACTGTTTCACGCGTATTAAACGATTCCCCTTACGTATCCATGAAGACGAAAAACCGCGTGAAGGCGGCCATATCCGATCTGCATTTCCACCCTCAGGTCAGCGCCCGCAACCTGGCCAGGCAAAAACCTCAAATTATAGCCGTAGTTGCCCCTACGTTCACGACCCCTTTCTTTAATGAGGTGCTGAAGGGGGTGAAAGATGAAATCAAGGATTCAGGCTTGGATTCCATAGTTTATAACACCGGTTCTGATGATCCTGAAGGCAACTTCAAAGGTTTCCTGGACCGTGGCATCCCTGATGCGTTAATTATTTTTTCCATAAACATAGATGATGAAATACACGAACGTCTGAAAGACATGCCGATCCCTGTGGTCCTGGTTGGTTCCAATCATACGGGATACAACTATTTTTGGTGGGATAATTACAAGGGCGGTTGCATGGCCGCCAAGCATCTTGTGGATCAGGGATTTCAAAATATAGGAATGATTCGCAAACACAGCCATTCCACTGTAGCCGATGACCGTGAAAAGGGGTTCAGGGAAACGCTGATCAAGCTGGGAAAGCCCCTGCAGGAAGATTATATAGTGGCCGGCATCACTAAAAAACATAAGGGATATAGCGAAGAAGCCGGCTCTGAGGCAATTCACATCCTGCATAACCGCGGCAAAATGCCCGAAGCCGTATTTTGCTCGAACGATGCTCAGGCTATTGGTGCCCTGCACGCCCTTGATGAGCTCAATTTAAATGTTCCGAAAGATATCGCCGTTATGGGGTATGATAATATAAAGATCTCCAAATTTATAAATTTAACCACGATTAACCAGAAAATGTATGATATTGGTGTCCTGGCTACAAAGAAAATGGAATCCTTAATCGCCGATTCCGGTCAGCAAGTTGAACAGCACGTCATTGACCCTGAATTAATCGTAAGAAAATCCACACGAAAAGCATCCGACCTTTGAATACCGCTGATCCTGCTTTGGACCATTGCATCCGTACCACTTCCGTTCCGGGCCTGCCAGAGCCATACCGTGGTAAAGTCCGTGATGTTTATACGCTGACCGGTAACCGGCTTGCCATGGTAGCCTCTGACCGCATTTCTGCATTTGATCATGTGCTCAGGCAGGCTATACCGTATAAAGGCCAGATCCTTAACCTTGTAGCGGCCTTTTTTTTTGAAAAGGTAAGCGATATTGTTGAAACCCATGTTCTGGATGTACCGCATCCAAACGTTACCATAGCACGGCGCTGTAGCATGCTGCCCGTTGAGGTGGTGATCAGGCGCTATCTTACCGGCCATGCCTGGCGGACCTACAAGTCGGGCAGTCGGGAATTGTGCGGGGTCCCGCTTCCGGAGGGCATGGTGGAGAATCAGCGGTTTGATTTGCCCATTCTGACCCCCGCTACCAAAGCCGATTCGGGACATGATGAAGATATTGCTGAAGCAGCTATCCTGGAACAAAATCTTGTTGGGAAAGCGGTATGGGACGAGGTACGTAACATTGCCTTTCGGCTGTTTGAAAGGGGAAGCCAAATGGCCAGGGATCGTGGATTGCTGCTGGTGGACACCAAATATGAATTTGGCCTGTTTGAAAACAGGATTATCCTTACCGACGAAGTGCATACTCCGGATTCATCGCGTTATTTCTATGCGGACGGGTATGAAGAACGGTTAAAAAACGGGCAGAAACAAAAGCAGCTGTCAAAAGAATTTGTCAGGGAATGGCTCATTGAGCATGATTTCCAGGGACTGGATGGGCAGGTTTTGCCGGATCTGCCGGACGCATTCCGCATTGAGATTTTTAAGCGTTATTCAGAGTTATATGAAACGATCACAGGCAAGCCCTTTAAACCGGTACAGACCGGTAATTTTGATGCTGAACTGGCTCACCTATTAAGCAGCTACCAATAACAGGCATGGCCCAAATAAATACAAGATCAATTTCACTGGACAGAGCCACTCACGAAATGGCCAGGAAGATTGCCGCCGAATACGGCGTATCCCTGCTCGACGTATTTGAAAATGCCACGGAGAACCTTCATAAAATAACTTTTTTCGATCAACTCCACCGTGACTATGAAAACTTGATCCGGGACAGCAATACCTGGAAAGCCGTACTTCACCGAAGAGAGCAGTTCGGAATTAATTTGCCTGATGGAAAAAATCCTAAATAACCCCCGGCGGGGACAAGTATGGCAAACAGCTTTTTCCCCCTGGGGAAAATCAGTGCTTTCACCCTGTCTGATCCTATCCGGCGACCGGTTTAACCAAAATCAGGCCGGACTGATTATCGTCTTGCCTGCCATCGTACAGGATCTCAACATACGGTCTCACGTCAGGGCTGCGGTAAATGGAAACGGCCCGGCCGCCGACCTGTATATCTGCTGTGATGAAATACTTACCGTCTCAACGGATCGGTGCATTGAAAAGACCGGTGAGGTTTCCGAAAAAACACTCGAAGAGATCAGGGAGACCGTCATGCTCCTGCTGGACCTGTGAAGGCGATCCATACCTTCATACCGCTCCCGGAATTTTTTGAATCTCATTTTCCAGAAACCAGTTATACGTCTGTTCCATTCCCTCTTGCAGGGGAATGGTATAGGACCATCCAAGTTCGTTGATCCGGCTTGTATCCAGCCGCTTTATGGGCGTTCCATCCGGCCGGGACTGATCCCAGATGACATCACCCCGATGGCCTGTCAGATCCTGGATGGTAAGGGCCAGTTCCTTTATCGATATATCCCTTCCGGTACCAATATTATACAATCCACCAGCCGTCTGCTGTTCCATACAGAACCGGACCGCGCCGGCCAAATCATCCACATGCAGAAATTCCCTGCGGGGAGTGCCACTGCCCCATACAGTCACGGGTTTGTCAGGCAGGGCTTCGTGAAACTTCCTCATCAGAGCAGGCAATACATGACTGGTCTGCAGATCAAAGTTGTCGCGCGGACCATATAAATTGGCAGGCATCAGCGAAATATAATTTCGCTGATATTGCCTGTTCAGTGCCTCACATTGTTTAAGTCCGCTTATTTTGGCAATGGCATACCATTCGTTGGTAGGCTCCAGAGGACCTGTCATCAGATAATCTTCCTTTAGCGGCTGAAGGGCTAATTTTGGGTATATGCATGAGCTTCCAAGAAAAACAAGCCTTTGCACATCGTTGACATGGGCGGCATGGATGACATTTGACTGTATGGCCAGATTCTCATACAGAAAGGTATAGGGATAGCTGTCATTAGCCAGGATACCCCCGACCTTCGCAGCCGCAAGGATTACTATGTCCGGCTTCTCCCGGGCCATGAATTCATTAACCCCGGATTGATCCTTCAGATCCAGTTCATGGCTGCCGCGGTAAACCAAATTCGTATAGCCGTTCGTTTTCAGATCCTGAAGGATGGCAGAACCTACCAATCCCGTATGACCAGCGATATAAATTTTTTCCTGCATATCCATCTCCCCCTTTCCCCTTGTATTACCATGAAATAAAGCGATTAATTTAGTAACTTGCTTCATTAAATAGGGAAATTAACAACGCATACATATATAAAAAATATAATTATTAGTTCATCATGTCATATACAAAATTAACAAAACCCGCTACCGGGTCAGCTATATCCAAGAATGCCGATGGGACCCTAAATGTTCCTGATAATCCAGTTATTCCATTTATCGAAGGTGACGGAACCGGCGTTGACATTACCCCGCCGATGATGGATGTCATCAACAGTGCCGTTGAAAAAGCCTATTCGGGCAAAAAAAAAATAGAGTGGTTTGAAATATACGCCGGCGAAAAAGCCGTTAAATTTTACGGCGACAATACCTGGCTTCCGGAAGACACACTGACCGCCATCCGGGAATACCTTGTCGCCATTAAGGGTCCGTTGACTACCCCTGTGGGCGGGGGCATTCGCAGTCTGAACGTTGCACTGCGGCAGTTGCTTGATCTGTATGCCTGCGTGCGGCCGGTCCGGTATTTCAAAGGCACACCCAGCCCCGTCAAACAGCCCGAGCTTACCGATATGGTCATTTTCAGGGAGAATACCGAGGATATTTATGCGGGCATTGAATATCAGGCCGGCACAGAAGAAGCCACCCGGTTCAAGGACTTCCTGCTCAATGAAATGAAAACCAAAAATGTTCGCTTTCCCGAATCCTCGTCATTCGGCGTAAAACCCGTCTCCGAGGAAGGAACCAAACGTCTTGTACGCGGTGCCATTGATTACGCCATTGCCCAGGGCCGAAAAAATGTGACCATCGTTCACAAAGGCAATATCATGAAATTCACCGAAGGCAGTTTTAAAAACTGGGCCTACGAGCTGGCCCGGGAAGAGTACGGAGCAAAGGAAATTGACGGCGGACCCTGGTGTGAGCTTCCGAACGGTATGGTGATCAAGGATGTAATCGCCGATGCCTTTCTCCAGCAAATCCTTACCCGGCCGGCCGATTACGACGTCATCGCCACCCTGAACCTGAACGGGGATTACATATCGGATGCCCTGGCAGCCTGTGTTGGCGGTATCGGTATTGCTCCGGGTGCTAATATAAACTATATCAATGGGTATTCTTTGTTTGAAGCAACCCACGGAACGGCTCCAAAATATGCTGGCCAGGATAAAGTCAATCCGGGATCACTGATCCTGTCTGCCGTCATGATGCTCCGGTATATGGAATGGAACGAAGCGGCCGACCTGGTGGAAAAAGGACTGGAAGAATCCATCCGGAATAAAAAAGTTACCTATGATTTCGAACGGTTGATGGAGAATGCAACACTGCTCAAAGCATCTGAATTTGGGAAAAGTATTATCTCCTATATGTAGCGGTAAGTAGCGGCTAAAAAACCACATGATTTCAGCGTCGTGTGGTTTTTTGGTCCTAACGGGCGACCTCAATCTCTTCTTCTGTTCCATCTGTTTTTAACACCGAGAGACTGACCGAACCGTTTTGGGCTAAACCCCTGTCCATATCCTGGCGTAGATCTCCGATGTTCTCTGTCTCATTGCCGTCAACCTTGCGGATAACATCATTCGTGCGCAGGCCCTGCTGCCAGGCTTCGCTGTCTTCCTCAACATAGGTAATGACCAGTTCGGTTTCGTTGATGTTTTCGGAATGGGGCAATTCCGTAACGGTTATGCCGACGTCGAAGGACTGCTCCTCCATAATTCCGTCTTCGGGTTCAAACAGAAGATCCTCATTACTCCTGATCCATTGACTTTGCCTGTTGTCAAGACCCTGAAGTTGGATCTGCAATTCAAGTTCCTCGCCACTGCGCCAAAGCGTCAGACTGGCCTCATCACCCGGTCGCATCATGGCAATTTGCACCTGAAGCTCATTGGGTTCATTTACATGCACACCATTGACTTCCAGTATAATATCATCAATCCTGATGCCTCCGAGATCGGCACTGCCTTCTTTCTGTACATTCACGATCTCGACTCCCCTGATCCGGGTCATGCCAAGCCTGCTGGCCCGGTCATGATCAATAGGTGAGATATTTACACCCAGATAGGGCCTTTTAACTTCCCCGAACTCGATCAGGTCCTGGGCGATTTTAATGCCCATATTGATGGGTATGGCAAAGCCATATCCCTGATAAGACCCGCTTTCGGTGGCAATGGCGGTATTGATGCCAATCAATTCGCCATTTCTGTTGACCAGTGCCCCACCGCTGTTTCCCTGATTAATTGCGGCGTCCGTTTGAATAAAACTTTCAATGCGCAATTCATCGTTGATGATATTTACATCCCGGTCAAGCGCACTCACGATCCCGGCCGTAACGGTAGACTTAAGCCGGAACGGATTGCCTACAGCCATCACCCAGTCTCCCACCTCAACATTGTCGGAATTGCCGACAATGGCGGCCTCCAGATCGGTTTCATCGATCTTTAATACGGCCAGATCGGTTGACGGATCCCTTCCGACCACCCGTGCCTGATAGCTTCGTTTATCGCTCAAGCCTATTCGAACATCACCGTTTGATTGGGCGATAACATGATTATTGGTGATAATATACCCGTCATTCGTGATCATAACCCCGGAACCAATAGTCTGGGCCCGGCGCCGTGGCAAAAACCGATCCCAGAAGCGTTCATCCAGTTCATGATCTTCATCGTCGGGAACCCCGTTTACCGGGATGGATGATTCGACATAGACCACTGTCGGAGTCACGCCACTGGCCACATCTTTAAAGATAAATGAGGGGGAATAGGAGGCATCCTGAACCGGCTCGCTGCTTCGCGTTATTTCCGAGATGCGGACCTCGGAGGTTACATTGGTGTTGTTATTTTGAAATATGATGAACAATGCACCAATCATGATGCCAAAACATAAGATTAACAAGCCCGTAATTATATTCTGATGTGGTTTCATGCTTATAATATTTGGTGAAATATTTTGTCAGATTTCCGGTCTCTTAATCCCTCAATATGATGCTTCAGATAAACGTCCAGGTGAAAGATTAAATTCTTCAGCTCCCGGCTAGTCAGTTCACTTTGTGTCAGAAGACCATTTTTGGGTCCCAGGCCTGTTTTAA
The DNA here is from genome assembly GCA_040905685.1 of Balneolales bacterium. Taxonomy (GTDB): domain Bacteria; phylum Bacteroidota; class Rhodothermia; order Balneolales; family Natronogracilivirgulaceae; genus JBBDMU01. Next base: position 162,617 of record JBBDRB010000105.1, on the reverse strand, counting down.
TATAGCTGGCCTGCCCGGAGGTTAGCCTATAGCTCAAACCGGTTCCATGCAGAGCGCTTATATTGCCTTCATCGATGTTCAAATACATGACTGATCTGTTATCCATAAATTCGTAACGTAAACCAATGCCCATTAATTCAGCAAGCCGCAACTGAATATAAGGAAACAAAGTACGCAGAGTCTTTTTTGTTTGATGCAACCAGATTAACAGCTTTTCCGTAAAAAAAAAGAGCTCATCATGACCCTGATCTTCCACAACAAGCTGGTCAACCATTTCCAGGGCAGCCGTGGAGACCGCCATTTTCTCCATATTAAGATGTATATCGAATGTTTTGGCCCGGAATGAAGCTTTTGTAAGATTTTGTACGGATCGGCTCGCTTTATAGTAAAATACGATATCGAGAATATTGCCGGGTTCCAGAAGGCCGGAAAAACCGTTCCTGGATTTCTTCAGGCCTTTGACGATGACCGCAGTCTTACCGTTTGTTTGGGTGAACAAGGTAACGATCTTGCTCGATTCCCTGTAATCGACTGTCCGCAGAACAATAGCCGGTGAATGGATGATCATGAGGCAGGGGTATTTACTGCATGGCGATTACAGCCATCATTCTTCCGCTTCTCTCTTTATCACGGCGGAAAGAATGTAGTTTATCACCCTCGCTGACCGTACATAAAGGATTGGTTTCAATTCTATTCTGGCGTAAACCGGCTTTGACGAGCTCATGATTTATAAACTTTTTGAGATCGATATGAGGCTTATCATAGGTTGAATAATCAACGAACTGGACGGGAAACAACCGGGCGACTTCCCCGCCTGACTCAAAAGCAGACAGGGAAATGCATGGACTTATAAAAGCTTCGGTTTCCCGCACATCGGCGCCGGCCAGCAGCATTTTAAAAATGGCCTTCTCCAGTATACCTTCCACCGCACCTCTCCAGCCTGCATGAACGGCGGCAATGACCCCCGCTTTGCGGTCGGCCAGCAGCACGGCCGCACAGTCGGCGACCAGGATCCCCAGAGCAAGGTTCTTCTGTTTGGTTACAAGTCCGTCGGTATCGGCCTGAAACGTGGAATCGGTAACCGTCCTGACCTCACTTCCATGAACCTGATTTCCGAGCGCCAAAGGGATGCCTTTCAGGCCGATATGATCAAGCCAAACCGTCCTGTTATAGTCAACGGTTGAATCCCTGGCCATTTCGCTGTAAGCCATGGAAAAGGCCTTATTGCCGTCTCCAAAATGCCTGGTTGAAAAAGCCGCGGTTATACCGCATCCATTGTTCCAGATTTCAGGTCGGATAACATCAACTAGATCTTTGGGTTCTGAGCGCATGGCAAGCCGTCTTTATGCTGTTAATTGCAGGACATCCAATATTTTTTTCTTAACAAGATCAAAGGGTAACGTTTTTCCGGTCCATAGCTCAAAAGCTCTGGCACCCTGATAGACGAACATGTCCAGTCCCTTTATAACGTCTGCCCCCTGCTCTTTAGCCTGATGAAGATAAAATGTATTAAGTGGCTTATAAACGATATCATAGCATATTTTATCCCTGAGTACATATTCCATGCCAGGAGGAACAGGAGAACGGTGAATATCGGGTTCCATGCCTAAAGGTGTGGTATTTACAAACAGAATCGCATCGGCAGAAACCGGGCTCAGATCGGCATACGAATGAAAAGTAACCGGTCCCCCAAAACCCGCATACCGGCTAGCAGCCCCGGCCGGATCCCTGGAAACCACGGCGACCTCAGCCAGACCCAGGCTGATGAGCCCGTAAACGACCGCCTTTGAAGCCCCTCCGCTGCCGAAAACCACAGCCTTGCTGCCCGTCAACAGATTTCGGTAAGCACGCAGGGGTTCTGAGAAACCATATACATCCGTATTATATCCGGTTAAAGAGTCTCCGTCTTTACAAATGGTGTTGACCGCACCGACCTTCCCTGCCGTTTCATCTTCATGATGCAAAAAGCTCCTTATTTTCGTTTTGTAGGGAATGGTTATATTGGCACCTGTGAAATTATTGTGATCAAACAAGGCAGGGAGAGCGCCAAAGTCTTTCAGGTCAATATTGAGGGCATAATAACGCAAGGCCAGCTGGTGGTAATCCGAAGCTGTATTATGCAACAACGGAGACAGGCTATGCGCTATCGGATTGCCAATGACCAGGCAAAAGGGTGATTGCAGATTCATCAATTGGTGAAGAAGAGCCGGCATTGCCATCCAACTTTACATAAAAAAAGGGACCTGTAAGTCCCTTTTTTTTGAGTATTAAAGTTTGATCAAGCTGTAATCTCTTCTTTTTTATCGGAAGTAGAATCTGAAGCTTCTTCGTCTTTAACGACAAAATCACCTTTTTCAGCCATCTTTTTGAATTTTTGAAGATCAAGTTTAAGCTGATCAGAAAGATTTTCAATAAATTTACTCAACCCCTCAGTTGGAGCGCCGAAAAATGTTCTGTAGTCAAGGCTGAAATCTACTCTGGTACGTGAACCGTTATCTAAAGGTGTGAAACGAATAGTTCCGGTTTGGTTCAGATTCCCGTTGATCGTGATCCAGGCAAATCGAGTATTGCGAAGATCATCGATTATATTGGTCGTCCAGCGGAATTCATCACCATCAATTTCGGTCACATATTCAAATGTCTGGGAATTGACTTTGTTTACTTCCTTAATACTGTCAATGTAACGAGGAAAATCAAGTGGTGAGCTCATCAATTCGTACACTTTAGCAAGAGGTAAATCGATTTCTATGTTTTGATGCGCCATATTTAAATGTGTCTACTTCGTAAAGTTGATAGATTTTCAATTTAAAGATGATCTGAGCCCAACTTTTCAATTCCAGCAACGGATCATCCACAATAAATACAAGATAAGCATTTTTGCCCTTGTTAACAATTATTAATTGGGCCGGAATGGCTAATTCCCTCACTCTGAGACAGTCCCGGCGACAATTAAATTACAGACCCACCCCTGATTTGTCCCTCATAATCCCCTGATTTTCCGTTGAATAATCTGCCATATTTTATCGGCAATATGGTCAACGCTTCCGGATGCCTCCAGCACGACAATACGTGCTTCCAAAGCGGCAAGTTCATCAAACCCTGAAATGACGCGACGATAAAAATCCAGTCCGGAATTTTCCATGCGGTCCCTGACCAGGTCTTTCCTTCTATGCTCGGACTGTTCAATATCAATTTTAAGATAGAAGGTGATGTCGGGTACCAGTCCGCGGGAAGCTATTTTATTTAGTTCATGCAGATCGTTTAAAGGCAGCGCTTGCCTCCCGTATCCCTGGTAGGCTACAGTTGAATCATAATACCTGTCCAGTATGACCATTTCGCCGGCCTGTATCCTGGGTTTTAAGACCTCTGAAACTAAACGGGATCGTGCCGAAGAGAACAACAAAGCCTCTGTTACCGGATCAATGTCATTGTCCTGATCCAGCAGAAGTTCGCGAATCTTTTCGGAAATCTTTGTTCCCCCCGGCTCCCTGAATACGGAAACCGGATACCCTTCCTGCACTAACTTCTCATGAAGCAGCTGAATCTGTGTGGACTTGCCGCTTCCGTCTATTCCTTCAAAAGTAATTAGCAAGGAGGAATGGGGTTTATGGCTTAGCTGATCAGGTTTTCTTTGGGCAGCACAATAGCCAGGATAATATATATTAAAACGCTGCTTCCAAACGTCAATGCCAAAAATACAAAGGCAACCCGTACAAATGTAGCATCAATGCCAAAATATTCAGCCAACCCGCCGCAGACGCCGAATAGTTTTCTGTCTTTTCTGGATCTGAATAACTTTTTTTTCTGCCTGAATGCATAGGGATCGAAAGGTTCATCACTGTTCGAATTCCATAGGGAGGCTTTATTTTTCTTTAACTTCGTTTTTCGGGTTCGGGTGAAAGCCCCCAGACCAGTAAACAAAACAAGGATCCCACCGGCTACCGTAGCAAACCGAAGCAAGCCTCCGATATCCGGGATACCCGGAATGAGATACCCGAGCGCGTAAAGAGTGCATAGTAGCAGAATGACAAATCCGGCCATGCTGGCCATATTGAACAGGGAGGAATGCCGCTTCTGCCCTTCGTCAGACATGAAGCGGTTTAAGGTATTCTCCAGCTGCGATTCATCAAACTCAAAATAATCTTCGATATTTTTCTTGCGTATCTTTTCCATATACAGACATACGATACAAGCTTTGAAAAGTTACTGACTTTTTGTGATCGGCCTCTGGTATAGCCCTATCTGAAACAGGCCTGTTTTGCGGAGAGAGAGGGATTCGAACCCCCGGAACATTGCTGTTCAACGGTTTTCAAGACCGCCGCATTCGACCGCTCTGCCATCTCTCCGGTCGGTTAAATATATGAAAATGAAACCATAAATACAGCCGTCAGCAGAATAAAACGGTAACTGGCTTAGTCCCCACCCAATGCTTCAGCGCCGGAGACGATCTCGGAAATCTCGGTTGTAATGGCAGCCTGCCTTGCCTGGTTGTATTTAAGCTGTAAGTCACTGATGATCTCACCGGCATTTTCCGTGGCATTATCCATCGCTGCCATACGGGCACCCTGTTCGGATCCGTGGGATTCCAGTATGGAACGCCAAAGTTGAATATTAAGATGAAGGGGAACTAATTCTTTTATGATCTTTTCCGGACTGGGTTCATAAATATAATCGATCCCGGCCTTGTACTCATCCTCCGGGGAACCCTCAGGGCCCTCTTCATTGAATTCCCCGGCCACCGGAAGCAGGGGTTCGATCAGGCGCCTTTGACTGATCGCAGACATAAACTCATTAAAACACAGGTAAACCGCATCAAATTTTTTCTTCTTAAAGCGGTCAACTACCCATTCCATAATGTCGGCTGTTTTTTCATAGGTATAATCTTCAAAAAAGCCGCTGTAGTTTCCGTGCAGTGTATAACCCCGTTTCTTAAAATGGTCATTCGCTTTTTTTCCTATGCAGATCATGGAAAAATTGTCGTTTTTGACCTTTTCCCGGAAGTCACGCTCTATCCTGTTTTCGATAACGCGAAACAGATTTGCATTAAATCCGCCGCATAATCCCCGGTCTGAAGCAATTACAATAAACAGAACCTGCTCAGGATCCGGCCTGGGCCTTAACAGTTCGTCGCGGGTATCGGTGTTACGCATTAACCGGGCTATGACCTCTTTCAGCCGGGATGAATAGGGTCTGGCGGCCAGCAGGCTTTGCTGGGCTTTGCGCAGCCGTGCCGCAGCCACCATTTTCATGGCACGGGTAATCTGCTGGGTATTTTTGACCGAGCCAATCCGGTCGCGTATATCTCTTAGATTCGCCATTATTGATCCACCGGCTTTGTGATTATGCTTCGTATGGTCTCTGCTTCCTTGAGCAGTTTTTCCTGAAATTCAGGATTTAATGTGCCTGCCCGGCCCAGGTCCTCCAGCTCATCCTCGTATTTCAGGCTGATTGTCTCCAGGAAACGCGTTTCGAAATCGGAGATTTTGTCAACCGGGATTTTATCAAGTATTCCTTTGCTGTTCACCAGTAGAATGGCAATCTGCTTGTCGACGGACATAGGCTTGTACAGACCTTGTTTAAGCAGCTCAACAGACCGGGCACCCCGGCTTAGCTGTTGCTGGGTTGACAGGTCAAGGTCGGAACCGAATTTGGCAAAAGCCTCGAGTTCACGATACTGGGCCAGGTCAAGCTTCATCGTCCCGGCCAGTTTTTTCATGGATTTCACCTGAGCATTGCCCCCCACCCTGGATACGGAGATACCCACATCAATGGCAGGACGGATGCCGGAATTAAAGAGGCTCGTCTGCAGAAATATCTGTCCGTCCGTTATGGAAATCACGTTGGTGGGAATGTAGGCGGAAACATCGCCGGCCTGAGTTTCGATAATAGGAAGCGCCGTTAGCGACCCGCCACCTTTAAGCAGCGGACGAATATCTTCCGGCACATCATTCATATTCTGGGCCACACTGTCATTCTTGTTGATTTTCGCCGCGCGTTCCAGCAGCCGGCTGTGCAAATAGAACACATCGCCGGGATAGGCTTCACGTCCGGGCGGGCGGCGAAGCAAAAGGGAAACTTCACGGTAGGATACAGCTTGCTTCGATAAGTCATCGAAGATAATAAGGGCGTGGCGGCCCGTATCACGGAAAAACTCACCGATAGCCGTACCGGCATAGGGTGCAATGAACCGGAACGGGGCGGCCACGGAAGCGGGAGCCGAAACGATCGTGGTGTATTCTTTCGCCCCTTTTTCCTCGAGTACCCGGTTCACCTGGGCAATGGTTGATCCCTTCTGGCCGATAGCCACATAAATGCAATAAACCGGTTTATCGGTATTATGAGTTTCTTTCTGGTTTAAAATGGTATCGACGGCTATGGACGTTTTACCAGTCTGCCGGTCGCCAATGATCAACTCCCGCTGTCCTCTTCCGATAGGGATCAGCGTATCAATAGCTTTTAGCCCGGTTTGCAGCGGCTCGGTAACCGGTTCCCGGTAGATTACACCCGGGGCTTTGCGTTCAAGGGGTGACTTATAGGTTTTGCCGGCAATGGGGCCCTTGCCATCCACGGGACGGCCCAGTGGGTCAATAACCCGGCCCAGCAGGCCTTCACCTACCGGAAGTGAGGCAATATCTTTGGTCCGCCTGACGGTATGCCCCTCAGAGACGGCTTCAACGGAGCCGAAGAGAACGATACCGACGTTATCTTCTTCCAGGTTCAGGACCATTCCGCGGACCGGCTGCCCGCTTTCATCCAGTGAATCAGGCAGTTCAACCAGTTCACCGGCCTGAATTTTTGACAGTCCGTACACACGGGCAATGCCATCGCCCACTTCCAGGACCGTGCCGACGTCATAGATATCGGATTTGTTATCAAAACCGGCCAGTTGTTTGCGAAGTATAGCCGAAACTTCTTCAGGTCGAACTTGACTCATAATACATCCTGTAAATAATATTTCTGTTTCTATACAGCGGATCCCATGAAGAGGGATTCCAATTTTTTAATCTTGTTTTTTACGGAACCGTCAATCACGGTATCATCGATTTTAACGGTTATGCCACCCATTAAGGATGCATCCTTTTTTAAGTTAAAATTGATCTTCTTGCCGGTCTTATCTTCCAGGACTGATTTTATGCTTTTCAGATGATTTTCATCCACATGCCCCGAATGGGCTATCTGCACATCCAGAATGCCTGCAGCTTTATTGTAATCGAAAAGCAGCGTTTTGGTGATGTCCGGCAGTAATTCTTCACGATTTTTCGATACCAGGAAGGTTAGAAATTCACGGGTCAGCGTACTTACCTGTGTATAGAACAGCTCCGTTAACACAGCCTGCTTTTTATCCTGGTTTATAATCTTGCTATCCAAAAAAAGCGTTAATTCCCTGGAATCAAGAATGGTCCTGCGAATGAACCCGATATCCTTCAGGACCTGGTCAGTCTGCTGCTTCTCTGCGGCTAAACTCAATAATGCCGTAGAATAACGGCGGGCTGCTTTAGCTGACATTCGGCGCTACCTCATTTTCTGATATTTCCGACAGATCATGAATCAGATTATCGACAAGCGCCTTGTTTTTGGTGGCGTCAATTTCGTTTTCCAGGATCAGGGTCGTTGCCTTGATGGCCAGTTCGGCTACCTCGGTGCGCAATTCAACCAGCGCTTTCCTTTTTTCCTGTTCAATGGTGCTGCGGGCCTGCTCCAGCAATTTGGCGGCTTCCCGCTTTGCCTGGTCCATGCGTTCATCACGCAGGGCATCGGCTTTTTCCTGAGCTTCCTTCCTGATCTTCTGGGCCATGGCCTCCACATCGCGTACGGCGTTCTCGTTTTGCCGGGAAATCCGCTCCGCTTCAGCCATAGCCTTTTTGGCCGCTTCCAGGGAGTTCTTAATATTCAGCTCTCTTTCGCCCAGGGCCCCGAGAATGGGTTTCCAGGCGAATTTAGCCAGAATAAATAAAAACAACAGGAAGGTAATCAATACCCAGAAAAAGAGCCCGGAATCGACATCGAGCAACCCTTGTGCTAATATAAAGCTCATGGTATATTTTTGTTAAGTTTTAGCTGAAAGCAAGGATGATACATACTACCTGGCCAAACAGAGCCACACCCTCGATAAATGCCGCAGAGATCAACATGGATGTTCTTATATCGTTGGATGCTTCCGGCTGGCGGGCCGTCCCCTCCATGGCCCCTTTACCGATCATACCAATGCCCACTCCGGCTCCGATAGATACGAGTCCTGCGCCTAATCCTGCTGCTAAATATGCTAATTCCATTTTTTCTCCTGTATTATTTTTTGTTTTGTATGGGTTATTGGAAGTTCAGTTGATCTAGAATTTTTCAGCCTCATGTATTTCTTCATGTTCAACCATCGCCATGCCTATAAACAGGGCGGACAGTATGGTAAAGACATAAGCCTGAATGAATGCGATAAACGCTTTGATCAGGTAAACGAATAAGGTCATCACAACCCAGATCGGGGATGACAAATATGCTACGGTTGAACCGAATAAATTATTGAATACGAATATGATCCCAAGAATGGAAAAAATCAGGATTTTGCCGGAAGCCATATTGGCAAACAGACGAATGGCGAGGGAAAACGGTTTGGTGAAAATGCCGATAAATTCCACGGGGAACAAGATGATCCGGATATAAAACGGAACGCCGGGGAACCAGAATATATGCTTCCAGTAATCCCTGGATGCGGAAAGCTGGGTAATCGCGAAGGTCATCAGGGCCAGGACAGCCGTAACCGTGATATCGGCTGTAGAGGAAACCCCCCAGGGCATCAGGCCGAACAGGTTCATGAAAAGAATAAGGAAAAATACGGTAAGCAGATACGGCGTGAACCTCAGATAATCAGGCCCGATGTTGGGCCTGGCAATATCATCGCGTACAAATACGACAAAGGTCTCGAACAGGTTTTGAAAAGCCCCTTTAGGCTCCGTTTCCGTACCCTGACCAGCTTTATACCGTCGGGTCAGGGGAATAAATACAGCCAGCGTCAGCAAGGCGCTGAACCAGAAGAAAACCAGGTGAGACGTGATTGAGAAATCGAACTGCACCGGCCGGCTGTCCACCCTCACGATATGGTAGGTTGACGGGCCGCCGGTCGCTGCTGAGGGGTCATCCAGGTAGGCTTCATCGGTAAAGGTATCCGAGTTGATGGCCGCTGTCGTGGACCCAAAGAAATGAAATCCCTCATGGTCATATAAAAAACGAGGCAGCTCAAGCCGCCCCAGAGGGCTAAAATCCAGGTAGTAATGATCCAGTACCTTGCCGACAACGTCGACGGTGTTATCGTTCTCCTGATCTGCGGATAAAACGGCTTGCGATGTTAACGCAGTAAGTAGTAAAAATAAAAAAGCAGTTCTGAATAAGTGTGTCATTTACTGGGGAAGACGCGATTTGCCTGAAATCTTGTTAATAAAAATAATTTCCGCCACAGATTTGTAAAGATAAGAAAATAACACCGCAATAGTGAAACCTATTTGATGTAAAATTGAAAAAATAAATACAAACAGGATGGCTCCGCTAAGGAAAAGCAATTTGCCGAACATTCCCCCCATTACCAGTATCATGAAGGTGTTAAACGCTTCATCGTAATTCGTCTCGATCAGGTACATCGCCGTGACAAAGGCCGCGGACGTTATAAGGAACCCGATAAGGAAACTGCTCACCATTTCCGCACCATAATTCACATACAGCGGGTAGCCGGCCAGAACAAGCACAGCCGCGTCGATGCCCAGGATCATCCGGGTAAATTTAAGGGTTTGGTTTTCTTTTAGGCTTATCATTTGAATTTTGCAACTCTATTGCCAGCTTGTAGATAAAAGCAAATAAGCCGACGAAACCAAGCAAAGAGCCGGCAATGACTCCGAAAGGTGTCGTTTCAAATTGCTTATCAATAAAAATACCTATAAGAACGGGCACGATCATCGTGCCTGCTATCTGGAAACCCAGACCGAGGTACTTGGAAACGGCATATAAGCCTTTCATACCCTGGTAACGGCAGGATCGGACGGGGATTTTTCTTCTTTTGCGTCTTTACCGTTAACCTTCTTTCCGGCCGATCCGGAGTTCATCTTGCAGGCTCCCTCAAAGCTGGCCCCTTCTTCAACAAGCAGGGTCTTGGTAGAAATGTCTCCGTTTACCACAGCGGTTTGCCGAAGTATGAGACGTTCAACAACCAGTATTTCTCCTTCTATGGTACCGGCAATATCCGCTTCCGGAGCATTTACATTGCCTTTAACATAGCCTGATTTGGTAACGATGCATTTTCCTTTGGAATTTATTTCTCCGTCAACTGTGCCCGAAACACGGATATCACTCTGGGTTTCAAGCGCGCCTTTAATGTGTGTTCCTTCGCTGATCATGTTTAATGATGGTTGACCGCTGTTGTTTTCTGTCTTCATGATATTGGTGGATGAGGTTTTTTTATTATTAAACATACTAGTTAACATTAATTAAATTGGACAAATACAGAGAAGGATCAAGGGCAATGCCATCTCTCCATAATTCAAAATGAATGTGCGGGCCTGATGTTAATATACCCGATCTTCCTACGGTGCCGAGAATATCGTTTTTGAAGATAAAATCACCCTTCTTCTTGTATAGGTTGGACAAATGTTTATACGTGCTGATATATCCGTTGCCATGGTGCACGTGCACGACATAACCAAAATTTATGGTCCAGTCGGCATTGGTGATAACCCCGTCGGCAATTACTTTGGCACTGGCCCCTTCTGAGGCCGCGATGTCAATGCCCATATGAGTCCGGTCTTTATCAAAAATGCGTGTCACGGTGCCCGTCAGCGGAGGGTCAGCCGGGAAATCCGGTTCCCCCGTAAGATTGCGGGAATAGATAATCTGATTTACATCAACGTTCTGTATCCGTACCTGCGGATCCAAAGCTATGGATTGGGGCCTGTTTTCGTAATATGCTTCCTGCTGATCCATTGAGTCCATGGGATGAATGGAAAATGTGGTATCGCTGCCTTCAGCCAAAACCGTCCGGAGATCTTCCAATTGCTTATCTCTGGTATGGAGTGAATCCTGCAACGACATTACCCGGTGGCTTATTTCAATGATCGACTGCCGGACCTCCCTGTCGCTTTTATTAAATATCATGTTGCCGACCGGGGTTATATAGAAAAAAAAAGCGACAAGGAAACATAATACAAGATTGAAGCCGGTCAGTAAACCGATAAAGGCAAAAGGTTTTATCAGATAAGGCTCCGGATCATCCGTTCCCTTATTATCCAGCAGTACCAGAGTTATGTTTTCTCTTCTGCGGCTAATAATTTTTTTGATCAAATCAATCATCCGCAAAAGATAGTGAATTTATTAGGAATTATTAATATAGAATTATGCCACCGGGACTTTCACGCTCCGGAGTAGTTTGGTGATTCTTTGGTAATTTGGACGGTATGCGGATGACCTTCCCGAATGCTTGCCGCCGTGACCTTGACGAAATGCGCTTTTTGCAATTCACCAATATCCTTCGCTCCACAGTATCCCATAGCGGCTCGCAGTCCGCCGGACATCTGGTAAACCACTTCCGACAAATGTCCCTTATAGGGAACCCTTCCTTCAATACCCTCGGGGACCAGTTTTTTTATGTCATCTTCAGCATCCTGAAAATAGCGGTCTTTGCTGCCCTGGCTCATGGCCCCCAGACTTCCCATTCCCCGGTAAGATTTAAATTTTCTGGATTCATAGATAATGGTCTCTCCCGGACTTTCATCGACCCCGGCGAACATGGATCCCATCATCACGGCATCCGCTCCGCCGGCAATGGCTTTGGAGATGTCTCCGGTATGTTTAATGCCACCATCCCCGATTACGCTGATACCCGCGGCGTGAGCAAAGGCGGCGACTTCCATTACGGCGCTTAGCTGTGGAACCCCCACGCCGGTGACCACCCGGGTGGTGCAAATGGAACCGGGCCCGACACCCACCTTGATTACATTGGCCCCGGCTTCATACAAGGCTTTGGCAGCCTCTGCCGTAGCTACATTGCCGGCAATCAGGTCCAGTTGAGGAAATTTTGCCTTGATGCTGGAAACCATCTGTATCACGCCTTCCGAATGTCCGTGAGCCGTATCTACGGCAACGATATCAACACCCGCTTCGACCAGGGCGGAAACGCGTTTTATTGTATCCGGCGAGATGCCCACAGCCCCCCCGACACATAACCTGCCGATGGAGTCCTTGCTGGCATTCGGAAAATTTTTCTTCTTCTCAATATCCTTGAAGGTTATAAGCCCCATTAATAAGCCGTCATCATTGACAATGGGCAGTTTTTCTACTTTGAATTCCTGAAGTTTGCTTTCGGCTTCTTTAAGGGTAGTGCCTACTTTAGCCGTGATCAGCTGATCACAGGTCATAATGTCTCCCAATGTTTTGTCGGGCTGTGATTCAAAACGAAGATCGCGGTTAGTGACGATGCCGACCAGCTTCTGTCCGGCATCCACAATGGGAATCCCGCCGATCTTATGCTTGTTCATCAGGTGGCGGGCATCCTTTACAGTGGCTTCCTTCTGAAGGGTTACGGGATCAACGATCATCCCGCTTTCGCTTCTTTTAACCAGACGAACATGTTCGGCCTGTTCTGTAATGGTCATATTCTTGTGCAGGATAGCTATGCCGCCCTCCCGGGCCAGGGCAATGGCCATCCTGTACTCGGAAACGGTATCCATGGCCGCGCTCATAACCGGCAGATTCAGCCTTAGATTTGGCGTTAGCTGAATCGAGGTATCGACGTTACGGGGAAGTATCTGAGAGTGTGCCGGTACAAGAAATACATCATCGTACGTTAATCCATCCCTGGATATGCGCTCAAATGGGTTGGCTTCTGTCATAATGTCGGTAAAATAGTTTGGGTTACAGTTTTACAAAGTTACGGAAATTTAGGTTTAAGTGTAATGCCTAAGTGCATTGCTAACTGCATCATTCCTTGATTATTTGCCACTTTGTTTTGTGAGGATTTCGCGCCTCTTCACATCCAGCTTCTCTTGTCCTTAAGGTATTTGTTCAGCAACTCCCGGGCCCGAAACAGATGTGCTTTTATGGTCCCCAGCGGCAAACCGAGGATCTCGGATATTTCCTGGTAGCTTCTCTCTTCCATATGGCGCATCTGTATAACCTTGCGGTAGCGTTCGGGCAGGCTGTTAATGGCCTCCACTATGATCATGTTTCGTTCTTTGTGGATGATTTCTCTGTCCGTCTCATTATCCTGATCCGCTATTTCCTGGGTCATCGGTCCTTCCTTACCTTCAACGGGACGGTCGAGGGAATACGTTTTTACCTTTTTTTTCCTCAGGTAATCAATGCTATGGTTGGTTGCAATTCGGTAAAGCCAGGTGGAGAATGCATATTCTCTGTTGAAAGAGCCAATATTATCATAGGCTTTCATGAATATATCCTGCACAAGGTCTTCGATCAGGTCAGGATTGTGTATGATCTTTGTTATGTGATAGTGCAGCGGCTTGCTGTATTTATTTACCAGTTTCCCGTAAGAGTCTTTATCCCCTTTCTGAGCCGCTTCTACCCACATCAGATCCTGCCTGCTGCTTGCTGAACCAGAACTAGTTGCTGAACTCATACACTTTATTTCGCCTGAAGCCGGGTTAACATTCCAAATCATTTTTATTTGAGAAGCACGGAATATAAATATTTTATTGGTTAGAAAAATTCTTCGCCACGCCACCCCGGTTGAGGCAAATTCCATCGAAATAAACAGTTATCGTGATAAAGGTTTAATGTTTCGATAATGATAAATGGTGTATTTTTAGGATGTGTTGCTAAAGGTGCACGCAGCATGACCGCCGGTACTTGCTGACAGCTAAAGGAAGGTGACTATTGAGTTGCACCGGGAGATCAAAGGATTACGATGAATATTTATGTAGGAAATTTGCCTTATAACACCGATGACGAAACCGTTTCAGGTCTTTTTTCGGAATATGGGGATGTTAAGTCTGTTAAAATAATTATAGACAGGGCCACCAATCGGTCAAGGGGATTTGGTTTTGTTGAAATGAATAATGATTCAGAGGCAAACCAGGCTATTGAAGCGCTTAACGAGCTTGATTTTGGGGGTCGTGCTTTAGTGGTCAATGAAGCCAGACCCAAAAAAGAAAGTGCCGGTAACCGCAACGGCTTGAATAATAAAAAATATTATCGGTAAGGGGATATCCGGCATATGCAAGAGTATGGCCGGACCCGTTTACTCTTTTTTAAAACACAGGGCAATCCATTCATTTTCCTGTGTCCGCTCCACCAGCCTCAATGCAGCGTAGTGAGGGTTGGCGAGGATATGCTGTTCGTCGTCCGTCATCAGTCCCGATAATACGAGCATTTCGCGGGTATGATGTATTAGCAGGGGGGCCAGTCCGAGTAATGAATTTCTGTCGATATTGGCCAGAACAGCGTCAAACCGGTCATCTTCGGACAGCAGTTCCAACGAGCCTTCTTTTATCTCGAGCTGATGTTTTACCTTGTTGAGAAAGCTATTCTCCACAGCATTCTGATAACTCCACTCATCGATATCAACACCCAGGGCCTGACCGGCCCCCAGCTTTAAAGCGGCTATAGCCAGAATGCCCGTCCCGGTCCCCACATCCAAAACACGGTATCCTTTTTTAATGCATTGGGGCAACAACCGGAGGACCAGACGTGTTGTCTCATGGTAGCCGGTGCCAAAGGCCATCTTCGGATCGATCTCCAGCAGTATCTTGCCTTCGGGCACTTCTTCATCCGACCAGGTGGGTTTGATAAAAAAATCACCGATGGTTTGAGCCGTTATGCTCTGTTCCCAGGCTTCATTCCAGTTGGATTCTCTAATAATGGATTCTTCAATAATATAACAGTCTTCACGCTGCCCGGAAAGCCACCCTTCGATGTATTCACGATCCACATCGCTGAACCGGTTCCGGGGGACATAGCAGAGGAGGCGATCATAGAACTGTTCAAACCCGGTAAACTCCATGTTATCCAGATCATTGATCAAAAATTCCTGCAATGCTCCGGGTATTTGGATAGTCAGCCGGATGTACTGTGTCAACGAGGCTCCATTATTCAAATTGACGTTCGACCAGCCGGCAGGCATTAAACAGCCTGCTCTCTTCGAACGAGTTGGCCATAAACTGCAGCCCTATCGGCAAACCGTTGCTGTGCGTTCCCGAGGGAATGCTGGCCCCGCAAATTCCGGCAAGATTAGCTGAAATCGTATAAATGTCATTGAGATACATTTGAAGGGGATCATCCGTTTTGGAACCCAGTGCGAATGCCGTAGTCGGTGCGGTTGGAGAAACGATTACGTCGCATGATTTGAAAGCTTCGTCAAAATCCTGTTTGATCAGCCTGCGAACGCGTTGAGCCTTACCATAATAGGCCTCATAATAGCCTGCGCTCAGGACATACGTGCCCAGCATGATCCGTCTCTTGACCTCTGCACCAAAGCCTTCTGTACGGCTTTGCTTATAAAGTCGGATAAGCGGTGAATCCAGGGCTTCCAGCTGATCCTGCAGATCGGTCAGGTCACCGCTGCTGCCGGATCCTGCCAACCGGGAAAGTTCCTTTTCCTCAAGTTGCAGCTGTTCTCTCACCTTTTTCTGATCAGCCCGATGACCGTAACGAATTCCGTCATACCTGGCTAAATTACTGGATGCTTCAGCCGTGGCGAGAATATAATATGCCGCGATGGCATATTCGGTATGAGGCAGTTTTAGCGGCACCAGTTCCGCGCCCTCCTTTTCCAGTGAACCCAGCACAGTCATCACACTTGTTTTAATTTCATCGTCCAGCCCTTCCCCAAAATATTCTTCGGGTACGCCGATACGGATACGGGGAGCAGGATCCAAAACAACACGGGTGTAATCCGGGACAGGCTGATCGGAGCTGGTGGCGTCACAGGGATCCTCGCCGGCCAAAGTATTCAAGAGCAGCGCAGCGTCATACACGGTATGGGTTAACGGACCTATACAGTCAAATGAAGAGGCAAAGGCAATGAGGCCATGACGGGAAACACGACCATAGGTTGGCTTAATGCCAACGGTACCGCAAAAGGAGGCCGGCTGGCGAATGGATCCACCGGTATCGGAACCCAGCGATGCATTCACAAATCCGGCGGCAACAGCCGCGGCACTTCCGCCGGATGAGCCACCGCTTACTTTCGAAGTATCATGAGGATTTTTAACCGGACCATAAATTGTATTTTCAGAGGATGATCCCATAGCAAATTCATCCATATTCAGCCGGCCTACGATAACGGCATCTTCGGCTTCCAGTTTATCAATTACGCTGGCATTATACACACTCTCAAAGTTCTCGAGCATATGGGAGGCACAACTAGCCTGTATTCCCTTCTGGCAGATAAGCTCTTTAATGCCGATCAACGTACCGGCAAGTCTGCCTGCTGTCTTATTGCGGATCTTTTCCTGCACCACCTTAGCCCGGCTTCTGGCTTCTTCCAGCCCTGTCCGCGTAAAAGCATTGATCTCAGGGTTATCCAGTTCTATTGCATGGGCATGTTCATCAAGAAGCTCCGGCAACGTAAGCGATCCGCTTTGCAATGCGGCCTGAGCGCTTTTTATATCTTTGTAAGTCAAATTCTAATAAAAATTGATTTAGTCCTGCTATCTATAAAAAACCAAAAACAGAGCCGCCTCAATCGCTGTCAGCGTCTGTCGTGCTTTTGCTCTTGCTCTTGCCCTTGCTTTTAGGTTCTTCTTCCGGTTCTTCTTTTTTTGCCGCTTCCGCATCTTCGCGGTTACCTTTATCAATTTCCTTTCGTATCTCCGAAGAGGCTTTACGAAATTCATTGATCCCCTGTCCCATGCCGCGTGCAAGTTCCGGTATTTTCTTGGCACCGAAAAGTAGAAGAACAACCAATACAATGACCAGCCATTCGAGTCCGCCTAAAGCTCCCATATCATATTTCCTTTTTTAAAAAATTTAATTGTTAACCATGCGCAACAAACGCAAAATAATAAAGATTATTGAGATGGGTAATGATAAGCAAAATTATTTTATATTCCCGCCGTTAAAACTTGAATTTAACATCAGGTTTATTTTATTAGCTCGCAGTGGATTTAATCAAAAATAATCATTTTAAAATAAAAATCGTATGATTTGGACAGTTGAATTAGCCGCTACACTTGAAGAAGCGCCCTGGCCTGCTACCAGGTCTGAACTTATTGAATGGGGAGAACGCAATGGGTGCCCCCAGCAGGTAATCGATAACCTTTATGAATTGGATGAAGAAGATGATACACCCTATGAGAGTATAGAAGAAATATGGCCCGATTATATTATGAAAGAAGACTTTTTCCACGGTGACGGAGATGAAGGCTTTGATTATGATGATGTTTGACAAATAAATTAGTTATCACGCTTGCCGTAGCCGGCAGGTTGTTTGGAACACCTGTAGTTATAACCGCACCCTTTTTGCTTAAGATGTATTCCTTATGGTTTGTGTTTTTTATTTTCCTGGTGCCTGCAGGGCCTGACGATCTTTATGCGGCCGGGAAGAGCAGTGATGCAAACTATAAATCGCTTATTGCCACCGATGAAGACAAAGTGGTCCGTCGGGTCCGTTTTGTAAATAACGACAGTTTCAGCAATGGTAGCCTTAGAACCATAATCCGGACAAGAACCAACAGGCAGGTGCTCGGCATTCCCGGCGCCAGCCTTTGGTATGGGCTCTATCGCCTGAGCGGTGGCCGGTTCGGTGAAGCCCCCTCCCTGCTTGACCGTGACGTTGTGGCGCGGGATATACAGCGTTTGGAATCGTACTATGAAAACCATGGCTATTTTGAGGCCAGCATAGATACGTCCATTATTGAATATGAACCGAACCGCGTTGAGGTTTCCTTTTTCATCCATGAAGGGCGGCGCTCCAGGCTCACGCAGGTAGTCTATGACGGGCTTCCGGAATTCGCGGACAAACACCTGGCTGAAAATTTCATGGGGCGGAGTCCGCTGACCCAAACCCCTGTCAATGATACTACCTATGAATCCGGCCAGGACTTTACCTATGAACAGGTAATAACGGAGCGCGATCGCATCGTCTCCTTTCTGCGCAACCAGGGCTACGCCGCCGTTCAGAGAGATTCCATTGAATCATACGTACGCCAGGATTCGCTGAACCATCTGGACCTCTACCTGATGTATAAGATCTATCCCGGCAGTCTATACAAATTCGGCGATCTGAACATCAGCCTTTCCGGTCCCCAGGATGGAGATATTGAATTCGAAACCGATACCCTGAAAGGGGAGCCGTTCGCGATAGAGCCGTTTACGATCAATCTGAGGAAATCCCCCGAAAGTTTTACTCATTTCGACCTGCTTACCAACCATGTCCTGTTCAGGCCGGGCGACCTGTATGAGCACGATCTGTATATGCGCACAGTTAACCAGTATCAGAACCTGGGAATGCTCACCGTCCGCCAGTTCGGCCTGAGCGAGGGGGGGCTGCCGGATTTTGGACAGGAACACCTTCCGGTCTACCTTGACATGCAAACTTTGCCCAAACACCGGTTCAGGACCGATGTTTTTGGCATGCAGAGGGTTGGTTTCGGAGCCGGGGCCGGGATCCGCTATATCAACTCCAATTTATTCGGCAGTGCCGAGACCTTTGCGCTCGGCTTTAAGGGAAGCTTCGAATACATAGGCAGCAACCGGTCCCTGCAGGGATCCACGGAATTTCTTAGAAGCCTTGAAGCCAATGCCGAATATACGGTTCCGCGACTCGCCTTCCCCTTCGCCCTTCTGGATAACAGTCCCTATTTTGTTAATACGCGGACTCGGTATAATTTCAGTGTGGCCCAGGTCAGCCAGCAGTATTTTAATATTGATGCCAATATACGCTTCAATCAGCAATTTGAAGTCATCCATAACCGTAAATCAACAAGCTTTCTCGATCTGATCGAACTGGACTGGCTGGATGCCTCCGCTTCCGACGAATTCAGGGACCGTCTGTATGAGCGGTTCCGCAACAGAGACAGCATCGTCAATGCTGGAGACTCAGGCATTGATTCCCTGCAAGTGAACCTTATTCTGGAGGATTTTAATCCCCAATTCAGCTCCATTGTCCGTTATACGTTCAGAACTTCCGATACCGATCTAATTCAACGGAATTATGGATATTACAGTGAGGCTTCCATAGAAATCGGCGGCAACATTCCGTATTTCATCGACCGTCTGGTGGTCACTCCAGGAACGCTTGAGGGCACCATACCGTCGCTGAGCCTGACGGCCCGGGATCTGACCTATAGCCAGTTCATAAAAGCCTCTTTTGATTTCAGGCGTTACAATCCCGTATTGGGGAACGGGGTTTTTGCTTACCGTGCCTATGCCGGGTTTGCCCAATCTTACGGGATAAATTCCCAGATTCCCCTGAACCGCCGTTTTTTTGCGGGAGGAAGCAATGACATCCGCGGATGGCCGCCTTTACGTCTCGGACCGGGAGCCGTTGAACAAGGTGAGGTCTCGATCAACGGCGGGGAGATCAAACTTGCAGGTTTTATGGAGTACAGGCATACCTTCCTTAAAAACTTCCTGTCGACCAACTGGAGCATGGCTTTGTTTACTGATTTTGGCAATATCTGGTACGGACCCCGCAGCCGGTTCGAAGAAGGCCGGTTCAAATGGGATGATTTTTATAAGGAGGTCGCCGTCGGATCGGGCTTCGGTTTGCGACTTGACTGGGATTACCTCATCCTCCGGATCGATGCCGCCTACCGGGTGCACGATTTGCAGGAAGGGTGGTTTAACGTAGGAGACCAATATCTTCATTTCGGTATAGGCCATTCCTTTTAATAAAATTGACAGGTATTCTGTCGTTAGTATTCATTATACTTAAAGGTAAATTACAATCTACCCGATGACCAGGTTATTTTTCCATGCTAACATCCAAAAAATTTACCTCGCTGAAGAATCAGTCCAATATTATCCTGCATTCCCGCTTTCTTAAAAAGCTGTCCCCGTTGGAACGTTATGAGTTCTTACAGCTTTGCCACCGCCGGGGGTACCGGCAGGGCGAGTATATTTATCATCAGGGAGATCCGGGCACGGGCATGTACATCCTTGAGAAAGGTCAGATCGAGCTGCTTATTGAATTCGAAGATGAACATGGCAGGAAACCCTCCTGCATAGTGGATGCCCCCGAAAGTTTTGGAGCATTTAGCGTGGGGTACGATATTCGCCGAAAGTCATCGGCCAGATGCCTTTCCGACTGCTCCCTGTTCGGTTTTTTTAAACCTGATTTCGATACGCTTCGTGACCGGCATCCCAGGATAGCCATTAAATTTCTGGAAATGCTAAATATATCCATCACCAAAGAGCTCGAACTTTCCCTGGAAAAACTCGTTAAAGTCACCGGTATGGGAGAGGCCTATTCCATTCAGTTCGATCATTACCTGCACGAAAGTCCATGAATCCCAATATCACCTACAACACCTGAAAGTACATGAGTTTCAAAAAGGGAGACGAAATCAATCTCCGTATCGAATCGGCAGCATATGAAGGAAAAGGCATCGGAAAAATTGATAACATTGCCATATTCGTTAAGAACACAGCCCCTGGAGACCTGATCAGGGCCCGCATCATAAAAAAGAAAAAGAAATTCTGCGAGGCCGTTTTACTGGAAGTACTGGAAGCCGGTCCATCACGGGTGGAGCCGGTATGCCGGCACGCCCTGACCTGTGGCGGCTGTTCGTGGCAGCACGTCAGTTATGAAAGCCAGCTCGGGTTCAAGACCAACCATGTCAGGGACCATTTACACAGGATCGGGGGTTTTACCGGTATAGAACCCAAACCAGCCCTTGGCTCGGCTGATCAATTCGCTTACCGGAATAAAATGGAATATACGTTTGGCTCACGGCGATGGTTAAGCGAGGATGAAATCAAGGATGAGGGTGAAATTGAAAATAAATATTTTGCCGTGGGGCTCCACGTCCCCGGCCGGTATGACCGTATCCTGAATTTGCAGGAATGCCATCTGCAGGATCCCGTTTCCTTTGAGATCATGGATTACATCCGTGGTTTTGCCATCGACAACCATATTAAACCATTCGACATCCATCATAAGCAGGGTTTCTTCAGAAATGTGATGATCAGGAACTCACCGGTCACCGGAGATCTGATGGTGAATCTGGTAACCTTCCGGGATGATAAAAAGATCATGAAAAATCTGGCCGGCGCCCTGCTGGACAATTTTCCTGAAATCACAACGATCGTCAACAACATCAACGATACGGCATCGCCAACCTCCGAGGGGCGTATCGAGAAAGTCTACTACGGTCCGGGTTACATTACCGATCAGATTGGGGATTATTCCTACGAAATTGATGCCAATACCTTTTTCCAGACCAATACAAAGCAGGCCGAACGGCTGTATACGGTAGCCCGGGATTTTGCCCGCATCCGTGAGAACGATGTAATCTATGACCTGTACTGTGGGCTTGGTTCCCTGTCCCTGTTCGTCAGCCAGGGCGCATTAAAAGTAGTCGGGATAGAGCTTAATGAAAAAAGCATTATTAAAGCCCGGGAAAATGCATTGAAAAACGAAGCCGTTAATTGTGTGTTCGAATCCGGTGACATCAAAGATGCATTCGGGGATGCACTGATTGAAAAACATGGCATGCCGGATGTGCTGTTCACCGATCCTCCGCGTCCGGGCATGCATCCTAAGGTAATAGAAAAACTTCTGGACCTGGAAATTCCCAGAATTGTCTATGTAAGCTGCAACAGCGCGACCCTCTCCCGCGATCTGGATATGCTGAGGGGGAAATATGAAGTGCAGGAAGTACAGCCTGTGGATATGTTTCCCCATACCTACCATATTGAAACCGTCGTCAGGCTGGAACTGAAAACCGACAGGTAAAACCGGTCACGCCGTTGATGTTGGAGTTTGTTCCCTAATTATATACATTGGTTACTGTTTATAACTAATGGAAAATCAATTAAATACCGACTCACGGGATGAGCCTGTTTCCGTAGGCGAATGGATGCTCACCATTCTTGTCAGTTTTATACCCCTGATTAATATTGTCATGTATTTTATTTGGGCATTCGGCAAGAACACCAAACACAGTAAATCAAACTGGGCCAGGGCAATATTGTTATGGTTAACTATTGTAATGGCTTTTTACTTCTTTGTTTTTCTGGCCATTATTTCCGCTTAACCCGTGCCGGTTCTATACATTAAATCTAAACAGCATAACATCGCCGTCTTCCACAACGTATTCACGGCCTTCCGAACGCATCTTCCCGGCTTCCCTGGCGGCCGTTTCCGACCGGAGTTCGGCATAATCCCTGTACTTGATGGTTTCCGCCCTTATGAAACCCTTTTCAAAATCGGTATGAATAACTCCGGCCGCCTGCGGGGCCCGGGTCCCCTTTTTAATGGTCCATGCGCGGACCTCCTTTTCGCCGGCCGTAAAATAAGTAATTAACCCAAGCTTGTTGTAAGCGGCCTGAATGAGCCTCTCCAGCCCGGCGCTTTCCAGGTTCATGTCCTGCAGAAATTCCCTTTTTTCCTCCTCATCCAGTTCGGCAATTTCAGCTTCGATCTTGGCACATACAACGACGGTTTCAGCATTATCAGCTGTTGCGTGTGCCTTTACCTTTTCCACATGAGGATTATTGTCTCCATCGGGCAGATCTTCCTCATTAACGTTGCACAGATACAGGACAGGTTTATCCGTGAGCAGCATCAAATCCCTGAAAGCCTCTTTCTGGTCACCCCAGCCCTGAAAGTTCCGGACCGGTTTTCCCGTCTCGACATGGGCCCGCAAATCAGCAATAACCTTAATTTGTCCGGTTACCGTTTTATCGGCTTTGGATGCTTTCTTTATACGGTCTTCCCGTTTCTCTATGCTCTCAAGATCTTTAAAAAGAAGTTCACTGTCTATGATTCCGATATCCCGGACCGGATCAACGTCTCCCTCAACATGAATGACATCGTCATCCTCAAAACATCGTACAACATGTACGATGATATCAACCTCACGGATGTTGGAAAGGAAGGCATTCCCCTTTCCTTTTCCTTCGGAGGCTCCTTTAACCAGACCGGCAATATCCACAAATTCTATAGTCGCAGCCTGGACGCGCTGCGGATTAACGATTTCAGATAAGATATCCATACGCTTATCCGGCACGGGTACTATGCCTATATTGGGATCAATTGTGCAAAAAGGGAAATTGGCCGCTTCGGCCCCTGCATTGCTTAAAGCATTAAAGAGACTGGATTTGCCGACATTAGGAAGGCCGACGATTCCGCACTGAAGACTCATGGGGTTTTAATTATTAATTGTTTTTGATGGTTCATGTTCAGACTTCATCCAAACATTGCTGATAAATAAATTCCTGCTCGGGTAAGAGTACGGCTGTCAGTTTCCCCATACCGGATCTCCGGGCATAAACGCAGCCGGTATCTATGCCGATCATGTTCCGGCCAACGACGGGCTCAGGTACAGGCGTATGGCCGAAAACAACCGTTTTCTCCCATTTATTCCGATTTGTTTCCAGATGGGATCTTTCCCACAAAAAATCTTGCTTGAATTCATCTTTTTCAATGCACTCGCGGATGGTCCTTCTGGGTTTGAGCCCTGCATGCACGAATAAATAATCTTGTGTATCATAAAAGAGCCGGGTATTCCGGTAAAAATCAAGATGTTCATTTTCTATGCCGGCCAGGCTCTTATAGGATCGTAAGGTGGTATCACCGCCGTTATATAACCAAAGAGCCGTTTCATTGGTCTCACAGGCATCCAGCAACATCTGTTCGTGATTCCCTCTGATGAATATGCACGGGGTGTGTTCCTGAAGGGCCAGCAAATAATCCACAACCTGCCGGGATGACGGACCACGGTCTATATAATCGCCGATGAAGATCAAGGTCCGGTCGTCCCTTGCGGTAAGTTTTTTTATCAGCGCCTGTACCGACCTGAGGCACCCATGAATATCTCCAATGGCTATATAACTTCGCTCAGGCAATATTACCGGGACTTTTGATTATCAGGTGATTGGTTCACCAGGCCCCGGCCTGATTTTGTCATCCTGTTTTCGTCCGAAAATGATTCCAGTACCGCATCCAGAATACCATTGACAAAACGGCCTGATTTGGCGGTAGAAAACTTTTTTGCAATTTCTATGGCTTCGTTTATGGTTACCTTTGGCGGTATGTCGTCAAAATGTATGAACTCGCAGATTGCCATTCGAAGCACCAGCCGGTCAATGACGGCAAGCCGGTTGATTTCCCAGTTCTCAATGTGCTTTTCAATTTCATTATCGGCAATTTCAGCCGTCTGCAGAGTCTTCAGAAAAAGCCGCTCGGCAAACCGTAATCCTTCTTTGTCGTCTTCCACCTTTGGTTTAATGACGGAGGCAATGACATGTTCCCGGTCTTCATTGCCTGCCTGATGTGCATATAATGCCTGCAGGGTCGTCTCGCGTATCCCTCTACGGTTTTTCATGAAGCTCCATTTTTGTATTTGATAATCGGAAGATACGAAAGATGGGCTGAAAACGATATGAATTTACCCGGTATATTTTTTGATAACAGAGAAAAAAGGTATAATAGTATACGTTGACTGTTTTAATCTTCTGAAAAGTCTGTTATATATATAATAAATTGACAAGCAATGAGTTAAGAGAAATGTGGGTCGTGGCGGATTCGAACCGCCGACCTCTACGATGTCAACGTAGCGCTCTAACCAACTGAGCTAACGACCCCGATGAAGAATTAAAGATACGCCATCATCCTTATGGAACGCAAAGTAAATATTCAGTTTCTTTTCAATTCTTACCCCCTTACCCAATCCTAAACATGCACCCGAAGAGAAAAGTGCTGATCTTTCTTGCTGTCCCGGTTACTGCAATAGTCCTTCTGGCGACAGTTTTGATATATCGTACGGTGAGCATAACCAACGTGCCTCCCTATCATGAGGATGTTATTCTCGATGATATCGATCATAATCAGGCCATTGCCCGTTTGTCGAGAGCCATCCAATTCCCTACCGTTTCCTATCAGGATCATGATTCCATAGATTATCGTGTGTTCAGGGATTTTATTTCATTTATTGAACGGGAATTTCCCCTTGTCCACGAACACCTGGAGCAGGAACGTTTCGGCGATTACAGTCTGCTGTATACCTGGCAGGGCAGCAGCCCCAACCTTGATCCCGTTATGATGATCGGTCACTACGATGTGGTTCCTGTTGATGACCACACCCTTGATAACTGGCAATATGAACCCTTTTCGGGTGAATTAGCCGATGGGTATATCTGGGGGAAAGGGGCCATCGATGATAAAAGCGGCATCCTGTCCAATCTGGAAGCTGCTGAGTATCTTCTGGAGAGCGGTTACCGGCCGGAACGGACCATACTGATCGGCCTGAACCACGACGAGGAGATCGGCGGCCGTGGCGGGGCCCGGGTAATGGCCGATTCCCTGTATACCCGTGGCATAACCCTGCATTTTCTGATCGATGAGGGTTTGCCGGTTGCCGAAAAGATCTTCAGCGGCATTACATCTCCCCTGGCCATGATCGGGGTAGCGGAAAAAGGCTATGTCAGCCTGGAGCTTTCCCTCACCCAGGAGGGCGGCCACTCCTCCATGCCTCCCCGGGAAACGGTCATCGGGATCATGAGCAGGGCGATAAATGATCTGAATGACAATCCCATGCCTGGGCGGTTCTCCGGATTGATCCAGGAAAGTTTTATTCCTGTTTCACCAGAATTGCCGTTTACCTATCGCATGGCCCTGGCAAACCTGTGGCTGTTCCGCGGACTCGTGGAAAGCAGGTTAAGCGACATCCCCCATACCAACGCCGCGCTGAGAACAACGGCCGCCCCTACCTTTTTTCAGTCCGGTATAAAAGAAAATGTGCTGCCCACCCATGCCGAAGCCATAGTCAACTTTCGTATTCATCCGGCCGACAATGTCATAAGCGTGAAAGAACATGTTTATAAGACGATAAATAACAGCGAAATAGTAGTTAAGGAAATTGAGGGCGCTCGCAACCCTTCGTTTATATCCGAAACCAACAATAAGCCCTACCTGACGGTTAAGAAAACCATACATGACGTTTTCCCGGGAGTGCCCGTGGCCCCCTCCATGTTCATTGCCGCATCAGACTCCCGTCATTTCCATGACATAACCCGCAATATTTACCGTTTCCGCCCTATACGGGCCAAACCCGAAGACCGGAGCCGGGTCCACGGCACCAACGAAAGGATTAGCGCTGATAACTACAGGGAAATGATCCTGTTCCAGATTCAACTCATAAAAAATTCGTCATCATTTTAACCGGGTACAGGCGTTGTATCCTGAAAGCAACCCGGAAAATATAACTTTTTTCGTATGCCTGAACTGCCTGATGTTGAAAGCTTCAAGTCCTATGCCGGCTCGACATCCCTGCATCAGCCCATTGACTCCGTAACGGTGAACAACAGCAGGGTCCTGAAGGACCTCTCCGGTCATGACCTCGAAAGAGCGCTCACCGGCAAGGCGTTGGTTTCCTGTAACCGACATGGAAAAAACCTTTTTCTGGAGCTCGGGGGTGGGCCGTGGATTGTCATGCATTTCGGCATGACCGGATTTTTAAAATATTATAAAAATCCGGATGAAAGCCCTCCGCATGAGCGGGTGGTTTTACACTTCGATAACGATTATAACCTGGCCTTCGATTGCCAGCGCATGCTGGGCAGGGTCAGCCTGACCCCGGATCCTGAAGAATATGCCCGGGCTGCCGACCTGGGACCCGATGCCCTGGAAGTGGATCGCGATACGTTCGTCCAAACCCTGAAAGGGAAACGCGGGAAGCTGAAATCAGCCTTGATGAACCAAAAAACCATTTCAGGAATCGGCAATGTTTATTCGGATGAAATTCTCTACCAGATGGGGCTCAACCCGAAAAGCAATGCCGGTGATCTGGATGATCCCGGCCTGGATGAACTCTACAGGGTGACACGCGAGGTGCTGACCCGGGCGGTAAACTATCAAACGGACGGAAAAAATATACCGGATGAATTTCTGCTTGCCCATCGCAAAAAAGGGGCTCCCTGCCCGAAGGGCAAGGGAAAGATCGAGACCATGAAGGTATCGGGTAGAACAGCCTACTACTGCCCTTCCTGTCAGGCCTGACAGGAAGACTAAAGAAAATATCCGATCACCAGAACCACCAGCAGGCCGGTTATTCCAATGAGCGTCTCCATGATGGTCCATGACAGAAGGGTGTCTTTTTCCGACAACCCCATGAACTGGCTGACCAGCCAGAACCCCGAATCGTTCACATGTGACAGAACGGTCGCCCCGCAGGCAATGGCAATGGTTATGCAGCCCAAAAGGGGAGCACTATAGGCCCCCGCCGCAACAATCGGAGCTATAAGTCCGGCAGAGGTAACCATGGCGACGGTAGCCGAACCCTGAGACACGCGGACAACCGTGGCGATCAGAAAAGCGAACAGGATGACCGGCAGATTGGTAACCTCCAGCAGCTCCACAAGCGCATTGCCTACCCCCGTAGCGATAAGGACCTGACCGAAAACACCGCCGGCCCCGGTGACCAGAATGATAATGCCCACCGGTTCCATGGATTTGGTCGCCACCCGCTGTACTTCATCGGCGGTGAAGCCAAGACGGGTACCCAGGAAATAAAAGGCCAGCAGAACGGCCAGGGTCAGCGCTGTAAACGGGTGTCCTATGAAGGACATCCACTCCCGAAAGGCACTTTCTTCCGGCATCGTAACATCCGTTGCTGTATTGAGCAGGATCAATAGCAATGGAAGCATTAAAATGGCAATGACCATCATAAATGACGGCTGCTTTCTGTTGAGCCCGGCTTTGCTTTCGGGGACCTCGGAAATCATATACTCGGGCACCCCCTGATGGATCTTTTTGGCGATGTAGTTGCCGAAAAATAATCCCCCCACGGCAACCGATGGTACCCCGGCAATGAATCCGAAGAATATTACCCATCCCAGGTCCGCCCCCAGCAATGAAGCCACGGCAACCGGGCCCGGGGTAGGCGGAATAAAAGTATGGGCTACGGCTATGCCTGAAACAAGGGGGATTCCGTAATACAGGATTGACTTGCCCGAGCGGCGGGTGAAATCGTATACCAGGGGTATGAACAAAATCAGGGCCACTTCAAAAAATACAGGGATGGCTACGATCAACCCGATCAGGGCCAGCGCCGACTGGGACCGGTTTTCGCCAAATGTTTTGATTATCGTATTGGCTATCTGGCTGGCGCCACCTGAAATCTGGATGATCTCACCCAGCATCGTTCCGACACCGATCACCACGGCTATATATCCCAGGGTCCCTCCCATGCCGTCTCGTATGGAATCAATAACCTCCCCTATAGGAATGCCGCCGAATATGGCTACCAGCATGCTTACCACCAGCAATGCGATGAAGGCCTGCAGGCGGACGA
Source organism: Balneolales bacterium (assembly GCA_040905685.1). GTDB lineage: Bacteria > Bacteroidota > Rhodothermia > Balneolales > Natronogracilivirgulaceae > JBBDMU01. The sequence continues at coordinate 134,172 of JBBDRB010000105.1, read as the reverse complement.
CCATAATCAAAAAAAGCAGCACGGCAATACTGGCGACAGTGAGCAGGATCAGAAAAGTGGCAGACATAGGTTTGTATTGGGGTAATTAATTAAGTCCAATTGCAGCTGGACTAAAGTAGTTTATTGTCAACCCATTGACAAGTTCCCTTCAGGAACAAAATACCGGGCAGCCGCGTTAATGATTACCCCTATGGCAAAACAAAAAAACATCCATATCGGGACCTCCGGCTGGCATTACAAACACTGGAAGGGACCATTTTACCGTGAAGATGAAAATATCGGAAACTTCCTGAAGGTCTACTGCCAAAAATTTTCAACGGTTGAGATCAACAATACGTTTTATAACCTCCCTGAGAGGAAGACGCTGGAGCAATGGAAAGACATCACGCCCGACGATTTTATATTTTCGATAAAAGCCAGCCGCTATATCACCCACATGAAAAAGCTCAAAGATCCCAAAGATCCCCTGAAAAATTTTTATAAAGGCATAGAACCCCTGAAGGAAAAAACCGGTGCGGTGCTGTTTCAGCTTCCGCCGCGCTGGAAGATTAACCCGGAACGGCTGAATGGGTTCCTGGATCAGCTCAGCAGGGACTACCGTCATACCTTCGAGTTTCGCGATGAAACCTGGTTTGATGAAAAAACCTATAAAACCCTCGAAAATCACCCTGCTGCATTTTGCATATACGACCTGAAGCAGAGAACCTCGCCTAAGAAGACTACCGCTGATTTCGTCTATATCAGGCTGCACGGCCCCGGGAAAAATGCCTATGAGGGTGAATACCAGGAAAAAGGGTTATACGAATGGGCGCAATACATAAAGGAATGGAGCGGTAACGGTAAAGTGGTATATTGTTATTTTGACAACGATCAGAACGGGTATGCTCCTAAAGATGCTCTGAGGCTTAAAGAAATGGTTACCAACTAACCCGATAATCCATATATTAAAACAAAAACCGGCAAATGCCGTTACCATGTTCAGGTTAAAATCCACGTAATTTGGATGGATTGAATTTTAATACTATTAATGAGCTCTGACGATATTACCCTTACACTGCCGGACGGCAGCCAGAAATTATTCAATCAGGAAGTTACCGGACGGGAAGTTGCCGAATCCATATCGGCCGGACTTGCACGGAACGCCTTAAGTGTAACGCTGAATGACGAGGTTCTTGACCTTGACCGGCCACTGCATCAAAGCGGGAACATCCAAATCAATACCTGGGAACAGGAAGCCGGAAAAAAAACCTTTTGGCATTCTTCTGCACATATACTGGCCGAAGCCGTGGAAGCCCTGTATCCGGGGGTTAAATTCGGGATCGGCCCGGCCATAGAAAACGGGTTTTATTATGATATCGATTTTGGAGGGAGGGTGATCCATCCCGGGGATCTGGAGAAAATTGAACAGAAGATGATCGAGCTGGCCCGCACAAAGTCACCCTATGTAAGGACCGCGATATCAAAAAAGGAAGCCGTCAGGTATTACAGGAAAAAAGATGATCCCTATAAACTGGATCTTCTTGAAGATCTGGAAGACGGTACCATCACATTTTACAATCAGGGGAATTTTACCGATCTGTGCCGTGGCCCTCATATCCCCTCGACCGGATTCATAAAAGCGGTCAAGCTGTTGAACCTTGCAGGATCCTACTGGCGGGGTGATGAGAAGAATAAGCAGCTAACCAGGATATATGGAATCAGTTTTCCAAAAAAATCAATGCTGGATGAATACCTTGATCATCTGGAAGAGGCCAGGAAAAGGGATCATAAAAAACTGGGCAGGGAACTCGGCATTTATATGATCGACAGCATGGTCGGCAGCGGACTGCCTATGTGGCTGCCAAACGGGGCTGCCCTGCGCCGGACCCTGGAGAACTTTCTGCGTGACCAGCAGGTCCTGCGCGGTTATCAGGAAGTGATCACTCCCCATATCGGAAACCTGGAGCTGTACAAGACCTCTGGCCATTACCCCTATTACAAAGACTCCCAATACAACCCGATCGACCTTGATGACGAGCAGTATCTGCTCAAGCCAATGAACTGTCCGCATCACCACAGGATTTACGACCACGATATGAAAAGCTACCGGGACCTTCCCGTCCGGCTTGCCGAATTCGGCACCGTTTACCGTTATGAACAATCGGGTGAACTGAACGGATTGTCACGCGTGCGCGGCTTCACCCAGGATGACGCCCATATCTATTGCACCCAGGATCAGTTAAAGCAGGAGATCAAACATTGCATAGACCTCACCGAATCGGTGTTCTCCACGTTCGGCATGCCGGTGGATATCCGCCTTTCCTTTCGGGATGAAAACGATGAGAAGTACGGCGGAAAAGCCGAATACTGGGACCGGGCCCAGCGCGAGATCCGGGAAGTAGCCGATGAAATGGAGCTTGATTACGGTATTGATACCGGAGAGGCCAGTTTTTACGGACCCAAGATCGATTTTATCATACGCGATGCTTTGGGCCGCAAATGGCAGTTGGGCACCGTGCAGGTAGATTATGTAATGCCTGAACGGTTTGACCTGACCTACATAGGGGCTGATAATAAAAAACATCGTCCGGTTATCATCCACAGGGCTCCGTTTGGTTCTATGGAACGTTTTATAAGTATATTGATTGAACATTTTGCCGGTGATTTTCCGGTTTGGTTATCGCCCGTTCAGGTCATGGTCATTCCCATTTCCGATCAATACAACCAGTTTTCGGAATCGTATGTTTCCGAATTAAAGAAACTGGGAATACGGGTTGAAATTGATAAACGAAGTGAACAAATTGGCTCCAAAATAAGAGACGCTGAAAATCGTAAACTACCTTATATGCTTGTTGTAGGAGAACGTGAAATGAAGGAAAAATCGGTATCGGTACGACGGCATAAAAAAGGAGATCAGGGAAGTGTTCCATTTACCGAATTTATTACGAATATTAAATATGAAATAGAGCAAAAAATTAATCCGGCCTGACAGGATAATTTTTCGCATATTGACAGTACCCAAACAAAAACAATACAGGAGAAATAACTATCGCCAAACGTTTTAAAACATATCCGAAAGTTCAGAAAGAACGTGTTAACGAGCAAATTGATGCGACCGAAGTTCGGATAATCAAGCCCGATGGGGAACACGACGTATTGCCGCTCAAGGATGCGATTGAACTTGCCTACTCCGAAAACAAGGACCTTGTACAGGTTGCCGGGAATGCACACCCTCCTGTATGCAAGGTGATGGACTATGGAAAATATGTCTTCGAAAAGAAAAAGAAGGAAAAAGACGCCAAAAAGAAACAGCATGTTATATCCATAAAAGAACTGCGTTTCAGGCCTCAAACCGATGATCATGATTATGATTTTAAGATCAGGCATGCACGCAAGTTCCTTGAAGACGGTGACAAGGTAAAAGCAACCGTACAATTCAGGGGACGGGACATCATCTATTCGGAAAAAGGCACTGAACTTCTTGAACGTTTTGTTGAGGATCTTGACGATTTATCCAAAGTGGAATCTCCGGCTAAGCTGGAGGGAAAACGCATGTCACTGATCCTGGTCCCGAACAAAATCCCTGCCAAAAAATAATCGCTTTGAAAAACGGTTAAAACCGTCCTTGTTACCAAGCAGAAATACCTTTATCTTAAAGGCTTGTAAAAAACACAGGAATACAGACTACTATGCCAAAAATGAAAACCAACAGTGCGGCTAAGAAACGCTTTAAAGTTACCGGTAGCGGTAAAATTAAGCGCAAAAAAGCTTTCACTAGTCATATTCTGACGAAAAAAACACAAAAGCGTAAGCGTAATCTGCGAAAGGCCGGACTGGTTCATGAATCGGACGCACCTAATATTGCCAAATTACTGCCTTACAGTTAATCTTCACTCTATAAACATCATATAAATGCCACGTTCAGCAAATAAAGTGGCTTCCCATCGCCGTCGCAAGAAGGTTTTAAAGCAAGCGAAAGGTTATAGGGGCTCGAGAAGCAAAGTATATACCGTAGCAAAAAATGCGGTAGAAAAAGCCCTCCAGTACCAGTATCGCGACAGGAAAGCCAGAAAGAGAGATTTCAGAAAACTTTGGATAGCCCGGATCAATGCCGCCGCAAGGGTCAACGGCATCAGCTATTCCAGGCTTATGGGTGCCATGAATGACAAAAACATGGAAATTAACCGCAAGGTTCTGGCCGATCTGGCCGTCCGTGAGCCCGAAGCTTTCAAGGCTATTGTTCAAGAGGCCGTGAAGTAGAAAAGCAGGTTTTGCGTATAAGGGTATACAGCCGTATGGTTTTATAACCTTACCGTGGTATACCCTTTACCTTTATACCAATATACCCTTATACCTTTTTTATAAATGTCTCAGCCCGATTTAGACACTTTAAAAGCCGAAATTCAAAATTACTCCATCTCTTCACCCGACGATCTGGAAAATTTTCGTTTGAAATATATCTCCAGGAATGGGGAGCTCCCCCGGCTTTTATCCACTATTGGTTCTGCTCCGCCGGAAAAAAGGGCCGAACTCGGGCAGAAATTAAATGCCCTGAATAAACTTGCAAAACACAAGTTTGAGGAAGCCAAAACCGGTATGAACGGTCATGGGGCTGACCGGCAGCATGCAACCGATGACATTACCCTTCAACCCCTGCCCGCACCGTTAGGATCTTTCCATCCGTTAACGCAAACGCTGGAAGAAGTTAAGAGCGTGTTTTTCAGAATGGGTTTTTCCATTGCTGACGGACCCGAACTCGAGGATGATTTTCACAATTTTACCTCTTTGAATTTTCCGCCTGAACATCCGGCGCGGGATATGCAGGATACCTTTTTTATACGGAAGGATGAAGATAACCCCGAAAACGATCTGGTTTTGCGCACCCATACCTCCCCGGTGCAGATCAGGCTGATGAAAAACCAGAAACCACCTGTCCGTGCTATCATGCCGGGGCGGGTCTATCGCAACGAATCCATTACAGCAAAATCATACTGTCTCTTTCATCAGGTTGAAGGATTGTATGTAGACCGGGATGTGAGTTTTGCCGAACTTAAGGAAATGCTTGTTCTTTTTGCCGAGCAGGTGTTCGGCACCGGTGGGAAATACCGCCTGCGCCCCTCCTATTTCCCTTTTACCGAACCCAGCCTGGAAATGGATATCTGGTGGGAATCCTCAAAAGGAGGACAGTGGCTGGAGATTTTAGGCGCCGGGATGGTCCACCCCAACGTACTGAAGTCCGTCGATCTGGATCCTGAAGTATACTCCGGCTTTGCCTTCGGCATGGGTGTGGAGCGTATAACCATGCTGCGGTACGGCATCGAGGATATCCGTATGTTTTATGATAATGATATCCGTTTTTTAAAGCAGTTTCCTTAAAGGTTATAGGCAAAGTCCACAGGCCCCCATGTTCAAAATCAGCAACCAATGAAAATCTCCTACAACTGGCTTAAACAATATCTTGATTTCGACCTTACACCCGATGAAACTGCTGAAAAACTGACGCTTACGGGTCTGGAAGTAGAAGGGACCGAAGAACAGGGATCGGATTTAAAAGGCGTGGTTGTCGGTGAAGTTCTTTCCTGCATGAAACATCCAAACGCAGACCGTCTGTCGGTTTGTGAAGTGGATATCCAAATGGAAAAGCTCACCATCGTATGCGGGGCCCCTAATGTTGAGGCCGGACAGAAAGTTGTTGTGGCCACCGTCGGAAGCAGACTGCCGGTGAAGCTGGAGAACGGGCAGCCATTAACGATACGAAAATCAAAAATACGCGGCCAGCTCTCGCAGGGTATGATCTGTGCGGAAGATGAGCTTGGTCTCGGAAAAGATCACAGCGGCATTATGGTACTGGATGAAACGGCCAGGCCCGGCACTCCGGTCACTGAATTCATACCGTCAGGCCGGGATTACATCTTTGAAATCGGGCTCACCCCTAATCGCCCTGATGCCAGCTCCCATATTGGGGTAGCGCGGGATCTTGCCGCTGTCTTGAAATTACCGCTGAGAAATCCGCTGAATGACTTCCGTACCCGTGAGTCCACCGATCTGAGCGATATACTATCCATAGAGATTAAAAATGCCGAAAAATGCCGCCGGTATTCCGCTATGGTCGTAGAGAACCTCACCGTAAAAGAATCTCCGGCCTGGCTGAAAAACAGGATTCAGTCCATCGGGCTGCGATCTGTTAATAATATTGTTGATGTAACCAATTTTATTCTGCACGAGACCGGACAGCCTCTGCACGCGTTCGATCTTGACCTTCTGGCCGGACAAAAGATCATCGTCCGTGATTTTGACCATGAAATACCTTTTACCACCCTCGACGATATTGAACGCAAGATCCCTGCCGGATCCCTGTTCATCTGCGACGGCGAAAAACCGATAGCCATTGCAGGGATTATGGGGGGACAAAACACCGAAATAAATCCGGCCACCACCCGCGTATTGATCGAAAGCGCCTGCTTTGAACCGGTCAGCACGAGGAAAACATCGAAAAAATTAAACCTGCAGTCCGATTCTTCCTATCGGTTTGAACGCGGGGTAGATCCTGACATGGCTGGTAAAGCCGCACAGAGATGTGCCTCCCTCATGGCCGAAGTCAGCGGCGGGGTCATCGTCAGGGCGATGACCGATCTTTATCCTGATCCGGCACAGCCGGTCGAACTATCGCTGCGTATCGACAGAATGAACAAAATTCTGGGCTCGGATATTTCCACCGGAGAAGCGGCCGGAATCCTGCGCTATCTTGAGTTCGGTGTGGAAGAAAAAGACGGGGTCCTTTATTGCCGGGTCCCCACTTTCCGTCCGGATGTCCACGGAGAGGCCGATTTAATTGAGGAAGTTGCACGGATCTATGATTACAACAACATCCCCCGTCCCGATCATCTGAAATTACGGAAACTCCGGCCCCTGCCCTTTCATGAACGATTCAGGGAAAAAGTCCGGCATGCTGCAAAAGCCCTGGGGCTAAAAGAAATTTATTCCAACAGTCTGCTTCCGGAAAGTGTGACCGCATTCTGGGGTGAGGATACCATAATCCCCACCCTGAACCCTGTCACCAGGGATCAGGCCATGCTACGTCCGGGCCTGATTCATGGCTTCCTGAATTCCGCCTCTTATAATTTCAAGCGCAATGCCGAGGGCCTGCGTTTTTTTGAGATTGGGAATGTCTTTTCGCGCTCAGAGAACGGAACCTATATATCCGGCGTAAACGAGGAGACCCATTTGCTCATGGGCATAACCGGTAACAGGACCGGTGAACACTGGCTTGAAAAACCTTCGGCTTTTTCACTGCTGGACCTGAAAAGCCTGACAACGGGTTTATTCGTTGCCCTGGGCCTGGATGATCAGTTGCATTACAACACAGACGGGCAAAACGGGCTTCTTATCCAGGTCGGGCAGAGGCAGGTGGGCCGGCTGTCTCCGGTCGATGCGGCCCTGTTGAGATCAGCCGGGATCGGCAAGCCTGCGTTTGCTGTCGAACTCTCGCTGACAGTGTTGGAGGATATGGCCGAAAAGATACAGGTAAAGCCGTTCAGGCCCATCCCCCGGTTTCCTTCCTTCGAATACGATATCGCCCTGGTAGTGGATACGTCTGTTGCGGCCGGGGAGCTTGAAGATCAGATCCGGCACAGTGCAGGCAAACGACTGCAAAGCGTTCAGGTATTCGACGTATTTGAAGGCGGTTCGCTTGAAAAGAACCAGAAAAGCATTGCATTCCGCCTTAATTTCCTTGATGAAAGCAAAACATTGACAATCAGAGATGTAGACCCTATTATCCAAAAAGTAGTAAAAAAACTAAATCGCGATTATTCCGCCGTATTACGATCCTGATCCACGCTTTGTCATTTAAAGACCAGCCATATTATCATAAGTTTGAGTCGCTTATCAGGGATCTCGGTGAGGAGCTGTCCAAAATGAAGGAGGAAAAGCTGATTTTGCACCAGGAAAATCAGCGCTTACGCAGTAAGCTTGCCGAACTTCAGAATGGGGATTCCGGCCTTTTTTATCATTTGTCCGAAAATGACAAACATGCAATTCGGGGTGAAATTACCGATATGATCCGTCTTGTCGATAAGTATATTTCCAGTCACCGATGAAATCGATTAAAGTAACGGTCCTCGGCAAGCAATATCCTTTAAAAGTCAACGAAGGGGACGAGGCGCATATGCATCAGATCGCTTCATTTGTTGACAGACGATTGAAAGATTTCAAAGTAGCTCTGGCCAATCAGAGCGAATCGACCATAATGACCCTGGCTGCCCTTAGCATTGCTGAAGATCTGTTCCTGGAAAAAGATAAAAAAAACGGTGATGCAGATAACAGCATGGAAGTGATGAGCGTTATCAATTTATCTCTTGAAGAATTATTGGCTGATATTAAGCGTAATAATGACGATCTTAATGAAGCAAAAAAAAATCTATAGTTGATCAAATTTCGCTTTTGAAGCAGGCTCATTAAACAAGAACAACACTTAATAACCAGGGAATTTTTCTTTGACTGGCAATGACAGGCCTCATGCCGTTCCGGATAGTGGAAGTCAGACCCTTTTGAGTTAATTCCCGCATTGTCTAACAAGGTTACTTGTTTATTCCTGCTTCATTAGCGATTTATTTTTGGGTACGCGGTCAGTTAACCTATTATTAGATGCCTAAACCTATTACCGTTTTATTTATAGCCGACATTGTCGGCGAACCCGGCCTGTCCCTGCTGGAAACCATCTTGCCTTCACTTAAAAAAAAATACGAGCCCGATTTTGTAATCGCCAATGGTGAGAATTCCCATGAAGGAATGGGTATAAATGAAGAGATCATCAGAAAATTATATGAAAGTGGCGTTAATGTTATTACAAGCGGGAATCATATTTTTGCAAAATGGAAGGTATACCCCTACATGAAAAAGGATAAGAACCTGCTTCGGCCCCTGAATTATCCGAAAGGAGCTCACGGATTCGGCTATGGCATATATGATATTCCGGGATCAAAACACAAGATCGGGGTCCTGAACCTGCAAGGCCGGACGTTCATGCAGGCTATCGACGATCCCTTCCGCGTAGGGGAACAGGCCCTGGAAAAAATAAGGGAAGAAACCAACATTATATGGATCGATTTTCATGCCGAAGCCACGGCCGAAAAAGTGGCCTTCGCCTGGCATGTTGACGGCAAGGCCTCGGTGATGGCCGGAACCCATACCCACATTCCCACCAATGATGCCAGGATTTTTCCGGATGGGCTGGGCTATTTGACCGATACCGGCATGACCGGTTCGTTCAATTCGGTCATAGGCATGGATAAAAGCACGGCTGTAAAGCGTTTCTTACTGGGTACGCCTCACCGCTATAAAGTGGCTAACGGCGACAATCATGTATGTGCGGTATACGCCAAAATAGACCCTGATTCCGGTAAATGCCTGGAAATTAATCCCGTAATTTATCCATCTTTTCAAAATCAGGTTACAGGTGAGCAAGCATAATATTCTGTCTGCGACGGGTATCTTCAAGGACTATCCCGGCAATAACGGTTCGGGTCCGCTTACGGTGCTCAATGATGTGAATATCGGCATACGGCACTCGGCCGTTACCACCATTATAGGTTCAAGCGGTTCAGGCAAAAGTACTTTGCTTCATATTCTGGGCGGATTGGACCGGCCCACAAAAGGCCAGGTCCTGTTTAACGGGGTCGACCTGAATGCCATGAGCGAAAACGAGCTAGCCGCCTTCAGGAACAAGAAAATTGGGTTTGTTTTCCAGTTTCATCATCTGCTGCCGGAGTTCACGGCTCTGGAAAATGTTTTTATGCCCGGCCTTATCTCCGGGGGAACCAAAGATGAACTGAATGCAAAAGCCTCAGGATTACTCCGGATGCTGGGGCTGGGTGACCGGCTGGAACACAGGCCGTCGCAACTTTCGGGTGGTGAACAGCAAAGGGTCGCCGTGGCCCGGTCACTGATGAATGACCCCGATGTAATCATGGCGGATGAGCCAACAGGCAACCTGGACGACAGAAATACAAAATCCATGCTGGATATTCTGTTCATGCTGAAAGAAGAGCGAAACCTGTCTCTCGTTTTGGTTACCCACGATTATAAAATAGCCGGCCGGTCTGATTTCGTTCATGAACTCACCGACGGCCGCCTTCACAAATCAGCCGGAGAAGGCTAACAACTTTCATCAAACTATAGTATCTTTACACGCATTTTTATATTAATCAATCCACTGTAATGGCAAAAAGATTTTCCAAAGAACAACTTGAATCCGATGCATTAGTGACCTCCTATGCCCGTCTCGTTGGCTTCATGCAAAAGAACCTGACCACGGTAATTTTAGGTGGCGTAGCTGTACTTCTTCTTATTGGCGGCGGTATTTGGTTCTACCTGCAAGGGCAGGCAAAAGAGGTCGAAGCCCAGGAATTAATGGTCCATGCCGAGAGGATGTTCGATCAGGGTGAATACGAAAGTGCATTATATGGTGATGATGAAACCTTTACGGCTGGGTTCGCTGAAATTATTCAGGATTATTCGAGAACCGACGCGGCCAACATGGCACGCTATTACGCTGCCGTTTCCGCCGTCCGCCTCGGCGAGAATGCCGGGGCGCTGGATTATATCGGGCGGTTTAATCCTCCGGAAGGAATTTTAGGCGTTGGTCCCATCTCCCTGCACGGTGTCATATTGAGCAACCTCGGCCAATATGAAGAGGCCGCGCGCAGATTCGGCCAGGCTGCAGAGTGGGATCTGAACAATACCACAACTCCCCGCAACCTGCTGTTGGCCGCCCGGGCTGCCTATGAAGCCGGCAACAATCAGGATGCCCTGGACTACCTGACCCAAATAATCGAGGAATACGAAGGGAGTCCGGCTGCCGAACAAGCCCTTAACCTGCAGGGTATGTTAACCGCAAGAGGATAGAAAACGGCTGCAGGTTAGTTATTGGCAAGTGCCGGAGCCTGCTGCAGCGCGTTTTCGTATTTTTCAAGCAGGTCAAGGGTTTGCCGGTCGGCATAGCGGGCAGCCAGTATGGTTGCTGACCACCCGTTGCTGGTAAGCGGGCTCAGATCGGCTCCATTTTCCACGAGCAGGCTCAGGATCTCCGTATGGCCTTCTTTGGCCGCCATCATTAATGCGGTGATCCCTTTATGGGTCTGATGGTTCACATCGGCGCCATTTGACAGCAGGTAATCCAGCAGAACGACATCTCCGGTTTTGGAAGCCATGATCAGCAGATTAACGCCACCGGGATCCGATGCATTGATATCCAGTCCCTGGTTCAGTCTGGCTATGACATAGGTATGATTTCCCTGCTCCACGGCCGTTAACAAGGCACCCATATCCTGTCTGGATCCGCATCCGGCAACCAACAGCAGGATGAATAATGATCGAATGGTCTTTTGCAAACCTTCCTCTCCGCTTTAAGCAGCATCTCTCTTGATGAACTAATGCCAATATAAATAAAAAGAATCCAACTGTTTCATTAGATAATTCTTATGGATGCCCCGACGCATTCTCTTTGCTAATTTCCAATTTTCAATTTATATTGAAAAATGTGTAAGTTACCTGAATATACGAAATAAGAAGCCTCCTTTGTTTATGCGAGACTCCCGGAATCAACTTCCCCCCAAGGAAGCCGATTATTTTGAATCCCTTTGCCAGAGTTCAGATTTTAATACTTTTATCGAAAAAAGTTGTGAAAAATCATTAGTTGAGCCGGCCACTCATTACATCTCCCTGAGCATACCATTTGATAATATTGATCCCTTGGCTGTGCTGGAGTTAATGGGGCGTAAGGATGATTTTCAATATTACTGGGAGCAACCCGACAGTGGCTTCTCTATTGCCGCAGCTGAAAAACTGAGCATGATCAGGACGTCCGGAAAGAACCGGTTCCGCGCCATACGCAGGAAACTGGATACCCTTAAGGACAGGGTATTCAGCTACAGTGAAATCAACCATAGCCTCAGCGGACCCCATTTCTTCGGTGGGTTTTCCTTCTTTGATCATAAATTAAGCGGAGCCTGGAATGCCTTTGACAATGCATCCTTTGTGATGCCGGGGTGGACCCTGGTTAAAGACGGCAAATTTTCCATCCTCACCCTTACCTCCGTGATCGGCAAGGCTGCATCACCCCTGGAAATAAAAGCAACCCTTCACTCCCGATATATCGGTTTTAAAGAACAGCTGGCCAAAAAACTAATCAACGGTTGCCCCCTGGAACGGCCAAAGAAGCCATCCCGTCCGGCCTTTATCCAGAATACCAATTACGCGAACTGGGAACAAAAAGTCCTGAAAGCCATTTCCCTGATCAAAGACAAAACCTTTGAGAAAATTGTTATTGCCAGGCAGCATCATCTCCGTCTGGAAAAGGAGATCATTCCGGCAAGGGTCCTGCATCAGCTAAGGAAAAGCTATACCAATTGCGTATCTTTCATTTACCAGCTTAACAATGAAGCCTGTTTCATGGGTTGCACCCCGGAGAAACTCGTTTCTATGGAATCGAGCCACGTCCGTACGGAGGGGCTTGCCGGCAGCATATCCCGGGGGAAAACAGCGGCTCAGGATACCCGGCTGGAAAAACAGCTGCTGGAAAGCCAAAAAGACCTGGAAGAACATCAGTATGTAGTCGACTCCATTCAGGACAAACTGAAAAACTACACTACGGAAATAGATTATCCCAAAATTCCCGGCGTAAAAAAGATCACCAATGTACAGCATCTCTACACCCCTATTTACGCTTCCCTGAACGAGCAAATGGATCCACTGGAATTGATTGAGAAACTTCATCCTACGCCGGCCGTCGGCGGGTTTCCGCAGATAAGTGCGCTCGGCCATATTCAGGAGCTCGAACAGTTTGAGCGGGGGTGGTACGGCGGACCCATCGGCTGGCTGAATACCAATGGCCGTTCCGAATTTGCTGTGGCGATCCGAAGCGGACTCATCCGGAAGAACACGATCCGGTTTTTTGCAGGGTGCGGAATTGTTGAAGATTCAGATCCCCAAACCGAATGGGAAGAAACCAAACTCAAGCTCATTCCCATGCTCAATGCGGTTGAGAACGGGACTAAAGTTTAACCCTGATTAACATCCGGGGCCAATCCCATGCACGCTACTTTCCATATTGATGATGCAGACCTGCCTGCATTCTGGTGTTATCAGTTTGTTGAAGAGTTATTTGCCAATGGTCTGCGTCATGCCATTATTTCACCGGGGTCCAGATCCACCCCCCTTGCCCTGGCATTTGATGTCCATCAGGGATTTCATAAAACCGTTATCCTGGATGAACGATCAGCAGGATTTACCGGATTGGGAATTGGCAGGGCAAGTGGCATCCCGGCGGCCCTGGTCTGTACTTCGGGTACAGCGGCTGCCAATTATTATCCGTCCGTCATTGAAGCACGTCAGTCCGGCATTCCCCTTTTGGTCCTGACCTGTGACCGGCCTCCGAATCAACGCTACACGGGAGCCTCCCAAACGATTGATCAAATCAAGCTTTATGGAGACTACCCCCTGCTATTCCAGGATGCCGGAGAACCGGTCCGTCAGGATGAAGATCTGATCAGGCTTGCGTACCTGGCCTGCCAGGCAGTTCAGCTCAGCATGGACCGGGGAGGCCCGGTTCACATAAATTTTCCCTTCCGCAAACCCCTTGAGCCCGGAGAAATATTTCTTAAAACCCTTGGATCAAGATCTGAGAAACAGCTTAAGGGAGGCCGTCTCCCTGCAGTGCAGACCCTGCCATCCGCTTCCGGACAGCCCGCGGCGTGGCCTGCCGGGATCATTGATCTGATGGCTGCCGCAAAACGACCCCTCCTGATTGCCGGTCCCCGGCAGGCTTTCCATCCCGGGCAGGAAATCATAACCGGGCTGGCTATGGCACTGAAGGCTCCTTTGCTTTGCGAATCCACGTCTTTCGCTTCTGGTTCAACACCAGTCGTTATAAAAGGTTATGACGCTATTTTACGGTCACCGGAATCCAGAGATCACCTTAAGCCCGATGTCATCATCCGGTTTGGAAACGAACCCGTCAGCAAAGGCATCGAATTGCTGATCCATGATTGTCCGGACGTCAAACATGTTCACCTTTTTGAAAACGAGTCCCCCCAAAATTCCAGCCTCTCCCTCGACCTCCGGAGCCGCCTTCCCCTTACTTTGCCAGAACATGCCGACTTCCAGGGGCGGGGCAACGAATATTTAACCGACTGGCAGGCTCATTCAGACCGTTATATCCGTTCGCTTGGCAAGCATCTGGATTGCCATGATGTGCTGGCCGACCCCCACGTGTATTATGATCTGGTTCCCCTGATCCCGGCGGACTGGAATATTACCCTTTCGAATTCTTTTCCGGTTCGTGATTTTGATGCTTTTGGATTGCCGGACCGCCATGAGCAGCGGGTATTCTCAAACCGGGGAGCGGCCGGCATAGACGGGATCACCTCCACAGCTATTGGCTGTGGTTTGGGCAATGGAAAACAGGGCGTCCTTTTTATAGGCGACCTGGCTTTTCTTCATGATACCAATGCCCTGCTGCAGGCTTCCGCCCGTCACCAGACACTGGTCATAGTGATTATCAACAACAGGGGTGGCTCTATATTCAGAATGCTTCCGTTTGAAGAACAGAATGAACGTTTTACCTGCCTCTTTGAAACGCCACAGCAGATCGATATTTCCGCCCTGGCAAAAGCCCATCAGATCGGGTTCATGTCTGTTGGCAAACGGGAGGGGCTAACGGCGGCTTTCACGTCTTTGACCGGAAGAAACGGGATCAGTATACTCGAATGCATAACGGATCCTGAAATCTCCATGCTAATACGCCAAACTACCTGGGAATGAAAAAGGTCATCAGAGGCACCCGGTACTACATTGAGCCATACCATAAGAGCGACAGCTTACCGGTACTGGTCATGCTGCATGGATTTCTGGGCAGCTCAGGATCTTTTTTCCATCTTACCGACGCTCTGGCAAACATAGCCAATGTCGTTCTCATCGATCTGATCGGCCATGGTGAAACCGAATCTCCGGCTGAACCGGAACGCTATAGCCCCGGTGAACAGACCTCCGATTTAAAAGAGATACTGGGTTCCTTTACCCATTCACCGGTCATCCTGCATGGATACAGCATGGGGGGCCGGCTGGCGTTGATGTTTGCCCGAAGGCATCCTCAATTATTAAAAGGTCTGATACTGGAAAGCACCACGGCCGGGATTCCCGATCAGGGCGAAAGGGCAAAAAGAAAGAAACTCGACCGGAAACGAGCCATGCAAATACTCGAAGATAAAGAGCGCTTCATCAATGAGTGGAATCGATCTGCCATTTTTCAGAACAAATTT
Organism: Balneolales bacterium; assembly: GCA_040905685.1. Taxonomy (GTDB): domain Bacteria; phylum Bacteroidota; class Rhodothermia; order Balneolales; family Natronogracilivirgulaceae; genus JBBDMU01. The sequence goes on along the minus strand of JBBDRB010000105.1, from coordinate 118,876 downwards.
GCTATGCCAACTGATCTTCAGCAACAGCTGGAAGCCATTCAGCAAGCTCAAAACTCGATCGGCCTTCAGAACAGCCTGCTGGGATTCGGCACCGGGGCGATGCCGGCCTTGCATGAATACCTTGATGATATTCTGCTGCCAACTCTTATCTTAAGCGGTGATCATGACAGTAAATTTACCGAAGAAGGGAGGAAATTGTCCGAACGGATACCGAACAGCACGCATACCGAAATTTCTGACTCCTCGCATCGGATCCACCTGGACAATCCGGAAGCTTACCTTGCTGCCATCAGGGAATTCATCTTGAAGCTGGTCGATCAGCCAGATTAACATACTAAAATAACCAAACGAAAAAGCCGATTTTATCCATATGAAAAAATTCGAAGACATCACCTATAACAAAACCAATGGCATCGCCAGGATCGCATTTAATCGTCCGGAAGTCAGGAATGCATTCCGGCCCAAAACCTTGTTTGAAATGTATGAGGCTTTCCTCGATGCCCGTGAAGATACCAGTGTAGGCGTGGTTTTACTAACCGGCGAGGGGCCGGCGAAAGACGGTAAGTATGCTTTCTGTTCGGGTGGCGACCAGCGTATCCGCGGAACAGCGGGTTACCTGGGCGAAGACGGGATACCGCGTTTAAACGTTCTGGAATTGCAGCGTCTCATTCGCAGCATGCCAAAACCCGTAATAGCCCTTGTAGCCGGTTACGCCATTGGCGGCGGTCATGTCCTGCATGTAGTTTGCGATCTGACGATCGCCGCCGAAAATGCCATATTCGGACAAACGGGTCCGAAGGTAGGCAGCTTCGACGGCGGTTTTGGGGCATCCTACCTTGCCCGTCACGTGGGCCAGAAAAAAGCGCGTGAGATCTGGTATTTGTGCAGGCAATACAACGCCCGGGAAGCCATGGATATGGGGCTGGTCAATGCCGTTGTGCCTTTGGAAGAGCTGGAAAAAGAAGGTGTCAGGTGGGCTAATGAAATCCTGGATAAAAGTCCCATCGCCATACGATGCCTGAAGTCAGCCTTCAATGCCGATGTCGATGGCCAGGCCGGGTTGCAGGAGCTGGCAGGAAATGCCACCATGCTTTACTATATGAGCGAAGAAGGTCAGGAAGGCAAGAATGCCTATCTGGAAAAAAGGGAACCGGATTTTAAGAAGTTTCCCTGGTTGCCTTAAACGTCCGTTACGGCGGCCCCTTCATACATAATAAATATGATTATTTTTTTATTATGAAGGGCATGCATGATAATTTTGCAAACGTTTTACACAATAATATTGTATAAAATAAATCCAGTTAACACCTGTTTTAGTTTTATATAAAAAATACATTCTTATCGTTAATACTATTATAATTATTTAATAACAAAACCTGTATAACCTCTTCAAATATACAGTAAATAGCATCTTATGCGGCTCAGGGAATATAAAGTACTGAGCGGACCCAATTACTGGTCTGCCCGGAGACACCACCTTGTGGTGATGAAACTCGACCTGGAGGAGCTCGAGTACAGACCAACCCATACCATTAACGGATTTTATGAGCGACTGACCTCCCTTCTGCCTTCCCTGTATGAGCATAAATGCTCGGAAGGGTATCAGGGTGGATTTTTCCAGAGGGTCAAAGACGGCACATGGCTTGGGCATGTAATCGAACACATTGCCATAGAAATTCAAATCATGGCCGGCATGTACTGCCCGTTTGGCAAGACCCGCAGTACTGCGGAAACAGGAGTATATAATGTAGTATATGAATACCGGGACCGGGAAGCAGGCCTGTATGCCGGAGAAGCCGCCATCCGGATTGCCGTTGCGTTAATAGATGGCCGGGAATATGACATTGACCATGACATCGCGACGCTGTCGGACCTCCGGGATCGCAACATGCCCGGACCCAGCACCGAAGCGATCATACAGGAAGCAAAAAGCAGAAACATTCCCTGCACCCGGTTAGATAACGATTCCCTGGTTCTTTTGGGACACGGAAAAAACCAGAGGATGATATCATCCTCTATGACCAGCCTTACCGGATGCATCGGTGTCGATATAGCCTGCAATAAAGATCAGACCAAACAGATGCTGAATAATGCCCGGATACCCATGCCGGAGGGACGGGTGGCAGATAATGAGGAAACCCTGTTCAGGGCTGCCGATGAATTAGGTTATCCCCTGGTTATAAAACCCCTGAAGGGCAATCACGGGCGTGGCACGTCCATTAACCTGACCTGCAGGGAAGAATTGCCCGGTGCTTATCACAGGGCCCGGAAATTTTCCGGAAAAGTCATAGTGGAGAAGCTTGTCAAAGGCAGTGATTTCCGTATGCTTGTCGTCGATTACAAGTTTGTGGCCGCCTGCACAAGAATCCCGGCCTCGGTGACCGGTAACGGCCGCTCTACCATCGGGGAGCTAATCGATAAAAAAAATTCAGAGCCTGACAGAGGATGCGGACATGAAAGGGAACTGACCAAAATAACGGTAGATGAATCCACCCGTTTCCTGCTGAATAAAAACGGGTACAGCCTTAATTCAATCCCGAATAAAAATGAAACGGTCTTCCTCAAGGCCACAGCAAACCTGAGTACCGGAGGCACCGGCATCGACATTACCGATTCCGTACATCCCTACAACGTCGCTCTTGCCGAACGGGTGGCCCGGATCATCGGGCTGGATATTTGCGGCATCGATCTCATGGCCGACTCTCTTGCCATTCCGGTCCGTGACAACGGTGGAGTTGTCCTGGAAGTAAATGCTGAACCCGGACTCCGGATGCACCTGTTGCCTGTCCGGGGACGTCCGAGGAATGTGGCAAAACCCATTATTGATATGCTGTATCCCGGTGATAAAAATGGTCGCATACCCATCACCGCCATTACCGGGACCAATGGAAAAACCACCACATCCCGATTGTTAAATCATATTGCAGCGCATTCGGGTCATTATACCGGATTAACCACCTCCGACGGGATCTATATCAACGGTGAATTGATAGACGAAGGGGACTGTACCGGTCCGGAAAGCGCCGGGATCGTACTCAGGGAACCCGGCGTTGACTTTGCGGTTCTGGAATGTGCCCGGGGCGGCATCCTGCGGGCCGGATTAGGATTTTCGGCCTGCGATGTCGGCGTTGTAACCAATGTAAACGAAGACCATATTGGTTTAAACGACATCCACAACCTGGACCAGCTGACGCAGTTGAAGAGCGTGATACCCAAAAGCATCCGGCCGGATGGTTATGCCGTGCTCAATGCAGACGATGACCGGGTCTATGCCATGGGTGAGGACCTTACATGCGGCATCGCCCTGTTCAGCCTGAGCGGCAATAACTCCCGGATCAGCCATCATAACAGGACCGGCGGACTCACAGCCTGTCTGGTCGGGGAAGATATCATCCTGCAGGATGGAAACAGGGCGGTAACCATGACCCGGATGACCGGAATCCCTATAACCTTTGGGGGAAAAGCACGGTTTAACGTCCAAAATATTCTTGCGGCTGTTCTGGCCGCCTATATCCAGGATATCCCCGTGGATGACATCATAAGCGGACTGCAGACCTTCTCCCCCACCACCAGAAGCATTCCCGGACGTATGAATCTGTTTCAGTTCCGGAATTTCAGGCTTTTAGTCGATTATGCTCATAATCCCTCCGCACTAAATGCATTGGGAGATTATTTGGGATCCGTTCAGGCGACCAAACAATGCGGGATCATTACCGCTGTTGGAGACAGGCGGGATGTGGATATCATCAACCTGGGCAGGTGTGCAGGAAATATATTCGATGAGATTATCATAAAACATGATAACGACCTGCGGGGCCGGACCCGGGATGAAATTTCAGCCTTAATCCTGCAGGGCATCAGGCAAACAAGTCCCCTGAAGCCCGTTAAGATCATATCCCCCGAAACGGATGCCGTAACCTATGCCATACAAAATGCCGAACCCGGCTCGTTCATCACCGTCCTGTGTGCAGAAGTTCAGGAAGTGATCAGCCTTGTCTACCGTATGCTGGAAAAAGACAGCATGGAAGAAGAGATGGTCGGTCAGAAACAGTAAAGAGCCACTAGTCTTTTCTCATCAGTTTCCGGACACAGTCATGAAGCTGATGGGTAATGCGGGATTTACGCCTTCTTAATGTGATGTAACTGATCTTTAAGGCTTTGCTGGCCCTGTCGAGCGGGGTATCGGGATACTCCAGGAAATAATCGATGGTGACCCGCATATCGGCCGATAATTTATCCATGCATTGCCTCAAATAACGCTCTCTGTCCGGATCGTTCAGAAGGCTGATCTGTTCACCGGGTTCCAGGTAGTAATCCTCCTGGAATTCATTCTTATCCGTAATCTTATTTAAGAGCTTGTTTTTTTCATCCCTGTAGATACTACGGCTGGTGTGGAGGAGCCAGGAATACAATGACTCTTTCTTTTCGATCTTATTATTTTCAATGGCTTCCAGGGCTTTTAAGAAAGCGACGGAAACAGCATCTTCAGCGCTTGCCTTATCGGCGCCGCGTGTGTAGATAAGGTAATCGATCAGCCCCTGCCTGATTTTATTAAATTCCTCATTCAACACCTTGTTGTTCTTATTTTTCAGGGCCTCATAAAAGCGGGCGTTCTTATCGCGTTGACTCATGGTCAGGGCCTGCTGCTGAACTTAGAATTAATAACTGAAATAATAGACCTTTTGTTTACATTTGTATTACCTATTTGCTGGTAAATTATAGGCATAAATGATAGGCATTTTATACAACAATTTACCATTTATTCAGGGAGTAACCTTTTCTTTTTAAATATTACCGGTGAAATTATCATTGTATGTAAAGCCTTAATATATGGAAATTTTAATGCTGATAATTCACTTCATACCTGTCATATTATCTAGCAGTTGCTTTTTCAGAAAAAAGCAACTCTACATCTAACCAAATTATAACATACGGAGTAACTTATGAAATTTTCAACACATTACACGTCTAAATTATCAGCTTTTATTCTCGCAATTTTTCTGTTCGCTGGCTGTGCCGGTATCAATGATGCTAATTTTTCCCAGGATATCGAAGATGAAAACGTTAATGTCGAAGAAAGGGATTATCAGGATGACCGGCCCGCCCAAGACGATGCGCCCATTATCAGTAATAAGAATGATGAAGATGTAATCATATCCCGGCCGCCTAATGACTAAGCATTAAATCTCGGGCTTTTATGATTAATGCTGTCATAAATCCTATATTATGCTAATGAGATCCACAGCAAAATATCGGGTATATGTTTTTTGCAGCAGTTTTAATCTTTATCAACTCCTCCGTATTCAGCCTGGACAGGGAACCTGAGAACTCCTTTGTCCAGGCTGATTTTTTTATTGAAGCCCTGCTAACCGATGCCGATGCCTTCGAATATTTCTGGGGGCTTAACGAACTGGCAAGTGCCCATCCCGGAGTCGAACAATATGCCGTAGAAACATTAAGAAATCTTAATCTACCGGCCTACGGTGCCTGCCTGCTCCAGTCATTTGCCAACGCCGACCATATTGAAACGGCCTCCCAAAGAAAGCTGGAGAGGCTTCGCATGGGATTTGAGTGCAAAAGGGATGCCTTCCTGCTCATTGCATACCTGTATGAGATGCCGCCCTCTCAGGCTCCCTCTTACGCAAAGGAAATGAATCCCGTTCCTGCTGCCACCGGTCCTCAGACAGCGTTGATCAATAAGGCCGTCGGCAAGCCCTATGATGTTGAACAGCTTTTTGCCCCCAGGCCCTTCGAACTCTCCGACATCTATCTTTTTCACCGGCTTTCGTTTGAACCCGAAAAAGCTCATTTCATCAACGACTTGCTGGATAGGTGGACTCAGCAGTATCTAAGGACGGGCAGCCACCGGATGAGGCATCACCTGATGCTGGCAACGATTGTAAATGGCCAGAGCCATCACAGCAGCGGCAGAAATTCACAGGACCATAAAGTCTATGAGGTGCTTCATTTATTCAATGATGGGGAGTTGATGCTGCCCAATTCTAAATACAAGCTTAACCTGTACAAGCGTTTGGGTTTTTCAACCAACTTTATCGGTAATTACCGGGATGCAGTTCAATTCTATCGCCGCCGGGTCCTGCCATTATCGGAATTGATACATGATAAACAAGAACAGTTACGTGTACGACTGGATTTTGGAACCATATTGTTTCGTACAGGAAACTTGCAAGCGGCCAGACAGGAATACGAAACCGTGTACAATGATTCGACCGGCATACAGGATAGTCGGTACCGTTCTGAGCTGATGAACAATCTTGCCGTCACCTATTTGAACAGTGGGAATTTTACCGATTACCTTCAATTCCAGCTGGATGCCCTGAATGAATCCAATGAAGCTAACTACATTAACGGTAAGCTTCACTATCTGAACAACCTTGCCATTTATTATCAAAAAAGTGAGAACTGGTCGTCTGCCCTGTCGTATTTGAATGCCGCGGCCCGCATAGCCGAAGATGCGGATATTCCTGCCGAACTGTCTACCATTTACCGGTCAATAGGCATCTATGAAAGAGATCAGAACAATGACTTCGAAACGGCCGTTTTTTATTTATCGGCCTCTGAAAATTTAGCCATAGAATCAGGGTCATACCGGCAGTTACTGGTTACCAGATCCGAGCTGTCGGATACCTATATACGCATGTCTGAACCCGAACGGGCCCTGGAAATATATCATAAAATTGAGAAGGAAGCCTTTGAGCGTGATAACCATTCGGGCTGGCTGGAGGTACAGGCACAAATAGCAAGTCTGTACCTGGGTCAGCAGATGATCGAAGAAGCCGGTCAGTATATCCACTTGCTGGAAGATTCCTCCATAGAAAACCTTCAGTTCAGACCCAGGGTAGAGGCCGTAAATGTGCTGGCCGAGTATTACTTTAAAACGGACGAACCCGGTAAGGGATATGCTTTATCCGAACTCTATACCAGACAGATCATTGAAAGGCTTCAAAACAGCGCCGACTATCAGAGTGGCCATTTGAGAATAGACAAGGAATTCATACACAACTTTCAGATCACAACTGATCTTCTTCTTCATTCCGGCAAAGAGGAACAGGTATTAACGTTTTTCGATGAGCTGAAGAACGTTAGTAAATTTTCGTTTTATAATAATCCTGCACTCAAGTCAAATCTTCTCAACGAAGAAGAATTATTTTATGACTATGCCCTGGGCAACCGGATAGAACGGTTACGGAATGAACGCAGAGGAGCGGGCGCTTCAGATATGATGGCCATCAATAATCAAATATCCCTGGCAACCAACGAAAGAAACAAACTTACGGAAAGGGTCCTGGGTGAGCTGGACAGGGAAGCCTTTGATCTGGATAACGTTCAACAAAAACTAAAGCGGGATGAAGTCATCCTTTATTATACCCTGTTTAGAAACAAACTGTATCTGGCAACCATATCTTCATCGGATGTCAAAATTACCAACCAAACCTTCTCTACCGGGGAGATGCGACGGATGGAACAGGCTATAAAGGATCTGTCTAACGGCGACACCCGCCTCGGTGAACTTCACTGGATATATAACAAGATTATTCCGGCTGATGTGGATGATTCCTATAACAAGCTAATCGTTGTTCCCGATGGCTTTCTATACCGGTTGCCCCTGGATGTTCTGCCGGTTTCCGGCGCGTTGTCAGACCACAGTTTCGGATCAGCCCGTTACCTGATCGAGGATTTTGCCGTCACCTATGTCAATTCATTAAAGGATTTTGAAGATACTGATGGAAAAACCACCGGGTATGAGACCGACTACCTTGGTTTTGGGATTTCTAATTTTGAGGGCTTCCGGAGTAATACAACCTATGATACCCCACTCACCGCCCTGCCCTTTGCCGAAAACGAAGTCATGGAAATCAGTAATACCTTAACCAGGCTTCCCAACAAAATTAAGATGACGGCCAACCGGGGTACCGAAAGTGCTTTCCGATCCAACGCAGGCCGAAGTCGTGTGATGCATGTGGCTTCACATAGTGAGGTTTTCCATCCCGATCCGTTATACTCGGTTATCTACCTGCATGGCAATGAAAACAATTCAGATTATAAAGATGACGGGTTGGTTTATGCGTATGAACTTTTTGAAATGGACCTTACCAATGAAATGGTTATGCTGAGTTCCTGTGAATCCGGATCAGGCAGTTACATTCAGGGAAGCGGCATTGTCGGATTAAGCCGGGCATTTTCTTATGCCGGAGCGCGCAGTCTCGTCATGAACCTATGGTCTGTACGGGACCAGACGGCTTCCTCCATGGCTGTATCTTTTTATGAGTACCTGAACCAGGGTTACTCAAAGGATGCTGCTCTTCGAAAGACAAAAGTTGATTACATCAATACCAGCAACAGTGATCCCTACCTGTGGGGCTCATTTGTGGTCTATGGAGACGATGCCCCCCTGGTAAACCGACCTCTTTCCGTTTACTGGATACTGATCGGACTCGGGATTGCCCTGCTGATGGGGGTTTGGTACATGAAGAAGGAATAGTGCTTATTGCAGGCCGCCGGCCAGGCCTTTATTGATGCGGCTGACCGCATCATGGCTATGCAGGCTTTCCATGTGGACACACCGCACTACAAAGTCCCTGATTCCAGGCTCGCCGTTGAGTTTGTCAAACATTAGCCGGGCGGCATCTTCGACAAACTTCTGGTAGGCTCCGTTCATTTCAGCAAAAGCCTGTTCATCCTCACGTTTCACCATTACCTGTGTCTCGGTAACGAGGGCCTCGCGGCATAGGTCAACCACGTCTTCAATGTGCATAGCGTTGTCATCAATCTCTGCCGTTATATGGGCTACGCTTCGCTGGCTATGGGGTATGCTCACGATGCCGCGGGTTTCCCGGGCATGTTCGGATAATTCGTATGAACAGGGGCATGCACTGCTGTAGGTAAAATCCAGATGCATAAAACGGCGCATCTCCCCTTTTCCGTTCATCTGCCCTTCAAGGGCGGCATCGTAATACTGATAGCCCTGCAATTCGGAACGCAGGCTTTTTAACAGCATGGGCCAGCTAAAGCCCAAACGAAGGTAACTGGCTTTGCTATCCAGGTCTTCGCGGTACATTTTCAGAATGTATTCAAGAACGTCCCAGGTAAACTGTTCATCTTTGAATTTATAGAATGATCGCATGATGCGGCTCATGTTAATGCCTTTTTTATCCTCATCAAGGCTTACGTAACCGTCTACCGAAGTCTCCAGCATGACTTCTTTCCCGTTTTTCCCGGGATAGGTTAACGGTAGACGGAAGTTGGAGATGCCCACTTGCTGAATAGGGACATTGGCCCCCTCGATGGTTGCCGCTGAACTGTTCTGGATATCCGGCAAACTTTGCTTGTACAGATCGCTTGCCGTAAAGGTGGGATCGTAGTGTTTTTTCAAAGCTGAAGTTATCATATTCTAAAAGATTCCATATTAATCTGACCTATCCTTTGCCTGTCAGGCATAAACGGCTTCCCTGTACTCGGCATAATTTTTATCTGTTTCATATAGCCTCACAGCGCTCAGCTGACCGCCGTTCGTGCAAACAGCAGCAATATCATTCTTAAGCTCGTTAAAAAATGCATAAACCAGATTTTCGGTTGACGGGATAATATTACGGAGGAAATCTACATCCAAATTTAAGTTTTTATGATCACATTTAGCAACAATTCGGTCCCGGATTACTTTTTTCAGATCACCCAGGTCAATAATGTATCCGGTTTCCGGGTCGGGCTCACCACTTACGGTCACTTCCAGGGTATAATTGTGCCCATGCCAGTTCGAATGATTGCATTCTCCAAATACATTCAGGTTCCACTCATCACTTTTATTTGGGTTATGCAATCGATGAGCTGCATTAAATTTCTCTATCCGGGTTACATGTATCACATTAACAATCAAATTTATCCGATATCAAATCAAAGGCAACAGCCGTCACGGCTTTAGGGTCCGCCGTTTTCCTTTTGGCGTAATGCGGTTAACGGATATGGGGATGCCTTAGTACCATAAACTAATATAAAGCTAAAAAGGACCTCTTAGACAGCTTTATGCTGTAATTAAATAAAAAAAGACAAATTATGCTGTTAAAACACGAATTAATTAGTAAAATTTGTTTTTTTTGCTTGACAGATGACATCGTTATCTTTAGCTTCGTTCACGAACGGTGAGCTATTCCCTGTTTAAGCTAAATATAACATGAAATAACGGAGTATTATTTATGAACAGATTTAACGAAGTTAAAGAAATAATCGATACACTCGAAGATGACATGGACAAGTTCTATAATAAAGCGAACAAGACTGCCGGCACACGGGCAAGGAAATCTTTGCAGGATCTTAAAAAATTAGCACAGGATATCCGGATTGAAATTCAGGAAAAGAAAAAAGTTTCCTGATTCTACCTTTGTCTTTTTTAAAAAAGGCCGTTGTGTTTTTCAGCGGCCTTTTTCTTTGCCTCTTTATTGCTCCTGCTCCCAAACATTGTTTCCGGGATTCACATCGGGGAATCGCCTGTCCGGATCAATCTGTACTTTGATGACCCCGGATGTTGATTCATGCCTGAAGGTCCATTCATTCACCCGGTGCCATATCTCTACCGGTAAACGATGGCGTTCAACATGGCCGTTGGCTTCCGTAACATCGATCACAACGGGCATTACAAGGCCTTCATTATTGGCAATGGTGATCAGAACGCCGTCTTCCGGATCCTCTCCTTCATTTTCGACGCCTTCAACGGATTGATCAAGAACCCAGGTCTCATAAAACCAGCCGCGCCAGAACCAGTCCAGATTTTCCCCGGTTGCATTGTTCATTAAACGGAAAAAATCGATGGGGGCCGGTTTTTTGTACGCCCATTCCTCGATATACCGGCGGAAGGCATAATCAAACCGCTCCGGGCCCACGATCTCCTCTCTCAGCAAAATCAGACCGGCCGCTGGCTTAAAATAAGCCACCATGCCCAAATTCCTTTCACTAATTTGTTCAGGATGAGTCATAATTGGCTCCAGACGGCCTGTATTCAGCATAGGGGCCAGATGCCTTGCTGATCCAAATCGGGTTGGATATTCACCATTGTTAAAAGCCTGGGTACTATAATGGTTAATGAACGAATTCATGCCTTCATCCATCCACATGTACTTACGCTCATTGGTCCCCACTATCATTGGAAACCAATTGTGGCCGACCTCATGATCCGTCACACCCCACAGCCCTGCTCCCGTGGCAGTCCAGCTGCAGAATGAGATGCCGGGATATTCCATACCCTGGGGGCGGCCGGCAACATTAATAGCGGTGGGATAAGGATATTCCATCCATATTTCGGAATAATACAGTACGGAGGCACGGGTGTACTCTGTTGACCGTCCCCAGGCATGCTCACCATCACTCTCGACAGGATAAGCCGACATAGCCAGTACGGTGCCGCCCTCCGGAAGGTTTAGGCCGGCCGCATCCCAGATAAAGGCCTTCGATGAGGCCCAGGCTACATCACGGGTGTTTTCCATCTTAAAATGCCAGGTAAGCGTACCTGTATCGGCGGGTCTGGTGCCGGGCTCTCCAACTTCATCCGGAGATACGATATACACGGTTTCCTCACTTCTTTCCGCTTCGCCAAGACGCTCCCGCTGAAGGTCTGTCAGCACTTCTTCGGGATTCAGCAGCTCTCCGGAGGCCACCAGGATATGATCATGGGGAACGGTCAGCTTCATTTCAAATGTCCCGTGATCGGCATAAAATTCCCCGGCGCCCATATAGGGCCGGGTATTCCAGCCATTCACATCATCGTATACGGCCATTCGCGGATACCATTGGGCTATGGTGTATATCCATCCGTTTTCCGTTTCCAGACGCCCTGTACGATCCGAACCGTTTAACGGAACGCGGTATTCATAATCCATGGATACGGTTATTTCACCGCCCTTCGCTTCAAGTTCCTCATCAAGCTGAAGCTGCATCCTCGTATCGGTGATGACATATTCCGGTTCATAGGTATCCCCTCCATGCCTAATCCTGACATTGGAAATGGCCATGCCACCATCAAAACCCTGATTGCCAAACCTGGACCCTTCCAATGGTGAGGCCAGGGCTCCCCGGGATTCGGGATGAAACAGATTCTGATCTATTTTCAGCCAAAGATACGAGAGCTCATCAGGGCTGTTATTGGTAAAGTCGATCGTTACGGACCCGGTCATGTCATGAGTCTGGTCATCGAGGGCGGCCTCAAGCACATACCGGACGTCATTTTGCCAGTAATCTGCGGCAGGCATTCCACCGGCGGTTCTGTAGGGGGAGGATGGTGGCATGGAAAGCGGCTGGAAGATCTCATGATTTGACGGTGGCTGCTGGGAATGAGACGATTCAGCCAAAAGAAGGGATATGCAGTACAGGTTGAAAACAATAATTACAAGCTTCATGGCATCTGGTTAAAGGTGTTTTTATAAATTGACAAATTATAAACCATTATAGATCGAGAACACGGAAGGTTTCGGTTTTATCCAGGCTGAGCGCCGTCTCTTCCATCAGGGTCACAAGATTCTGTACATCTTCCATGGAGACCATTTCCACAGGAGAATGCATATACCGTAATGGCACGGAGATCAAAGCACTGGGAATGCCGCTTTGCTGATAGTATATGCTGTCGGTATCCGTTCCGGTGCGGACACCCGAGGCCTCGTGCTGCAGGGGGAGCTTCTTGTCTGTGGCAATGCGTTCTATCCTTTCCACCAGCCCGGAATGATTGCCGGCCCCGTGGGTAACGGACGGACCGCTTCCAAGCTTCACCCTGCCATGTTCTTTCTGGTTAATGCCGGGGGTATCGGTGGCATGGGTCACATCGGTAACCAGAGCCGCGTCGGGCATCAGGCGGTAACTCATCATACGGGCACCAAAACCGCCAATTTCTTCCTGCACGGCATTCAGCGCAATGACATTGACCTTCAGGTCTTTGATGCGGGAGGCCAGGTTTCGCAACACCTCAGCAATCATAAATCCACCTATCCTGTTATCGAGGGCCCGGCCGGACAACAGATCGTCAGAAAGAAACTCAAAATCATCGGAAAAGGTAACCGGATCTCCGACCTGGACCATTTCCAGGGCTTCTTCCCTGTTTTGGGCGCCAATATCGATAAACAGGTCTTTCCACGCCGGCTGTTTTTGATTATCCCTGTCCTGAAGATGTACAGCCGTATTGCCTATAATGCCCGAGACGATCCCTTTGCGGGCATGGATACAGACTTTTTTCGCCCGCGCGATGGCCGGGTCGCTTCCCCCTATTTTATTAATGCTTAAAAAGCCGGCATCATCGATATACTGGATGATCATACCAATCTCATCACAGTGGGCTTCCAGCATAAGGGTTTTTTGGGCTCCGGCGACATTTAATCTGGCACAGGCCGATCCATAGGCATCAATCTGAACCTCATCGGCGACCCGGCCGGCATATCCGGCCCATATTTTTTGTCCTTTGGATTCAAATCCGGTTGGACTGGGGGTAATCAATAGATCTTCCAGAAAAGAGGTGGCTTGTTTATCAAACATTAAGTGGATCAGTTTTTGGGTGAATAGTTATCCGTCAGACCTAATAAGGTATTTTCTCATATACCAATTTAAGTAATTGAAAATACTAAAGCCTAATGGTTTGTAAAAACTCTGTGCATTGGGCGTCAGCCTTTTGTCTTTTTAAGCCCTTTGTGTACATTGTGTGTTTTGCAGGTAGCCATCAACCAACAATATGTATAAAATATTTACCGACCCTGTTCACGGATTTGTCAATGTTCCAAAAGGAATTCTGCTTAAGCTTGTTGACCATCCCTATGTGCAGCGCCTGAGGCGGATCCGGCAGCTGGGCCTGGGTTACCTGGTATTTCCCGGTGCCGAACATTCCCGTTTCTCCCATGCGATCGGCACGTTAGGGCTGGCTAACCGGGCCCTGATGAACCTTCGGGAAAAAAAGACCACCATTACGCATAAGGAGTATGAAGGGACCCTGATAGCCATTTTGTTGCATGACATCGGACACGGACCCTTTTCCCATACCCTTGAAAAAACGTTTATCCATCATTTTAACCATGAAATGATGACACTGGCATTCATGCATGATCTGAACCGGGAATTCAAAGGGGCTCTGGATACGGCTATTGCCATATTTACCAATAACCACCCCAAAAAGTTCTTAACCCAGCTGGTCGCTTCCCAACTGGATATGGACAGGCTCGATTACCTGAAGCGGGACAGCATGTTCACCGGTGTCTCGGAAGGCTCGATAGGCATTGACCGTATTATTAAAACCATGCGGGTATTCCAGGGTAATATTGTGATCGAGAAAAAGGGCATTTATGCTATCGAGAACTACATAACAGCGCGAAGGCTGATGTATATGCAGGTCTACCAGCATAAAACCACCTTAAGTGCCGACAAACTTTTACGGGGAATCTTCAAACGGGTCTCCAGACTGCTGAACAACGGGGAGGATGTTTTTTTTGCCTCACCCGGATTACGGTATTTTTTAACCGAGCCGCTTTCAGCCCGAAAGAATATCAGTCAAAAAATGATGCAGAGCTATGCCAGGATGGATGACCATGATATAATTACCAGCATAAAATACTGGCAGGATGAAAATGACCCCATCCTGTCTGACCTTTGCCGGAGGTTTTTGAACAGAGATTTTTTCCGGACCACCTTTTCGACCGGGGCAGCCGGTGAGAAGACCATGCAGCGCTACCAGGCCGCAACCGTCCGGCAGTTAAAAAAACAGGGACTCCCCCACGATGATGAGTCCGTTGCTTACTACCTTTTCCAGGATTACACACACAGTGAGGCTTATAAGTATGAAAACGAAAGCATCTGGATTCTCGATACGGATAATACAGCGACAGAATTTTCAAAGGCATCGGACACCAAAAACATCCTGGCCCTGACTGAAACCGTGGTAAAACACTATGTGGTTCACCTGAAGAGCGTGGACGGGACCCTCTCATAATCCACGAAGGCAAAATCCCCATGATCTTCACGGTGCACTTCTTTCCAGATCTTTCCGATCTGGTCGCGGTACTCCGGAAAAGTCACGTCCCCTTCATAGTTTTTTTTAATTTCCGTGATCTCCATTGAATCGGCCAGAGGCATGAGCTGCCGGTATATTTGTCCCCCCCCGGCTACATATACCTTCGGGTGCCGGTTCAGGTATTTCAGCGCTTTGGGTATGGAATCGAACGTTTTAACGTCTTCAAATTTTTTCCGCGTCAGGACTATATTCTCCCGGCCCGGCAGCGGTTTGCCTCCAAACTCCTCGAAAACGCCCCTGCCCATCAGCAGGGGTTTGCCCATTGTGCGTTTTTTAAAATGCTTCAGATCTTCGGATATATGCCAGGGCAGTTTCCCATCTTTACCTATTACCAGGTTATTGGCGTGAGCCACGATAATGGCAAGCTTCATACGGCTACTTCGAATTTGATGGCTGGATGCGGGGAATAGTCGTGGAGCTTAAAGTCATCGAATTCCAGCTCGTCGATGGGTTTGGAAGCTATCTCAAGGCGGGGGAGGGGCCGGACATCTCGTTTTAGCTGCTTTTTGAGACCGTCAATATGGTTTTCGTAAATATGTGCATCCACGATCGTATGGGCAAACTCACCGGGTTCAAGGCCCACGGCCCGGGCAACGGCCATGGTAAGCGTGGCATAGCAGGCCAGGTTAAAGGGAATGCCCAGGGCAATATCACCCGAGCGTTGGGTCAGGTGACAATTCAACCGCCCGTTTGTGACATTGAAGATATACATAATATGGCAGGGCGGCAGGGCCATCCTGGATAGCAATCCGGGGTGCCATGCGCTTACGACGATACGGCGGCTTTCCGGATTGGTTTTAAGGGTATGAATGGCCGCCTTTAGCTGGTCATATTCTTTTCCGGGTGATCCGTTGCCGGAGGCCGTATCATCGATATTGCCGGGAAAACGGCGCCAGAGTACCGGATAAATAGGTCCGACATGACCGTTCTCATCGGCCCAGGCATCCCATATATGACAGTCGTTCTCATCCCTGAGCCATCGAATATGATCCTCACCCCGCAAATACCACAGCAGTTCAAGGATTACAGAACGAAAATATACCTTCTTCGTAGTCAGTAAAGGGAATCCTTTGGATAAATCCACCCGGTAGAACCGGGCAAAAGAGGAAATAGTATCCGTTCCTGTCCGGTTGGTTTTCTTAATGCCGTTATCCAGGACATCCTGAACCAGATCCAGGTATGCTTTCATAGTTGATGGTTTAGATGTTCAGTTATATGATGGTGCACCATCCAAAGGTATCTTCGATGTCACCATGCTGTATACCGGTGATCTCATTATAGAACTTTTGTGCAACGGGCCCCATTTTTTCCCTGTCGAGCTCGATGTGTATTCCATCATGGTGGATCAGCCCGACCGGTGATATGACGGCTGCAGTGCCGGAACCGAAGGCTTCCTGTAAATTGCCGGCTTGAGAGGCCTCAATAAGTTCTTCAATGGTTATCCGTCGCTCGTCCACCGGCATATTCCATTTCTCCGCGAGCTCTATCACACTCCTGCGGGTAACTCCGGCCAGGATGCTTTTTCCCAGAGGCGGGGTTATGAGTGTGTTGTCAATCAGGAAGAACATGTTCATGGTCCCGACCTCTTCCACATATTTATGTTCGATGGCATCCAGCCACATCACCTGTGTATAGCCTTTTTTTTGTGCAACAGCACCCGGATACAGCGTGGACCCGTAATTGCCCGGAACCTTGGCGAAACCCGCGCCCCCGCTAACCGCCCGTACATATTCAGGCATCGTGGTCAGTGAAACCGGATTGATGCCCTCGCTGTAGTAATTCCCAACGGGGGAAATAATGATGAGAAAACGATAATCCGAACAGGTTTTCACTCCAAGGGATTCATCGGTCCCAAAAACAAACGGACGGATATACAGGCTTTTATACTTCTCCCGGGGAACCCAGTCACGATCCAGGTCAACCAAGGCTTTTAAGGACTGTATAAAGATTTCCGGTTCAATTTCCGGAATATTCATGCGGCGGCAGGAGGTGGCAAAACGCTCGCAGTGCTTCTCAAGCCGGAAGATATTGACGTCGTTTTCCCGGTACCTGAACGCTTTCATGCCCTCAAACACGGCCTGCCCGTAATGAAGGGCATTCATGGATGGGGAAACCGTTATTTTACCATAGGGTTTGATCTCGGGCTGGCCCCATTTGCCATTCCGGTAGATCATTTCAAGCTGATGATCAGCAAAGGTCTCCCCAAATTTCAGATGGCTGAAATCGGTCTGCGGAAGTTTTGAGTTGGCGGTACGCCGAACGGTTATGTCGAGGGTGGATTGTGCCATATTGTTAAGTATATAAATAAACGGATCTTAGCCCTGATAGGCGCAGAAAAAAAGGTAATGTCTATAATAATTACTTTTTGCTTAACTTGTAACTTCAGAGGCTATAAATTAGTTGCTAATCTCAGGCAAGTTCCGATTCCCTGACCGCATCCCTGGAGCCGCTTTGCCAGCGCACGTTAATATTCTTAGCGGCATAAGCATCATCCAAGCGCCGGGTCCCGGCATTGTGAGGAGCCGTTTTAACAATTTCCGGGTTATTAACGGCCTCATCGGCAATGGCAATCATGGCATCGCAAAATCCATCAATATTTTCTTTTGCTTCGGATTCAGTGGGTTCGATCATAATGCATTCAGGAACAATGAGAGGAAAATATATGGTCGGGGCATGATAGCCATAATCGAGTATACGCTTGGCTATATCTAGGGTCTTAATCCCGTTTTGCCTTTTCTGCCGGCTTCCAGAGAATACGACCTCGTGCATAACGGGTCCGTCGAAAGGAAGGTCATAATGATCTTTCAACCTGTGCAGAATATAGTTTGCGTTCAGGATCGCGTTTTCACTGATTCGCTTTAACCCTTTTGCTCCATGCATGCGGATGTAGACCCAGGCCCTTACCATCATCCCAAAGCTGCCGTAAAAACTGTGGACCTTGCCAATGCTTTCGGTGTTGCTGTAATCCTGATAATAACGGCTGCCGTCATATTTGATTTCCGGCCGCGGCAGATACGGTGATACTTTATCCGATACCCCTATGGGTCCGCTGCCGGGTCCGCCACCCCCGTGGGGAGTAGAGAATGTTTTGTGTAGATTGAAATGGACCACATCAAAACCCATATCTCCGGGTCTGGCCAATCCAAGCAGGGCGTTCAGATTGGCTCCGTCCATATACATAAGTCCGCCAACCTCATGCACGAGCTTCTGTATTTCCACGATCTGGCTCTCAAAGAGGCCAACCGTGCTGGGATTCGTTAGCATCATGCCGGCCACTTCATCCGTGAGCTTGCTTTTCAAATGCTCCATATCCGTAAGTCCGCCGGAATTGCTTTTTATATTGATGACTTCATAGCCGCTAATGGTCACGGAAGCCGGATTGGTCCCGTGGGCGGAATCCGGTACCAGAATATATTTTTTATGGTGGTTGCCATGGACCTCATGATACTTCTTGAAAAGCATGATGCCGGTAAGCTCACCCTGGGATCCGGCTGCAGGCTGCAGGCTTACCTCATGCATGCCGCCTATTTCGCGCAGCATTTCCTTTAATTCGTACTGGATCTGCAAAGCCCCCTGGCTGGCCGCGTCGGGCGCAAGGGGATGAATATTAAATGTTCCGGGCAGGGAGGCGGCTTTTTCGTTGATCTTGGGGTTGTACTTCATTGTACAGCTGCCCAGTGGGTACATATTCTTATCAATATGATAATTTTTGGTTGATATCCTCACGTAATGACGCTGAACCTCATTTTCGGATATCTCCGGCAGCCCGGGTTCGGTTTTCCTTAAATAACCGGCTGGAAATAAGGAATCAAGGGCTTTCCGCGGCACATCCAGTTTTGGAAGGCTGAATCCTGTACGGCCGGCCTTGCTTTTTTCGCTGAGTAACAGTTCTCTGTCGAGACTTTCCATATCATTACTAATTCAAATCCAAAATAATTATTAATGCAGTGCTGGAAACAAGGTCCATACCGCTCAGGAAAGTTTCATCCTTTCCAGGGCAGCCTTTGCTGCTTTCTGTTCTGCTTTTTTTTTACTTTTTCCGGTCCCGGTACCCTGCACTTCACCGCCGACGATGACCTGAACCTCGAATTTTTTTTTATGAGGGGGACCCTTTTCTGATAGCGTTTTGTATACCGGAATGGATAATTTTCTGGCCTGGGCGGCTTCAAGCAACCGGCTTTTATAATTATCTTCAGACAGTACGAGCTCATCAAGATCCGTATAGTGCTCATAAATACCTGAAACGAACGTATAGGTTGTTGCGTATCCTTTTTCCGTGTACAAGGCTCCCACCACGGCCTCAAAGGTATCCGCCAAAACACCTTCCGATTGTTCGATGCCCTGGTCCCTCACCCTGCTGCCGACCTCAATAACCGAGGCCAGATCCAGCTTGCGTGCCAGTCCGGCAAGGGTGGCGCCATTGACCAGCTTGGCGCGCAGTTGAGTCATAAAACCTTCATCCTCAGACGGATAGCGGGCAAAAATAATATCAGAGACCACCAGATCCAGTACGGCATCACCCAGGAACTCAAACTGTTCATAGGATTCAGACTGATCCAGATTTTTTTCGATCAGGCTGGATCGGTGCCTCAAAGCCTTTAAGAAGAACAATGGCTTGCGAATACGGGATCCGATCACTTTTTCAAGAAAAGCAATCTTCCGGGCGGATGCCGGATCGAGCGCCCTGCTTTTAAATAAATACGCCCGTATTCTACTTAACACGTTAGTTTACTCTTCGAATTTCTTGAACACCACCGTTGTATTATGACCTCCGAACCCAAAAGCATTGTTCAGGGCATATTTAATATCCCTGACTTCGGCTTCATTAGTCGTATAATTAAGGTCACAATCAGGATCGGGTGTTTTATAATTAATGGTCGGTGGAACCATGCCATGATAGATAGCCAGAATCGAGGCGACCGACTCGGCCGCTCCGGCGGCACCCAGCATATGGCCTGTCATGGACTTGGTTGAATTCAGATTAATTTTATAGGCATGATCACCAAATACCTTCTTAATGGAGTTGGTTTCGGCAACATCACCCAGTGGCGTGGACGTTCCATGCATATTAATATGGCCAACCTCTTCGGGTTTGGCCCCGGATGCTTCCAATGCCGTTTTCATGGCCAGTATGACACCCCGGCCCTCAGGATCGGGAGCGGTGATATGGTAGGCATCACCCGAGAAACCATAACCCCCGATTTCAGCATAGATCCGGGCTCCCCGCTTCGTGGCTGATTCAAGGCTTTCCAGCATCAGCATGGCGGCGCCTTCACCCAGTACGAAGCCATCGCGTGTAGCGTCAAAGGGCCGGGAAGCTGTTTCAATATCATCATTACGGGTTGACATGGCCCGCATAGCATTAAAACCGGCAACCCCCATCTCAAACACGGGAGCTTCCGTACCGCCGCAGACCGCGTAATCGGCCTGTCCGTTTAAAATAGAATCGTAAGCCAGACCGATATTATGGGAACCGGTAGCACAGGCAGAAACGGCGCAAAAATTAGGACCGCGAAAACCGTATTCTATAGACACCTGTCCGGATGCAATATCCGGGATCAGCATGGGGATAAAGAAAGGGTTCACTGCCCGCGGCCCCTTTTCATACAGATCGATGGACTGACGATAAAAGATCTCAAAACCTCCAATGCCGGTACCGATCATTACGGATACCCGGTTTTTGTCAATTTCGTCAAGATCCAACCCGGAATCGCGTACAGCCTCACCGGCCGAAACCATGGCGTACTGACAAAATTTGTCCATACGTCTGGCTACTTTTTTATCCAGATAATCTTCCGCTTTATAGTTATCGATCTGACCGGCGAATTTTGTCGCGAAGTTGGAGACATCAAAGTGGGTAATGGGTTTTACACCACTTTTTCCTGAGATTAAACCGTTCCAAAATTCAGGGGCCGTTTTACCTACCGGTGTAATAGCCCCGATACCGGTTATAACAACTCGTTTTTTTGACATTTGACCAGGTTAAATTAGGAAACTTTTCCTTTGAGGTATTCTACAGCATTTTTTACTGTGGCGATATTTTCGGCATCTTCATCAGGAATGCTGATATCAAATTCTTTTTCAAATTCCATGATGAGTTCCACCGTATCCAGTGAGTCGGCGCCGAGGTCATTGGTGAAATTTGCATCAGTGGTTACTTCTGATTCATCTACACCCAGTTTATCAGCGATGATTGCTTTTACTTGTGCTTCTATGTCTTTAGCCATTTTATACCTTATGTTATTGTTTTGTGAGTTAGTTATTATCGCAAATATAAGGGAAAGTTCACGATAATGAGGGTTATTATACAGATTGATTTTTGTATTCGCAATTAATAAGCCAATACATTGATTTACATAACCATACCGCCATCTACCTTAAGAACAATGCCCGTAATGTATGAAGAGGCATCAGAGGCCAGAAACGAGACGGCCTGCGCTACTTCTTCCGCATGGCCTGCCCGGCCCAGGGGGGTAACTTCCTTTATGCCATTCAGTATTTTTTCATCCAGGGTATCGGTCATTTCGGTGACAATATAACCAGGAGCCACCACATTAACGCGGATATTCCGGGAAGCAACTTCTTTAGCCAGGGATTTTGAAAAACCAATGATCCCTGCCTTTGAAGCGGCATAATTGGTTTGGCCGGCATTGCCCGAAATCCCGACGACCGAACCGATATTTACGATGGAGCCCTGACGCTGTTTCATCATGGGCCTGACCACCGCTTTGCTGTAATTGAACACGC
The DNA here is from genome assembly GCA_040905685.1 of Balneolales bacterium. GTDB lineage: Bacteria > Bacteroidota > Rhodothermia > Balneolales > Natronogracilivirgulaceae > JBBDMU01. The sequence continues at coordinate 97,080 of JBBDRB010000105.1, read as the reverse complement.
TTTTTAAGTTGGTTTGGATCACCTCGTCCCATTGTTCTTCTTTCATGCGCATGATAAGCGTGTCATTTGTAATACCGGCATTATTGACCAGCACATCCAGTGTCGACCAGGCACCGGTGAGTTCCCTGACGACCTCCTCTGCCCTGTTGCCGTCTACGGCGTCGGCTTGCAGAGCCATGCTTTTACGGCCCATGCCTTCTATTTCCTTAACCACTTCATTAGCCGGACCGGCGGAGCGGGAATAGGTTATGGCCACATTGGCCCCGAGTGCGGCCAGGTGCAGGGCAATTGATTTTCCTATTCCACGCCCCCCGCCGGTTACGAGGCAATTTTTATCTTTCATATCATCAACTTTTTTATTTTAAGAGTTCGCTTTGCGCCAGCAACTTATGCGGCGATCTATTCGTAGCCAAGCGTATCATAGTCTTTTATCGTCCGTTTAGCCAGACCCTGCAGGACCTTCCCCGGGCCTACCTCAATCAGCAGCCCCGCTCCGTCTTCCTTCATATTCATCATCGTCTGGGTCCACCGGACCGGGTTCAGCAGCTGATTGAGCAGATTCATGCGGATCTCGTCAGGATCTGTAGTGGCTTCCCCCGTGTAATTGCTGTATACCGGACAAACCGGTTGCCGGATATTCAGCGTTTTCAAATTTTCTTCCAGTCCTTCAAAGGCCGGCAGCATCAGGGGGGAATGAAAGGCACCGCTGACGGGCAGTTTTTTAGCCAGCTTGCATCCTTCCTCTTTTAACAGCTCCAGGGCGGCATCAATGGCTTCTTCGTGACCCGATATGACCAGCTGGCCTTTTGAATTATAATTTGCAGCTACAACCGGCAACTTTGTTTTTTGTGATGCTTTATCACAGATATCCTCGACCGTTTTATCTTCCATGCCGATTACGGCCGCCATGGTGCCCGGATGCTCAATGCCGGCCTGCTGCATGAGCTGCCCCCGTTTTCTGACCGTAACCAGCGCCTCCTCAAAACCCACAGCGCGGCAAGCCACTAAAGCAGAGAACTCACCCAGGCTATGTCCGGCGACCATATCCGGTTGCTGGTTCAGCGTTTCAAAAAGAGCAACGGAATGCAAAAAAATTGCCGGCTGGGTATACTCCGTCTGCTTAAGGGTTTCCATAGGTCCGTTGAACATGATCTCCGTAAGATCAAATCCCAGCAGGTCATTGGCTCTGTCACAAAAAGTTTTAAAAACAGGGTTATGTTCATAATGAGATTGTCCCATTCCTGAAAACTGTGAACCCTGCCCAGGGAAAAGGTAGGCTTTCTTCATTATTTAATACCCCATTTCAGCCAGGTAGCTCCCCAGGTAAATCCACCGCCAAAAGCGGCCAGAATAAGGTTATCACCATGTTTTAGCTTGTCTTCCCAATCGTATAGACAAAGGGGTATGGTGCCGGCTGTCGTATTGCCATATTTCTGGATATTTACCATGACTTTATCCATTCCGATATTCATCCGGTTCGCCGTTGCTTCAATTATGCGCAAATTAGCCTGGTGAGGCACCAGCCAGGAAATATCTCCGGCATTCAGATTATTCCGTTCCATTATTTCAACGGAAACATCAGCCATGCCCTGAATGGCTTTTTTAAACACGGTCCGTCCGTCCTGCTTTAAGTAATGCTTTCGTTCTCTGATGGTTTCGGGGCTGGCGGGGTTCAGGCTCCCTCCTGCCTCCATCAGCAGGGCTTCCGAGCCCTCACCGCTGGTGTGATTAATATAATCCATTACGCCGGTTCCATCGTCGGACGGCTCCAGAAGGACCCCGCCGGCTCCATCTCCAAAAATGATACAGGTAGACCGGTCATTATAATCGGTGATGGCGCTCATTTTATCGCCCCCCAAAACAAGAACTTTTTTGTAGCGGCCGGTCTCTATAAGGGATGTGCCGGTCGTTAATGCATACAGAAAACCAGAACAGGCAGCAGAAATATCAAAACCGAATGCATTGTCTGCCTTTATATTCCGTTGCACCAGACAAGCCGTTGCCGGGAACAGATAATCGGCCGTAACGGTACCCACGATAATGGCATCTATTTCACTGCCGTCAATTCCCCGCTTTTCCAGGATCTCTTTGGAGGCCTCCGTCAGCATGTATGCAGTGGATTTGGCGGGGTCCTTAAGGATTCTTCTTTCCTGTATGCCCGTTCGTGTCCGGATCCATTCATCGTTCGTATCCACAAGGCTTTCCAGTTCCTTGTTCGTCATCACATAATCGGGGAGGTAATGCCCAACGGCGGTAATTTTCGCTCGGTTATTCGACATTCAAAGATTTATTTAATGAGGCAACAATTTTATCATTCACCTTGGCTTCAACTATGGTAACGGCATTTAAAATCATGTTCTTCATGGCTGTGGGGGTACTGCCGCCATGACCTACCAGACTGACGCCGTTAACGCCAAGAAAAGGGACTCCGCCTACCTTTTGATAATCAAATGGTTCAAATGCCTGTTTCAGAAGCTGTCCGACAAGGCCGGCATTTTCCCGGGAGACCTCTTGTTCCTTAATCATTTTAAACATCAGCTTTTCGAGTACCGCGGGTATCGATTCCCCGAATTTCAGCAGAACATTCCCGACATACCCATCGCATACAAATACATCGGCCTTGCCGGTAAGAATGTCACGACCTTCAATATTTCCAATAAAGGCATCCATGGACCGAAGAAGTTTATGGGCTTTTTTAAGCACTTCCGTGCCTTTCTCTGCCTCTTCACCCACATTGAGCAATCCGACCCTGGGATTGGCAATCCCCATTACTTCACGGGCGTAAATAAGACCCATGTAAGCAAATTGATTCAGCATTTCGGGTTTGACCTCCAGGTTGGCCCCAACGTCGATCATCAGGCGGAACCCGTTCACCGTGGGATAGATAGTGGCTATGGTAGGTCTTAATACTCCATCAAGCCTGCCCAGGATCAGCGTTGATGCCGCCAGCAGGGCACCGGTATTACCGGCACTAATAAAGGCTTCCGAATGTCCCTTAGCATGCAAACCCAATCCAACGGTTATGGAAGACTGAGGCTTGCTTTTCACAGCCTGGGCTGGTGATTCATCCATGCCGATAACCTCGGGGGCATCGTGAATGACCACCCGGTCAGCGGGATAATCATGCTTATCCAGTTCCGGACGGATGATATCTTCAGGTCCAACCAGAATAATGACAAGGTCGTCTTTTTCTTCGAGTGCTTTTATAGCCCCAAGTACTGGATTTTTGGGATAATGATCGCCGCCTACGGCATCAACAGCTATTTTCATCTATAGCAGATTAATGAATATTAAATCAAGCTTCTGAAATATTTATTACCTGACGCCCGCGATAGTACCCGCATTCGGCGCAAGCGTGATGCAACCGGTGTACGGCATCACAGTTTGTGCATTTTGTCAAAGGCACCGGTGTAAGTTTTTGATGGGTCCTTCTTTTATCCCTTCTGGATTTGGAAGTTTTTCTTTTTGGATGTGCCATTTATATCTATTTAGCCTTTTCTGTTTTTATCTTGTAATTTCCGTAGTGCATCCCAGCGGGGATCTTCGTAATCCTCATCAGGAAATCTTTCATTAAAATCAGAGGGATTTCCCTCATCATCATAGAATCTGGGGTGAAGTTTTTTTGCAGGCACGCTTAAAAGTAGGGTATCTCTGACTTCTTTGCTTATATCAATAATGTTGTCATCCATATTCAAATAGCGAACCGCATTTTCTTCCCCTTCTTCCTCCTCTTTTATCTCAGCATCATAGACAATGCTATACTCCCCTTTAAGTTCCTGCTCAAACGTTTCAAGGGAACGGTCACAAACCAGTCTGGTCCCGGCCTCGACTTCAAAGAAGAGTTGAAGTGAATTTTCTGTTTTAATAAAATCAATATGAAGCATAACGTTTTTAACGTCCAGCGAGCTTAATTCCAATTCCCCGGGAGCAACTTTCACGTTTCGTGAGGTTTTTCCTTCCGGAATTTCATTAAGCTTAAAAGTAATCATAACCTAATATTTATAGCCTGATAAATTAGCAAATATAGTGCTCATATACAACGTCAGGAAAACAAACTGAACCTTCTTTGCTCCACCATCCCGATTACTTTGCCCAGCGCTTCTTTATCATTAACAAAATCAAGCTCATCCGTTTCTATAATCAGTTTTTCATGCGGATAGGCCTGAATCCAGTTTTCATATAAAACGTTGAGCCTTTTTAAATAATCTATACGGATGCTGCTCTCATACACCCTTCCCCTGAGCTGAATCTGACGCACCAGCGTCGGAACATCGGCCTTCAGATAGATGAGAAGGTGGGGCGGGGTAAGAAAAGACGTCATATCATGGTACAGCGAATTATAATTATCATAATCGCGTCCACTCATTAACCCCATTTCATGCAGATTCTTGGCGAAAATTTCTACATCTTCAAATATGGTACGGTCCTGGATGAAACTCCCCCCCTTTGCCAGTAATTTTCTCTGATGCCTGAAACGGCTGGATAAAAAATAAATCTGAAGGTTAAAACTCCATCTTTTCATATCCTCATAGAAATCCCTGAGATAAGGATTATCTTCTACCGATTCATAGTAGGCGCTCCAGTTAAAGTGCGATGCAAGCAACTGGGTTAATGACGATTTACCGGCTCCGATATTACCGGCAACAGCGAGATAGTGAAAGTTTTTATCGGAGATCATAGGGGAGAGTGCGTCAGTGTTTAATTATCATGTCAAATATATCGGTATTACAGACTAAATATTACCATTTTTTAATAAACTTTACTTAAACGTAAGCGATTAGACGTTCGCAAACTATAACGCTGATCCATCGCAGAACGGATGCAAGTCCGGCAAGGCGGGCGTATACCGGTGGGCCGATATGTCTTCCGTTTCCATGTTCAACTTTAGGTTAATCCACATCTCCTATAAGCACTTCGGAGGGATCCCTTTCCCCTTGCAATCGCTCAGCAATGTCTTCTGCCTCCCGCATGACGCGCAGGGCATTTAAACCGGCTATTTTTTTTAGGTCCTCTTCGTCGTATCCCCGCCTCAACAGCTCAGCAAACAGGTTCGGATACGTGGTTACATCCTCAAGACCGGCGGGAACGCTCGCAATGCCGTCATAATCACCGCCGATTCCAATATGATCAGCCCCCATCACCTCATACAAATGATCAATGTGATCGACTACCTGCTCCAGCGTAGCTTCCGGTTCGGGATTGTTTTGGTCCCACTCCCTCATCCCGCTGTCAACGGAATCAGGCTGCCCGCCGTGCAAGACTTCCAGCCGGGCGCGGCGGGCATTTCTGTCTGCATAATACTGCCGCAGTTCGGAAGAAATAAATCCGGGAACAAAAGTCACCATGACCATTCCCCCGTTGTCTTTTACGAGCTCGAGCACATCATCAGGGACATTGCGGGGATGATCGGTCACCGACCGCGCAGAGGAATGGGAGAAGATAACCGGGGCCTCCGATACGGCTATTGCATCGATCATGGTTTGAGAAGATACATGCGACAAATCAACCAACATCCCCAGGCGGTTCATTTCACGTATGACCTCGTTACCAAATGGTGAAAGTCCATCGTTCACCGGATCGTCGGTGGCCGAATCCGCCCAGTCCAGCGTCCTGGAATGCGTGATGGTCATATACCGTGCCCCCAGATCGTAAAAGCGGCGCAGTACAGCCAGGGAATTCCCTATGGAATGACCGCCTTCCATGCCAATGATAGACGCTATTTTCCCCCTGGCAAAAATACGATCCACGTCATCGGCCGTCAGGGCCAGTTCGAATTCATCCGGATAGCGCTCAACCATACGGTAGACAAAATCTATCTGTTCCATGGTCTGCTGTATGGCCTCACTCTCCGGCTGATCGGGCGTCACGTATACCGACCAGAACTGGCCGCCAACCCTCCCTTCCCTGAGGCGGGGAATGTCGGTATGCATGGGTGGATTAAGCAAGCTGGTATTCCTGAAGTCAATTTCTGAGAACTTATATCCGGCCCTCACCCGGTATTGATATGGCACGTCGTTATGGCCGTCTATCAGGGGAACCTCTTCGAGGATGCGAATGGCCCGGGCCCGGCTATCCTGGCCGTCGGAGGGTTGTGCTGAACAAGAGACCAGGAAAAGCTGGCCTATGAGCAAAATTGATGCAAGAGAAAGAAGGTTGCGGAATGAAGATGGCATAGGCTGTATGGGTAGATGGTTTAAACAAGCGAATCTTTAAGGTAACATATCCACTCATCAAACAAAAAGCGGCTGCCCTTCTGCTGAACTATGAATTACCTGTTCAGCAGAAACGCAGCCGCCTTTTTTGACGCATGTTTTAACCGGATGCTAACGGACTCCGGAGGACAGAGGCTTACTCATAGGAACCGGCTTCGGCCATGGATGCCTGTTCAAATTCGCAGGATATCTCAGGGTTGAAATCCTCATACATTCCGTCGGGATTATCCTTTTCCGACCACACATGCAGGGCCCATTGCCCCTTATCGGAATCAGGCTTGTACTCCTGGCCAAAAATAACCGGCGGGTCCTGGTCTGAACCATGCAACTGGTAGGAAATGATATACTCCACCCCGACGAATTCATACCCTCCGCCTTCAAGCGGCTCATATAAAAGGACCTGAGGCTCAGTAATTATCCGTCGTCCGTCATTCAGGTATTCCTGATTGGCATAATGGTGGCCCATACCCCCTGCGTCGCTTTCCACACAACCGTTGCTTATATCCGTATCCCAGCCGTCGGCTATGGCATTGTCGATAACATCATAATCGGCCGTTGCACTGCGCAGATCGGCCAGCTGTGCTTCAATCTCAAAATCACAGGAAACGTTTGGATTCCAATCGGCGAAGATTCCGCTGGGATTTTCCTTCTCCGACCATACATGCAAGGCCCACTGCTGCTTTCCCGCATCAGGATGGTATTGCTGACCGAATAAAACAGGTGGTTCCGAATCAGCCGATACATACTCATATGGGATTATATACTCTACCCCCACGAATTCATATCCGCCCCCTTCAAGCGGTTCATACAGCAAGGCCTGGGGCTGGGTTATTATTTTCCGTCCGTCTGTCCATGACCCTTTCACAAAATGCAGTCCCATTCCCCCGGCATCGGGGTTATAGACACACGGGCTGGCCTGCAGCCACCCTTCTTCAACGGCTTTGTCCATATCGTGATAATCGGCGGTGGCCATACGAACCTCATCGAGTTGTTGTTCAACATCGTCATTATCTTCTGATGATGTTGAACATGCGGTAAATACCGCTGAGAACAGGATGGGAAGCAGCAACATAACAACCGACTGTAAAACAGATCTGGCGTTCCCGGTGTCTGTTCGCTTTAATTGGGATACGTTTGTAACAGACATACTTTTTCTCCTTTATACTAATTAGGTTGTGAACAATATTTTATTGACAAAAAAAATATAAGAATAAATATTAAGAAAAATTAATAAATTTAATAAATTAAAAAAAAAGTTAAAACCATTGTTTATTATAAACTTATATCAGGGTATTCCATATAGTCAGGAAAGGAAGTATCTATTTTTTCTAATTTATTAAGGCAATTCAAATAGCAATGCAGCAGCAAAACCTGTAGTTTGACCTTATGGATCTGCAAGTTGCCAACCATTTATTTATCGTCTGCGGGGCAAGCAGCGGTTTTGGCCTGGCCATCACCCGGGCACTATGCCGTGAACATGCCAATGTGATGGGTATTGCCCGAAGCGAAGAAGCCCTGATCAGGCTTCAGGACGAATACAGGGAACAGTTTACCGGAATAGCCGGTGATTTGCGTGAGGCGGAAACCCTGGAACGCATCGAGCAGGCGCTCAACGGAAAAACACTGAACGGCATTCTGCTCAATTCCGGGGGTCCGCCTGCCAAAGCCGCTGCAGATACCTCCGCCGAAGATTGGGATGAAGCCTATCGTCTGCTGTTTCGCTGGAAGGTTGAATTGATTAAGAAGCTGCTCCCCGTTTTCCTGTCCCAGAAATACGGTCGGATCCTGTTTATAGAAAGCCAGTCTGTCAAGCAGCCGTTAGGCAACCTGGTGTTGAGCACGGCGATGCGGGCGGCCGTGACAGGCTATGCAAAAACACTTTCACAGGAAATTGGCAAACAGGGTATAACGGTGAACCTGCTGGCTCCCGGTTCCCATAACACCCCGGCCATTGACCGCATCATAAAAGACAAAAGCAGACAGGCCAATATTTCATATAATGAAGCCAGGTCCGCCATGGAGGATAACATTTCCGTAGGACGCATGGGGGAGGCTGAAGAGCTTGCTTCCCTGGCCCTGTTGCTGCTGTCACCCCATTCGGCCTACATGACCGGACAAACGGTCAGCCATGACGGGGGATCTAATAAAGGGCTTTTCGGATAATTATTTTGGATGCCATGATATTTCATCAGCAAGACATTACCCTGGGAGCAAAAGAACGGGGGTTTCATCTTATTACGGATGAAATACTGTCAAAACTGGAACGGATAAAGGAAATGAAGGCCGGTCTCGCTCACCTGCATATACTGCATACGAGTGCTTCATTATCCCTGAATGAAAATGCGGATCCGGATGTGAGAGCTGATTTCAATACCTTTTTTAACAATCTGGTCCCTGAAGACCCCACCCTCTACCGTCACACCCTGGAAGGTACCGATGATATGACTTCCCACATAAAAAGTGCCTTGCTTGGCTCTTCGCTTACGATACCGGTCAGAGAGGGGCGTTTTTACCTGGGAACCTGGCAAGGCATTTATCTGTGTGAGCATAGAAATAATGGAGGGCCACGGTCTGTAGTATTGACGTTAACAGGCTCTGCAATTCACAAATAGTCCGTACCGTGGCCCTTTTTTTACCGGGTCAATCTCAGGCTCCGGCGGATGAACCGCTTAGAGACTGGATATCTTCTTCGATGGAATTTACTTCATTCATAACCTGCTGAGACATCTGTTCCCAGTTTTCGGATCCGGCATCTTCCAGTTCAGATATCTGATCCCGTGCTTCATTGATCCTTTCCTCAATCTGATCGTACTGCATCTGGGTTTCCTGATCCTGCTGTTCACCCAACCCTTCTTCGTCCTGCCGGACCTGATCGAGCTCCTGTTCGGCCTGGTCCAGCCTGAGTTCCATCTGCTCCACAAACTCCTGTTGCGGCTGATCACCCTGATCGGTCATCGTCTCGTCCTGTTCGGCCCCGGATGGAGGTTGAGTCTGGGTGGGTTCATCTGTGGGAGTTGTACCATCTTCCCCGAATCTCTCCTGATCGGTGTCTTGTCGTTCGCCGCATGCTACAACAAGCAAAGACATGAGCAGGAAACCAATAAATGAATTTAAATAGCGCATAATGTTTTTTGATTAAATTAGTAGTCGAATGTTCATATCCTTAAAACAGAATATTTCACAAAATCGCATATTAAACTTCACTAATTATGGATAATCAATTACTTAGAGATGTTTTCCTTTTTAGTTCCTCCAGCCTCAGAGCCAGTTTACTCCGGTCTGCATGACGGTAACCGGGCGGTAACAGTGAATGGGAGGTGCATTCTATAATGGCAGCCAGTGTTTGCAGCTCAATTTCGTCAGGATACGATGGCGGAATGAAATCCAGAAAAGCTTCTTCCAGTATCGTTTTGCTTACACTACGTTTTCCCTCTGTGGAAGCCTGGAACATGGCACGGGTCAGCGCCGCTTCCATGTCTGCTCCGGAAAAGGATTGAGTCCCCTGGCGGATGGCCTCCGGAATTTGGTCATCTGTCAACCGGATGCCCGTTTTTTGAACCATCACCCGGTACAGCTCTTCCCGTTCTTCCTGGCTGGACGGAGGAAATAACGCCAGATGCTCTTCGGCCCTGCCCTGCCGCTTGAGATCGACCGGCATAAGATCGGGCCGGGCCGTCATAAGGAACCATACAATTTTGCCCCGGTTTTCGGTATTGCTCATAAATTGAGCTATTTGTGAAAATACCCGGGAGGAAACCCCGCTGTCACCACTGCTTTCCCGTTTCCCCAAATAGGCATCGGCTTCATCGATCATCACGGCCACGGGCGCCATGGCCTGGATCAGGGACAGTATCTTTTCCAGGTTGCCCTCGGTAACGCCCTGCCACTGGCTCCTGAAATTTTTAAGCTTTACCATAGGGATGCCTACTTCGCCGGCAAAGCAGGTTACCAGATAGGTTTTGCCGGTCCCGACCGGTCCGCAAACAAGGTAACCCATGGGCATAACTTCAGGACGGTTATTTTTAATCGCTTTTACCGCCATGCGCAGATGCTCCCGGACGTGACGGTGACCGGCAACGTCATCCAGCTTCCGGCGGGTATCTACAAATTCCAGCAGATCATAGGCCTCCGCTTCTATCAGTTCTTTTTTGTTACCGGTAAGTGAGCTGTAGGTGAGTTTTTTTTTATTCTCCCTCGCCCCGGACAACAGACCCTGGATATTGATCAGGTTCAGACCGGCCGATTGTCGTCCCAACGTGTCAGCCGGAACCGATGATATGAGCCGGAACTCTTCCTTGCTGCAGAAAGAGCCTATATAAGCCTTCCGTTCCTTCTCCCCGGGCAAACCGATTTCAATAGCCGCATTATGCGGACTCTGGACCAAATTCCGGTTGAGGTCCGACAGGTTTTGGGAAAGCAGAACAAGAGTAAAATCAGCAGACAGCAAAAGGGGGTCATGCGACCATTTCTGAAGGAAAACCAGCGCATTGCGGTCTTCGGTCCCGGCCGATCCCGTCTCCCCGATCGGTACGATGGTCTCGGCAAAATCAACGATACAGGCTATGCTTTTGTGTTCCGCTACCCTTGACCGGAAAAACTCTTCCAGTAGTGGAAAGACCCGGCCCGGATCGGCTGGCCACCGGGACGGGGCTATTTTCCTGAATTCGGCAAGACTTCTTTCATCCCGGAAATGAATACCGCTTGAACGGTCGTAGAACAGTACCATATCACGGGAAGCAAACAGCTCGTGCGACAGGAAATCTTTGAGGCTGATGAACACCGGATTTTTCAATCCCCCCATCATAACTTTATCCCTGATGTTTCCGTGCAGGATAAACTGATTCAGCGTCTTTCCCAGATACTTCCTGGCCAGTTCGCCGGCCCAGGGCGGATATAATTTAAATGCACTCACTCGTAAAGGGTTATATGCTCTAATGGTCTCCGATTATCGTCAGCTTAATGCTTTCGATGCGGGAATGCGTTGCTTTGCTGATGATAAATTTATGCCTGTCCAGCACGATCTCTTCATTAACCTGTGGAATGCGTCCGGTAGCGCTGATGATATAGCCGGCTACCGTTTCATAGCCATTGCTTTTTCGTTGAAGGTCTATTTCCGGAAATCTCTCGGTTAACTCATCGATATGCGTATTGCCACTGATAATATAGGTATAGGGCGCGATTTTTTTCATCACCGTGCCCTCGATATCATACTCATCCTGAATATCACCGACCACTTCCTCCAGCAAATCCTCAATGGTGACCAGACCGGCCGTTCCTCCGTATTCATCAATTACAATGGCCAGCGATATGTTCAGCTTCTGAAATTCCGACAGTAAATCCTTGGATTTCTGACTGGAGGGGATGAGCTTGACCGGCCGGATAATTTCATTCAGGTTTTTGGGTTTCTTGAACAGATCATAGGCAAACACGACGCCGATAATATCATCGATGTTCTCATCATAGACCGGGAGCCTGGAAACCCCGGAGGAGACAAACGTATTGGTTACCTCCTTGAGGGAGGCGTTCTTATTGACGGCTACGATATCGGTACGCGGGATCATCGACTCCCGGACACGCTTATTGGATAATTCCAATACGTTGGAGAGGATCTCGGAATCATCACGGTCCATATCAGACCCTTCATCATCGCCGATTTCCTGCAATAGCATTTCCATATCCTGCCTCCGGAAAACCCGGTCGGCATAATCGGAATCGGGCTGGAACAGCGATATCAGCAGTCTTGCCGCTTTATTGGATATGTATATGAAAGGGGTAAACAACCAGTTGAAGAACTTCAGTGGAACGGCCAGAATAGAGATCAGGAAATCCGAATGAATGCGGAAGATCGCTTTGGGCATCACCTCACCCAGCATCATAATAATCAGGGAGGCGATGATCGTCTGAATAAGCAGAACGGTCACTTCCGACGGTTCGTTACCGAACAGGTCAAGATAGTAGGCCGTTACCGGAGACACCAGAAAAAGGGCCATTAGCGTTGCATACACCACATTAGCAATATTATTGCCGATCAGGGTCGTCGATAGATAAGTCTCCGGATTTCTCACAAAATAATTAAGATAACGGCCGCTCAGGGTCTTCTTCCGGGCCTTGATTTCAAGCTTCAGCCGGTTAGCGGAAACAAACCCAATTTCAGATCCGGAAAAAAAGGCACTTATCGCAATGACAAGCAGAATTATAAGTAGTTCAGTCAAAGTTTAGTTGTTGATTGGAGGGGGTCGGACTTTTGGAGCAGCGTAAACGCCGGTGGCATTTCATCTTCGATATCTTCCATCATCGTTGCCGTCTCTTCAAGTTCGCTGATCAGATTGTCCAGTTGAAAACCGATTTCTTCCGGATTGGTCATGGTCATGGATTTTTCATAAATATAACGGATTGTGTCCTCAATAGTCTCCAGCTGAGATTTACAAATGGAATATTTTTCCCGGGCCGCATCGATCTTTTCCAGCCTCTTATGCATGATGGTGAGACGGCGGACCTTTATCTCCTTCAGTTTCTCTGATTCGGTTGCCTCTACCTCGCGGGTAAAAGAGTCGATTTCCTCTTTAAGCTTTTTGGGAGACGAAGAGGTCAGGTAGCGATGATAGCGCTGAAGCATATCAAGGTTAAGTATATAGTTGCTCAGCAGTCCCTCGATCTTTGCATGTATGCTTTCCAGCATGCCCTGGGTAGTATATGACATCTTATCGAAGTTTTCCTTGATCAGTCCGCTTATGTGCTTTAGGACCAGAAACCGTTTCTGACCGCGCTGATCAAGGCGATCAAATAACTCCTGTTCACCATAAGCCCTGTTCCGTTCACGCATTTTCCTTAGCCTGACTGACTTCCGGTATTTCTCGCCTCGCGGCACAATACCAAGAAAAAGAAGTTCCAGCCCGATTGCAACCGGCAGGACCAAATCCGACAGCAGCCCGTCGTTCACCACGATGCCGGCCAGCATGGCGCAAAATAAAAATCCCAGGTTCCCGGGATGAAAAAAGGCTTCCCGGGTAAAGTTTATGGGTTTGTTGCTCATGATTTTGTTTTTTTCCGACCGATGGTTTTGGCTCCTTCGCTGCTTTCCTGGTCTTTGGATTTTTCAGAGCTAACGCCGGTAGCGGGCTTCTCCTTGTTCATGTTCTCTTTAAATTGCTTAACCAATTCCGAAGCTTTCAGCTTCTGTGCATCGTATTCAATCTCCATGGCTTTGGAATCCACGCTGTCGAGCGCCATTTCCATTCTGGCTTCATTTTTGGCGGCTTCCTGATTTATCTTTGTGATCATTTCATCATGGGTGGAATCTATTCCACCAATCTCAAACTGTTCAAGGGTGTCCGCTATTTTGGCTTGCCAGGCCGTTCGCTCACTGGCTCGCAGGGCTTCACGGGCTTCCTGGATCTTCCGGTCTTTTTCCCTCATAAACGTTTTTTTCACCTGCAGGGCCTTGCCGTATGCATCGTGTGAAAATTTTAATTGCTCCCGGGATGACTGTGATGCTTCCTCAGCGCGCTGAAGCTGCAGTGCATAGTTTTCGGCAATGTCATCCCGTTCGGCATTAATTGCTGATTTAATTTTGTAGGACAGGTCGGCAACGACTTTATCGTAGCGATCCACTTCCTTTTGAAGCATCATTACATTGGCTTTTACCGTGGCAATATTTTCGTTCATTACCGGGACCTGATCATTTAGCTCCCTGATGTTTTGTTCCAGTATGAGTCTGGGGTCTTCAATGCTGCCGATCAATCCACCAAACAGTGATTTTATTGCTCTTGCTAATCGTTTAAACATAATCTTACCCTATAAGTTATAATTGAAGCCTTTCATAATATATAAAAGGTACAGGTAACCATTTAACTTTCCGCATTGGAACGTGTTAACATTTATATTGGTTATATCCGGTGTATTCGAAAAACAGACGGCTATTGTTTCAACAACCGCCATACCAAATCCCCCCGCCATGTAGTAGTCCGGCAGCCCAATTCCCATCCTGCATTGTTTTTGTGGATAATATACTCTAAACTTGAACCATGAGTATATTTGAAATTCTGATCATATTATTTATTGTTTTTCCCTTTATAAAACGCATTATAGACGGGATCAAACAACAGGGTGAGCCGCCACCGGGCCAACAACCCGGAGAACGGGATAACCAAACCGGCAGGGATCCGTCACCCGGTTCATGGGATGAAGCTCTGGGCGAACTGGAAGACCTTTTCAGCGGACAACCATCGCGAGGCTCCCGGGAGCCTGAACGGGAGCCGGAATCGCCAGCCCGGCCCCTGGATAAGCCCACCGGTTCGGAAGCCGGTTCCAAAAGCAGTTCGCCCGAAGCGCCAATCGGCAGTGTTGATGCCTCCAGTGATCTGATGAATACCGAAAACCCCATCTACAAATCACTGGATGAAGCTCCGGAAGTGATTACCACCGAAAGTTCCCTTAAAGACTATTCCCGGGAATTGCATGACCCGCAGGCCCTGCGAAATGCTTTCATCCTCAGGGAAATACTTGATACGCCTTCCAGCCTGCGCCGAATCCGAAAATAAGACATCCATATCCATAGCGCTGCACCATTTTGATCAACGTACTAGCCGACCGTTATATAGACCAGCTCTCCGACTACCTCCATCCGGAGGTCAATTGCATACCCTTTCATCCGGAAACCGGACCCGACAAAAAAAACCTTAGCCAGGCCGATGCCTTGCTGGTCAGGACGGTAACCCGGGTGGATGAATCCCTGACAGCCCATGCCCCCCGGTTAGCCTTTGTCGGCACCGCCTCGGCCGGTTCCGACCATGTTGATGAGGATTTGCTTCAAAAACTGGGTATCCGTTTCGAATCGGCCCCGGGATGCAATGCCCGGGCTGTGGCCGAATACGTGGCTACGGCCATCGTTTTATGGAGTGAGCATCGTCAGAAACCCTTCCGCTCTTTATCGGTCGGGATCGTCGGTGCCGGCAAGGCGGGATCGGAAGTTGGGGCTTTGCTTGACCATGCGGGGTTTAAAACCCTGGCTTATGATCCGCCCCGGCAACAGCGCGACAGTGGCTTTCACAGCGCCTCTCTCCCGGATATCCTTTCCTGTGACGTAATAACCCTTCACCTGCCCCTAACCCGCACCGGCCGGAATGCTACGGCCGGCTGGCTGGATGAAAACAAAATAAGAACATCCCAGGCCCGGCTGTTTATCAATTGCGCCCGGGGCAGCATTGCCAACGAGCAGGCCCTCCTCGAAAACAAATCCGTCCGCGGCAGTGATTTTATTCTGGATGTATGGAACAACGAGCCGGTTTTCGATGATGAGGTTGCCCATTCCGCATTCATCGGCACTCCTCATATTGCCGGTTATTCACTGCAGGGCAAGCTTAAAGCCACACATATGGTTACCCGGGCCCTACATCATCATTTCAACCTTCCTGATCCGGGCATTGATCAGGCCCCGGTCGTGGAGGCGGTTACCGGACTCCGAAACTCATCCTCCCTGACGGAAATACTGAATCGCATTCATCCGGTTCAGCAGTATTACGGTCAATTCAAATTGCTGCTGGGATTGCCCGGCGATGAAAAAATGATCCGCTTTCGCCGTCTCAGAAACGACATATCCCTTCGCAACGAATTCAAACATATGCGAATTCAGGAAAGCCTGTTGAGGTCGAATCCATTGTTGCGCACATTGGGCCTGAAATCATTATCCGACTGATGCGATAAACTTTTGCCGGAAATGTAGTATACTTTGAGCTTTCTCAAAATCCAATTATGAAGATCACCCAAATTTCCCGTTCCCAACCCACGCTGCTTTCCAGGATCGCTTACCTCCTGGTTGCAGGGATGCTGGTCTACGCCGTGATTCTGCTGGCCGGTGATGCCTCACCCGGCCAGCGCATCGTCACGGCCCGCTTCTGGGGTTTTGCCCTGGCCGGTTTTTTTGCCTTCATCATGCCCCACCTGCTGTTCCCTGATCAGCATCTGGACTGGATCCAGATGCTCAACCTGGAGCCCCTGAAACTGATGCTCCATCAGGCAAGGAAACTGTTTCCTTTACTGCTGATCTTGTACATTACCTACGGCCTCCTGGCTTTTTATGACCCCGGGAACTGGCCGGATGCAATCCTGCAAAAAACCACGCTGTTTGTTCAGGGCCTGATCATGGTGAGCGCCATGGCCTCTTATGCCTTTTATCGTTTTGTGATCATTGGATTGCTTTCCCAGGAATGGCATGAAGGAAAAAGGGGAATGAAATTTGTTGGCGCCATGGAGAAAATGGGTCAAACCTCATCGGTGCCGCCAGGCATGATCCCCTCCCTGACGGCTACCTCCATGATAGCGGCCGTGGGCATGTTCCTCGTCGTATTGACGGCTTACCTGACCGCCTTCGAGGTTACCGGCTTAAGCTACCTGCCGGGTTTGCTTCTGCTGAGCTATTCCGGACTGCAGCTGGGCAGGCTCCGTGTGGTGTACGACAAATACTTTTACAGGGGGAATGCCTTTTATGATGAATTGTTCCGCAATCCCAAAGCCTTCAACCGCGAGGGACGCGAGCCCATAGCCTACGATGCCGTCTACTGGGTGCCGCATAACCGGAGACATGCCGTTTGGGCCTGCCTTCGTCAGCTTGACCGGCGCCTTCCCATGGGGCGCATAATGCTGTTGCTTATCGTTTTTTTGTGGTATTTGTTCTGGATTGACGTTTCGCTCAACCTGATCTCCGCCTGGCTGGTCGTCATGATCACGGCCAAGAACGCGGCCTCCTATATCCTGACCACCCCCAATTTTGCCCCCCTCCCCTTTCAGTTCTCAATCCAGAGTCCAGCAGGCTGGGTGTTAACCAGGTTTTTTGTCAATATCCGATGGACACCGGCCATCATCCTTGCCGTCGGACTGGTATCCGTTTTCCGGGCGGATATCGGGTTTAGCCTGCCTGTATACTGGGCTGCTTTTGATCTGATTTTTTCATTTTTAACGGCGCTGATCATTACGCGCCTGCACGAATATCAATTTCAAAAAAATTATGTCTGAAATTTTAAGAACCGAACACCTGAGCAAGAGATACGGTACGGGAGCCTATGTGCTGAGCGGCATGACCGTGGGTTTCGAAAGCGGCTCCGCCACCGGACTCATAGGTCCCAACGGCTCGGGAAAGACTACCTTCATACGGCTGCTTTCGGCTACGGCTTTTCCGACAGAAGGCCATGTGCTCTTTCAGGGGATAGACATCCATGAACAGCCCCACCAGTTTTTGAAACATGTCGGGCTGGCCGGTGATTCCCATAATTTGCCGGTCTACCTGAATGCCGTTGAACTGATGGAATGGATTCTCCGGTCCAAAAAGAAATGGACGGCCGGTTCGGATGAAAAGATCTCGGCTTTACTCGATTCCGTATTGCTGGATGAGCGGCGTGAAAATCTCATCGGTACCTATTCAAGCGGAATGATGCAAAAATCACTGATTGCCGCCAGCCTGGTTGCCGAACCCGAAATCATTCTACTCGATGAGCCATTCAGGGCCCTCGATACCGACAGCGTGAAGGCCTGCATTGGATTGCTTGAAAGCTACCGCAAAAACGGGGGGACTCTCATTATTTCCAGCCACGTTAAGCACACCCTCGACCAGCTCTGCTCATCCTACATAACGTTCCCTGCCTTGCATCCGGCCTGACCCGCTTTACGCTTTCCATACCTTCTTCTTATCGGAGGTTCCCTGGAAGTGCAGGGCATTGCGGGTATCGACGATGCACGAGCTCCACTCAAAAAGTTTGGTAAAATCCAGATAGGAATGGTTTGTCGTGATGATTACCGCATCATATGAGCTCAGGCTTTCTTTATCGAAGGGCACCGATTTGTGCCCGGCCCAGTGGGGATGTTCCCGCGTCGGGGGGATTACCGGAATGTAGTCATCGTGATAGGCTACCTCCGCCCCGTATTTATGAAGCAAATCCATGATATGATAGGTCGGTGACTCCCGCATATCATCCACATTGGGTTTATAGGCAAGTCCGACACACAAGATCCTGGATTTGCTGATAGCCTTGCCGTGGGCGTTGAGCGCTTCCTGGGTCCGTTTCAGGACATACTTGGGCATATCCGTATTAACCTCCCCGGCCAGTTCAATAAATCGGGTATTGAGACCGAATTCACGGGCTTTCCAGGTCAGATAGAACGGATCAATGGGAATGCAGTGGCCCCCGAGGCCCGGTCCCGGATAGAACGGCATGAATCCAAAGGGCTTGGTTTTTGCCGCATCGATTACCTCATAGATATCAATGCCCATTTCTTCGAATACCATCTTCAGTTCATTTACCAGGGCAATGTTTACCGACCGGAAAATATTTTCCAGCAGCTTGACGGCCTCAGCGGTTTTAGTATCGCTTACCGGTACGGCCTGATGGATAACGCTGCCGTATAAGGCCATGCACACCTCAAGTGCATCGCTGCCGTCGCCCCCGATCACTTTGGGAATGGTAGCCGTCACGAACGAGGGATTGCCGGGATCTTCCCGCTCCGGACTGTAGCCGAGATAAAAATCCTTTCCTGATTTCAGGCCACTCAGCTCTTCACAGATCGGACGGATCAGCTCTTCCGTGGTTCCCGGATAGGTTGTTGATTCCAGCACGATGAGCTGGCCTTCTTTTATATAAGGTCCGATGGCCCTGGTGGTAGCCTCTACATACGACATATCCGGTTCACGGTATTTGTTCAGCGGGGTCGGCACACACATCAGTACGGCATCCACGTCAGCAATATGGCTGAATTCGGTGGTAAGCCGGCATAATTCGGATCCGGCAAGCACTTTTATTTTGTCTTCGGTGAAATGTTTTATATAGGTTCGGCCATCGTTGATCGCATCAATTTTACTTTGATCAATATCAAACCCTACAACAGAATAACCCTTTTCATGAAACGTCCATAGCAGGGGGAGTCCGACATACCCCAGCCCTACGATACCCACGGAATAACGACGGTCCTCAATATTTTTTAAGATGCTTTCTTTCATAAAAATAATTATTACTCTAGCTTGATGGTGTGATTTTTTGGGAATTACGAAAGACCCTAATTTAAAGAAGTTGCAGAGATTTTAAAATTAATATTAAGTATATAAATATGACGGATACGCATTGCCATCTGTACCTGAATGAATTTCAGGAAGACCTTGAACAGGTCCTGGACCGCGCAGTTACGGCCGGTGTGAGGCAGATCTTTATGCCGGCCATTACCCTGGGATCCTTTACGGCCATGCAAAAGATGCAGCACCCCGGCATCGGCTTCTTCTGCATGGCAGGCATCCATCCCTGTGAGATCACTTCCGGGAACGCGGATGATCTATCCCGTTTGCAGGACCTGGCCTCGACCGGCCAATGCGCCGGCATCGGCGAGACCGGCCTCGATTATTACCGGAGCAAGGAATTTATGGCTGAACAGAAAACGTCGCTTATCCGTCATTGCGAAATTGCCAAAGCCGTAAAAAAGCCGGTTATCCTGCACAACAGGAACAGCACCTCCGACCTGCTGGATATCGTAGAACAACAGCAGGACGGCCACCTGACCGGCATCTGGCACTGCTTTAACGGAAGCGAAGAGGAGGGAAAGCGAGCCATAGACTTAAATCTTTATCTGGGCATTGGAGGCATCCTTACATTTAAAAATGCCGGGGTGGACAAAACGGTAAAGGATCTTCCCCTGCATCGCCTGCTGCTGGAAACGGATGCGCCTTATCTGGCCCCTCATCCGAAACGGGGCAAACGCAATGAGCCCGCTTTTATCCGGTTTACGGCCTCACGGCTGGCTGAAATCAAGGGCCGGTCCCTGGATGAAGTGATCCGGCAGACCACACAAAACGCAAACCAGGTATTCAAGGTGCCGCTTATATAGCTTCCAGTATATTCAGCAGCTCCGGGGGGGTGAAAACAGGGATCGTACTGGCTTTAAAGCTGTCCTTGTTTCTCGATATGATGTAATCCAGTCCGCGGTCATCCGCGGCATGACATAAAACAGCATCCTCAAAATCCATAAATTTACTTTTGATGCTTTTTTCCAGGATATCATGGGTTACCGGTATGATCTGAAATAATTCAAGCAGTTCCAGCAGGTGCCTTTTAACCCATTTCTGTTCCAGTTCATTTGCCATCAGGTAATACAGGGTATTGACCGTGCCCGAACCGATCCAGCCGGTAATATGGCCTTTTTCCACCAGGGTCATCAGTTTAAAGGCCGCAATCTCATGGGGCTCGCGGTCAAGGCAGACATCCAGTATCACATCAGCATCAAACAGAACATTCATAAGGCTATAGGGGACTATGAACTATGAAAGGGTTATTGATATTTTTCCTGCAGGTATTTGAGGTAATCGGCCCTGTTATGGCGGGTGTCCTTTAAAAGGCCTTTAAGCAGCTTTGAGGACGGATACTGCAGCAGGGGCAGTTTTTTTCGCTCATGGATGACCCTGAAATAATTGCCGACCAACTGGGATATGGAGCAATTATTTTCTCTGGCATATTCCCGGGCACTGTCAATAAGCTCTTTTTCAGTGCGCACAAATACGTTTACGGGCTTCTTTTCAGGAGCATTTTTTTCCTGGGTGCTCGTTTTTACTTTATTCTGTTTATTGAATTTAAATTTCATAGCTATCTGTTTTTGGTTCTGCCATACATTACGGAAAACTTACCTACAGTCAAAAGGGATAAAATCAATCATAATAAATCCTTATAATACAAGGTTTATAACCTTTGGTCCGTCACTATTACAATCTACGATAAACATTGATAAATGGCTTTTGAGCAGTTCAGCGAATTATTCAAGTCTTCCCTGCCCCTTACTGATTTTCATCGAAAAATAAGCGATAAAAAGAACATTCGCCTCGAGCGATTTATAGGTTCCACGCCCTCTTTTTTGATACAGGCCCTCCGTCGGAAACACAACCACATCCTCGTTGTATTTCCGGAATTTGAGCAGGCCCAGTTTCTCAAGTCCGACTTTGACGCCATGGATGTGAAGCAGGCCAGGCTATTTCCTCCCACCGGTCACAAACCCTACGATGATCACCAGGTACTCGATACATCCATCATGGTGCAGCGATCAGAGGTATTGGAATCGATCCACGGTGCCAGACAAAAGCTGGTTGTGACCTCTACCGATGCCCTGTTTGAAAAAATAGCCTCTCCTGAACATTTTACCAGCGCTTCCATCACCCTGGAAAAAGGTCAGGAAATTGATCCCGGTGAATTGATGAACGTACTGGCCGGCCAGCATTACAACCGCGTCGGCTTCGTTGATGAACCCGGAGAATTTGCTTCCCGTGGAGGCATTCTGGATGTATATCCCTTTTCGGGACTTTACCCCATCCGCATTGAATTTTTTGGCAATGAGATTGATTCTCTGCGGGAGTTTGACCCGGACACCCAACGCTCGGTTTCTTTCCAGGACAAAGCGCGTTTGGTCCCCAATGTGAATTCCATCGGGGACGACCAGAAGAAGCATTTGCTGGAATATTTTGACGATGATACCGTGGTTATCCTGTTCGGGGCCGAACTCATCAGGGCCGAGCTGCAAGCCCGGTATGAAAAGGCAGAGGAAGCCTGGCGGAAGAATAACTCCGGCCGGCCGGCACCGGACCGGCTGTATATGAATGCGGAGGTCTTTGATGAAAGCATCAAAGCCAAGGCCAAGATCCACCACGGTTCCCTGGAGAAGAAAGAACCCATAGACTGGGTATGCAAACTGGATGCTCGCCCCCAGCCTGATTTCAACAGTTCCATCAAGCTGCTCCGCAAAAATATCGAAGAGCTATCGGCAGAGGGCTATGAAACGTATATTCTCTGTGATAATGACGGGCAACAGGACCGGTTTGAAGAACTCCTCGGTAACCGGACAGAGAGCCTTCGTTATCATCTCTCGGTCAATACCCTTCACCGGGGCTTTATTCTACACGATCAAAAGGTGGCCGTATACACCGATCACCAGATCTTTAACCGCTACCACAGGCCTAAAGCAAAAAAAAGGAAACACCGCGGCGGTATTTCCTTTAAAGAGCTCAAAGACCTTAATATCGGCGATTTTGTCGTCCATGTGGATTTTGGCATTGGCAAGTTTGCCGGATTCAAGGATATTGTGGTTCGCGGTTCCCGGCAGGAAGCGGTTGTGGTGCGTTATCAGGAAGACAGCATACTCTATGTCAATGTGTCCAGCCTGCATAAACTGCAGAAGTATTCGGGCAAGGAAGGAATGGCCCCGAAGATTACCAAACTGGGCTCGGGCGAATGGGCCAGAAAAAAAGCCAGGACCAAAAAACGGGTAAAGGATATAGCCCGGGACCTGATCAGGCTGTATGCCAAACGCAAGGCACAGGAAGCATTTGCCTTTTCGGAAGATTCAACCATGCAAACGGAGCTGGAGGCCTCGTTCATGTACGAAGAGACTCCCGACCAGGAAAGCGCCATTCAGGATGTGAAGCAAGACATGATGAGCATCAACCCGATGGACCGGCTGGTCTGCGGCGATGTAGGGTTTGGCAAGACCGAGGTGGCCGTCCGTGCGGCCTTTAAAGCCGTACTGGATGGCAAGCAGGTGGCCATTTTGGTGCCGACCACCATACTGGCCGATCAGCATGCAAAAACCTTTCAGGAAAGGCTTCAGAATTTTCCGGTAACCGTGGATGTTATTTCACGGTTTCGGAGCAAGGCCGATCAGAAAGAGATCCTGGCCAAGACTGCCGATGGACAAATTGATATCCTGATCGGGACCCATCGCATCACATCCAAAGACATTAAGTTCAGGGACCTGGGTTTGCTGGTGGTGGATGAGGAACAGCGTTTTGGTGTGGGCATGAAGGAGAAACTGAAAGAATTACGGGCATCTATTGATGTTCTGACGCTTACGGCCACCCCGATTCCGCGGACCCTGCAGTTCTCGCTCATGGGAGCCCGTGATCTGAGTATTATTAACACACCGCCGCCGAACCGGCAACCGGTGTATACCGAAATCCACAGCTTTGATACCCAGTTGCTGCGCGATGCCATCATGCAGGAAACCAGCCGGGGCGGTCAGATATTCTTCATTCATAACCGGGTGCAGAACATCGAGGAGGTCGCCGGTATGATCAGGCAATTAGTCCCCGACGTCAGGGTAAGGTTCGCTCACGGACAAATGACCGGTACCCAGCTGGAAAAAATTATTTTGGATTTTTATGCCCATAAATTTGACGTTCTCGTATCAACCAATATCGTTGAAAACGGCATCGACATCTCCAATGCCAACACCATACTCATTAATAATGCAGACCGCTTTGGCCTGGCCGAGCTCCACCAGCTGCGCGGTCGTGTGGGGCGATCAAACCGAAAGGCGTACTGCTACCTGATCACCCCTCCTCTCGAGGCCCTTTCGGTGGAATCGCGCAAGAGGCTGCTGGCTTTGGAAGAATTTTCCGAGTTGGGCTCCGGCTTCAACATTGCCATGCGTGATCTGGATATACGGGGAGCCGGTGATATTCTCGGCGGCGAACAAAGCGGCTTTATTAACGATATCGGCTTTGACCTGTACAGCAAGATCCTCAATGATGCCGTCAATGAATTGAAAGAAACCGAATTCAAGGCCTTGTTTGCCGGTATTGAAGTGGAAAGCGAACTGCCGGAGACCGTCGTTGAATTTGATCTGCCCGCCCTGCTGCCCGCCCATTATGTATCCGGGAACGTGGAACGGCTGAACCTGTACCGGAAACTGGCTGAAGCGAAAAGCCTGGAAGCTATTGAAGAATGGCAGGAAGAGATCCGGGACCGGTTCGGGCCCTTGCCTCAGGAGGCTGAAAACCTGATCAAGCTGACCTCCATTAAGATCCTGGCCTCTCAGCAGTACCTCAGCAAAGTTACCGTACGCGCAGACCGGATGTGGCTGCAGGTTCCATCGGAGAAATCCAAAGCCGGTATTGATTTCTCTGAAAAAGGCCGGCTGCAGTCCCTGCTGGAATCTGTTGAGCATCAGGCTCCGGGCCGGTATAAACTTGTTCAGAAAGAGGATGCCATACGTATCGTGATTCATGACATTTCCGGTCTGGATGCCTCCATCGGATTTCTGCAGTCGCTGAACCAGCCCATCGAGGTGGCCGGCCTTGACTGACCGCTTTTCCGGGATACTGAAGCGCGGTGGTGTTGTGGCCTTCCCCACGGAGACGGTATACGGACTGGCGGCCGATGCCTTCAATCCCGATGCGGTAAAGAAAATCTTTCACATCAAGGGCCGTCCCTCCGACAATCCCCTTATTGTTCATGTGAGCGACAGGCAGATGGCCGAATCCCTGACCCGGGTTATCTCCCCCGCCGCCGGGACGCTGATCGATGCATTCTGGCCGGGTCCCCTAACCCTGGTTTTGCCGAAAAGGAGGCGGGTATTAGACCTGGTTACCTCCGGGCTCGCTACGGTTGCCGTGCGAATGCCTGATCACAGGCTTGCGCTTCAGCTCATACGGCAAACCGGGCCGCTGGTCGCTCCAAGCGCTAACCTCTCCGGTAAACCCAGTCCCACCCGGGCCGAGCATGTGCGTCAGGATTTCGGATTGGATTTCCCTGTCCTGGATGGCGGCCCCTGCCGGATCGGGCTGGAGTCAACGGTAGTGGATGTGAGCTCGGACCCCTGCACCGTCCTGCGTCCGGGCTTTATCACCCTGGAAGACCTGGAAGCCGTCCTGGGACAACATATCCAGGCGGGATACGAACAGGATCACCTTCAGCCCCGCAGTCCGGGCATGAAATATTCCCATTATGCACCGGATGCCAAAGTACGGTGGATGCTGGACGATGAGCATCCGGGCGATCCGAAGACGATGTACCTTTTCCCCGGTTTATCACCGGCCGGTCCGGAAAAATCCAACGTTAAAAATTACCATCATCGGTACCACGAACTGGCAAAGGATCTCTACGACCGTTTTCGTCAGGCCGATCTGCAGGGATATGCAGAGATAGCCATTGGAAAATTCGATAACCAGGCTGCCCTCCTGAATCGTATTGAGAAAGCCATGGGATGAGTATCAGGATTCAAGAGGCTGCCCGGCCCGCTTCTTCCTTAATAAATACACCAATTTGGAAGCATAATAAATAACAACACCGGCCAGGGCCGACAATACAATGACCACTTCCAGGAACATCAGATCAGATGAAAAGGTCACAGTCCGGTTCAGGAATTCCAGGGGCGAACCCCAGAGGGTAATGATTGTGCCTGCCGTAAAGATGACCGGGAGGGCCTGGATGTTTAAAAGCCTGAAATCAGCTCCCGGACGGCTGACGGCGGCAAACCCCAACCGGGAAAGCAGGCCGTGCCAGTTCACGAATGCGCCGTAAACAATGATGTTGTTGGTAAAGGAGATATTCATCATCACCAGGGTCCCGGCATGAAATAATACGGCCAGGGCGAGGAATATTCGTGCCGTAACAGGATGAAGTATGGCTATCAGGAAGCCGGTCTCGAAGATAACGGTAACATAATCAAGCATTATCCAAAACCACTGTTCGTCCACCGAAACCAACCAGCCGGACAGTAAATCGGTCCGGCCGTTGACAAAAAACTGCCGGAATAGGTGTCCCCGCGTAGCCAGGCTATCCGGATCCAGCCAACCGCCCAGTATTTTGGGCAACCCGGCAGTAAACATCATAAATCCTATGCAGAGTATGAGCAGGGTGAGAGGCCAGGATTCGGCTGTTGGCCGTTTCCCGGGGGTCCGCAGGGCATCCAGGGAATAGGACGCTCCCCAGTTTGACCACATCATAATCAGGGGCAAAATCAGGAGTAATAAATTGTGATTGACTTTTCCCAGAGAAAATGAAAAACCGAAACCCGTAAGAAAGAGCAAACCGGTTGCCAGAGAAGCCCAAAAAGTCTTATATCCTAACAACAGGGAAACAAGGCTGATGTTTAACATCAGGATCAGCCCGCGGAAAAAGGTTTCCCCCGGAATACCACCAAAGAGCATCATTGGTCCGGGTGGCGGATCAAAAAAGCCGGCCGGAAATCCGGACAGCAGGGTGAACTGGGCATAGACCGAATGCCCCGGGGTGACAACCAGCAAGATCAGTGAGGCAAACAGGATCCTGTACAATCCCAGGCTTTCGGCTGATACCTGAAAAGAACAGAATATCCAGTGATCAAATTTTTTCATCGAAATAAATATGGTCCCGGGAAAGGGTCTCCGTTCGGGTTATAACCTCTCGGTTCTGTACCTGATAAAATTTGTTTATCCACTCTATATCAAGGCGGATGATATCGGTCCGGCCCGTTTCGGTCCGTAACCTGTTATACACCCATGACCTGGTTTCTGCATTCAAATTTTTGGCAGACACGGCATTAAACTGACCGGCCATAATGGCCCGGTGATGGGAATGGGGCACCGCCCTCAAAAATTCCGGAACGGGTACAGCTTGCCTGGAAGAGTCAGCCAGGATAACCGATAACCGGGAGTATACCAGGGTAATGCCCTCTTCTCCGTCATAGACGTTCTTAAAACCGGGAAAAACCAAAGCCGGCCAGGGCTCAACCATCCCTAAATGCCCGGCAAGGCCTACGAAGCCATATTGAACGGGTAAGAATACCAGAAAAAAAATAAAGATCCTGCGTACGGTGGAGTGAGACATACAAGGTGGTTATCCGCTTAACAAATCAACTGCTTACAGAAAAATACTAATTCCGGAGCTAAAAAAACCGGACTTTTTGCCTTGACTTCAACAGATCGTAGTCCTTATATTTAGAGCTTGTACTGAAGAGGTCATTCAATGACAAGGCCTTATTATTCCTCGGTAGCTCAATGGCAGAGCATGCGGCTGTTAACCGCAGGGTTGTAGGTTCGAATCCTACCCGGGGAGCAAAACAGGATGACATCATCCTCCTAATTTCTGATCAGCAGGCGTTCGGCATGGCTTCCCCCCACTCTTCTAAAACTTTTAAGTTCAACGGCACGCAGTAGTTTAACCTGTACATCCAGGGTCATATCCCCAATCTCATCCAGAAACAAAATACCCTGGTTGGCTTGTTCAAAACACCCGATTTTGGTGTTCAGGGCCCCGGTAAATGCGCCTTTTTCATGACCGAAGATCTCACTCTCTATGATATCCTTGGGAAGAGCCCCGCAATTGAGTGCCAGAAACGGTTGCTGGTTTCTTTGGCTATGAAAATGCAACAACCGGGCCAGTACCTCTTTACCTGTTCCGCTTTCACCGGTTATAAAAACAGGAGCATGAGAACGGGCTACCATCCTGACCTTATCATACAAGGTCTTCATCTTTTTATTATCCGTAATAAATTCTGGTTTTCTGATACTGCCCTGAATTTTTTTTGATGCTGGCATATACTTTTTCCTGTGTTGAACCGGCCCAATGACGACCTTTATAAAAATAAACTTCAGGTAATCAAATATATAATTTAAATATATTAATGTATTAATATTTATATCTAAAGTACTGAATACTTTAAGCCTAAAAGCATTATAGATTTCTCTAACCCAAAAGGAAGTTTGCACGGCCCCCGCGCATGTCGTGATCTTAACTCATAACACGTATTTATTTTCTATAAGTTCCTAGTATTCTTTGACTTTGAATCTACTTATTGTGATATTAATAAAAGTTAATTAAAATTTATTAATAATAATCGGTCTGTCTGTGAGTTATCAGGTCCAGCCTATGTTTGATCGTAATTCAATTAATTTGGAAGTCTTAAAGAAAAGGGCTTATAATTCACGTTGGGCAACCGTGCCTGACGGGGTTATCCCGTTAACGGCTGCTGATCCTGATTTTCCGAGTGCTCCCGAAATTGCGGAGGCCATTTGCCGCTTTACAAAAGACCGGTATTTATGCTACGGGCCACCGGAAGGAATGCCGGAGTTTAAAGCGGGTATGGCTGAATTTTATCAGACCCAACGCAACACCCCGTCTTCTCCCCATTTGATATTCCCCGTTGACAGTGCCGCCTTTGGGATCTACCTGACCTGCAAAGCCTTTCTCGCTTCCGGTGACGAAGCCATCATTTTCGATCCGGTAGATTTTCTTTTTCGCTATTCCATTGAATCGGTGGGGGGAAAAGCCATACCCTTTCCCGTTCCTGCAGAGCCGGCCCCTGTTGATTTTGCGTTGCTGGAAGAATGTATCACCGGCAAAACCCGTATGATATGTTTATGCAATCCTCTGAATCCCACAGGAAAAGTATTTACAGAGGAAGAATTATCGCAGCTGGGTGAAATAGCCTGCAGGCATGACCTGGTCATATTATCTGATGAGATTTGGAGTGATATTGTATTCCCTCCCCATGTATATACAAGCCTGGCCTCTTTGAATGAGGAAATACGAAGCCGTACGGTGACCATTACCGGTTTTAGTAAATCATATGGGCTGGCCGGACTGCGCATAGGGGCCGTAATAGCTTCAAATGAAGTTCATTTCAAAAAACTGCTGGATGCCTCTCTTCATGCTTCAACCATACACGGGGCCAATGTTCTTTCTCAGGTAGCAGCCACAACGGCATTGAAAGAGTGTCAGGACTGGCTCAAAGACTTTGTATCCCATTTGCATGCCATGCGTGATCTGTGTGTAAGAGAACTCAATTCAATACCCGGCTTCGGATGCCGGGCCCCGGAAGGCTGTTATGTGGCGTTCGTGAATATCTCGGAAACCAATAAATCCAGCCTGGAGATCCAGGATATTTTATTTGAAAAAGCCCGGGTGGCTGTTGTTCCGGGATTAAAGCAATGGTTTGGGGAAGGTGGCAGAGAGCATATACGCCTCAGCTTCGCTACATCCGAAACGATACTGACCGAAGCCCTGGGGCGGATAAAAAATGCCATGCACTCATTTTAACCTAACGCAGAACATCACTGTTTAATTTAATCATTCATTTGAATTTCATTAGACATTAACTAATTAAAAAATACATGAAAGTCGTAATAATCGGAGCCGGAATAGCCGGCGTTACCTTAGGCGTCTTACTGAATAACAAGAATACAGATGTCGTCATATGCGAAAGATTTACAGGCATCCCCACAAAAGGGCATGCTTTTCTGATGCATTCAGACGGCTTATCCATTTTGAAAGATCTGAACAAAAAAGATAAAACCGTTCTGCCGGGCAATATTATCGACACCTTTAGCCTGAAAACGCCCGAAGAAAAAGAACTAAAGCGTGTAAAACTTGACTACTGGAAGTGCATAAAAAGAAGTGTGCTTATCCGGTATCTGTATTCCCTGTTCCCTGGTGAAAAAATCAAAGGAGGCAGAGAATTTTCTCACTTCATACGTGAAAACGGCAGGATAGTAGCCGCTGCATTTGAGAATGGTGAGATTGAATACGGTGATATATTTGTCGGTGCTGATGGCGGCAATTCCCGGGTAAGAGAATCCATTCACGGTAATATAAACTTCACGCCCGTGGAAGTGAAAGAAATGGTCGGCGTTTGCTATAACGAGGACGTTTCAAAAACCCATGTCAACATCTTCACCAAATATCAGAACCGGACAAATAAAACGGCCTTTGGTTTTATCCCGACCTCCGGCAACGAATTTGTCTGGTTCATCCAATACAACGGAGGCAATGCGGAATTCAATGAGAGCGATCCGGGTGAGTTGAAATCACATTGCTATAAACTGCTGGAAGGCTATCCCTCCGTAGTATTCGATATTTTGGATTCAAATGATTTCTCGGGCAGTTATGTATGGAAAACGCGTGATTTTGATCTTCTGCCCTCCTTCCATCAGGATAATGTTGCATTAATAGGGGACGCTGCGCATTTAGCCTTACCATTTACCAGTGCAGGAACAACCAATGCCATAATGGATGCCCGCACACTCTCCGACTGCCTCGGCAGGTACCCAGACTATGAAGATGCTTTCCGGAAATTTTATGATCTACGCCATCAGGAAGTTTCTAAGCATATACAACTCGGGCGTGATCTAAAGGATGAATTCCTTCATCCCAAGGAGACAGATTGTTTTAATATTTCCGTACCCTTAATTAATCCGCGGGAAGACGACACCCAGAAAAGACTTGATAAGCCGGTTCAAATATTATATTTCACCGACCCTATTTGCTCAACCTGCTGGATCATACAGCCATTGCTTCGAAAACTGGAGATGGAATACGGGGATCATATCAACGTCAAGTACTGCGTGGGTGGCTTGCTGCCGACCTGGGAAGGATTCGATAAGGGACAGATAAAAAAACCATCCGATGCTGCGAAGCACTGGGAAGAGGTCTGTTCTATTCATGAGATGCCGCTGGATGGGGATATTTGGTATGATGATCCTCTGTATTCTTCCTACCCTCCCTCCATTGCCTTCAAAGCAGCTCAAATGCAGGATACCAACCTGGCTATTCTATTTCTGCGACGTATTAAAGAAATGCTATTCATCGAAAAAAAGAATATAATACGCTGGGAACATATTGAAGAGGCAGCATTTAAGATAGGTCTTGATACAGCCCGGCTGCTAATCGATTTTGAAGGTAAAGCGCAGGAATTGTTTAACAATGATTTAAAACTGAGAGATCAGCTCGGAATTAAAAGCTTCCCGACGCTTGTTTTTTCGGGGAATAATGTTCATAATTTAGATAAGGAATACACGCTGAATGGATATCAGCCCTATGAACGATTTGAAGAAATAATTCGTAAATTAGTCCCTGATGCGCATAAAAACTTGGTTAACACCGAACCTGAACACTTATTCAGTCTTTTTCCCACGATGACCACGAAAGAATTTGAGTATTTGAACAGTACAAATAAAAATGACTCATATAAGGTACTTGCAGACTTGTATTTAGAGGGGAGTATAGATAAGTATGAAAGCAAAAATGGTATAATCTGGATAAGCAAGTATGAAGAAAATTTAAAAGCAGAATCGTTTTTATAAATACCTTATAAGGTTCTATCTTCTTTGTCCATTAACCGGTTATGGTAAACGGTTTGCCATAGCTTAATCTCCGAATGTAATGAAATGAATAGAAAAGGGAACCCATTGAAATGCGACCCCGTGGCAGAAGGCACATTTGATGAATCCATTTTAAATATTTTCAATTCCTTGCCCTGCGTAGTGTTGTCAGTGAGCATACCCGAATCTGATGTGTTGTTACTAACCGAAACGGCGGCTGAACATTTCGGGGAACCCTTCGATACCCTGTTGAATGATGTCGGTTACTGGAAAAAAGTAATCCATCCCGGAGATAAACCTATCATCCGGAAGATTGACCGGCAACTGAAGAGCAATGGCAGCTACGATGAAGAATACAGGATCAGGATCCGTTCCGGTCAGGTAAAATGGGTGCACCACAAAGGAGAGATCGTATATAAAGACAGTGAACCGGTTCGTCTGGATCGAATATTCACGGATATAACCGACCGGAAACAAACGGCCTACCAGTTAAAAACCCAGGAAGACCGATATCGAAATATTATCACCAATATGAACTTGGGCTATCTGGAGGTAGATAATAATGATATTATTAAATTTGCCAATCAAACTTTTACTGAAATGTCGGGCTATGGCCTGGAAGAGCTTAAAGGTAAAAAAGCCAGTGAACTCTTCCTTTCCAAGAAAAGCAGGCAGCTTGCATCGGAGAAGAACAGGACCAGGGAAGATGGAAAATCCGACAGCTATGAAATTAATGTCCGGAATAAGCACGGGGAACTTCGTAACTGGTTAATCAGTGGTGCCCCCAACTATAATGAACAGGGTGAAGTAACCGGTTCGGTAGGCATTCACCTGGATGTCACCGCTAAATTCGAACTAAAAAAAGCAAAAGAACATGCCGAGGGTGCCAACCGGGCGAAATCTGAATTTTTAGCCAATATGAGCCATGAAATCCGGACGCCCTTAAATGCCGTCATCGGATTTACCGATCTGCTGAAAAGAACACCCCTGGATGAAACCCAAAAGCAGTACATGTCGAATGTATTTACCTCCGCACATAGTCTGCTCGACATCATCAGCGACATTCTTGATTTCTCAAAAATCGAAGCCGGAAAACTGGAACTGGATATCGACAGGACCGACCTGAGACATTTAAGTGAACAAGTCAGGGACATTATACGGTACCAGGCCCAGGAGAAGGCATTGGAACTGATCGTAAATACTCCGCCCGACCTGCCCCGCTTCATATGGACGGATTCGGTCAGGCTAAGGCAGGTATTGGTGAACCTGTTAAGCAATGCAATAAAATTCACGGAAAAAGGTATTGTAGAGTTTAAGATCGAAGAAACTAAAAAAACCAAAAAAGGCAAAACACAACTTCGCTTTTCAGTAAGTGATACAGGAATTGGAATCGAACCGCATAACCAGCAAAAAATATTTGAAGCTTTCTTACAGGAAGATTCATCGACAACCCGAAATTTTGGAGGTACGGGCCTGGGCTTGAGTATTGCTAATAATTTGCTCGCTCTCATGCACAGTAAACTAGAGCTAAAGAGTGATCCCGGTAAAGGAAGCACTTTTTATTTTGACGTAGCTTTTGACTCCGAGGCAGACGACTCTGATGGCCTGGAAAAAACCGGTTAATAGCGATAGTAGCCAAAGACTTAATAGTATAAATAAAATGCCTTTTGAAGACAGTGAGGTATCCGATTCAGAAGAAGTTATTACCGTAATGCTGGTGGAAGACGATCCGCTCAACAGGCTTTTGATTAGTATAATCCTGAAACAGATCTATGCTGATATCCATATTATCGAAGCGGAAAATGGACAGCGGGCCATAGAAGAGTTTAAGGAAACGATCCCGAATTTAATCATAATGGATATACAAATGCCCATCATGAACGGCTATGAGGCCACTTCGGCGATTCGTAAGTTGGAGGGTGGCGATAAGGTGCCCATTATTGGTTTGACTGCAGGTTCCCTGAAAGGAGACCGGGAAAAATGCATAGCATCCGGTATGAGTGATTACGCAAGCAAACCGGTTGTCATCGATACCATCGAAAAAATAATTGACAAATGGCTGAATGCCAATCGGGATTAATCCTGTTTAATGATCAGTACTTCCAGCCTGCGGGGTCCGTGCACGCCTTCGACTCGGTTAAGTTCGATATCGGAAGTGGCAGAAGGCCCTGAAATGAAGGTGACCGGCGAACCGGCATCCCTGACCCCGGCATGAAGGGATGCAAACGCTTCGGGTACAATACCCGTTATCTGGTTAGCGAAGACTATGCAAAGGTGATAATCAGGAAGCAACGTCAATGCCCTTCTTCCCTGCCGCCCCCCCCCGTCAAGAACAAGGGTACCTGTTTGGGCTATGGCAAGATTACAGCCCGTTATCACTCCGTCGCTCCTGTCGAGTTCATGTTGGGATTGCAGCTTATCTCCGTCATGCAGCGTCTCAACATCTGCCGGCAACCACCCGTCCGGAATACCAGACGGGACGACAATCTTTCGTATATCATTGGTGAGGCAGGCATCTGCTATAGTTTCAGCCAGTGCCGACGCTTCAATTATCCTGACTGTTGCCCGGTATTCACTTACCCGTTCGGCAAAAATCCTGATGCGTTCTTCCATGCTCAGGTCACTTTTAAGCTGATAATTGCGTTCGACGAGAAGGTGATCAGGCTGTTCCTGTTCCGGCACATCGTTCAATGCCTGACGGATTACCTTCAGCATGTGTTCTTTTGCCTTATTCAATTGCGCTCCTCCCACCAGTCTCTGAAGGTTTGTTCAGGCATGGGCTGTACATCACGCATGGCTGTCCATCCCGACAGTTTGCCCGGAAGCCTGGAAATATGGCCGTTTTTTACTACAAATTTCTGGCCCATTCGGGCCAATTTGGGAATTTTTCTGTATCGGCCCGGAGTGGAAAAAGCCCAGGAAAGGGTCTTCATTATCCTGTTCTCAGGATCTCTTTCTTTAAAGAACCTGCCGTTCTCCTGCTTATGGCGGACCACCTGCCCTCTTAAATGCTGAAGGACTTCGGGAATGTTGATCTTTACCGGACAGACCTCATAACAAGCTCCGCAAAGGCTGGAAGCAAAAGGCAGGGAAGCCGGTCCGCGGTTTTCAATACCTTTTAACTGTGGTGTGAGTATGGCTCCGATCGGGCCGGGATAAACCGAGTGGTAGGCATGCCCCCCCGTTCGTTCATAAACCGGGCATACATTCAGGCAGGCGCTGCAACGGATGCAGTTCAGGGTCTGGCGGCCAACCCGGTCCTTTAATACTTTGGTGCGCCCGTTATCCAACAGCACAAGATGAAATTCTTTGGGTCCGTCGTTCTTGGTGACACCGGTCCAGAAAGAATTATACGGGTTCATACGCTCGGCTGTGGAAGACCGTGGCAATAGCTGCATAAATACTTCCAGGTCCTTCCATTCCGGAACAATCTTTTCAATTCCCACCACGCTGACCAGGACCTCCGGCAGGGTAGTGCACATTCGTCCGTTGCCTTCCGATTCGACCACGGCAACCGTACCCGTTTCTGCAACAGCGAAATTGGCGCCACTTATTCCTACTTTGGCCTCCATAAAATTACGCCGTAAATACAAACGGGCCGTCTCGGCCAACTCCGCCGGCTGATCGGTCAGGGTAAGATTATCCCTGCCGATCGTCCGGCTAAAAAGCTCCCTGATCTCAGAGCGGTTCTTGTGGATGGCCGGTACCAGAATATGGGAGGAGGTCTCTCCGGCCAGTTGAACGATCAGTTCGGCAAGATCGGTTTCCAGGGCCCGTATGCCTTCGGCGGCCAGCGCATCGTTGAGGCCAATTTCATCGGTGGTAATGGATTTCACTTTCACGACATCCGTTACCTTATGGCTTTTAACGATACCGGTAATAATCCGGTTAGCCTCCGAGGCATCGTTTGCCCAGTGAACCTGCCCACCGGCACGCTTTACCGACGACTCCAGCTCAAGCAGGTATGTATCCAAATGACGCAGTACCTTCTCTTTAATGGCACGGCCGGCTTCCCGAAGTTCTTCCCAGTCTTCCATCTCACCCACAATGGCCGATCGTTTATCACGAATGGTATGGGTAGCATGCCTTAAATTGCTGCGCAGCTGATTATCGGATAAATACTTTGAAGCCGTTTCCTCGAACGTTGCGTCATTCTCCTTATCGCTTTTTAATCGTGACATAGTAACCTATTTCCCGTTTTCTTCAACCGAGGCTAAAATTTCAGCCAGATGCACCGTGTTGACTCCGGCATTCTGGCGGTGGAGTCCGCCGCCAATATTCATCAGACAGGAATTGTCGCAGGCCGTGCATACTTCCGTTTTGGTATTCAGGATATGGCGGATCTTATCTCCCAGCATTGCCATGGAGGTGTCGGCGTTCTTGACGGCAAAGGTGCCCCCGAAACCACAGCATTCATCGGCCGCCTCCATTTCAACCAGGTTGATCCCCCGTACCGCTTTCAGCAGCCTCAGGGGAGCATCGCCCACTTTTAGCATGCGCAGGGAATGGCAGGTCGGATGGTAGGTGACCTTATGCGGATAATAGGCTCCTACATCAACTATTCCCAGTTTCTTAACCAGAAATTCAGACAGCTCAAAGACGCGGGGAAGCAGCTGTTCAATATCTGCTTTCAACTGCTCGTCTCCGGCATGGGAAGCCATTTGGATGTAGGAATCCCTTACCATGCCGACACAGGATGCCGACGGGGCCACTATGACCCCGGCATCCCGGAACGTGTCCACAAAATGCCGGACAAGCGGAAGAGCTTCGTTCATATACCCTGAATTGTAATGCATCTGTCCGCAGCAGGTCTGCTCCGGAAGGAATTCCACTTCATGACCCAGCCTTTCGAGCAGGCGCACCATAGCCTTTCCGGTATTTGGAAAGAGCATATCATTAAAGCAGGTTATAAATAGTGAAATACGCATAGGACAATGATCGAACGGGGAGTCAGGATATGGCTGATTTATTCCAGGAATATCTTTCAACACCCGTGTCTTTAAGCGGTGCATGCTGCCGGCAATTTAACAGTTCTTTTAAAGACAACCCGGCCTTTTTTTGGTTCCCGTTCATAACGAGCGCGGCACCAAGGGCGGAAGCATGGGGAAGTGAAGCCGTAAACACCTTTTTATCCGGAAAACGGGCAGCCAGCAACTGGACAAATAAACGGTTCTGACTGAATCCGCCGGTTATAATAAGCCTTTCAATATGATCAGAACCCTGGGCCAGCGCAATGGATTCGGACTGAATAGTAACCAGATCCAGCATCAATTGATGGCAGGCTTCTTCAAAGGAGGAGAAATCATCGATTTGCCATTTTCCCGGGTTATCCTGAGGACAGGGCCCGGAATTATAGGCCGTTTCAAGTTCTAATTTCTTTCCGGGATGATTCTCTTCAATCAGGCCTTTCAAAATAGCCGGGTCCGGATCTAAATCATGATGTTCTTCATTCCGGTTGAAATGCTCATTCAGTTTTTTCATTTGATGGGCATACTCATTGCCCAAAAACAACCGAGAAGCTTTCACCTGTTCTCCGTGGATGTTCATATAGCACAGGCAATCTTTTTGCAGCTCTTCAAACAAAAGGGGGGCTTTGTTGAAAGGGTTGAACGTGATGCTCCAGGTTCCGGTGGAAACCAATAAAAACGGGTCATCGAAAGCAAATAAATACGGAGCCAGGGCGGCCGAGCTATCGTGTATTCCCGGCCCGGCATAGAACCGGCTGTCTTCAAAAACAACCTGTTTTGCGGCGCCATTGGGCTGAGTCTCCGGAAGCAGCCCTAACACGTCTTCCTGTTCCAGCCAACGGTGATAGTTGTTTTCCTTAAAATCCCAGAGCATGGTATGGCAGCCGATGCTCGTAAGCTCCGAGGTAAATTCCCTGGTGAAAAGATAACTCAGGTATTGGGGAAAGTGCAGCGATCTCCTGATTTTATTGAATATTCCGGGTTTATGCCTTTTTAGCCAGAACAGCTGCATCCCTGAATTCAACATACCCAGTGGCGGGGAGGCCGTCTCCAGGCACAGTTTTCTTTGTCCCCCGTACCGGGCGTAATATTCTTCCGCCAGCTCTTCGGGATAAGGTTTTAAATAGTTATAGAAAGGGCTGACTACCTCGCCGTTATCATCTAAATGGACCAGGCTGGCGCCATAGGTAGAAAAATTTAACGATTTAACCTGAAAACGATCATTTAACAGGACGGATCTGAATTGCCTGTATATCCAGTTTTTCAGCAGGTTCAGGTCCTCACAGGGATATCCGTCATCATCTGCCGCCTGCTCCAGAATAATCTGTTCTTTATGAACAATATTAAAGGCTTCATCGAACAGCAAAAATTTCTTGTTGGTCTTGCCAATATCGAAGATTACGGTTACCGGGACACCTGCTGCCATTGCCATATTTTCATTAGTTTTAACTTCCGCCTGATCTGTCATAAATACGCTTACAAACCTGTTGCAACCGTTTGCTTACCCCGTTCAGCGATAAGCCGATCCCTTACTTTAAGGTCCCGGTAAAGTTCAAGGGGCCTGGAGGCTGCATGATGGCGTCGTCGTGCTTCACACAGCAGCGGACGAACATCGGTGTGAAATGCATCCTGCAATACCTGCTGTGCCATCGCCGGGTCGTTCATTTCCCGGTATCCTTCAAGCGATTTTCTGTCGATAAGCAATGCTTTGGCGTAAGCCATTTTAATCGCTTCCACCGATTGAAGCAAATCCTCCAGCGGATCCTTCACATTATGACTAGCGTCAATCATCCAGGCTATATTTTCAGTAAGAAAATCGGAGTCCCCATCTTCGATAAGCTCGCTGAAGATCAGGAACAGCTGAAAAGGCCGTACCGACCCGGTTGTAAGGTCATCATCGCCATAACTGGAATCATTAAAATGAAATCCACCCAGCTTGTTTTCCATCAGAAGGGTGGCCACGATCTGCTCAATGTTGGTATTGGGCAGGTGATGGCCCAGATCAACAAGCGTGGAAGCCTTATTTCCCAGTTTTGATGCGAACAGGCTGGAGGTCCCCCAGTCGGGTATGACCATAGAATAAAAGTTAGGCTCATACGGTTTGTATTCGATAAACAACTTCCAGTCGCCGGCCAGCCTTTGATAGATCTCTTGCAGTGAGGTCAGGGTACGATCAAATGCCTTCCTGAAATTTTGCTGACCGGGAAAACTGGATCCGTCTGCCAACCAGAGGGTCAGGGCCCGGGAACCCAGTTCCTCCCCATAGCCGATCACTTCGGTATTGTGATCAATGGCCTGTTTCCTGATCCCGGCATCGGTATGAGAGAGCGATCCGTATTTATAGGAATGCTCCTGTCCTTTCTGGTCCTGGAAGGTGTTGGAATTTACTGCGTCAAATACAAGCTCATACTCTTCAGCCAGTTGTTGTATGGCCTGAATATCCTCAGGGATGTCCCAGGGAATATGAAGCGATATGCCACGGCTCGAACGGTTCAGGCTATGCAACAATCCGACATCCTCAATTTTCCTTTCCAGGCTGTCCGGTTCACCGCCCATAGGAAACCGGGCAAACCTGGTTCCCCCGGCCCCCAGTGCCCAACTGGGTATAGCCACCTGAAATGATGCTATCTGACGGATCAGCGAATCCGTGTCGAGGCCCTTAGCGTCAAGATGATCCTTGAGGAGGGTAAAGGATGACCTGTCCGACTTTTCCTTAGCTTCATTATGCGCCTGTATATGTTCATTTTTGATTCTCATGCTGCCCGGCTTTCTTTTTCATGGCTGATCATTAAAGGCTCTGTTGTTTCATCCAGTACGGTGCAGCGAGGAACCATAGCAGCATACCGGCCAGCATCAGTTGCTTATGCGTTTCCACGTCAATAACCTGAAAAAAAACAAACACGGACGGTGCCACGGTGAGCACCAGCCCCAGCATGGATACAACAAATAAGATTACCTTCATGATTTTAACTTTTATTAGGAACGTTTTCCTATCGTAAAAAGGCTTCCACCAGGCCACCGTCGACCGGTATGGTATGACCGGTAGTATTTTCAAATCTGGAACTCAGTAACAGGAATATAGCTTCCGTCTGCTGTTCCAGTGTAATAGGTTTTTGGGTAAGGGTCCGGTTGGCATAAAATCCGGCCAAACGGGTCCGTAACGCGTTGGTATCATCCTTATCATCATACTCTACGTTGTATTTTTTAAGCGATGCC
The DNA here is from genome assembly GCA_040905685.1 of Balneolales bacterium. Lineage (GTDB taxonomy): Bacteria > Bacteroidota > Rhodothermia > Balneolales > Natronogracilivirgulaceae > JBBDMU01. Next base: position 57,814 of record JBBDRB010000105.1, on the reverse strand, counting down.
AGCACCCGTTCACGGGGGAACATGCTGCTTCCTTCCACGACGGTGGCGGGAGCCACAGCGTTAACATTCACCAGGGGAGCAAGTTCTATTGCCAGTTCCCTGACCAGATGATTGGCGGCCGCCTTGCTCGTATCGTATGCAAAACTGCCTTTTTTGGCTACCACGCCATTCACACTGGTGGTAATAACCAGACGGCCGGGAAGGCCCTGATCCTTCCATATATGGCCGGTCTCATCCGCTGCCAGATAACCGCCCTTCACATTCACCGCAAAGGTTTTATCCCAGGCCTGCTCGCTGATCCTGCCATTTTCATCCGGCGTAGCATACATGCCGGCCGTCACGGCTATACCGTCGACCCCCCCATACGCCAGCACAACCTGCTTCAGAGCCTGGCGGATGGACTCCCGGCTAGTGATATCACAACCCAGGCCGATCACATCTCCCGAACCGCTGATGCCGGATCCGGCCACACCAATCCCCATGCCAATACGCTCCAGAACTTCACCTGCCGTCTGCCGGGCATCCGATTCACTCAGATCAAGGGCCGCCACCGTGGCCCCCTCTGCGATCAGCCGGGAAATCAGCGCTTTACCAATTCCACTGCCAGCACCGATTACGCTAATAATCTGGCGGGACAGTTCACTTTCGGGTGGCATACGTTGCAGCTTGGCCTCTTCCAGAGCCCAGTACTCAATGTCAAAAGCTTCCTGCTTGGGCAGTGCCGTATAGTTACCGACGGTTTCCGCCCCCCGCATGACGCCCACGGCTGCATTATAAAACTCAGCCGTCACACGCGATTCGCTTTTATTCTTACCCCAGGATATCATGCCCAGGCCGGGTATCAGGATCACGGTTGGATTAGGATCACGCATGGCCGGTGAGTCCGGCTTTTTATGATCGTGATAATAGCTCTCGTAGTCCTGGCGGTACTGCTCCAGCCCGGATTCAATGCTGGTTTTCAAATCCTTTATAGTTCCTGCGGAGGGGTCCCAGTCTACCAAAAGCGGCTTGATTTTCGTGCGCAAAAAGTGATCCGGACAGGATGTGCCCAGCTCTGTTAACCGGGGGGCATCCTTTGAATTGATGAACTGCAGGATGATCTCATCATCCTGCACGGTTCCGATGAATTTCTTTTGCCGGCTAACCTGTCCCCGTAAAAATGGGAGGATATCCGTTAAGGCTTCCCGCCGCTTTTCTTCAGGCAGGGATCCATAACGGGAACCCCCGAACGAGTCGAGCCCTTTTTCATGATCATCCAGGTATACAGCAGCTTTATTGATTAATTCCAGGCTCAGTTCATAACATTCCCTGTCATCTTCAGCCCAGTTGATCAGTCCGTGTCCGCCGAGAATGATGCCCCTGATACCGGGATTGGCCCCCACCACTTCCTGCAGTTTCAGGCCCAGTTCAAAGCCCGGCCGCATCCAGTCAACCCATTTGACATCGTCTCCATAGATTTTTCGGGTCAGTTCAGGCCCGTTATCGGCCGTTGCAATGGCAATGCAGGAAACCGGATGCGTGTGATCCACGTATTTATATGGAATGAATGCATGCAAAGGCGTATCAATGGACGGGGCCCGGGTATTAAGGTTGTACGTGCAGTGGGCATACATGCCAACCATGGAATCTTCTGCAACTGATTTTATCCCTTTCTCCCGAAAGTTATCATAAACATCCTGAAGCTTAACGACTTTATCCTGATACAGGGAGGCAAAGTTGGCTTTTTTGGCCGTCCTCAGATCCCCGCCTGATCCTTTGACCCACATAACTTCTACTTTCTCCACGGAAATCGGATCGGTTTCCGTGAGTTTGCTGGAGGTATTGCCCCCACCGGTATTATTGATGTAAGAATCACTGCCCAGCAAATTAGACCGGTACACCAGCCGGGCCACGGGGTCCATTTTTGCGGCAACCTCATCGTTCCATTGGCTTTCAACCTGTTTGAAATATCTTTTTACGCGGTTGCCCGGTTGATTGTCTTTTTTAGTCGTTTCCGCTAGGTTTTGCTTCTGCATTTAAATTTACCTTTTAATTATAGTTTAAATAGTCTGATAGGCCTTCGCCTGAGTTTGTTGATATATTTTACTGAGCCCGATATAGAGAACAGCGGCAATGAACCAGCCCGGCAAGCCTAAAAAGAAGATCTCAATGCCCATATAAAGATTAATAAACAGGCAGAGAACCAGCGTTACAAGCCAGGTCAGTCCGGCTGACCAGTTAAAATGTATACCCATGGATTCGGCATAGTTGGCCTTCAGGCCTAATTTACCGAATACCATGACATCCAGAAAGATGACCGCTCCCATAGGCATCAGAATGAGTCCGTATAAGGCTACAAAATCCAGCAGCTTCATGACCACGCCAGGAAAACAGGCGACAACGGTCGTTATCAGGCCGGTAAACAGGGTGACTTTCCAGCGTTTCCAGTTCGGGGTAACCGATTGAAAGGCTAATCCTGCCCTGTAGATGGTCGGATTGGCTGTTGTCCACCCGGCAATGACCACACACAGGGCCCCGGCAACTCCGGCACTGTTGTAGGCTATTATCCCGGGAGCAATAGCGCCCGCCGCGGCTGCGGTAAGGATCCCCGATGCTATCCATGCCAGAAAATGCCCGAAAAACATGCCCGCACCTGAGGAAAAACCGTGTTGCCATTTTTCAGCATATCGCAGTATGGACATATCGGCCATTCCAATATGCATGGCCATATTGGCAAACCATGCAAAAAACATTACATGCCAGAAGGTGAACCGGCTTACGCCCCCGGCCGGCTCCCCGGTCCAGATCCTTTCCTGGGCGACGCTCCAAAAATCGGACAGGGAGGTTACCCCTAAAGAAGGCAATACCGATACGGCTGCGGCCACGAAAATAAGTATCATCCAGGGAAAGCTGATGTTGGCAAAGCGGGCTATGTAATCGTATCCCAGTATGGCTACCGCCGTTATGACCAATCCGATGGTAAATACCGTCAGTACCCAGCCCAGGCTGGTGGGCAGCCAGTCACCCAGTTCCGGCATGGGTATGCCGAATGGCAAACCAACGGCCGTTGCCGCGACGGCAATCATGGCGCCGGCTAAAAAACAAAACATGATCGCGTTGACTACATTATATATAAGGGCCAGTTTGGAGCCGCAGATCTTTTGCAGCTGCCAGTATAAGGTCAGTTTCGTTTTCACCGCCACCGGAGCACATAAAAAGGCCCAGCTCAGTACGGCTAAAATATTACCCAAAACCAGGCCCCAAATGAGGTCGTAGGCGGTCACTCCATGGATCACAAACAAAGGACCGATGACGAATTCCGTGCCGGCGGTATGTTCACCGGCATACATGCCAAGGAACCCTTTCCAGCCTTTGAGCTTTGATGCGGGCACGGGTTCACGTTCGTATTCATCGATCGAATCCAGCCTGTCGTTTAACCGTTGTCTGTAGTTTTTATCCATCTAATCAAGCAGCCTGATCCGAATATCCTTCATCTCCACCCTCATGGGCGGACCCGCATGCAGCTGAAAGGCGATTATACCCTCACGAACCGCCTGGGGGGACTGGTCGATGAGCTCGTGCATAAGTTGTCCGTTTATCGAGGTACGGATAGTATCCCTGTTTGCATATACGTGATACTCATTCCAGTCGGTATGAGTGATGTGCTCACCCAGATCATCCTCCTCCGCAAAGCGTTCCGCATGGCTTTCGCCTTCTGCATCAACCAATACCCGCTGTCCGCGCCGGGCCATAATTCCCCTTTTTCCTTCCTCATAAAGAATTCCCGGTATCCAGTCGCTGATCGCCATATCCGGCTGATACCCGCGCACCCTGTGCATCAATTCCGGGGTTTCCTCATTGATAAACCGTTCGGAACGAACCTGAATGCCCGAATTGCCGTATACGTCATCTCCGACGATAACAAACCGGTAGTTTAGGGATACTTCGAAATTTCCGGGTTCATCCTCCTCCCAAATCAAAAAGGTATTAGCCCCGGCAGGGTTTTCTTCCGTTGTTTCCCCGACAAGAACTCCCTCTTCGACAAACCACAGCCGGGCGTCTCCGTCCCAGCCCGACAGGTCCCTTCCATTGAACATGGATACCCCATCCTCGTCTGCAGGCTGGCCTTCCTGCTCATCACTCAAGGCACACTGCACAGTGAATAGTAGGCTAAACAGGCAAAATGCCGGAACTATGCTATTTTTGCTGATCATTTTTAACCCTTTTTTATAAGATGTTCAGGAAAAGAAACTAGTCATATGATAAGAGATAGCAAGATAAAAAACCTACTCAATCAGGCCAACGAATATCTATGCCCTGAGACTGTAAAAAATCCTGAAAATCATGAAGGGTTTGTTCTTTTTCACGGACAGCATGCGGCGATATTTGCTTACCCTGTGCATAGGCAACGAGCATGCCGACGGCTTCTCCAATGCTCCATTCCACCGGATGCACCCGGTAGCAGCCATTGGTGATATGGGTAGTACCTATATTTTTATTGGCAGGAAGAAGGTTTTTCATGCGTTGCGGCAGCAGGGCGCCCAGAGGAACCTGAAAGGGCAAGGAATTGAAGTCGATATAATTGTCACCCCCGGAACTTGGGTGCAGGTCAATATGATAATAGCCGATCCCCACACTGTCATCAAACCTGGCCGCGTGACCCGCAGATCTTTTGCCTGCGACCAAAGCACGGTTGGCCTCACCGACATGTTCTTCCAGGATGGTAAATACGGCTTTTATTCGCCGGGATTCCCGGATATAAGGATATTTTGCCAGTCCATGGCCGGTGCCCAAGAGGTCACCGCGCAGACGTAATCCCGGCCAGCCCTGCCCGCCATCCGGCCGAGGCACTTCCGTCTGCAGCCAGTAAAAAAGAGATAAGCTTAATTGCCGGGCGCGCTCGCCATGTTTGGCAAATTTTTCCTCGCCGGTCAGGTTGCCCAGGAAGTAATCGTTTTGAGGCCAGTTAACCACGGTCGTATCCCCGGAATAGGTTCCGGGGATAAAATTTTTTTTATGTATGATCCGCCGGTAGTTCCACAGATTTAACCTGTTCCCTGTTTGAATGCCTTTTGGATGAAACCCCAGCGCCCTCGGCTCCAGTGTTTTTGGATCGGAATACCTCAGGTCCAATAGCTTCCCGGAGTAGGGCGGAGTCATCCGGGGTACAAAATTGCGCCAATAAGAATAGTTTTCCGGTCTGTCGGTTATGTGATTGGCACCGGGAACATAATCCATGGCAAAACACCAGGTGAAGGCCTGATGACTGTCCGGGTTTGGCTTCCCGGGAGCATGCAATTCCCCGGTCTCTGCCTGCGACTCCTTACCGGTTACGAATTCGGTCCCGGTGAGGGGGAGTAAATCCCCCAGCTCGGTCGCATCCACAAAATAGGGCGCTGAAAGTATGATTTCCTTTCCGGTGTGACGATGCACGGCTTTCAATTCCCGAACCTCATCACCGGTTACCCCGGCATCCGTGCACTTGCAGTTTACCAGAAGTGTCAACTGCCCCGAACTGATATAATGGGCAAACAGGCCCTGCAATACAGCCAAAGCGACATGGGGTTCATGACTCATCCTCCGGCTTCCGGTCGCATCCCCGGGATTCAGAAACTCACGGGTCCGGGCCGCCTCCGTCATGGGATAATGCCGTCTGTAATAGTCTCGTACGGCGTTGCGGAAATCGCGGTAGGAACGGGTCGCTCCGTGCGTTTCGATCCATCCATGCTCATCCGGAGGAACGCCCTGCTGGGTAATTTGTCCTCCGATCCAATCGGTTTCCTCCGTCAGGGTTACCCTTAAGTTATTGCGCAAAGCGGCCAGGGCTGCAGCGCATCCTCCCAGCCCCCCGCCTGCAATGACTACATCTGCGGAAAACCCCTGGTTCTCTTTCCACGGGTGGAATCCGATGGACTCCGGAAAACCAAGCAACGGCACCGTTGCCATGGCCGCCCCATTGGCCGCCATAAGCTCAATAAAGTCCTTTCGGTTCATCAATACGAATATTTTTAAATACGTTAAAATTACCTCCTGATGCAGTCAACCCGGAAAGTACCGGTTTATCTTGTTTCTTATAAACTTTACGCTTTGAGCGAGCTGCTCCATGCCGTCTACCCCGTCTTCTATGCTGATCCATCCGTTAAACCCCACCGATCTCAGTTCGGTAAAGATGGCATCGTAGTCGTTGAGTCCCCTGCCGACCTCACCGTGTGCCAGACGTTTGGCATACCCCACAGCGCCGCCTTCCTCCCTGCGAAGATCCTCCAGTGTCCCTTCAATGAGGTAACGGTCACTGGCATGCATGGTCACCACCCGCCGGGATACACGGCGCAGCAATTCCAGGGGATCTTCTCCGGCAAGCCAGGCATTGCTCGGATCAAAATTGACCCCGAACGATGGATGGTCAATTTGGTCGATGAGCCTGCAGAAGACCTCCATCTTCTGGGCAAATTCCGGGTATTCCCAAAAATCATCCTTATAATGATTCTCAATGATCAGAACCACATTGCGTTCCTGTGCATAGGGCAGGCAGGTTTCAATACATTCTGCTGCACAGGCAATTCCATCTTCAACAGATAATTCAGGCCTGCGCTGACCGGAAAGCACCCTGCAATAACTTCCCCCCAGGGCCAGGGTCATATCAATCCATCTTTTTTGTTTTTCAATCTCATTTTTTCGAAAATCAGGATCGGGATGGGTAAAATCGGGGGAACAACACATCATGGGAATGACCATTCCCTGATCTTCAACCTGCCTGCGAAAACCCGGCCAGTTACGCTCGTCTTCCATTTCCAGGAAACCGGCATACCATTCCAGGCCGTCCAGATCAAGCCCGCCCGCCAGATCAATCCACCGGCTGAGTTTCATGCTGCCGTCCTTGCACAGGGCCTGCATAAAGGCTTTTGGAAATGCAGCTAATTTTACCATAGTAAGGGTAGGTCTTTATTAGTTTATTTTTTTGAACCTGCAGACAGGGTCGATATATCTTTCGACAGATTTCGACCTATAAAAGGATGTTGTTCCAGATCCACGACTTGTCCGCTAACCGGTCCGCCTTCGTCAGATAGCCAGTAGACGGCCGCCGCGGCAATCTCTTCAGGTTGAAGAATCCGGCCGGAGGGGGCAAATTCCGGAGGGATAGCTTTATACCAGTCTGCCGCCAATCCCTGATCTTTTTTGCGGATGGCCTCGTTTTCGGTGAGCACCCATCCCGGGTTAATCTGGTTCACCCTCACCCCTTCTTCCCTGTGAAGGGAATCACCGAGATTACGGGTCATCGTCATCAGTGCCCCTTTGGAGACACTGTAACTGAGCAGGTCAGGCTCACCGCACCATGCATTTACCGAACCGATGTTCAAGACACAGCCACCGTTCCGGCTCAATTGGGGCAGGGCCGCCTTGATTAGGGCAAACGGAGCGAGCGTGTTGGTTTCCAGTATTTTTCGAAAGAAAGGCAGGTCGGTGGTATGGATATTCGATGAACTTACCCTGGCCGCATTATTGACCACGGCGTCCACCCGTCCAAAGGCCTTCATAGCGGCGTTCACGATATATTCAGGAGCATGCTCTTCGGTAATGTCCCTTATGCAAACCACGGCTTTATCATGGCCCATATCTGCTGCAACAGCTTCACCGAGGTCTTTTTCCAGTCCGTGGATAACCACCCGCGCCCCCTCTTCCACACATCGTCCGGCTATGGCTTTGCCGATGCCTGTGCAGCTTCCCGTTACAATGACTACTTTATTCTTCAATCGCATCTCTACCCCTGTACTAAGCCGGCTTGAGGATACTTTTTACCACTGTTCCCTCATGCATTTTTTCGAACGCGGCATGCCATTCTTCAAGCGGCCACACGCCGCCTATGATAGGCTTTACATCAAGGCGGCCTGTGGCAAGCAATGCAATCACGCGTTCCCACACGGGCCAGTTATGACTAAAACTTCCCTGAAGGGTCACATTTTTCTGCACCAGGGGGTCCAGAGAAAAGCCCAGGGGGAGCGGGCCCCACCCTACTTTGGTAATATGGCCCTTGGGGCGAATCAGGTGCAAGGCCTCCTGCAGGGTTTGGCTTACACCGGCGGCATCCAATACGCAATCTGCACCTAATCCGTCGCGCTGCATAGCCCATTCACGGCCATCTCCGGTGATGGTATCACAACCATAGGATCCGGCTATTTCCAGGCGATGTTGATCCGCTTCCAGGCCGATTACGGCTACTTCAGCCCCGCAAAGTTTTGCCATGGCTGCACACAATATCCCAATGGTTCCCGGCCCGAGCACAATGACCCGATCACCCGGCTTGATGCGCGAGTTTTCAACAACAGCGTTAAAGGCTACACAGCAGGGTTCCGTCAGACAGGCTTCTTCAAAGCCAAGGTTTTCCGGAACCCGGTGAAGGCACCGGGCCGGTACGGATACATAGCGTGTCATCGCCCCATTTACCCCGTAACCAAAGCCTTTGCGGGTGGGATCAAGGTTATAGAATCCCTGACGGCTCATCGGATTGGCCTGATCGATGATGGCCGCCGTTTCGCTCACTGCCCGGTCACCTTCTTTCCAGCCTTCCACCCGTTTGCCGGTCTCCAGAACATAGCCGCCAAATTCGTGGCCCAGTACAACCGGATAATTTACCGGCCAGCTATGGTCGGCCGTCCACTGATGGAGATCACTGCCACAAACCCCGACATTAGCCACTTCCAGCAGCACTTCATCATCCCTGATTTCCGGCCTGGACAATTCACGTAGCTCAACAGAGCCTTTATCGGGGGCATGATTAACCACAGCGGCAGATTTCATACGGGTCCCTCACTTATTTCAACATCACCATAAGCATGAACTTTTTCACATATTAAACGCAGCTTGCTCTCAAGGTCTCCGTCGGCCGTTTTGAAGGCATCGGCATCAATAGCCAGGGGCGCTCCGATCACCACCATAGGCGCACCATATTCCGGACACCGGATGATCTGATCCAGGGTGAGTCCGCCGACGGCCTGTACGGGCACGCCCACGGCGTTTACCACTTCACGGAGCTGGTCCAGCGGGCTCGGCATGCGTTCCCCCCGGGCGGCAATGCCACGGCGCTCGTCGAAGCCGATATGATGAATAATATAATCACAGCCAAGATCCTCCAGCCTTTTCGCCCCTTTAATCATATCGGGACTGACCATATTATCACCCATGACTTTGACCCCAAAATCCTTTCCGGCTTCAACGACGCATTTAATCGTTTCTTCATGCGCCCGGGCCATGACCACGACGTGGGTGGCCCCGGCTTTAGCCATCATTTCCACTTCGAGGTAGCCGCCGTCCATGGTCTTGAGATCGGCCACAACCGGGGTATCGGGAAAAGCTTCATGCAGCTTGCGCACGCCGTGAAGACCTTCTGCCAGGATGAGCGGCGTACCCGCCTCCAGCCAGTCAACCCCGGCACGCATGGCCATGGACGCTGTTTCCAGCGCTTCGTCTATATTGGTTAAATCCAGTGAGATTTGGATAACAGGTTTCATGTAGGTTCCTCAATAGTCAAAAGAACGGCTCCAAACCTATGACCGGCGGGAAGCTCATACGGTTATATTTAGTTTTCGGCCTCTTCAGCCTCTTCGGCTGCTTTCGCTGCGGCCTCTTCGGCTTCAATCTCGCTTTCTGTTTTAAACATATCATGATCTTCGTCTCCGCCGGATCTCAGGTAGGCGACAAGATCACTAAGTTCTTCAGCGTTAAGCGAGTTAATCAGTCCGGGTGGCATCTGGGATACATCGGCATACTCAACCGAACTGACCTGATCGCGCGATACCACCGTAGGAGGCTCATTATGATCGCGGGTATAGATCTCCAGGTTATCTCCCCGTTCCACCACAAGCCCCAATATGCTATCCCCGTTGTCAAGGGTAACTTCTGAGGAATTATACTGGTCGGAGATCAGGATATTAGGGTCAATGATCTTTTCAACGAGCCTGCGGTTATTAAATCTTCTTCCCACCGTGCCAAGATCCGGTCCGATATCGCCGCCAAATCCGTCAAACCGGTGACAGGAAGCACACCCGGTGGCAAAAAATGCATTGCGTCCCTGTTCATAATCGCGGTCACTGCCCCCGTTCAGGTTACCCGACATGGCCCCCATAGCTTCATCCACTGTCCAGTTCCGTCCCGGACCTTCCGGGGGCAAAATATCGAAATCCGGTTGCTGAGCCAGAACTACATCGACAATGTCTGACACGGCTTCCCGCTCTTCCTCCGTAGCGTTGTCGAGGGCGTCAAAGCGCATGTCCTCCAAAAATCCGGAATAGCTGGCCCCGCCCATACGGTCCGCCGCATTATTAATGAAAGTAAAATATTCGCGTCGTTGATCTATGGTCCACCCCTCGCTCAGGTTTCGGAGCATAAATGCATAATGCAGCTCCTGTGTCGGGGGCGGAGATTCAAGCATTTGTTCAAGGGTACTGCCATAGCGCTCACTCCGTCCCAGAATGCCCGTCCAGTCCGGCGTTTCGGCCGGTGTTTCGTTTCTCATCAGCGTCAGCGCCTTATCGATCACCCCGGCATCCTTCAAATGGACCAGCAGGCGAATCAGTTCCGTGTTCACCCGGCTGTCATCGGCGGGAAGCTGTTGTTGAAGGGTCCCGGTGATTTGGGTCCGCTCCTGGTCGCCCGGATCGCCCAGTCGAATGAATATCAGCGACATTGCCCGTAAATAACCCAGTTTATGATCGGTGCTCAGGTCAGAAAGGTCGAGATCCATGAGGGATTGCAGGGCCTCCGACCGGTGGCCCGGGGAACCCCGTCGGGCCAGGGCCACCAACCCGGTAATGCGGGCTTGTGTTCGTTCTTCAGACAATGCTTTATCCGCCCAGGTATGTACCGGTTGAGCTTCAACGGCCAGACGGGCCGCATAACGCAAAATTCGATCCTGGCTGTCCATATGTGGCCAGGACAGGCTCACGGCTTCCGGATTTTCCACCCCATGAAAGCTTTCAAGCCGGTGCCTCAGCTCACGGGCTGCCCGCGCGGACGGATCGTCGGAAGGAGGCGCCGGCGCCGTGGTTTCGTTGCCCCGGTAGATCACCCGATACAGGAATGAATCCTGGTTACGCCCACCGGTGGTAAAATATAAAGCCCCATCCGGGCCGATCACGGCATTGGTCAGCGGAAGCGGGATACCGGAAAGAAATTCTTCGGCTTCAGCCTTATAACTGGCTCCCTCCGGCCTCATATGAATGGTATACATGGTGCCATAGGTCCAATCCAGGGCAAACATGGCACGCTGGTAACGGGCCGGAAACCGGGCGCCTTTCCCCGAAATAAATCCTGTTGGTGAACCGGGTCCGATATTAAGCAACGGAGGCAGCTTGTCTTCATAATACTCAGGCCATTTGCCGCTGCCGCTGCGCCAGCCATAGTCACTGCCACTGGTTACATGTACGATGGAAGTGGGGCGGGACCACGGCAGCCCGAAATCCCATTCCATGTCGGAATCGTAGGTAAATAATTCATCATGTTCATTCAGTGCCGCACTATATTGGTTGCGATAGCCTATGCTGACCATTTCCCATTCCGTTGCATCGGGGTTGATGCGGGCAATCCATCCCCCCGGCGCCTTAATGCCCCGTGCATGTCCACGGGCATCCCAGAGCCGGGGCAGAAGCAAATCCTCATTCCAGGTGCCGATGCGGTTACGGGTAAACTCCGACGGGGGCGGGGTGTGATTGCCGGCAATGTAGTACAAGCCTTCACCGTCGGCCGTTTTGATGATGGTATGATTGCCGTGCTCACCACCGGAGGCCGAACCGCCAAGGAATTCCAGCATGGTATAATCACCGGCCCCGCGGGTATCGCGGAGGCGGTACAACCCCTGCCCGTTGACATTGCCATAGAGGTGATCAAATGCCCATAGCAGCCCCTGAGCCCCGGAAAGAGGCATAAGGATTTTTTCCACATCCACTTTCGGATGGTCCGGGTCACCGCCAACCCTGATACGGTAGGTGCCTTTGTCCTGTTGATCCGATGCAATCAAATGTCCCTTGTCATCAAGGCCCAGTGAAACCCAGGACCCCTGCCGTTCCAGAGGCACGCTGTACAGTTTTTGGACTTCGAAACCCGGACGGACCTGGATGGTTGCTTCATCCGACTCCGGATCGTCCTGGATGGTTTCCCGCTGATTATCAGGTGCATTCTCTTCTATGTTCATCGGAGCGCATGCTATCATGAACAAGAAAACCAATACGACCTGAACCTGGGGGAAAAGTTTATTTTTTTCTGTATGTGAGTTCAATTGCATTCTGAAAAGGCCTATATGTTTATTGGGTTATATTATCTCTCACGTCAATTTTCAAGCGGGTGCCGTTCAAGTAATTCATCCGGGGAATAAAAACCCGCTTTTTCGCGGCTGTCTTCCCGCACTTCTTTCACCTTATCGGCAGAAATAACCGAGGCTTCGTTTCCGAAGTCATTCCGGATATAGGTTAACACGGCGGCAACTTCCCCGTCATCAAGCATACCCTGGAACGGGGTCATAGGCACATCTCCCGGATATTCCTTGCCAAGCACCATGATCGGGCCCTGCAATCCGTGAAGCACAAGTTTTATAAGGCGCTCTTCGCTCCCCGTTACCCATTTCGTTTCATCAAGCGGCGGGAAACCGGCGGCAGGAAGTCCTTTTCCGTCAGGCTGATGACAGGTCCCGCAAAACCCGTCCCGGGAATAAATCTCTTTGCCCCTGATAAAGAGCTCCAGGTCACGGCCTTTCAGGGTGGTGCCATGGTCTTCAGCTTCTTTTTCTTCCACCGTCAAGCCCTGAAGGTGAGCCGTCGCCGTTTCCCAGGCCGGCAGCATCCAGTCATCCAGGGGCTTTTGGGCGGCTTCGTTAACCACGGCCAACCCCTTTTCCGTATTCAGCCAGGATGCGGCCACAATGGCTTCGAGACGCACGCGGCCGTGATCGTCTGAGGCGGCCCGCACCAGCAGTTTTGCCTGATCATCAATTTGATGGCCCGTATAGCGCAATACCCGAACGGCCGCGGCACGGATCCGGTAGTCACCGGCTTCAAGCAACTGGCGAAGCAGGGATTCGTCTACCCGGTTAAGTCCCCAGCTTACCCATAACGCTTCCAGCAGGTGATGCTCATACCGGTTATCATTCCTGTCGAGGGCATCGGCCCAGGTGGTTAACTGTGAAAGCACATCGGATGCATCACGCCCCCGAAGTTCACGGCGGGTTCGCTCGCGGGTCCGGTATTCGGGCAGTTTCAGGTTATCAAGCAGCTCACCGATACCGGCACCGGCTATTCGCGCCGGTTCCACCAGGGGCCTCGACGGATACGTGATGCGGTAAATCCGTCCGTGGGCATGGTCGCGAAGCGGGTCGCGGGCATTATGCTGCATATGGCCAATCAGCACATTATGCCAGTCAACAAGGTAAAGCGAACCGTCGGGAGCGAACTCCATGTCGACCGGCCTGAAGTTCCGGTCCTCCCCCTGAACAAGATCCTGGCGATGACTGCTTTTATAGCCGGTCCCATCGTCCTGCATGGTGTGCTGCTTCATGCCTAAAAAACCTATGGTATTGTTGATCAGCAAGTCACCCTGCACCTCGTCCGGAAAATGACGGCTGGAAATAAATTCAAGGCCTGAAGTTGGACGAACCCGGTGCTCCTCTTCGATCAGGTTCTTGTTTTTATGAGTGGCAATGCCGTACCTGGACTTGACGCTGCCCGGCATCATCCAGCGGACATCGGGGCCGGAAGTCTCTGCAAAGAAATTCTGTCCCCATTCATCGAAGGCTATGCCCCATGGATTTGGAATGGAAAGCTGGGCGGTGCGCTCAAGTTGCCGTCGCTGTGGATTATACCGGTAAAAGCCTCCGTTGGTCGCCCGTACCGGCCCGTATGAAGTTTCCACGTTCGTATGCAAAAACACCCCTTCGCCCATATAAATGGCACCGGAGGGATCCGAGGTATAGGCACTGTGGGCATGGTGGGTGTCATGATCATCAAACCCGCTTAATATAATCTCTTTGGTATCGGCCTTGTCATCCCCTGTCGTGTCCCGGTAAAGCATTAGGTTCGGTCCTTGCGAAATGTAAACGCCTTCGGGTGCAAGCTCAAATCCCACAGGCAGGTGCAAACCCTCTGCAAATGTCGTTTGCCGGTCGGCTTTGCCGTCTCCATCGGTATCTTCCAGGATGATGAGCTTATCATCAGGCCTCGTATCGCCAGGCCTGTAATGAGGATAACTCGGCATCGTAGCCACCCACAGGCGTCCTTCGTTATCGAAGGACAGTTGAACGGGGTTCGCTAGCTCAGTAAAGTCTTCCTCCGATGCGAATAATTCGATCTGATAGCCCGGTGGCACCTTAAGCTGATCAAGCGCATCCTGGCCGTACAGGTATTCCAGGTTGCCGTGCCGGTCGGGATTATAATTGGTCTCTACCGGTGGGAGTTCACTCGTTTGCTGATCGGCAAGGCTTAGATCCATTATTTCTCCTTTAAGCGCCTTCCAGATGGCCTGATCTCTCAGGGCCGTCATTTCCCGGATCTTTTTAATTTCAGCCGGGTAATTGTCCGGTCCGAAAGGGTCGAAACGGCGCCCGTAAGCATGAACCCCATTGGGGATCTTGTAATCATTATGCCACATCCAGTTTTTTTCCAGAACGGCCGTGTGCACCAGTTCCCGGTGGGTTTCGTCCACGGCATCCGCCCGGCCGAAAATCTGATCGGCCAGCAGTTCCGAGAACCGGGCGTACCCTTCATCGTTAAGCTGAGAGCCGTCCATGGTGAGGTGTTCATCACTGTTTTCAAACCATGCTTTCGTAGGGGTAAATGCATCGACAAATTTCACATTATATCCCGCCGAAACGTCTCTCATGGCCTCGGTGTACATGGCAAGGTTGACATTTTCCCGAATGCCGTCCGGGAGGTCATAGGTATCCGAAAGATCCTGAAAGGCTATCGGGGATGCAATCGCCAGCCGGGGCGGGGACTCTCCGTTGTAGTTGCGGCTTAACGTATGCTGAATGAAGGCTTCCAGTTCACCCTTGAAATTATCCAGACCGGCTTCACCCTGAAACGATTCATTGTATCCAAAGAACGCTATGATCACATCCGGCTCTAGCTCTTCAAGCCATTCATCCGGTGTCGGAAAATGTCCTTCGCTACCGGATTCCGTAGCCAATTCGGTCTGGAATTGTTCCGCTCCCGGAAAAGCCCAGGGCGAGTTCCGGGACGCATGGGGCCTGAAACCCGGCGTATCGCCACTAATGCTCATATTGCGGATGAACAGGGAATCGCCGGGATAACGGAGTTGCATTTCCGTTTCAAAATGCCCGAAATTCATCATTCTGGAGCCGAGATTATTGCCAATCAATACGATGCGCGAGCCGTCTTTAACAGGCAATGCAGCCTCCGGGGGGGAACAATGCTGGATAGATAGCCCGAGGATCACGAGACCCGTTAGGTTCAGCAGAAAATTATTTATTTTTGTCATAGATGATTATTGAATAAAAGACGAATTACATGCCGTGCTTGGCGCGCATTTCGTTAATGAAGGAATAGCCTTTCTCTGCCACATCCCAGGGCTTGGAATATTCCCGCCAGACGTTTATGGAATTGGCAAAATCAGGGTCGATGCGCGTGAACGCTTCGATCGTCAGCCAGTTATCATATTTTATATCAGCCAGGGCGGCAAAAGCCTCATCCCACAGTACCTGCCCCTCTCCCGGAGTGCCTCTGTCATTTTCACTGATGTGAACATGGCCGATATAAGGTGCTATTTTATGTATAGCCCCGGACATGCTCTTTTCTTCAATATTGGAATGATGGGTATCGAAGTGAGCTTTGACGTTTGGATGATCGACACGCTGCATCAGGCCAAGCAACTGGTCCATGGTGTTGCATAAATAACATTCAAACCGGTTAATGGCCTCGGGGCCCAGTATGATGCCGGCCTGAGCGGCATAATCACCGGCCTGGCTCAGCACTTCCGCACTCCATTCGTATTCCTGTTCATCGGGCGCCTTGTCTGCAAAAGTCGCAAAGGCGGAGTGCATGGGTCCGCAGAGGAGTTTCCCATCCATTTCAACGGTCTGATCTATCAGCACCTTTAACCGCTCCACACTTTTCTTCCTTACTGCTTTGGACGGGCTGATTGGATTTTCATCGGGGCCCAGACCCATTACACAGGACACTTCCAGCCCCAGGTCTTTTGCATGTGCTCCAATCCGTTTGTAGGCTTTATCATCCGATATACCCACAAAACATTCAACCCCATCATATCCAATTCTTTTTATCCTTTCAATGACAGGCTTCAGTTCGTCGGTCAGTACGGCTGACCAGGCCAGTAAATTAAATCCTACTTTTATCATCTTTAACTATTTTTAATAAGAAATTATACCTGACTGAATATACCAAAAAATAAGTTCCATGCTTTTAAAGCAGCCCCCTTTATGCACGAAGTCCGTAACAGGCTTGCGGTTTATTTATAGTCGGAGGGGCTCAGGCCTTTGTTAAAATCGCCGAACCCAAACATAATGGGGTCGTATTCACCGACAAAGTTCACATTGCCCCTTTCAGGGATCTCATTTTCCATACCCGTTGCCCAGTAGCAGGCGTTGACCAGCAATCTGCGCAAATCCTCACTTTTCAAATCCTGGGACCCTCCCATAGTCGTTGTAAATACCCTGCCGGTTCGGCCACTTTCACTGGTATAGTTCCGGGTCCAGGCAACAGGCATAATGGATTTTTCCCAAATAACAGGAGATTCCGGCGTCATACCGTTTGTTGATTGGCCCCATACCAGTACCTCGTGATCCCCTTCAAGCTCGTTGACCCCATACACGTCGGTATTGCCCCAGATGTCGGTTACCCCGGAAAGGATGGGATTCTTTTTTTTCTTTACCCCGTCAATCAAGCCCCTGGTACCTTCCCGGCCATGGACGCCATGGTGATTGATCCAGGTTTCACCCAGTATCTGTCTGCCAAATCCACCTTCCCATCCTTCTGTGTTGCTGTTATAACTGTATTTTGCATATGGGCTGCCGGAATCATTGCTGTAACCGAATGCATGCGTGGCCGTTCGCATGCCTACAATCGGTTTGCCGTTGTTGATATATTCCACAATATGCTTCATCTCGCTGTCGGGCAACTCGCGGAACCGGGTAAACAGTACCATGAGATCGGCGGAGGCAAGGTGTTCCAAGCCGGGGATGTT
This sequence comes from Balneolales bacterium, assembly GCA_040905685.1. Classification (GTDB taxonomy): domain Bacteria; phylum Bacteroidota; class Rhodothermia; order Balneolales; family Natronogracilivirgulaceae; genus JBBDMU01. The sequence continues at coordinate 40,636 of JBBDRB010000105.1, read as the reverse complement.
GTTCTGGTTATCGGGATTAATGGCCCCGGTCTCAGGGTCAATGGCAAACAGCACCGTGGTCCTAAACCCATGATGACGGGTCAGGATCTTAGCCAGCATTGGAAGGGCTTCTTCGGAACGGTATTCTTCATCTCCGCTGATCAGCACAATATGCTTTCCATTGCTTTTCTCCTCAGGGTCAAAGGATATCCACTGTTCCCCCTGTTGAGCGACCGCTGACGGTGCATTTAAAAACAGGATCACAGCTAAAATGGGTAGATGCAGTTTTTCAGTCCATCCTGTTTTCTTTCGTATGTCATTCTTCATATTGTCCCGTCTTATTTTAAATGCCCGATCATAATTTTCAGAAAATATAAATTTTATGTTGATATAAATAAAAAAGTTTGAATTACCTCAATTATACCATGCCAGCTTACCCGAAGAAAAGGTGGCGGAAAAAATAAATTTTGAGTAGAAAGGGTAATTCAGATGCTCTTAAGGATTAGCATTCAACCTTTTTAACTCCAGAAAAAAGGATTATTAAATGAATTTATAATTCATTATTCTTCTCGGGAAACGCTTTCACACATCTTTATTTGTGAATGAGCTTCCACATTTCACGAAAATGCTTTTTACTTACTTAAACTGAAAGGTCATCTTTTATGAACACATCCGCATCATCCTCAAATGACATTAACAAAAAGAAGCTATTTTTTGGGATATGTCTGGCTATAATACCTACCGGAGCCTCGTTTGTTCTGGTAAGTAATATTTTGTATCAACTGAAGACGGAATTTATTTTAACCAATGCCCATGTGGGATACATTGGAGGTTCCGCCCTCTGGGGTATGGCCATTTCATTGCTTGTGATCGGCCCTTTCCTCGAGAACTTTGGATTAAAGAAAGCAACCATTGGAGCTTTCCTGGGTCACATTATTGGAATAACGCTATTTTTGGCTGCTTTTCCATTTGCCGGTGAACCTATTGGCTTTTGGATATTGTTTCTCGGCGCTATCGGATTTGGCATTGGTAACGGATTGATCGAGGTGGCCGGGAACCCTATGGTGCCTGCCCTTTTTCCAGATAACAAAACAACCAAATTGAATCATTTCCATGCCTTCTTTCCCGGCGGGATGGTGCTGGGGGGGCTTATCGGATGGCTGATGGTACAGGCTGGCGTAATTGGCGGCATTAATATCGGGCACTGGACCCTCCAGATCGCCATCATCTATATACCGGTCATTATTTACGGTTTTCTGCTGCTTCCTGAAAAGTTTCCAAAAACGGAAACAGAACAGGCTGGTATTCCAATGGGCGAACTGTTCAGGTATACCTTTACCAATCCCCTGGTTTTAGGAATGATCTTCCTGATGATGTTCACCCTTTCTTTTGAGTTAGGCCCCATGCGCTGGATCCCTGAAGTTTTGCAGGCAGCCGGAGTTCATGGTATCCTGGTGCTTGTTTGGATAAGTGGCCTGATGATGGTTTTAAGGTTATTCGCCGCAACCTTTGTCGAAAAGTTCTCTCCCACCGGTATGCTGCTCGGCGCATCATTTCTGACGGGTTTCGGACTTCTCCTGTTCAGTTTCATTGAAACCGGTCTTTTTCCCCTGATGATAGCCGCAACGGTATTTGCAGGCGGGGTGGCCTTTTTTATGCCCACTATGGTTGGGCTGATGAGTGAGCGTTTTCCAAAAGCCGGTTCCCTGGGTATCGTTCTCCTTGTCGGCGTCGGACTGGCTGCAGCCGGAACATCAAACGGAGTTATGGGCGAAATTGCCGATCGTTATTTACCGGACGCCCTGCCCGAAGGACAAACCATAACCATACTTGAACAGGTCGAAGATCGTTTCCCCGGTTATATTCAAACAGCAGAAAATGCTGCAAATGACCCATCGGCACTGGCCGCCCTGGGATATCGTGCGGCCGATGTGCAGCATGCCCTTGATTATGCCGAGGAGGCTCTTTCCTATTACCGGACAAACCATGAGCTGGGTGGCAATATTACCGGAAATGCCCTGAGGGCTTTGCTTGACACCGGCCTTGAGCAGGAAGAAGCCCTGATTGAAGAGGCCTTCTCTATTCTGCGTCCGGCCGATAACTACGGTGGACGCATGTCTTTTCTCTGGGTTGCCCCGATTGCCTTCCTGGTGGCTATTGTCTTTATGGTTTGGTACTACAAAGATAAAAGCAAGGGCGGATATCAGATTGAAGTACTCGAAAAACGGCCCGCTGATAAAGTGTAAGCCTGGGCACTTATTGATCCACAAAAAAAGAGCCTTCCTTGGGGGAGGCTCTTTTTTTATTCAGGTAGTTTTATAAATCAGGATTATCCGGACCAAAATGCTTCAGCATAACGATCGGATCCGTCAGGGAGTTATTAATTATCCTTACCCCCTCAACGGCTGCTTTTTCGCTTACAAAGTATTCATCGTTCGTAAGCTGTCCGAAACGAATAAGTGATGGCGTTTCTATATCCCAGGCCCCCATCTTTCCGTGACCCTGCATCATGATCATTCCATAGGCACCGGCGTCCCTGATCGTTACCGTTGCACCGGGCAACACCGTTAATTCTTTGGCGCTGAAATCTTTCGACTTGTAGCAAATCCAGTTTTCAATATACCCTTCCCCCTTCATTTCTTCCAGAGGTCTTACCGGTCTCGGGTTCATGAACCGGTTCTTTTGCTGGTTAGGGTCGACATTAAGGTCCCAGTCCAGCAGTTCAATCAAAAATTCAAAATCCCCAACACGGTCTTTCGGGGTATCCTTCCAGAGTAATTCCTCCGGCACGATGGAATCTCCGACCAGCGACTGGTACATGGCATAAACGTCGGAAGCTTTCTGAGGCTCATAGGTACAAAGGCTGCCCGGAGCATGAAGCAATCCCGGCGGGACATCCCATCCCGTACCAGGCTGCAGTCTCTGGGCCTGGGACAGATTGGTGATTTTGTTATCCCCTTTGGTGAAATTTACCAGGCATTCCATCAGCTCATCTTTTGTGGTTCCCGGATTGAGTCCAAAGAAGGTGTAAGGGTAATCGCCGCCATGGTTGTTTACCTGGGGAGGGAAAAAATACGCTTCGGGTTTGCCATTCTGGTTGGTAAGCCGGGCATGTTCATCCCTGTGGTGGACATGGTGAGGCAACGCACCCTTGTTATCAAAGAATTTGGAATACATGGGCCAGCCCTTGAAATTCTTCCAAAGCTGTTCGCCTACCAGCTCCCCTTTGAGCTCATCAACGGCATCGCTAAGAAGAATACGCTCCGTTTTCCCGTTATCTTCAAATACGACCTCGCTCAAGCCTTCATTTTTTCCGGTTAAAGGTCCGTTGTCGGCAGGCGTTGTGGAAGAAAACCATCGTTCGTCGATGCCTCCACGCTCTCCACCCAGTGCATAATAATCATCCGGATGCAATTTGATTCTTCGTCCGGGCACGCAAAACGAGCGGGGAACCCAGTTGGGGGCCAACCTTAAAATTCCTTTGCCTTGTTCCAATGCATTCAGGGCTGTATTCATTTTTACTTTTTCCATAGACTCTTTGTTTAATATTAGTTTACCGTCAGTTCAATGTCATAGCTTCTGCTCTCGCCGGGTTCCATCATCAGCAGTGTATCGTTTTTACGTGCAGCCGCCTGCCCTATAGGGGGATGAGTACACGGTTCAAGGGCCGTGACGTATTCATCTTTTCCCCAATGCTGCCAGTTAGTCAACCAGTTCATTTGTCTTTTCCGAAACCTGAGAATCACTTCCAGCCCGATTGATGAATTCAGCAGACCGCATTCACAGACACCTTCCGAATCCGACTCAATATCAATGAACCCTACGGCTTCTCCGCTACCCTCATGCTCATCCAAAGGCGGAGGGCATTTTCTGTAATCATTCTGGTCATTGAAGATGTTCCGGCTTGGGTCATTGGGAACCGCAAGATCACCTTCCCATAGGATTTCCGTGCCCTCATCCACCAGAGGCCACCCAAAGTTACAATGATACAGCAGCATATGCGGTGCCATGGTATTGCCCAGGTTGGTGACGACATCGTGAATGGAGATCGTTGGCTCCCCCAGCCTGGCCGAGATCGTCCTTTTGAGTTCCAGCTGGGTACCAAAGGTTGTGTACTGGATCATCCTGCCGGTCAGGCTCATTTCCAGCTTATCATTCTTCAGATCCGGCTGAATGACAGACTCAATGTGGGCCGGTATGTGACTGACCCGGTCGTGCAGGCCCCTTTCCCCGAATTCATCCTTTTCCGGCCCGCCTACATGCGTCAGTCCGCAGGTGGTCAGTAAACCACCGCCAAATGAATTCAGCCAGTTAGTGCCTTTCGTGGCGGTCGGATTCGGTGGTGTTACCCCCAGATGACTTATCCAGGCCAGGCTGTGTTGGTTGTGAAAGGCCTCGGCGATATCCATGCCCCGGTCAAGGACCACTTTAAAACGTAAACCGCTGCCGGTATTAATCCACGCAATCCGGCACCCATTGCCCCAACCATTGTCAATTACAGAAGTCTCTATCCCTCCCAGCTGACTGTGGTTGGATATTTTATTTGACCATTGACCGGAAGAGATCAGAGGGTTCCCCTTAACAGGTTTATCGCGGTCCACGTTTTAGAGTTTTATGTGCATGATGTGGCTTAAACCTCAGAGCCGGAGAGCTGCCATTTCACACCGGTATCTTCCCAGCTTCTGGAAGCGGCTGAGTTGAGTACGGCTTCACAAACTTTCTGTGTCTCCTGCGCTTCCCGGAAGGTGGGTGAACACGGTTCACCCGTCTCCAGGCTTTTAAAAAAATCAGCCGCCTGGTGAACAAACGTATGCTCATAGCCAATGCTCAGGCCGGGAACCCACCATTTATCCATATAGGGATGGTCGCCGCCATCGGTAACATGAATGGACCGCCAGCCGCGTACATGGGCCTCGTCGCCGTGATCAAAGTACTCCAGACGGTTCAGATCATGAAGATCCCAGCGCAGGGAAGCATGTTCTCCATTAATTTCCAGGGTATACAGGGCTTTATGGCCGCGGGCATAGCGCGTGGCTTCAAAAAGGCCCAGAGACCCGTTATCAAAATGGCAATGAAAAAGACAGGCATCGTCGATGCTGACATTTTGCATTTTACCTGTATCCTGATGAACCCTCTCTTTGACAAACGTTTCGGTAACGGCCGAGACATCCTTGATCCCCCCGTTCAGCCACATGGCCGTATCAATGCAATGGGCAAGGAGATCACCCGTCACCCCCGATCCAGCCGAATCTTTATCCAGCCGCCACAAAGCCTCCCCTCCCTGGGGCACATCGGGATTAATGGTAAAATCCTGAAGAAAATTGGTGCGGTAATGGAATATACGGCCCAGTTTGCCAGATTCAACGATATTTTTGATCAGGGATACGGCCGGGATTCGTCGGTAGTTGTACCAGACCGTATTGCTGACCCCCGCCTTTTCAACGGCGTCGACCATAGGCTGAGCCTCTGCAACGGTACGGGCCAGCGGCTTTTCACAGAGTATCATTTTCCCGGCTTCTGCCGCTGCGATGGCAACCTCGGCGTGCATGTTATTGGGCGTACAGATATCCACGGCGTCTATATCGTCCCGGGCGACAAGGTCTTTCCAGTCTGTTTCATAAGACTCATAACCCCATTGTTCAGCAAAGGCCCTGACTTTATCTTCTGTACGCGAACAAACCGCTTTAAGAACAGGCCTGTAACCCAGTTCCGGAAAAAAGTCCCCGATCCGTTTGTACCCGTTCGTATGGGTCCGCCCCATGAAACCACAGCCGATCAACCCAATTCGTAGTTCTTTTTTATTTTTCATATCACTCTCGTTCTGGTATTAATAGTTTAATGGAAATACAAAATTGGTGATTAGCCGGCTTCATACCAGCCATGTGCATTACGGACCTTGACCATTTCCGCGAGGATATCATTCCATATTTTCGGCTTGGTCATAACCGCATTGGGGAACATGCAACCGTCCCAGCAAATATGCCTGAACGCTTTTGTTACGTTCCCGTTTTCATCACGAAGCCAATATTTGGAATCAGAGGAAATGTCAAGCTTCCCGCCCGGGTCGCTTGCCAGGCAGTGCCGTCCGGTTTTTTCATGGGTTCCGGAACCAAACACAGAACCATCATTTTGGGCCACATGGAAATCAATGGTCCACGGTCTCAGAGCTTCGGTCATTGTTTTTAATCCCTCGTTCAGTGCGGCGCGATCTTCCCACTGGAAATCTTTCGGCAAAATGCGGTCTTCCGGCCAGTTGTACCCCAACAGGTACATCAGCGTGTGAGACATATCAGCCTGAAAACCAATATTGGGACGGTTCACTGCTTCCAGGGTATCGATCATGGTTTTCCAGCTATGCATCCCACCCCAGCATATCTCCCCTTCGGCTGCCAGTTTTTCCCCGTAATCTGCAGCGATATCGCATGCTTCACGAAAAGTTTCGGCTATTTTTTTGGTATTTCCCTTGGGATCCTGTGCCCAGGTTTCAACATCGGTGGCCGAATCAATTCGAACAACACCATAGGAACGAACACCCAGGTCCTCCAGTTTTTTGGTAATATTACAAGCTTTTTTTACCTGATCTTTGAATTTGTTGCGCTCCTCGGTACTGCCCATGGCCGATCCGCCCCCGATATCCGGCCACACCGGTGATACGACACTGCCGATCTTAAGATTTCTTTCATTTACCTTTTCGGCAAGTTTCTTAATCCCGTCGTCAGAAATATCAATGTCCACATGAGGATCATAAAGAAAGAGGTCAATGCCATCAAATTTTTCCCCGTCTACCTCAGCGGCGGCCGTTAAGTCCAGTAATGTATCTAAAGTGATGAAAGGCTCTTCTTCCGAGCCTTTCCCTACTACACCAGGCCAGGCGGCATTGTGCAGTTTAGGATAGTTATTATCATTCATAGCATCAAATTATAGATTAATATTCAAAAAAATGGGTCTCCCGGTTACGTTACTCCCCTGTCCGCTAAGAGACGGTCGCTTCCTGAATCTACTATATTTTTAATGAAAATGTAATAGCCTTCCCATGTTGTATTTCTTTAGTCCAGCAGGCCCCTGTTCCTCAGCCAGGTTTCACATAAACCGGGCCATCCTGACAGCAGCGGGTTATCCGGAGCCAGTCCGAACCCGTGGGGACCGTTTTCGTACAAGTGCATCTCCACAGGCACGTTAGCATTTTTTAATGCCCTGTAAAAGCTAAGGCTGTTTTCAACAGGTACGGCTTGATCATTGGTTCCGTGGATCAGGAAGGCGGGCGGGGTTTGAGCTGTGACGCGGGTGTCGCTGGACATGGAATCCAGCAAGGCCGGATCGGGGTCTTCACCCAGCAGATGAAAACGGGAACCGGCATGGGTATAATCCTCCACCATTGAAATTACCGGATAGACCAGAATCATGAAATCAGGGCGGGAACTCTGTTGCTCAATTTCATCCGGTGATCCGCTGTCTCCGTCATCAAAAAAAGTTCCGGCCGTGGATGCCAGATGACCGCCGGCGGAAAAACCAAGGATGCCCGTCCTGTTCGGATCAATATTCCATTGCACGGCATGATGGCGCACCGTCCGGATGGCCCTTTGGGCATCCATCAACGGAACGGGATGACGGTAGTTCACGCCGCGCCTGTATTTTAAAACAACGGCTGTGATTCCCATCCGGTTAAACCTCTCTGCTACCCGGTAGCCTTCTTTTTCCATAGCCAGATTGGTGTACCCGCCGCCCGGCAATATTATTACGGCGGATTCATTCGCTATTTCCTTTTCGGGAAAATAAACCGTTAACGTGGGTTTGTCCGCTTCGGGAATTTCTGACCCCTGGGCTTCCGGCCACAGATCCTGGGTGTGCTGGGCATGCAGCAGGGAAGGATTAAGCTGCATGAATCCGATGCAGAGCGAAAAGCCTGTCAAAATCGTCCGTTTAAAGGCATTCATAATATTGGGTTTTGTATTTAATCTTCAACAGGAACCTCTTCGTCCATCAGTTCCCGTTCAATGTTTAGCCCCAGCGATACAGCCGACCACCCAATCATACCCGAACCGGAAACCTCCCATCCCGGCTATCAGGCACATAAGCCATAAAAATCGTATATCGTATTGCAGGTTATGTTCGCCGTTCATGATTATTCAGCCTGCCTTGCAGGATCCCACTCCAGTATATAGATCATCTGGGGCTCCATGTCCTCATCGGGCGTTTCGTGGGGAAGCTGGCCGGCCTGCTGAACAAATAGATGCAGCTTTTTCTCACGCTGCCATAAAGAGGTGTCATAGCTGGGCTCCCAGGACCTTAACGGCAGGTCTGCCAGATCTATAACCGACCATTCACCCAGCTCAGGGTTATTGCTGATGGCCACAGAAACTTTACTTCCCCGCTCTTCAGCTCGGAAAATCACATAGGCCCGGTCCTGTTCACCTGAGGTATCCACGGCTATCTGCGGACGGGAAATGGGCGGGGCCATGGATCCTCCGCCTCTCAGATCAAAAGCCTGGGTGAGGTGGCCCAACTGGGAAACCTGCCAGCTTTCACCGTCATGATGAACAATGTGGTATTGGGGCACTTCGCTGCCTTCCGGCCGCCAGTAATTGACAATGTACGGGTTTCCCCGGGAATCGGCGGCCATGGATGTCTGATTCATCATGACCGAGTTTTCCGGTATACGCAATGCATATTCAGCTGTCCCGGGTGTAATGGGCAGTTCATATTCTTCCCCATCCGATCTTTCCCAGGTCCGGCCGCCGTCCCCTGACCGGGCATAAGCCATATCATGATTGCTTTCCACTCCCGGGTTCCGCCGCCAGGTCCATGAAAGGTGCAGGGTGCCGGCCTCATCAATGGTCGTTTGCCAATAGGGATTGACCCTGCCCTGTCCGTCAATAAGCTGTTCGTGCAGTAAACTCCATGATCCCTCGCTGACATCATAACGATGCAGCACCTGAGCCCCATCTCCGGAACCGCCATGACGGTACATGAACAGCAGATCGCCGTCCGGCATGCGGTAAAATTCCGGATACGTCACCCGGTGCCCGGCCGATGCCGGGCTCATCTGTTCGCGCTGCCCAAGTTCCAGGGAGCCGGGCCTGAGGCCTCGCGCATACCGCAGGGGATGATTATGGTGATCCCAGGAAACGTGCAGATAGCCGGCCCCGTCCACCATGATACTGATGGAATTGTGGGCATCACGCACATTGCCTGCATATTGGGTTTGGTGAATTTTCCAGGTCGTATCGCCCAGTTCCCGTCTGGCCAGCATAAGGTGGCCTTCCGGATCATAATAGGCCGCATACTGGCTTTGTTCGTGGGTAAATACCGAATTGCGGCGGAAAATGGTGACATTGACGGCCGTTTTCGCATATCCTTTTGCTAACGGAACAAGGTTCACGACCCGGTTATCCGCTGCCGTGTCCGTCAGGTCGCCACTACCCGAGCAGCTGACAAGAAGGCCGGCACAGAGAGCGAAAACAGGAATATAACAGGATCTGGCTTTCATGGGCTTACTCCATATAAAATACGGTCTCCAGCGGAGTGACAACCGGGGAGTTATCAGGATTGACTTCCATGATGTCCTTCATGTGATCCCACCATTTTTTCATAACCGGTAAATCCGGAAGCCGATCGGAAGTATGATCCTGTTTGAGCTTATGCATAGCCCACAGAGTGTGGGTGTCACCGTCGTAACAGATCCGGTAATCATATACACCCGCCTCCTTTAAAGCGGCCTTGAGATCCGGCCAGATCTGATCATGCCTTTCCCTGTATTCCCCGATGTTGCCGGGTTTCAGTTTCATTTTAAATGCGCGCTGTATCATTTCCAATTGTATTCTATAATCCAAACTTACCCGTTCCAATATACTCAATACAATAGATATTATAAAAAGCTAATATGTGTTGACCGATTCTTAACGTCCGATCAATCCCTGCAGCTGCCGGACGGCTTCAGATATATGATTGTATACGCTCTGCAGGTTAATTTCCATCACACAGGCAATTTCCCGGTTATTCAACCCGTCATAGAACTTCAGATTCACGGCTTCCTTCTGTCTGTTGCTCAGGCTGTTTATGGCATCAGAAAGCCTTTTCCTGCATTCCGGTTTCGTCTCGAAATGATCAGCCAGATTCTCCAGGTCAACCGTATCGCTGAAAGAGCTGTCAATATAGGAACGATCCCGTTCATAGGAATTTCTTTGCTTTTTTAGCTGCCTGAACACCATGCGGCGAAGTGAACTTATCAGGTAGGCCCGGATGCACTTAATCTCATTTATAGTTTGTCTTTTTTTCCATAAGACCAGAAAAAGCTCCTGAATGCAATCCTTGACCAGTTCTTCATTAGCCGTAATTTTAAATCCGTAATGGTACAGCTGTCTGTAATACAGGGAAAAAAGATAATTAAAAGTCTCCTTGTCCGCATCCAGGATGTGTGAACCGTTTTGACTGTAATCGATTGCACTCTGATTGCCCGACTCTGAGCGACTTGCCCTCATACGCATAATTCCTCCGTTTAGACTTACTCGTATTCGACCGTTTAAAACAGGGTAAATCCAACATAAAAGCGCTACCCGGGCTATTTGCAGGAACCGGATAATCGCCGTTAATGTTCATTTGTTCATTAATGAACAAATGCTTATTCTAAATTAGAATAATGCTTTATAAAGTCAACTGGTTTTTTAAGTAGTTCTAATTTCCTGAAGGGTATGCCCAGACCGAATGACCCAATAGACCTTCGCCTTGCCAGCAAGGTAAGCTCGCTGTACTATGATCAGAATCTAAAACAGCAGACCATTGCCGATCGTCTGCAAATATCCCGGCTCAAGGTATCGAGAATTTTAAAACAGGCCCGTGAACAAGGCATTGTCCGGATATCTATTGCCTTTCCCGACAATAATTTCGTCGACCTGGAAGCTCTGCTGGAAGACCAATACGGATTAAAAGAAGTTCTGATCGTTGACAGCGATGCCTCCGGCGATTCCGTTAATAACCGCCTCCTGCAGCGACAACTCGGCATAGCTGCAGCCGGATACCTTCACCGCACGGTCGCAGAAGGCGATATCTTAGGAGTTACCTGGGGGACGACCCTGCAGGCCATGGTTGAATCCATGCAGCCAAAGCATACCCGTAACCTTCAGGTCGTACAAGCCCTGGGAGGTGTGGGTCCGCCAGAAGCCAAAGCCCATGCTACGGATATCTCCCGTCGTCTTTCGCAGCTTCTTGACAGCACCCTAACCCTGCTGCCGGCTCCCGGCATAGTCGAAAGTACAGAAACCAAAAAGGTCTTTTTATCTGACCGGCGGGTTAAATCCGCTTTAAACCTGTTCAACGAGATAAATACGGCTTATGTAGGCATAGGCGCTTTGCATACCAATCCGGTACTTACCAGAGATAATTATGAAATTTCTTCCGTACTCCGGCAGGAAATCCTGGAATCCAGGGCTGTGGGTGATATTGGCCTGAACTTCTTTGACGAGGATGGAAAAGCCGTGGAGACCCGGTTCAAGGATCTGGTTATTGGGATCACCCGGGAGGAATTACTGAATGTGGATACGGTAGTGGGCATAGCCGGAGGAGCAGAAAAAGGTCCTTCTATAAAAGGGGCCCTGATGGGTGGCTTGATCGATGTATTGATCACCGACGATCAAACGGCTCAAAAATTGCATAAATCGCCCGCTGTATAACAAAAAAACAAGCCCTATAAGAATGTGAACAACACCATTGCTAATAATGTAGAGCATATCAAAACCATATATCGAAGGACACATAAGCACCTAAATACAGATTTAAGGCTGGATGTGATCGAATACACGGTTAAAATGACCAAGACTAAAAAGGATAAGCTTACCATTGAACAAATAAAATGCAATGGAAAAGCTTTTTGAAGAACCGATCGAGAAAGAATCAGAGGAACAAAGACCGTAAAGAAATTGGGTAAAGTACCCATATAAAGCGATTTACACCCTTGAAATAAATAATAATAACAGCCTCTTATGAGACGCTTACCCCCACATTAAAGCAAAAGTGAGGGTAACCACAGTTTTGATCCTGCCCTACCTATTCCGGGAGATCGTGCGTTACAGGGGAAATATGAAAGCCGGTTTATGGGCAAAAAGCACAATAATGAAAACTTGCATTTACAGAAATTTGTACTATTTTGAATTATTATGTCAACAGCCCTAGCTCATATCGGATTCAAAATTCGGCCCATAAGGTTCCAAATAACGATTAACTATTATGCTTCTCGTGTCTTATACTTATTAATCAAGCCATTGGAAAAAGTTAACCAGACACTGAAAGGTCTTTTAGAGTCCAACATAGATAAGCTAACAAGTATTATGAAAAAGCTATATGGGATTGCAGAAAACTTGGATGCAAAGAAAGCTGAAGATCTTTACCCTGATATAGTTGATATTCAAAAATTTCTCTATAAACAAGATAAAAAACTGGCTAATATTGATTATTTTCTAGATGTACGTAAGAATTTGCGATATTTGATTAGGTTAACAAATCGAACAGAAGCAAGACTCCATACTGCCATTTTTAAAAATGCACCCTCCATTCAGACCCGGGAACATCTAAAAGGGGGGCTCATATCCCATAATCATAAAATAATTGTAAATGCCTTACGAGAAAAGGCAAATCATTGAAGCTCATTTTGAGGGTAACGCGCATCCCGCGGTAATTATATCTGCTAACGAAGTTTATCTTCAAGAGAGATATTATATTTGTGCAATGCTTACGAGTAGCAATAGTCAAGATCGCTTTTCATTTAATCTAAGAGATGGTGATACTATAAAACCGCTCACAAAGGAAACACAAGTGAGATTGCAGCTCATTGGTATAGTTAAAGATGAAGAAATTATTCGTAATAACCACCACAACTCGCTTACAGTCGAAGCGTTCGATAGGTTAATAGATAGTCTGGCTGAAAAGGTCTTTGGTGTTGCTTTTATGTAACAAATAATCTTTACATAATTTGCAAACAAGCCGATGCCTACCCAGGGTAAACACCGGCTTAATAAAAAAACCACAAGTAATGCACGCGGAAGAGCTAAGAAAAGTTGGTTAGTAGAAGTGGTGCTTCAAAAAAATTACTTCTTTCGCACTCAAAAATAGTTTATCTGATGATTTGTTAGTACCTATGATATTACCCAAAACAAAAAAGCCTTGCAACACAACTGGTTACAAGGCTTAGTGTGGAGGTGCCGGGGGTCGAACCCGGGTCCGAGATGGTAAACCTACAAGCGTCTACATGCATAGTTGCTTTTAGATTTTCACCTGAAGGTTAGCCAGGCAACAAGCGCCTTCAGATTAGATTGGTAAGTTTTCATGTAAATTTGCCAATCACAAATTCACACTAGCTTATTTTTATCGACGTTCGTACCAGCCGCCAATAAGCAGGCAACCGGGTGAACGGAATGGGGCTGTTAAGCAGCCATTCGGTATTCGTAATTGTTGGCATTTACGTTTGCCTCAACAGTTTTTACAAGAACCACTGAGAAAAACTCGACACGCAACCTGTGATTGTACTCAACCCGTCGAAGCCAGTTTCACCCCCAAATACAGTATTTAATATACAAAGAACAATTGGCACTATAGTTAATAAAACGTCAGTTTATATAACTTATTTTAACCCCTATTTTCTTTTTCCCCTGCCGCCCCCGGTAGAAGGCGTATTGGGGTCATCAGCCTTGGTCTCACTGCCCTGGGCTATTGATTGCCTCATGTCCGTATCGGCCAGGATATTTTTCATATTGTAGTAATCCATTACCCCTAATTTGCCCGCTTTGAAGGCTTCGGAAATAGCCAGAGGCACCTGGGCTTCCGCTTCCACAACCCGGGCCCGCATTTCATGGATTTTTGCACGATTTTCCTGCTCGAGAGCAACGGCCATGGCCCTTCTCTCTTCAGCCTTGGCCCGGGCAACCTGCAGATCCGCCTCGGCCTGATCGGTTTGCAGGGCCGCCCCGATATTATCGCCGACATCAACGTCTGCGATATCGATCGACAGGATCTCAAATGCCGTTCCGCTGTCCAGGCCCTTGCTCAGTATGATTTTTGAAATCTGGTCAGGATTCTCGAGTACGGCTTTATGATCGTCTGCAGAACCGACGGTCGTTACAATGCCTTCTCCCACCCGGGCCAGGATCGTTTCTTCCGTAGCACCGCCGACAAGCCGCTCCAGGTTGGCGCGCACGGTAACCCGGGCGGTGGCACGGACCTGAATGCCGTCTTTTGCGAGCGCCGTGATGGCCGGGGTTTCAATAACTTTGGGATTTACAGAAATCTGCACCGCCTCGAAAACATCCCTTCCGGCCAGATCTATGGCGGCCGCACGCTCGAAGGTCAGGCCCAAATTGGCTTTGTCGGCCGAGATCAACGCCATCACCACTTTCTGCACGTTCCCGCCGGCAAGAAAATGGGCTTCCAGCTGGCCGACACCAATGTTTAGCCCCGCCTTGGTCGCCGTAATGGCAGCCTTGACAATGGGTCCGGGAGGAACCTTCCGGAGGCGCATACCCACCAGGTCGCTGAATATGGATATTTTTACCCCGGAGAAAAAGGCTGTAATCCACAGGCCGAGTGGCACAAAATAGAAAAATACAAACAGGGCTATGACAATAATGCCAATAATGCCGAGCGGTAACAGATTCGGATCCATATAGAACGTGGTTAAATTGAGTATTAAGGCTTTAATATAAAGCCCGCTTATGGATAATGCTAACGGTTTTTCAACTCACCCGGCTAACCATGACCCGGCTGCCGACCGAGGTAATTACCTTGATTTTTTCACCCTTTTCAATGAAGTCACCGTCGGAAACGACATCAATGCGGCGCGAGTCAATTAATGCGGTGCCCGCCGGGCGCAGGGTCGATAAGGCAACCCCCTCCAGACCGATCAGATCTTCCACCGTAGTGGCCGATGTATATCCATAAGAGGTCCCTGTGGTATTGGCCAGCACCAGCCGGTTGAAAGCTTTGCTCTGAGGCATATGCCTGGCCAGGGAGATAATCAGGGCGATTCCGAGTACCAGTGTCGCGACCATGGTCCATATGGGTCCGCTCATGTACCGGATCTCGGGAAAATTAAACCCGACGTTGCCCACCATGGAGGCCAGCAAACTGAAAATGACAAGTATAATACCGGCGATGCCTGGTATTCCGAATCCGGGCACCACGAAGATCTCGATAATCAAAAGCAAGACCCCCAGAAAAAAGATGATGATCTCCCAGCTCGCCAGCCCCATTATGTAATGGGGAGCAAAGAAAGCTAGAGCTCCTGTGAGGGCTATGGCTCCCGGGAAACCAATCCCCGGTGACTGAAGCTCAAAATACAGCCCCCCCAGCATCATTAACATGAGCAGGCTGGTTACCACCGGACCGGCGAAAAAGCGGAGCACCGTTTCCTGCCAGAGCTGATTGACCGAAATAATCTCATAGTCTTCCCAGCCCATGTGTTCGAGTACCTGGACCAGACTTGCCAGGGAAGCATCGGCAAGTCCCAGGGCCACCGCTTCACTGGTGCTGAGTGTAAGCAGGACATCTTCCTCTATGACCCCCTCAATGACAATACGCTGGTCCACCATGGCCTCGGCCAGCCTGGGATCGCGTCCTTTTGCCTCGGCCGTCGACCTCATCAGCCCCCGCATATAGCTCTGCATTTTTTCATCTGCGGCTTCACCGGCACCATCAACCACGGTGGCTGCTCCGATGGAGGAGCCCGGAGACATAAAGATCGAGTCGGCCGACAGGGCGATCAGCGCTCCGGCCGAGGCCGCATTTTTATCAATAAACGCAATAACGGGGATTTCCGCATCCAGCAGGGTTTTCCTGATCTTATCCGCCGCGTCAACCAGTCCCCCAAAGGTGTCTATATGCAAAATGACTCCGGCCGCACTTTCCGATTCGGCGGCCGAGAGGCTTCGCTGGATATAGCTATGCAGCCCATTGTCAACCAATCCTTCCACTTCGACGACATGCACCTGATCCCCATTCTGGGCCTGAACGTTCGCGTGAGCAAATGGGTTTGCCAGAAGAAAAACCATGACAAGGGTCTTACCTGTTATAGCTGATACGATATTCATAACTTATAAGTGTAAGCAAGGGTTATTTAAAGGAATATAACGACTAACAGCGTAAAATGAGCAAACTGGTTTTCCCTCCTGCTATCTTAATAAACGAAAAAAACTTCGTATTATTCATTGAATGAACGGGTAAGCACGGCATCCACATGACACAATTTAAGAAAAGAAGAAGATATTGCATTCCAACCTTTCTGCCACATGCCTAAATAGTTTTGCCGGTTTAACCCTGCTGTTCATCCTTAACATACAGGAAGTTATGGCTCAGCAGGCCTCCCTGAACGGATATATAAGCGACGCCGCCACCGGAGAGACGCTGATGGCGGCCAATATTCTGATCACCGGGACCGGGCTGGGGACAACAACCAATACTTCGGGCTACTACAGCCTGCGGAACATTCCCCCCGGCACCTATGCCATCCGGTTCTCGTATCTGGGCTATGAAAATCATATGGAAGAAGTTGAATTCGGAACCGGGGAGCAGGTCCGCCTTGACATCGCCTTATTGCCGGCCGGACTGGTCCTGGACGAAATTGTCGTGGAATCCGAACGGGAGGGGGAGGAAAGGCAGTCCATCGGGCGTTCCCGCGTCAGCACCGAACTGATCACTGAGGTTCCTTCCGTTCTTCAGGCCGATGTCTTTCGTTCCATACAGTTGCTGCCGGGGATTAAGGCCGCCTCTGATTTTTCTTCCGGGCTCTATATCCGCGGCGGAAGTCCCGACCAAACCCTGATCCTGCTGGATCGCACTACCGTTTATAATCCGACCCATTTTTTTGGGTTCTTTTCTACCTTTAATCCGGATGCCATTAAGGATGTGCAGCTCTTTAAAGGTGGCTATCCCGCCGAATACGGGGGGCGCCTGGGTTCGGTTGTGGATATCTACAACAAAGACGGCAATCGCAATGAAACAGCCGGTACGGTCAGTTTAGGGATGCTGTCGTCCCGGGCTATGATCGAAGGGCCTTACTCCAAAGGCTCCTACATGCTGGCTGCCCGGCGCTCCACCCTGGAACCGGTGTTGGCGGTACTGAGGAATACCTACGATAATATACCCTCCAGTTTTTATTTCTACGATATCAATGCCAAAGTAAATCTGGATCCAAATGACGATAACAGGGTCAGTCTTTCGGCTTATACCGGACAGGACGATGTCCATCTGCCCTTTGACGACGACCTGGATATCAGCCTGACCTACGGCAACCGGACGGTAAGCGGGAACTGGACGCACATTTTCTCAAATTATGTCTTCTCCAATTTTACCTTTACCGGTTCCCAGTATTTTAATTACCCCCATTTTGAGTTTGGGGGCACCGCTTTCGAACGCAGGAACTTTGTTTATGATTTTTCAGCCAGGGGAGACCTTGAGTGGATCCCGGGCAATGCCCATCAGGTGCAGGGCGGGGTCTGGCTGGGAAACCTAACGCTGCGTCTTAATGACCGTTTTGACGGAAACGATAACTTCCGCTCACGCATCCAATCCCGGTACGCCACTTTTTATATGCAGGATTCCTGGAGGCCCTCTCCCCTCTGGATCATCCATTTGGGCCTGCGTGGAAGCTACTTCTCCAATAACAACGATTTCAGGCTTGCTCCCCGCCTTTCCATAGAACGGTATCTGACCACCACCATGCGGCTTCAGGCTGCCTACGGACGGTATAACCAGTTCCTGACCCTGATTACCAATGAGGCCTTCTCCGGTTTCGATGTGTGGCTGATGGCCGGCCAGGGTGTAGCGCCGGCCTATGGTGATCAGTTCGTACTCGGATTTAAACATACCTTTTTTGAAAACTATAACCTGGAGATCGAAGCCTATTACCGGACGATGAGGGATCTCTTCGAGCTCGATCCCTTCGCGGGCGATGTGGCCGGCAGGGACTATGAAGACCTCTTCCGTTTCGGACAAGGTTATGCAAGCGGACTCGAAATCCTGTTTCAGAAAGAATCGGGCCGGTTAAGCGGCTATGCCAGCTACACCTTCGGCGTCACCCGGAGGCAGTTCAACGGGTTCAACAACAATGATTATTACCCCCCGAAATACGATCGCACGAATGATGTTAATCTTGTTGCCAGTTATGCCCTCTCCCGGCGGTGGAATGCCACGGCCATCATGAGCTATGCCACCGGACAGGCCTATACGGAGCCCCTGGGCCGCACGGTAATGCAGGATGACCCCTTCAGCAGCCAGGCCAACTTCACCGATGCCATTGTGGTCGGGCGGATGAATGCTTCACGCCTGCCGGCCTACCACCGTCTGGATTTGGGTTTTACCCGCCAGGGTAATTTCTTCGGATGGACGGAGTCCGAACTGCAGCTGCAGGTTATCAACGTGTATTCGAGAAGGAATATCTGGTTTTATAACTACCGGTTCGAGGACAATCCCATAACACGGGATGAGGTTGCTCTGCTGCCCATTTTGCCCACTGTGACCTACACCCTTACCTTTTGACTATGAAAGGCCTTTATCTTTTTCCTGCTTTTATGTTCACCGTCTTTTTTAACGCCTGCAATTTCTATCCCCAGGACGACTATCAGGAACAGTACGTCGTGGAAAGCTATCTCATAGAAGGCGAGCCCATACCACCGGTGAGGCTGACGACTACCGTGTCATTCGACAGGGAATACGTGCCCGGCGAGACCGGGGTCTCTGATGCCCGGGTACGCATCCATTTGCTGGATGAAGACGGGCGGCACAGGGAAACTACCTATATCCTTCAGGAGAAACCCTTTGAAAATGGAGTTTACGAAACCGGCCAGAATAACACGGTAGTGGAAGGCCGGAGAACCTATGAACTTGAAATAACGTTTCCCGATTCGGATGAGGTGATCTCAGCGGAAACCATAATACCAGGCCCATTCGAAGTATTGGACATGGAACGCAATTCGGCCGTCTATCAATCCGATGAACAACTGTCCGTTACCTTTTCGACCAGCACCTACCCGGGCCGCCAAAGCTATTATATATTCGCGACCAAAGCCCTGGATATGGAAAACTTCGAACTTACCCCTTTCTGGCAAAATGCTGAAAACGACCAGAATTCCTTTGAGATCATCAATTCAGGCATTATCAATCAGGAGAACTATGTTATTGAAAATGAAGCCCTGGTTCTCCGCTATCCCTGGATTGGCATAGCCTATTACGGGCCCAATGAGATCAATACCTATGCCATTGATGATAATGTGTACGATTTCTACCGCTCCCAGTCTGTCCAGTTGGGAGGATCAACTCTTTCGCCGGGTGAAATTCCGAATATCATCTATAATGTCGACGGCGGGATCGGTCTGTTCGGCGGCATGGCCGGGGCCGGGGTCCGCATTTTTATCAGCGAAAAGTGATACCCTGCCGGTTTAGTCGGGATGGAAGGAAGCATATATCTTTATCGCCATGGATTTTCCAACAACGGGCACCAGCTGGTCCAGACCGGCCTGTGCGACTTGTTTGGCCGAACCAAAATGTAACAGCAGCTTCACCACACTTTTCTCCCCTACGCCGGCGATCCCGTGCAATTCGCTTTGAAACGTGCGTTTGCTTCTTTTCTGCCGGTGAAAGGTGATGGCAAAGCGGTGAGCCTCATCCCTGAGGCGCTGCAGCAGCTTCAAACTGGATGAGGTTTTAGAGATCATGACCGGTTCCGGCATGCCGGGCAGGTAAACTTCCTCGAGTCGTTTGGCCAGTCCGATCAGGGTGGTCTGCCCCAGGAAGCCGATTTCTTTTAAAACGGCCACCGCGCTCGAAAGCTGGCCTTTGCCACCGTCAACGATAATCATATCGGGTATTTGCCGTTTTTCTTTCATCAGTCTGGAGTACCGCCGGCCGATGACCTCCCGCATGGAAGCAAAATCATCGGGTCCGGTTACGGTCCGTATGGTATACCGTTTGTATTCACTCTTTCGCGGCTGCCCATCCACAAAACATACCAGGGAGGCGACCGTATCGGTGCCCTGAAGGTTGGAAATATCGAAACATTCAATACGCCGTGGCGGCTGTTTCAGGCGAAGGTCACGCTGCAGGCTTTTTACCGAATGGGGAATACGGTCTTTTTCTGCATTCTGCTTCTGGAAGAGGACCTCTTTCAGCAGATGACTGGCATTGGACAGGGCCATCCGTATAAATTGTGCTTTTTCCCCGATCTTCGGCTGGATGATGGGTACTCGCCTGTGATGTTCCCGGGTTAAAAACTCCAGCAGCGGTTCGTCGTCATCCAGCTCATGGCTGATGTGCACCTCATCCGGACTGGCCCCCGCCACGGCGCTGGTGTAGTAATCCTCAATAAAGGTCTGAAGGATCTCCCCTTCCTTCCGGCCCTCTATATTTTTCAGCAACCGGTGATATTTGCCGAGCATTTTCCCTTCCCGGATCTTAAACAGCACTCCGCAAGCCAGATTCTCCTCCTGGTCCACTTCAAGGCCGAATACGTCACGGTCTACCGCTTCGGTGGTGATCATCTTCATCTTCTGGCTGTATTTGCGCAGGGAATCAATGCCGTCACGCAGCACGGCCGCCTTCTCAAATTCCATGGCCTGGGAGGCGATCTGCATTTCTTCTTTCAGCTCCCGGATCAGGTCCTCGGTTTTACCGTTCAGAAGCCTGGACACCTTATCGATACTATCGCGGTAGAGCCCGGCGTCGGTATCACCGGAACAATTTTCAAAATACTCTTCGAAACATTTACCCCACCGCGGCACCCCGCGCGAACGGTCTACCATTCGCGGGGTGCAGGCACAGGTGCAAAGCCCGAACGTCAGGCGTATGGTCTCCAGCATCTGCCTCATTTTTCCTACATGGTCATAGGGCCCGTAATATTTGCTGCCGTCCCGGATGATGGTCCGTGTGGGAAAGACCCTCGGACGATCTTCTTTCGTGACGCAGATATAGGGAAACGATTTATCATCCCTCAAATTGATATTGTACCGGGGCTGATGCTGCTTGATCAGGTTGTTCTCCAGGATCAGGGCTTCGGCTTCCGAATCGGTGACAATGATCTCCAGGTCAACGATACGGTTGACCAGGGCCATGATCTTGCCCGTATGGTTGCGGGATTCCTGAAAATAGGACCGCACGCGATGCCTTAGCCGTTTGGCTTTACCGATGTACAGGATCCGGTTCCCGGAATCTTTATACAGATACACTCCCGGGGCCACGGGCAGGTTATCCAGTTTTTCTTTTAATAATGCGTTCATGTGCTGCGGACTTCCGCTGCCGTACCGGCATGGAGACGGTAGGGATAAACGGTTACGTTATTGAGTATAAATGAGGCTATTTTAACGTTATGAATATTCCAATAATATACGAAGACAATCATTTGCTGGTGGTGGATAAACCCATTAACATGCCGTCTCAGAAAGACGAATCCAAAGACGATGATCTGCAAAGCTATTTAAAACTGCATCTCAGGGAAAAATACAATAAACCCGGGAATGTATTCCTTGCGCTGGTCCAGCGGTTAGACCGGCCCGTAAGCGGGGTCATGGTCTTAGCCAAAACATCCAAAGCCGCATCCCGGCTCTCGGACCAGATCAGGGACCGGAAATTCTCCAAAAATTATCAGGCCGTGGTCATCGGACAATGTCCTCCGAAAGGGAGCATGACCCACCACCTCGCCAAAGATGCAAAGACGAACATCACCGCCGTGGTGGCTCCATCATCAAAATATGGGAAAAAAGCCGTCCTGAATTATACCCGCCTGGATTACAAAAACGGTTGCAGCCTGGTGAATATTGAGTTGATAACCGGCCGGCCCCATCAGGTCCGCGTACAGTTTGCCGCTTCGGGGTTTCCCCTGTGGGGAGACCGGAAATACGGGGAGTCCGTTACCCTGCCGGCCCGGTATCAAACCCGGCAGAAAGGGAGCCTGGCTTTGCGGGCCGTCGGGATCGGTTTTCTCCACCCCACTACGAACGAGCCCCTCCGGTTCGAAGTGCCCCGGCTGGAATTTGAACCCTGGAGTTATTTTCTATGACGGTTTCAATCTCCTGAAACAGGGATCACGTAATCCGGATCCACCATTTCGATTCGTTTCAGAAACTCTGAGGCATTCAAAAATCCCACCACACGCGCCTGTCGCACTTCTTCGCCCGATTCGTCGATAAACACGATGGACGGAACGCCGGCCACACGGTATTCCCTCCTGAGCATTTCCGACTCTTCAGAATCAAAATGGGTCAGATCAACCTTCAACCGGACCATGCGGTCGGTTGAACGGATTACCGACGGATCGGTGAATGTCATCCTGTCCAGCTCCAGGCAGGGGATGCACCAATCGGCATAAAAATCCATGATTACGGGACGGCCTTCCTGAACAGCAGCCTCGAAACGCGCTTCCGAATAGGGTTCCCAAACCATGCCTTCTTTTTGCAGATTCAGGCTAAAGACCAACCCGTAGATTACAGCCCCCGCTCCTATCAGGTATTTTAAGCGGGTGAAGATGGGCTTACCCTGACCGGACCGGTCAACGAATCCAAGGTAAATACCCCCGGGAATGAGCGTGAGGGGGATCACATACAGAACATACCCGGGATATAAGGCCAGGCCAATATAAAAAAGGGCCAGCCCGGTTAATATCACACCAAAGACCTTTTTCACCCAAACCATCCACATTCCTGATTTGGGCAGTTTTTGTATCAGTCCCGTAAATGTCCCCAGCACCAGATAAGGCAGGCCGAGTCCGACAGAAAGGATAAAAAACGTCCAGAACCCAAACACAGGATCACCCTGAGTGCCTACAAAAGCCAGAAGGGCAATGATGGGCGGGCCAATGCACGGCGCTGCGAATATTCCGACCACCAGGCCGGACAAATACGTACCCAAAAAACCGGTGGAGTTGCCGGTTCCCAGTCTTTTGGTCATGCGGTAAGGCATCTGCAGCTCATAAAGGCCGAACATGCTGAGGGCCAGGCCAAAAAACAGGATCCCTATGCCCGCCAATACGGCCGGACTCTGCAGCCAGGCCCCGAACAGCCCTCCGCTGAGGGCGGCGGCCACGCCCAGTCCGCTGTACATGGTGGCAATGCCCAGGACATACAGCAGGGCCTTTGAGAAGATCACCCCTCCCCGCTTTTCGGTTTGAGAGCCAAAAATCGATACGGTAACCGAAAGCATGGGATACACGCAGGGCGTCAGGTTCAGCGCCAGACCGATGAAAAATATGGCAAGGAAAGCCAGTACACCGCCCCGGGTCTCAAACATCGCGGCGATATCGCCTCCCGCATCCGGTGTCAATCCGGACTCATACTGGCTGAACAGTTCCTCGTGCTGCGTTTGCGCCGGTTGTTCTGCGGTCCCTACCGTTACCGGAATGCGGACCGGAACCTGGGCCGGAGCCAGGCAAACCTGGTCATCGCATGCCTGAATCCTTAACCGGCCTTCGATCAGGTATTCTCCGGGTTCCAGGGAAGAGGAGGCACGAAAGGATACAAAAACAGGCACCTCTCCTTCATATACGAGCAGCTCTTCACCGCCGGCGAAGGCAAAGGCGTAGCTTTCGGGTTCCGGATAGCGCATATCGGCGATGATAAAATGCTCATGGGGATCGAGCGTCAATTCGGTACCGATAAGGTAATCCAGGCTGGGACGGTTGGCATTGACGTGCCAGCGGTCCTCGATATCCAGCAGCACGGCCGCCTTGAATTCACTGCCGGCCCTGACGTGATCTACCGAAACCCTGGTCTCCACGGCAATACGCTCAGCACTTGACATCGGCTGGGCCTGCATCCAGACAGGGCTTTGAAGCAACAGGAATAATACTGCGATGATGCGGAGGGGGGGAAAAGAGGGGTTCAAATAATTCATTTATTCCTTTGGAAATCCTGAAAACTTTGCGATTTGTAGGCGTCCGACCCTACAAAGACTAAAATATCCTGAAACATATCTTTTTCGATAAATCCGGGCTGAGAGCCAAACGGATCACCCTCACCATCTAAAAATACAGCCGTCGGGTAAGAAGTAACCCCGAAAGCCCGTGCCAGTTCCGATTCAGAAAAGGATTGGCCATTGAACCGGACCTGTTTATCGGACTCGGCATTGAGGCGGACGGGGTAATAATAATCACTGAAAATTTGCATGACCTCCTCATCAGAATACACCTCCCGATCCATGCGCCGGCAATACCCGCACCATTCGGTATATACGAACACCATTATTTTCTTGTTGTCGTCGCTGGTTTTTTCCTGAGCCTCTTCCAGCGTGTACCATACTTCGGAAATAACAGATTCATTCTGGCCGGACGTTTCGGCCGGCGCATCGCTCTCCGCCGCGCATCCAGCAAAAAAGGCAAAGATAACACCCGTAATAATTGTCATATAAGGCATATGAACCCCGTTCCATATTTTTTTGGTGCATTTTTAATACAATATAGGATATCCTCCGGTCATATGGAAAATGGTAACGAGCGGTTTTTCATTATTGGTATTCAGCTGGTAAGGGAACATTAAGAATTATATAAACGTTGAAGGTTTCATGCAGTATTTTACCATGAAAACCCACTTATGACGATCAATCTGGATAAAACAAAAGCCCGGGAACTGATTACGAAGGTAATTGACGGCGAAGCGACCCCTGATGAAACCCGGTCTTTTCTGGATTTTATCGCAAAAGCAGAAAATCAGGATATCCGGATGCAGTACAGGGATGAAAAACTTATAAAAGAATTTCTTTCAAAAAAATGCAAGCTGAACAAGGCCCCGGAAAGGCTGTATGATTTCCTGAAAAGGTTTAATCGAAAATGCGAATAACTACGGCTCACCGTGCGTACCCCCTATTTCCTTATTGATAAAGCAAAGATGGTTGAAAACATCCGGGCTATGACCGCTCGCGGCAGGCGGGCCGGGGTCGGGTTTCGTCCGCATGTCAAGACCCACAAAACCCTGGAGGGAGCCCGCCTGCAGGTCGAAGATAACTTTGGGGGCATCACCGTTTCCACACTTGCAGAAGCCTTTTTCTTTGCCGGGGCCGGTTTCCGTGACATGACCTACGCCTTTCCGGTAACGCCGGATAAATTTCCGGATGTGGTGAAACTGGCCCATCAGACCGATCATTTTCATATTCTTCTGGATCATCCGCAGGTTCTGTCGGCCCTGGAAGATTACGGCCGTGAGAATAGCCATATATTTTCGGTTTTCCTGAAAGTTGATTCCGGTTCTTCCCGCGCCGGAATCGACCCGGAAGCGCCCTCCAGCGTAACCCTTGCCGAAGCCATGCATAAATCGTCGTACGTCGACTTCCGGGGTATTCTCGCTCATGCCGGCCATACTTATGAAGGCAAAACCATACAGGAGATCAAAAACCTTGCCCACGAAGAAGCAAAACGGATGGAATCTTTTGCTGTGGTTCTCCGCAGGCAGGGTATCCCCTGCCCGGTGATCAGTGTCGGCTCGACTCCGGGTAACGTTCACGGCACCCATTATGAACACATCAATGAGATCCGGCCCGGCAACTATGTATTCTTTGACAAAACCCAGGCCGACATCCAATCCTGCACGCTCGATGAAGTGGCTTGTTTTGTCATAACCCGGATCATCGGTCATTATCCTGGCCGGAACCGGTTGCTCATTGATGCCGGAGCCCTGGCCCTGTCCAAAGATCCGGGCGCTGTTCATATGCACGAGCGAATCACCTATGGCTATATTACAGGGCATCCGGAATTACAGCTGGTGGGCTTGTCTCAGGAACACGGGATCATTGAACAGGAATCGCCCATAGACTACGGCCGCCTGCCGATTGGCAGCACCCTTAAGATCATCCCCAACCATTCCTGCCTTACGGCCGCGCTGTTTCCCGAATACAAAATTGAAGAGAACGGGATCATAACCGGGGTCTGGAAACCGGTCAGAGGCTGGTAAGCCATGAAATACGATTACATCATAGCCGGAGGCGGATGTGCCGGATTAAGCATGGCCTGGCATTTGCTGCATTACGGTCCACAGCACTGTAATATCCTGCTTATTGAGCCTGATCCTTCTCCCGCCCATTCGAAAACCTGGTGCTTCTGGACCCGGGATGAGATGCCCTTTGCACACCTGGCCTGCAAGACCTGGCGGCGGATGGCCTTCGAAGCCTTCGGCCGGCGATTTGAGGGGGCACTGGACCAATACCCCTACCGGTGCATCCGGGAAACGGATTACCGGCACCATATTCTCGATGAGATCCGTCAATGCCCGCGCATAGACATCCTGGCATCCGCGGTGACGGAGATCACTGGGGCCGGGCAGCCTGCGGCCGTCACCGAATCAGGCACCTATAAGGCCGATTATATATTTCAAAGCTGTTTCGGGGATGAACGGTCCGGTTTAAGTTTAAAGCAGCATTTCACCGGGTGGGAGATCCGGACACAGCGCGACTGTCTTGATCCTGAACAGCTGACATTGATGGATTTCAATACCTCTCAGAAAAAGGGGCTGACCTTCTTCTATACCCTTCCCTTCAGTGCACGCCATGGCCTGGTCGAATACACATTGTTTTCAGAGCACCTGCTTGAAAAGCAGGAATATGAGCGGGCTCTTGAAATGCATATCCGGGACAGGCTCGGGATCATGGACGATGAGTACGAGATCATCCGTTCCGAGCATGGATGCATTCCTATGGCCGGTCGCACCCGGCCGCCTGATTTCGGGGAAAGAGTAATCACCCTGGGCACGGCCGGAGGCCTTACGAAACCCTCGACCGGCTATGCCTTTACCAGAATTCATAAACAATGCAGGCAGATAGCGGATAGCCTAACAGCCGGTGCCATCCCCTGCTTTGATGCCCCGTCGGCTTACCGGTTCCGCATATACGATATCCTGCTGCTTCAGATTATACGAAGCCATCCGGAGGATGCCATACAGGTGTTTCACCGTCTTTTTACGAAGAACGGATTCGATGCAATGCTGCAGTTCCTGGATGAAAAAACGGGGTTAGCCCAGGAGTTGGGCATGTTTACCACCGTTCCCTGCATCCCCTTTTTGCGGGCCATCTATACGTCCCGGCGCCTCATTCTGACCGGCGCCTGAAACAGGGTCACCCCCCGGACGGCAACCCTTCGGTCAGATCCGGAGCGGCCGGATCATACTCTTCCTGAAAGAATTCGAAGAACACTTTATCCCCGATGCGTTCAAGGACGTTGACTTCCTCAATGACATCCTGATAGGTTTTATAGCAGAGCAGGGCCTGCCGGCTTTTTTCAATGTCGGTTTCATCAACGGCCACGATGCAGTCAATTTCCTCCGGCGAAGATGTATTCAGCTTAAACTTGCTGTCGGGAACATCCGATTCGGCCACGGTAAACAGGGCCAGCCGTTTTAAAAACGTCGCATCCTGGTCCTGCCGTATCCGGCAATACGCACTTTTGACGACGGCATGGGTAACCAGGTGGTCATGAAAACCACTGATGCCATGAACTGTGTAGGATACCAAAATATCCGGCCTGATCTTCTCAATATGCCGTTCAATGATACGCTCCAGTTCCAGGGGATTCATTTCTTTGAGTCCGCTGTCGGGCAGGTCCAGTACGGTCAGGCCGGTCAGGTCCAGCACCTTTGCAACCTCGAGCATTTCCCTGTAGCGCACCTCTCCCATCTCATCGACCGTAAGGTTATACTTGAACCGTTTTTTGGTGGCCCCGCCTCGGGTAAGCGTCAGCAGATAGACTTCATGGCCGGCTCTCATCTGGGCAGTCATGGCCAGTGCCGGACCGAACGATTCGTCGTCAGGGTGGGGGAATATGTACAGGATTTTCATTTATATCATATTTGGGTGCTGTAATTTACGGTAATGCCTTAACAGTACCTATCTCAGGCGTATTATTCAACCGCTACCTGTATGCTCCGGGTTTGATCAGAAAAAAGTCGCTCCCACGCCTGGACAACCCGGGAACAGCGAAAACCATCGCCTGCCGAGACCTCAGGTCTGCCGTATTTGCGCCATTTGATAATGGTCTTCAAAACCTCCTCTTTGCATTCAGCATCTACAAGCTGGCCGGGATGGCCAATGATCTCCGGGGTGGAACCGATGCGATGGGCGATTACCGGCGTTCCCACGGCATTGGCCTCCGCAAACACCAGGCCAAACGTCTCCCGGAAGCGGGACTGGGGATAAAATACGCAGAAGGCTTCGCGCACATGGCCGATAACCTGATCATGGGGCAACGCCCCGAGATTGATCACTCCTTCCCTTTGGGGGAAGGACTTCATCCGCATATAACCCGGATTGGCCACATAGAGCCGAAGACCGGGCATGAACTGCCGCACATAAGCAAAGGTTTCCAGAACCTGAGGCAGCCCCTTATGGGGGGAACTGAAGTAAACAAGCTTATCCGGGTCATATCCCCGGCCGTCCGGTTTCAGATCATCATTGACCGGATTGTAGATGCGGGTGACCCTGGCCATTTTGCGGTCGTAATTGCCGTGTTCCTGATACTTTCTGATGAATTTTTCCACCGCTTCCTTATGGGTATCGGAAACCGTAATTATAGTGGTGTCCGTTTCCAGACACACCTCATTGAGCCTCTTTCCATGTTTCCCCGGAAAACAGTGCAGCCACAAAAAAAGGCGTGCACCCGGGTATTGCCTTCTGATCCGCAGCAGCGTCTTATAGGCCCGCACAACAATGACCGTGTCCGGCGGTTGTGAATCCATGACAGGACGGGGGGATTTAAACGCATAGGGCCTGTAACGGATCCCGTATCCGTCTGCTGAAGGCTCGTTCCGGGCCGACTGGGCAAGCATGATATGATGCCTGGCGGACAGGGCCCTGCCTACACGGAGGATGGTGGATTCGGTGCCGCCCAGAGGTTCACGCCGAAGCGTGTCCACCGTATAAGGTTTGGCCGCTACCGGATCTATAATGAGAATATGCTGAGGCATTAGCGTATGGCGGCCGAAGATTAACTGTTCAGCTTGATCTGA
The DNA here is from genome assembly GCA_040905685.1 of Balneolales bacterium. GTDB lineage: Bacteria > Bacteroidota > Rhodothermia > Balneolales > Natronogracilivirgulaceae > JBBDMU01. Next base: position 11,711 of record JBBDRB010000105.1, on the reverse strand, counting down.
TGAAATACATCAATACTGCCCTTCGAACAGGGTATATTATCGTTGAACGTAAGCAGCGATGGATTGCTGACCCAGTCGATCCTGATCCCGGACAAATCCACCTCTACCCTGGCTTTCTGCCTGAGGGACTTTTTATCCAGCGTTTCCATGAAAAGCCTGTTTCGCCGCCAGGCTTCCTGCCGGTCTTTTACCCGCCGGGCTGCTATGTAATTGGTATCGTCAGAAACCGTCAGGGAATCGTCCATTTCGATTTTCGTGAGCAAAGGCTCTTCGAGAAAATAGTATAAGTATCCGCATCCGATCGTACGGTTGCGCAACTCGCGGTCTTCTTCAACCGAATCCAGGAAGCCGCCTACCTGCTCAAAAACATTTTTATTGAACAGCCCGGAATTGATAAGGATCCAGTCGCCTTCGGTTTTGGAAGGGAACTGAAGCGTGGGAAAAAAATCATCCACCAGGGAAATCCTTTTGTTCATTATATGGATACTGCCATCGAGCTTAATCATTTTATGGGCGCCCACCACCACATCCACGCTCATCGCCTCCCCGTTTTCCCAACCCATGGTATTCCAGTTTAAGATCGGATCGGCAACATGGCCCTGCAGGCTGAGGGCCCGGACCTGCATGAGAATTTTGTGCTCATAGGGGATATCGTCCGAATCATGGAAAGTAATGGCATCGTAGCTGGAACACAGCAGTGAAATGTTCTTGGCCTGGGCCGTACCCGTGTTTTCACCCAGTTTGATATAGCAAAAATTGGGCTCTCCGAAATAAGGTCTGGCCGCTTCACAGGTGGCATCCGTTGATCCGTCGTCAATCACCGTAACGGTAATATTGTCATAGCTCTGGTTTAACGCCCCTTGGATGGCTTTATCCAGGCAGTAATGACGATTGTAGGTCGGTATGGTAATGTTGATTTTTGGTTTCATGATTATTTTCCATTAACGAATTTAAAAGTGGACCGGATCTGGCGGTGTACGTAAATAATGGACAAAAAGAACGGAGCGGCGGCCAGGCACAGCATGGCCGGGACCGGAGCCTGTGCCATAAACAGCAGCACTCCGCTGATAACCAGTGCCAGGGTAAACAACAGACCCGGCAGCAGATCCTTCAGGGGGCCGGCAACCCTGAATTTATTGGTTCTGTTGAATCCGGGGTTTTCTCTCATCAAAAAACGAAGCCAGCTGCCGCTCCCCTCCCATATGAGTCCGAGATGGACCAGGTAAGCGAGAAAGGCCTGTTTCATGGTTTTTCCCCTGTTGCGGAAGGCCAGCATAAAGAAGGCCCCCTTTTCAAGCAGATACACCCAGATCGTAGCCACGCTGACCAGGGCTACCGGCATATAAAGCGGATGCGGCTGCAGCATGACGGCTACCCCTGTAAGGGCCAGGGTGATCACCGGGATCAGCATAAAATTTACCCAGGCCGTTAACTGGGTAAAAATACCTATGAACTGCCGGGCCGATATGCTTTTTTTGGACATCGCCAGAAAGTTGAAAAACGTTTGCGTATTTCCGTAAACCCAGCGCTCCCGCTGTTGGCGGAGTGACTTTAAATCGGACGGCATCAGCCCTTTTCCCAGCGACTCGGGAACATAGACGCCATGAAAGCCGGCCTCATGCAACCGAAGCCCCAGGTCCACGTCCTCGGTTATGGTCCGGTCTGACCATAAGCTCACCCGGGACAGAGCTTTTTTTCGGATCACACTTATCGTCCCGGTCGAAAGCACACAGTTCAGCTTATTGGCCATGTTCATGTATACCTGGAAAAAATGCTCGTATTCATCGCTTAACCCCCTGTTACGGTGATCGGCGTTGTAGTAGGCCTGGGGGAACTGCACCAGAGCGATCTTCTCATCGGTGAAATAGGAAAGGGAAATCCGCAGCAGGTCGGGATGAACCTTATAATCGGCATCGATGACCAGGATGTATTCGGCCTGGGATGAACTCATGTCATAACACACGTTCAGGGCCCCTGCCTTATAGCCTTTCAGATGGTCAACATGTCGGAAGCGGAAACGTTTGCCCAGTTTATTACAATACTCCTTAACCGGGCCCCATATGAGGGGATCCCGGGTATTATTATCCAGCACGATCACTTCAAAATTTTCGTAATCAAGGTCAACCAGGGCATCGAGCGTATCACAAACCAGGTCAGGAGGTTCATTGTAGGTGGGAATATGAATGGAGACCAGGGGCTTGTCGTTCCGGCTCACCGTGGGGGATATCCTGACCGGCAGCGAAGCGGCATAAAACTGCAACCCCGCAACAACGAGCAGGGCACACAGGTTCAACAGTAAAAAAACACCCACTGCCACGGGCAGATACAAGACAAGCAGCATCCAGGCCGTTAATGCAAAAACCCATTTCAACACGGGACCGACCAGCGTCAAGCTTGAACTTCTTAGCATAACGATATCCGAAAAACCACTTATAATTTCTATAAATTTATTAATATCAGTTGATTGCCGATAGTATTAACTTGAAACGACAGCAGCACCTAATACATTTCAGAAAATGCCCGGTTTAAGAAAACTGAATGTTTAATTAGAAATACGTAGCTTGAACCACAAACCGACCGTATCATGATGAAATTCAGGCTTACCATAATCTTACTTTTTACCGGGGCCACCCTGCTGGCCGGTCAGGTCCCCAAAGTAAACGAAACTCCAAAAATGGACGACTCCATGGAACAAGCAACTTTTGGCGCCGGGTGCTTCTGGTGTGTAGAAGCCGTTTTTCTGCGCCTGAAAGGCGTTGAGAGCGCCGTTTCCGGATTTGCCGGTGGCACAGTGAAAAATCCAACCTATAATCAGGTTGTCTCGGGAAATACCGGTCACGCCGAGGTGGTTCAGGTTTCCTATGATCCCTCGGTGATCGGCTATGAACAGCTTTTAAATGTATTCTGGCGGACCCATGATCCGACTACACTGAATCGTCAGGGTGCCGATGTCGGAACCCAATACCGTTCGGCCGTATTTTACCACAATGAAGAGCAAAGAAGGCTGGCGGAACATTACAAGGTCAAGCTTGATGAAGCCGGCGTTTATAACCGGCCCCTCGTAACGGAAATTACTCCCCTGGATGAATTCTATGAGGCTGAGCCCTATCACCAGAATTACTTCGCAAACAACCCCGAACAGGCCTATTGCCAGATTGTAATTGCTCCAAAACTTGAAAAAATGGAAGAGCTTTTTGAAAGCGAACTCAGGGAAAATGAATAACACGGCCCACCGGGCATATTGCTTCATCCGGGCTTGCCGGCATCCCTGATGTCTTGCTCAATACGGTCCAGCCGTTTTTCAATTTCGCGCAGCTTATGAATGATCAGAATATGCGTGTGCTTTGCATCAATACCTACCGGACTGGCGCTGCTTTCGATCTCGTTTTTTATGAGCTGGTATTCTTTTTCCGGAATATGCATGCGTCCGTTCGTTTGAAATTACAGGCTTTGTTTTACTTGCAACTTATCCATTATTGAAGGTAGTCACAATAAGTTCATCCGGATAGGTCGGGCGGCCATAGCTTTGGGCCCGGGAAAAACGATCTTTCATCGGAACGGTTAATATTCATCCCTCGACATATCCTCCAGGGTCCTGCCCTTGGTTTCCGTGAGTAACTTTTTAACAAAGAAATAAGCGATAACACCGCACATGGCATAGATGCCATAAGAGATACTCAGCCCGATGTTAGCCAGAAATATGGGAAAGCTCATGGTAACGAGAAAATTTGAGCTCCAGTGCAAAATTCCACACACGGCCAGAGCCGCCCCCCTGATCTTGTTGGGGAACATTTCTCCCAGCATCACCCACATGATGGGTCCCCAGGTAAAGGCAAAGAAAGCGACATATCCGTTGGCAGCCAACAGAGCCATCGTGCCCATGGTCCCGCCCAGTTCAAGCGAGCCCGTATCGGAGGCCGAACCCATACCAAAAATGACGGCCATAAGTCCAAGCATAAAGGCCTGCCCTAAAGCCCCTATCAGCAGCAGTGGCTTGCGGCCCACCCTGTCGACCAAAACAATGGCCACAAACGTAAATGCAATGTTAACCGAACCGCTGATCACGTTGGTCAGCAATGCATCGGCTTCGGTGAACCCCGCGGCCTGCCACAGCGTGGCCCCGTAGTAAAATACCACATTGATCCCGGTGAACTGCTGCAGCATGGCCAGACCAACCCCGATCCAGATCAGCGGATGGACCCTGCCCGTACGTTCTAAAATAATATCCGAGAGACGGGGCTTTCTCTCCCGTATAACGGTGGACCTGATGTCGGCTACCTTGGCATCGGCATCCAGGTTGGGCGTCAGGCTTAGCAGCACCTTCCCGGCGATGCCCTCTTTGCCGCTTGCCACCAGATACCGGGGGGATTCCGGTATAAACATCAGGCACAGCAAGAAGGTGGAAGCAGGTATTACCTCCATCCAGAACATCCAGCGCCAGGCCCCGTAGCCGGCCCAGAGGGCTTCGGAAGCCCCGCCGGCTGCTCCTGCAATCAGATAATTGCTTAAAAATGCGACGAAAAGACCCAGAACGATCATGAGCTGCTGCAAAGTGGTGAGTCGTCCGCGGATTCGTGCCGGTGCTATTTCACTTATGTAGGCCGGACCCAGAATACTGGCCGCTCCAACGGCTAACCCGCCCAGTACCCGGTAAATAACGAAGGTCAGGGAGCCTGCAGCAAAACCCGACCCGAGGGCGCTTATAATGAACGTTATGGCGGTAAGGATTAAGACAGGCTTCCGCCCCATCTTATCGGCAAGGGTACCGGCAAAGAAAGCGCCGACAGCACAGCCCAACAGCATAGAGGCTACATTAAATCCGGTGCCGGCCGCATCGGAGTTAAAGGCAATCTGCAAAGCATCCACGGTCCCGTTGATAACGCCACTGTCAAAACCAAAGAGGAAGCCGCCCAGGGCCGCCGCCGAGGATAGCAGTATGACGCGGGGCATGTTTTCAACAGCCTGATCTTCAATATTATCGTTAATTTTGCTCATGGGGTATGGTATGGGTTAAATGGAAGTATAAAGTATAAGGTGTTGTCCGGTCGTTATTTTTCCCTGATCCAGATGTTCCTGTAACTTACCAGGTCTCCGTGATCCTGCAGCACAATGGGCCCCGGACCATGCTGTTCGTAAAAGGGCTGTCCGCGATAAACGGTATTACCCTGAATTTCAACATTATCCTGAATGAGTATTCCATTATGAAGCACCGTGACCCTGGCCGGCTCATCGATCTCGCCATTCGCATCAAAGCGGGGGGCGGTATAGACCACGTTATAGGAATTCCATTCTCCCGGCGGACGGGTAGCGTTTACCAGGGGGATGTGCTGCTTATAAATACTTCCGGCCTGTCCGTTGGAATAGGTTGGATTATTGTATGAATCAAGGACCTGCAATTCATAGCGGCCCTGCAAAAAGACCCCGCTGTTACCACGACCCTGTCCCTCGCCCGTGATCTCCGTGGGACTCCTCCATTCCAGGAATAACTGGAAATCCGTGAAGTTTTGCCTGGTTTTGATATCTCCTGTTCCTTCTGCCACGGTAAAATACCCGTTCTTTACCGTCCACTCCGCTTCGGATCCATCCATGGAGGTCCACCGGCCGAGGCCGGATCCGTCAAATAATACAATGGCATCGGATGGTGGCAGTGCAGTGACTTCATTGCCCGGCCGGACCATCACGGGCACCGGTTCCCATACTTCCGTTTCGGCCGGGTCGGCATCGGACTGGGAAAAGGATTCGGAAGATGAACAGATAAGAAAAACCATTATTACCGGTATAATTCGATATATCATAATTGAAAAAAATTAAATTAAAAGAAAATTAAAACTACTTACAATTTTAGAGGCCTCCCTATACATCACATACCCTGACCCCGTGGTCCAGTGCTTTCAGCGGATCATCCCAGGTGGGGACGAACTCCTGGCCGACGAAGCCGGTAAATCCGGTTTCAACAATGGCTTCCATGATCGCGGGGTAATATAATTCCTGGGTCTCGTCAATTTCATTGCGGCCCGGTACACCTCCGGTATGATAGTGGGAGATATATTCATGATTATCGCGGATGGTCCGTATGACATCACCTTCCATAATTTGCATATGATAGATGTCGTAAAGCAATTTGAACTGATCCGACCCGACCCTCTTGCAGAGCTCAACTCCCCATTCGGTATGGTCACAGTGATAATCAGGGTGATTGACCTTGCTGTTGAGCAGCTCCATGCTCAGGATCACGTCATGCTCTTCAGCCGTTTTCATCAGACGCTTTATGCCTCTTTCGCAATTTCTCAGCCCGGTTTCATCATCCAGCCCATTCCGGTTACCGGAAAAACAAATAATCTGCTTAAATCCGGCCCCGGCCACCAGGGGGATCACCCGCTCGTAATCGGCGACCAGTTCATCATGGTATTCCGGATTATTGAACCCCTGTTCTATCCCTTTGCCCGCACCCCAGGGCATGGCGCAATCCAGTCCGTATTTCTTCAGCACGGGCCATTCTTCCGGTCCGACCAGTTCAACGGACGAGAGCCCGATTTCCACCGCCGCCCGGCAAAGATCCTCCAGGGCTATGCCATTATACGTCCACCGGCAAACCGAATGCCGTATCCGTCCGTTGCGTGCATTCCTGTTGACTTTCCCGGTAGGGTTAACCGCTTTGGCCAAACCAAAAAACGTGGTTGACCCCATCAGGGCACCCACCCGGCCCAGAGCCATTCTTCTGGATATATTCATAACGTATCGTGTTTAATTTTTAAGTGTCATAATTTTTAAGTGTCGTTAGATATTCTACCAAATCAACCAGTTCCTGTTCCTGCAGGCCCGCCTGCAGGGCCGGCATTAACGACTGCGTCATCCTTTCCCTTGAAGCGATCCGGGTGGTTTCGTACCGGTTGGTAATGCCTCCCGGAAACCGGAGCACGATCTCCCCGTCTGTTTCACTGTCTATGATACCCGATACCCGGGACTCGTCCGTTAACGTGATTATATTTCCTTCATAGCCAATGACAATCCCTGCATCGGGTTCCAGGATGGCGTTATACAGGGCTTCCCGGGGCAGCTTATCACCTATTACCGACAGCTCCGGACCGAAATGGGTCCCTTGTCCGTCTGCCTGATGGCATAGCTGGCAGGAACGCCGGAATACGGCACGGCCCCTATCAATATCTCCGGACAGCTGCAGCAGTTCTGCAACCGGCCTGTATCCGGTTTCCACCCCCGGCAGATCAGCCTGAAGGTATTCTACAGCTCCGTCCCTGATGCTGCCGCGATAGGCCCCCATCAGGACGTTTGCCGCCGCAGCGCGCAGCGAGGGCGGGATCAGCCCCTCCCGTGCCATATCCAGAAGCCGGTCTTCGGCACTCCAGCTTCCCGAACCAAATGCATCCACGGCCAGCTGCCTGATTTCCATCGCCCGGCCTTCGTCGAGGACCACGGTTCGCAAAAAATCCAGGGCCTGGTCGTTTCCTATCGAACTCAGGGCCTGCAATGCCTTTTGGATGATGCTGTGATCTTCGCTGTTCAACAGACCGGAAAGTTCGCCGGATCCCCCGTGGCTGAGCATATGCCGTGCCGCGTTACTGCCCAGGCTGCTGTCAGGATACGCCAGCACCAGCTTTATTAGTTCCCTGTTCTGGTTTTCAAGTCTGAACCGTTCGGTCAGATCCAGAAATTCATAGGTCCCTGCAGACCGGACCAGGGCCCGTTCGAGAGCCTCCCTGACTGCAGGATAGCGTTCGGGCGCCGCTGGGTCTAATTGCTGTAGAGCATGAGAGGCTATGGCGGAATGGTCTTTGTGGCTTGTATTGAGCAGGCTGATAAGCACTTCTGTCTTTTCCGGGCCGGAATGGAAATTAAATGCCCTGAAATACCTCAGGTTCCCGTTAAGGGCAAGCGAGTCATCCCGTATAATACCGGAGAGCATCGGAAGGGCTTTATTCGTGCGTGCTCTCCATATGATATCCCGGCTTGCCTTCCCGCCACGCTCATCGCCCCCGGCCTCTATCCATGCGTCCAAATAGGAATCCCACTGCCCGTCCGCGCCTATGCCGAGGGCTTCCAGATACCACCGGTCATGCCCGTCATGCTGCAGGGCCAGTTGAGCCCACAGCCGCGGGGCCTCCGGTGATTCATGATGGCGCAGGGCAATGACGGCCTCCCGGCGAACCTGGGGAGAGGGATCGTCAATCAGCCTCTCCACGAGTGCAATGAGGTCCAAATCCAACTGCCTGGCGGCCCGCAGACCGGTTATACGGATGTCCGGATCGGCATCCTCCAGGGCCTGGTCTACAAAATATTTTCCTCGTCCTTCTATTTTAGTGAGCAGCCACAGCGCACGGGCCCTGAAACGGGTTTCCCCTGCATTCCACAGCTCCGTCAAGGTCGGCTCAGCGTCCTTGCCCCAGGCGTGAAGCCGCAGCCAGGCTTTGGACCGGATGGCATGATTCGGACTTTTAAGGGCCTCTGCGGCACCTTCGTGAGTGCTGTAGTCCACAGCCGGGACCCTGTAGGGGGTATGTTCCGGGGCAATACGATAAACCCGCCCTTTTTCCGGAGCCCGGTACTGGTGCCCCCCCACGCCGGGATCATACCAGTCGGCCACAAAGATGGACCCGTCCGGGGCGACCGTTACATCGATAGGGCGGATCCACTGGTTGTCCCTTGCCTTCATGATATCCTCCGTGACGGCGCGGTAGCCGGCCCCGTCTTTTTCCACGGGATAAGCGCGGACCACATTATGGCCGGGTTCGGCATGGATCATCTGATTATGAAACCGTTCAGGCAACAGGGTCCCTTCGTAGAGGATAATGCCTGCCGGCGATCCTGAACCCGTATTCAGCAGGTTGGGAACCACCCCGGGGTCGTTTTGATGCCAGTGCCGGTCATGGACCGTCTCCCCCGCGTTGACCCTGCGGCTTCTCCACCCCGATCCCGTCATTTCATCGGTATACCCGAAATTGCCGTATTCCATGACAAAATTTACCCGGGCCGACCGGTTCCCGTCGTCGTCGTTATCGGATTGCCACAGGGTTCCGTAGGAATCGACAGCCACCTCATAACTATTCCTGAAATTATGGCCCAAAACTTCGAAATCGCTGCCGTCCCTGCTGCTGCGGAACACCATTCCCTTGCGGTAGATCCCATCTTCCTGCGTTACCCGGTTGCCGGCCATATCCACGATGATCTCTCCACCGGGACCCCTGACCTGACGGCCGGCATCCCCGGCATTGAAATAAAGCTTCCCGTCGGGGCCGAAGACAAAAGCGTGAATCCCGTGATCATGATCTTCTCCGCCAATACCGGTAAAGAGGACCTCTTTTGTATCGGCCTGATCGTTGCCGGTGGTGTCGGTCAGTACCAAAACATCCGGGCTCCGCGACACGTAAACCATATTGTCCAGTACCATTATGCCCAGGGCCGAGTTGATATCCTGTCCCTGATAAAAAACCTTTTCCGTATCGGCTTCGCCGTCGCCGTCGGTATCTTCCAGAATGACAATCCGGTCGCCTTCCTCTTTCGTAAGCATCTCCGGGTTCAGAGAGGGACGGTAGTTCACTCCTTCGGTTATCCAAACCCGTCCTTTATCATCCACATCCATATTGGTGGGGTTTCTGACCCTATCCTCAGAGGCAAATAAAGTAGCTTCAAGTCCCTCGCGAACCTCTACCCCCGCTAAAGCATGTTCCGGAAGGTGTCGTTCTTCTTCGGTCCGTTCCGGACCGGCTTCTCCCTGGTGCTTCTGACATGATACGACCGCCACAGTTACCAGCAGCATGGCTATGCAAGCCAAAGAAACCTGCCCGGAAGGGAAAAAGGATGGGGGAAAATTCATTTTTATTTATCTGCCAACAATTTTAGATGCCTGATCTGGTTTGATGTCGTAAAAGCGCTTTCCAAAATCAAGATTAAAATCTACTTAATCAATCAAGGTATTAAAATAGTACAAATAAATTCTGTAAACACCTCAGCCCTTTAATTTTGTATATTGGCCGGTGAAATAACCAGCTGTCCTTTATGAGCTATGCAATAGCCTTTTACCTGAGCCTGCTACTGATGCCCCCGGTAACGGAGGGACAGGATCTGCAGCGCTATGAATTTGATTCTCCCCAAATGGGGACCCTTTTTCGTATCGTTTTCTATGCCCGGAATGATTCTCTGGCCGAAGCCGCTTCGGAGGCCGCCTTTAACCGCGTTCAGGCCCTGAACGCGATCATGAGTGATTATGAGCATGAGAGCGAGCTGAACGCGTTGTCGCGAACCTCCGGTTCGGGGGCCTGGGAACCGGTTAGCCCACCGCTTTTTTTTGTGCTGAATCGGTCCATGGATATTTCCTGTCATACGGACGGGGCCTTCGATATTACGGTCCGTCCTTTTGTTCAGCTCTGGAGAGACGCTACCCGCAAGGCCAACCCCGTACTCCCTCATCCCGATACCCTGGCAAAGGCCGCAAAGAGCGTCGGCTTCCGTCATATGGACCTTGACGCGCAGCGTGGGGCGGTCAGGTTAAACAGGCGGGGTATGCAGCTGGACCTGGGCGGGATAGCCAAGGGATACGCAGCCGATCAGATACTGGATGAACTGCAGCAGTTCGGCATCACATCGGCCCTTGCCGATGCGGGAGGAGACATCCTGGCCGGTGATCCGCCGCCGGGTCAAAAGGGATGGAACGTTGTCGTACCGGCCCGCGATGCCGGCGGAGCAACCGCATACAGGGAACTAACCCTGTCCAATGCCGCGATTACCAGCTCGGGTGACCTGTACCAGTCCGTCACCATCGGCGGAAAAAAATACTCCCACATTATTGACCCCGGAACGGGCCTGGGCCTTACCGAAAACATAACGGTAACGGTGATTGCCCCGGACGCCGTCACCGCCGATGGCTATGCCTCCGCCCTGAGTGTCATGGGACCGGAAAAGGCGGCAAGACTTGTAGAAGGCTTTGCAGAAATGGAAGTTTTCATTGAGTTTGAACGGTCCGGATCCTTTGAACAGCTGGAATCGACAGGGTTCGGGGAGTTTATACAGGCTCGCGAATGAAACGTGCCGGAGCCAATACGTTGTAATTCTTTAATTCATAGAAAGGGCAAGCAGGGAGATCCCCCGCTTGCCCTTTTGATTACTTCTCAGCAACAAAATCCGTTTCGCCCGGCACCGGTATCTTGTAGTTCCCGTTTGCGTCGGGCGCTACCGGCGCCGTCATATCCCAGCTCAGTTCATCGGGAACCAGTTTCTGATTGGAATTCATGGCCTGGTCCCAGGTGATGACCCTTCCGGAGTACGTGGCCATTCTACCCATGATCGCCGTCAGGGTGCTTTTCGCCCCGTTTTCCGTATCGTTAATCACATTTCCGCTCCGGATCGATGCAAACAGCTCGTTATGTTCCTGCTGATAGGGATTGGGATCTTCCTCGCCCTGGTGACTGTAGATCAACGAGCCATTATACGCCCGCATGGTGGTCGTATGGCTGCCATCGGTATAGATGGTTCCTTTTGTTCCCTGAAAAACTTCATCCACCCGGCTCATGGTATTCGGCTGGTGGCGGCACTGGCTGGAGATGACCGCTCCGCCGGGATAGGTAAACTCCACGAAGTGGTGGTCGAATATTTCTCCGTGATCTTTCCCTTTCCTGACCTCCCGGCCCCCCATGCCCTGGGCCGAATCGGGATATTCACCGATGAACCAGTTGGCCACGTCGATATTATGGATATGCTGT
>JBBDRB010000104.1:0-75295 GCA_040905685.1 Balneolales bacterium | reverse complement strand
TGATGAGAGGCGGGGGAACGGCGGCCTCTTCCCGCGTGGACTGGATTGAGGTATATGGTAAATCCATTGATTATTAATTGTTTAGTAGTATTAATTCATAGATTACATGAGCAGAGTTTCAGACAACACTATCCCTAAGGTCATTTCTTCGGCCTTAAAATTTTCTTTATTTTTCCTTGTTACGGTGCATTTTAACCCTGTCCCCGGTCTGGCCCAGAATTCCGGTCACCCGGCCAACCACAGCAGGTTTGTTTATCCGGGTCCGGATGGCCGCCTCGTTTATGAGCCTACGGACTACGGCGATATAATTCCCGATTTTTCCCATGCGGGCTACCGGGGCGGCGGGGTTGCCCTTCCCGATGTGCCGGTCAGAATAACGCTCGATCCGGAACCGGGAGACAATACGCGGCGCATACAACAAGCCCTCGACCGTGTTGGCAACAGGCCACTCAATGAAAACGGACTGCGGGGGGCCGTCTATTTAAATGCGGGAACGTATGAGATTTCCGGAACGCTCACGATGAGCCGTAGCGGCGTGGCCCTTCTCGGCGCCGGCGATCACGAAGGAGGAACTCTTCTGGTTGCAACAGGCAAGGAACGGCGCACACTTCTTGAAATTGAAGGGGAAGGCGAATTGGAGGAGGTCTCCGGGACGCGCAGGGATATTGTGGATGAATATGTACCGGTCGGTGCTCGTTCTTTTACCGTTGAGGACGCAGGTGACTTTAGCGTCGGCGACCCGGTTATCGTTTATCGTCCCTCTACGGCCGAATGGATATCGGCCATCGGTATGGATGATATTCCCCCGAATCCCGGACGCCCCGAAGCGCTGGTGCAATGGACGGAAGGCAGCCGTGATATTCAGTTCGATCGCATTATCACCGCCATTGATGACAATACGATCACCGTCGATGCGCCGCTGACCCATTCCCTCGATCAGCAGTACGGGGGCGGCTACGTCTTTGCCTATGCCTTTCCCGGCCGGCTGAATGAAGTGGGGGTCGGTTACCTGCGCGCCGTCACCAGGTGGCGGGGCGTACTGGGCCTGGGCAGGGATCGTGAGTTAGAAGGATACCCGACTGATTTTGTCCGTGATTTTGCCGAATGGCAGGGCGGGGATCGTGACAATCCACCGGAAGAGGAATATGACCGGGCTTCGCGTTTTGTTTCCTTTGACGCGGTTGAAAATGCATGGATGACCAATGTTACGGTACGTCATTTTGGCGCCGGCGCCTCATCGGTGGGCCGGGCGGCAAAGTGGGTTACCATACAGGACAGCCGCAGCCTGGAGCCGGTATCCCGCCTGGCGGGAGGGGGGCGGTATTCCTTTCCCATGAACGGACAGTTGACCCTGATACAGAGGGTATACGCCACCGACGGGCGGCATGATTTTGTCACCGGCGTGACGACGACCGGACCCAACGTCTACCTGAATTCCATCGGCGATCGTTCCCAGGCCGCTGCGGGGCCCCACCAGCGTTACGCAGTCGGGACCCTTTATGATAATATTAAACTTATTGACAGTGGCGGCGATCACGCCTCTACGGGAGGGATTGAAATTCGTAACCGGGGCCCGCTTGGCTCAGGACACGGATGGTGTGGTGCCAACCATGTAGCCTGGAACGCGGTGGCCCGTTGGATCATGATTGAAAACCCGCCCCTTTCCCAAAACTGGGCGATTGGCTCCATCGAAACCGATCCCGACTCTCCAAGGGTGCCCTTTAACTCGGAGAATCGCCCGCCTTCCGATGACCCTCCACACGGCAACGGCCTCTGGGACAGTTATGGCCATCATGTTGAGCCCGGCAGCCTTTACCTTAAGCAGCTCGAAGATCGTTTAGGCACTGAAGCGGTAGAGGCTATTTCCAACAGCAATAAATAGGATAAACATTTTAAAAAGCCAAAAACATCCTTAATCCCTCCAATAATAACATTGTGAATAAATCATTGCTTAATTCAAGCTTAACAGGAAGTATATTGTTTCTCATTTTCTCATTGGCATGCTGTGACAACAGAACTAATGAGGGATCTATGCAGGGCAAAGCACCTCTTGTAGCGATAAACAATAATTCGGTTACGGTAACTGCGGGGATTTACGATCTAAATGCTACGCCGGTTGCGGTTGATTGGGAGGGAGCCATTCCTACATGTATGGAAAGTAATGGTGAGCTTATAGCAACCCAGCAGGAAGAGGCTGAAGACGGAAGGAGCTTGCTTTGGATTATGGCAGAGGCCTCAGCCGGAGAGAGTCGTGAGTTTATTCCAAGTGAACGGGCGGATTGTTCGTCCTCAACATTTGAGTGGGAGGCCGTTAGCTCAGACGTATCCCGACTGCTTATCGATGATCTGCCCGCTGTTGAATACGTACACCCGGTCTTTGACAGCAAGCGTGCCAGGGAGACTATGAAACCCTTTCATCATGTGTATGCACCGGATGGATCACGGCTGATTACTAAAGGAGTTGGAGGTAATCATTCTCATCACCGTGGAATCTTTTACGGATACAACGATATTAATTTTGGTGATAAGAATGTAAGCACATGGGGTAGTGGCCCCCGCAGTAATGAACATGCCCGTTTAAGCTCGGAATGGTCTGGTCCGGTGTTTGGAGGACATGAGGTTGTCATTGACTGGGTAGACGAGGATGGTGAAGATTTTGCGGAGGAAGCGAGGAAATTGAGGGTATACAGACGTCCCGGCGGAGAGATGGTGATTGATGTGGAGAGCGAGCTTACCTCTAAAGTTGGTCCGGTTGAATTAGGTGGGGATCACCATCACGGCGGCCTTCAATTCAGGGCTGCCCAATATGTATACGATCATTCTGATCTTTCACAATTCCTCCGGCCCGAAGAATGGTCCGATTTTCCGGTAAATGAAGAAATGAACGATGAAGAGTGGTTTAAGGATGTCTCCTGGAATGCGTTTCAATTTGTTGTTGATGGGGAGCCTTATACGGTTGGTTACTTCAGTCATCCTCAAAATCCCCAGGGCGGACAGATGTCGGAACGTTTATATGGCCGTTTTGGGGAGTTTGTACCCGGACAGGTAATCGATGAGGGAGAATCTTTGACCTTACGTTATCGATTCTTAATAAGCAGCGGACATGAGGTAGATCGTGAAAGGATGAAAAAAGAGTATTCAGCTTATACAGTGGGTTCATGACATCATGGCAACTTTTGGCTCCTCTGAATAGGCTTCTCTTTTTCATTTTCTACAAAATTTTATGGATTTAGTGAAAATATTAATATACATTAATTAAAAAGTTGTAAATGTAATAAATTATGATTTTTTTTTAACCATTACTGCTATCACAAATAAAAAACTAAAGTTTAACTTTAACCTAAAAATAGGAGTTGGGTAAAATGAAATACAAGTTACTACTAACGCTCTGTTTGCTATTTGGTTTATATGGAACCGGATTGGCGCAGTCACAAACAGTGGAGGGAACGGTATCCGATGCCGAGATCGGTGATGTTCTTCCAGGTGTAAATATTCAAGTTCAAGGTACCAATGTGGGTACAACAACTAACATAGACGGTGAATACAGTATTGAAGTTCCAGGATCTGAAAGCGTTCTGATATTTTCTTATGTAGGATATACATCAGAAGAGGTTACAGTGGGGAACCGGAATATTGTTGACGTGGAGCTGAATGCAGATTTCGCACAGCTGGATGAAATGATTGTCATAGGTTATGGGTCGGTACAACGAAGCGACTTAACCGGTTCGGTTGAGAGGGTAGATGCTGATCAGTTTCAAGACCAATCAATGACGCAGCTTACGGACATGCTTACAGGTACGGTAGCCGGTTTCAATGCTAGTCAGGCCACATCTGCCAGCGGAAGTGCAGATTTTGAGATTAGGGGGCCTAACTCATTGTCTGCCGGTACGGAACCGCTGATTGTACTCAACGGTGTTATATTCAGGGGTTCACTAAGCGATATCAATCCGTTTGATGTTGAATCGGTGGATATTTTAAAAGATGCCAGTTCCGCCGCTGTATACGGTGCGAGGGCCGCGTCTGGAGTTGTAATAATCACAACCACAAAAGGTGAAACCGGCAGGCCCACTGTTAATTTTAACACCAGGTTTGGCAGCGTAGGTACAACAACGGATCATTATAAATGGCGTGGTGCGGAAGATTTTATTTCTTTTAGGCAAGACTTTTACAGATCTCAGTTTTTAGGCAGTGAGAGCAGGCCAAGTCATTATTGGAGTAACCCAGAAAACCTGCCGGAAGGAGTAAGTCTGGAGGAGTGGCGCGGCCTTAACCAGAATCCGGTTTCTGACAATGAAGAAGAATGGTTAAATCGCATGAATTTTTTTCCGCTTGAAAAGGAGATGTACCTGGCTGGAGAAACCTTTGACTGGGGTGAGTATATTTATCCAAGGGGCCTGCAACGGGAATCTAACCTGAGTATCTCCGGCGGTACAGATAATGCACAGTATTACTGGTCCGCTGGCTATGTAGATAATGATGGGACCACTTTGGGAGATCAGTTCGCTGCTGTCCGCACCAGTTTGAATTTGGATTTTCAGGTGGTGAACTGGCTAAATGCCGGGGTGAGTGCACAATATTCTGATCGCGATGAGAGTTCGATTGTGGCTAGCCGTAGCCAAACCTATGGTATCAGTCCATTTTCCAGGCTTCGGGACGATGAAGGGAACCTGGAATGGTATCCTCACGGATATCAGGTTGCCCCGAACCCCGCTATTAATACACTGAATGCAGACAGAGACAGAAGAATCAACAATCTTTTTGCAACAATGTATACGGAGTTTGTATTACCGTTCGATATCACTCACAGAGTTTCATTCCAGCCTCGCTATCAGACGTTGAAAGATTATGAATTCTGGGGCACTGACACACGCACCGGGGGGTATAGTGTCGCAGGCGGACGTGCAGATCGATTAGACCGCACCCAATTTGACTGGATGCTGACCAATATGTTGAAGTGGAACAGGGAATTTGGTATTCATAACTTTGATTTGACACTGGTGCACGAGGCAGAGAAGATCAATAGTTGGCGTTCTTTCATGCAAAATACGACGTTTGCCCCGTCTCCAGCCCTTGGATACAGCGGTATCCAATTTGGAAATAGCCCTACTTTGGACTCTGATGATCAGACAACCACTGGCGATGCTATGATGGCACGGTTGAATTACATTCTAATGGGTAAATATCTGATTACAGCATCTATACGCAGGGACGGGTATTCAGCATTTGGCCAGGAAAATCCGAGAGCCATTTTTCCTGCCGCTGCATTTGCCTGGCAGATCTCTGAAGAGGACTTTTACAATATTGATTTGGTCAACAGCCTGAAACTGAGGTTGTCATGGGGAGTGAACGGCAACCGTGATATTGGTGCTTATGCCGCTCTGTCACAGTTAGGATCTAATTTGTATTACGATGGTACCAATGTTCTTACTGGTATACATACCAGTACGTTATCTAATTCCGGGCTGATGTGGGAAGAGACAGAGTCATTTAATATCGGGCTTGATATCGGTATCCTTGAAAACCGTATTGACCTGAATCTTGATTACTATGACATGACCACCAGTAACTTATTGGTGAATCGTGCCCTGCCTATACTTACCGGCTTTAGTAATGTAACTACAAATATAGGGGAACTTGGGAATAAGGGTTTTGAAATGACATTGCGAACAAGCAATGTAACGTCACCGAGTTTTAACTGGAGCTCCGCCCTTAACTTTTCCCTCAATCGGAATGAAATCAAATCACTATTCGGAGAAACCGGCACTTATACCTTACAAGGGGAAGAGTTTGAGGGAGAGGTTCCTTCTTATGAAAATAATTGGTTTCCAGGAAGAGCTATTGATGCCGTATGGGACTACGATATGATTGGCATCTGGCAGGAAGAAGAGGCAGAGGAAGCTGCTGAATATGGCATGTCTCCCGGGGACATTAAAGCACGTGACTTTAATGACGACGGCACGTATGAGGCATTGGAAGACAAGGCTTTTATTGGCCACACCCAGCCGCGTTTCCGTATCGGTTTTAGAAATGAAGTGGATTTTTTGCGTAATTTTTCTGCTTCCGTATTTGTTAATGCTGCATTGGGCCATGTTCGCCCGTATTCGAGCGCCCGGCATTCCTGGACTACGTATGATAGAAATAATATAGCTCCAATTCCCTACTGGACACCTGAAAACAGATCGAATGAGTGGCCTGGACTATCTCAGGTACACGATCAATATGGAGGCGGTATAGAGGTATATAAAGACGCCTCATTTGTGAGAATTCAGGATATCACCTTAAGTTATTCACTGCCTGATAATATATCTCAGCTTATACAGCTGCAGAATCTACGGGTTTTTGGTTCAGTCCGTAATCTTTACAGCTTTGACAACTGGCCCTCCTGGGATCCTGAATCGGGGTTTACCCCCATGCCGAGAATAATTACGGCCGGAGTAAACTTGTCAATCTGATGATTAAAAAATATCAGAAAGAAAAACTAACAAATTAAACGAATAAGACCATGAAACGAATTATAAAATTTCCGTTAATATTATTTACGGTTCTTCTGTGCATGACCTCATGTTCAGAGAATTTTTTGCAGCCTGAGCCCAAGTCTTTTTTTGCCCCTGAAAATGTTTATGTCGACAGGGCGGGCTTTGAAGCTCTTTTGGTCACCTTGAGAAGACATCTTGCTCATGGCGAATTTACAGGTGGGAGAGGAAGTGCCCTTATACTTGGCCAATGGGGAGAAACCCCTGCCGCGATCAATAGGTATATGCCAGACAGGAGAAACCTCAACCCCAGCGGAGCGGGGCGTGTTGGTTATTATGGACATACCGATACAGCCGAGGATGGCTATGTGTTTATAAAAGATGCCAATGTAATTATATCCAGAATCGATAATGTTGAATGGCAAAGCGAGCAGGATAGAAATGAAGTTTTGGCAGAGGCCCTTTGGCACCGTTCCTATTGGTATAATCGTTTGGTGCATACGTATGGCGACGTACCTTTTATAGGTGAGGAAGTAACGGGGGCCCGGATTGACTATCAGACTCACACCCGAGAGGCTGTCCTTGACAAGATTCAGGAGGATATGGAGTTTGCCGTAGAACACCTTCCAACTTCAGCTCCTCCGGGTGCCGTTACGAGAGGGGCTGGTAATCATCTATTGGCTAAAATATATCTTGCCAATATGGAATATACGAATGCTGTTGAAGCGGCTACAGATGTTATAAATGGGCCGTATGCTCTAATGACGGGCCGTTTCGGTGTGGATGCAGGGGATCCGGAAAAAAATGTAAATTGGGATTTGCACCGTCCTGAGAATAAAAATGACCTATCAAATACAGAGACTATTCTGGCTATTGTGGACCGATATGAAGCTCCGTCAAATGCCAGGAGCAGTGGCCTTCTAACTATGCGAACGTATCATTGTGACTTCTGGAATACTCATAACAGTGATAGTGAAGGGAATCGTGGCATGATTGATGCCGGTGCTATGTATGATACTTTGGGAAGAGGCAATCCGGACACCCCAGTGACCGAATTCTATACGTATAATGTATGGAATCAGCATGGGGATACATGGGATAATACGCCTGACGAGCGAAGGGCTGATATTAACTGGTATGACATTGACGAGATGCGTTATAACAATCCTGAATCTGTAAACTATGGTGAAAAATGGAGATTTGAATGGGTGAATTCCGACCCAGGGAGGCTTATGACCGGCATGTGCGCAGCCCCAATCTACAAAACCTATGTGCCTGAGGGCAATCCCGAGGCCCGTCCATCCGGAGGGAATGGCGACTGGTATCTTTTCCGTTTGGCTGAAACTTATTTAATTAGGGCTGAAGCACACTATTGGCTTGATAACATGCCAGATGCTGCAGAGGATATTAATGTGGTTCGAAGACGTTCAAATGCTACTGAAGTATCACCAGGTGAAGTCACCCTTGATTATATTATGGATGAGCGTGTTCGTGAATTATTTGCTGAGGGAATGCAGCACAATGAGCTGGTAAGAGTATCATTTACCATGGCAAAAGAGGGTGGATATGGATATGATATGGAAACCCTGCATGAAAATAACTGGTGGTATGACAGGATGATAGAAAAAAGCCATTGGTACGAAGGGCACCCCGAAACCGGGTTAACTATTGGAGTTGGTATACCTTACCCCGTTACTGACGCAGTAGAAGAGGCTATTGAGCTTCGTCCCTATGTGGATCCTTTCAATTTTCTCTGGCCTATGCCGGATGCGGCAATTGAAGCCAATGTGCTGGGCACGGTAAATCAAAATATTGGATATCCCGGGGCTCAGAATAATGAGCCACCGCTTGAAACCATTGAATAAATATGTAATAAAAAATGTGTAGTCTGGTCACCAGGCTGCACATTTTTTTATTTATAGGGCAAGTTTGTTTCATAATATTAAGTTAATTATGATCTAATCATAAAGCTATGCGCCAATTTTTCGAGGCTTATAAAACAGCCTTAATTGCAATTTGCTTTACTTGCATCGTCCAAACTCCTTTTATTTATGATCTGCTAAAAGGAATGGATGGTACTGATGCCAGTAATGATATCATTTCATCTCGTTTGTTTGCCGATACGTCTCTGGAAAAAGATAGGACCCTGGGCGAAAGTTGCCTATCTCTCAATGCCGCGATTGCTCAATCACCTGTTGAAGATCCTGGCCAGGCTGAATACGAGAAATATGCACATTTGAAGAAACCACCTTTGCCGCCGGAGGAAACTTTACAGCATTTTCAATTAGAAGAAGGATTTAGAATTGAACTCGTTGCTCATGATCCGATGTTGACAGAGCCTGTCGCCATGGATATAGACGCCGATGGCCGTTTATGGGTTGTAGAAATGCCTAGCGTTCACCCGGTTCATGATAAAGGGGTACAGGAGACCTATGAGCTTGAACAGGTACCAGAGGGACGGGTGGTTGTACTTGAAGATAGTAACGATGATGGAAAAATGGATATCTATCGTATATTCTATGAAGGATTGATCCTGCCTCGTGCAATTAAGGTACTTCATGATGGTATTCTGTTAGGCGAACCGCCGCACCTTTGGTTTATAAGAGATACAACAGGAGATGGTAAGGGGAACTCTCGTGAGATGGTATCCAATTCATACGGGGATCCTGACAATGTTACCGTATCGAGTTTACCCAGCGGCCTTATGTGGGGAATGGATAACTGGATACACAGTGCGAATAATGATGCCATCAGCTTTCGCCGCATTGACGGCCGGTGGCATACCCGGCCCTTTCAACGGCTGGGACAATGGAGCATGACGCAAGATAACTGGGGCCGGCTTTATTCATCCAGTAACTCATGGCCGCTCGAGACTAATCTTGTACCATACGGGTACAGTGAACGCCACCCCCTATTTGAGGTAAGTACTGGAATCAATCAAAGAATCGCACCGAATGAACCTTTATGGCCGGCCCATGTGACCGGAGTGAACCGTGGCTATCTCGTGGGGCAAGTTACCCGGAAGGATGGCACGCTTCGGCAGAACACGGCTGCAACCACACCGGTAATCTATCGGGGCAGCCAGTTCGGCGATGAATATCTGGGCAATGCTTTCACCCCCGAATCAGCAGGCAATCTCATCAAGCGGTTTATCATCAATGGCGACCCCGCAGAGATTGATGCCGAAGCGCATTTTGCCTATGAGGGGCGAGAATTTCTTACTTCTACCGATGAACGTTTCCGGCCTGTAAATTCATATAATGCACCAGACGGCTCAATCTATATTGTTGATATGTACAGAGGGCTTTTTGAGGGTAAAGCATCGACTACGGATTATCTTTTGGAATATACTCTCGAAAACGATTTGCATAAGGCCAATGGCCAGTATGGCCGGATCTACCGTATTGTACGCGATGACCGCATCATAGATTACAATACCCCAAAATTCAGCGAAATGAGCCCTCCGGAAGTCGTTCGTCATCTAGGTCATAAAAACGGTTGGGTACGGGATCAGGCGCAGCAGCTTTTGGTACAGTGTGCACCGCTGGGGGTGGCCCCGATGCTGGAAGAGCTTATTTTCGATGAGTCGGCCAATCCTCTTACACGATTGCATGCACTGTGGACGCTTGAAGGGCTTAGCCATTCAAATTACGAACAGGATCGTATGACTGCTACAGCTCTACAGGCCCTGAGGGATTCGCATCCACGCATCCGTTCATCCGCAGTACGCATATTGGAGCCGGTCATTGCACAGGATTCAAATACAGTGCTTGAACAGCTCGCAGAGTTGATGGAAACCGAGACATCGTCATTTGTTCAGCTTCAGATGTTAGCTTCTCTCGGGGAATCGACCGGGGTGCGTGCTTTAAAGCTGATGGCTGATATTCTCAATAAACATATAGACAGTCCGTATTTCCGGGAAATGGCGTTGACGGGCGTTTATCAACGGGAAGCGCAGTTGGCTGAAATATTACGCAGTGAGTATGATTGGAGAGATGAGGACAGTAGCGATCACCAATCGGTATTGGAGAGCCTTGCCGAAGCAGAATCCGATCGCCCGGCAACTTCTTTGGGGCATTTGACACTGGCCGAGCAGAAGCTTTTTGACAATGGCCGTCAACTTTTCCGAACATGCAGCACCTGTCATGGCCCGGAGGGGAAAGGCATAGGCGGAATCGGCACCACTCTGGCAGGGAGTGAGTGGGTGCAGGGAGATATGGATGCCTTGGTGCGAATTGTTTTAAATGGGTTTTCGGGAGGTGCTGCCGAGCGCGGTGAAGATGTTCCCGGTGTCATGCCCGCTCACAACTATATATCCGATGAGGATCTCGCTGCTATTCTAACGTTCCTTCGCCAGTCGTGGGAAAATGATGCATCACCGGTAGGCCCCGAAGTGATAGCTCGTATCCGGGAAGAGGACGGTGACCGTCGTACTACCTGGACCCCTTCCAAACTTCGGGAATTGCTGAATTTGAATTAGTTATGCAAAGGGCCTTTTGACGTGGTAGGCCAACATTATCCAGAATGCAAAAAATTTCGAAGCTGTTAAATCAATTTGTAAATTCCTTACCTGACCTTCTCAGAATAAAAAATAAATACACGATGAGAAATTTTTTATGGGTTTTAATTACCTGGTCTTTTGTAATGGCGTCTTCTCCTCATATAGAGACAGCAATAGCACAGGAAAAGGATAATTTTATTTGGAATGCAGGTGTTGCTTCTGTGAATATAACCCCAAAATTGCCGATGTGGATGGCGGGGTATGGCAGTCGGAATCGGCCGGGGGACGAGGTTGTTCAGCCTATTCATGCGAAGGCATTGGCGATTGAGGATAAGAACGGGAAAATAGCTGTTATTGTGACCTTGGATATTCTTGGAATCCCCCGGATTGTACGGGATGCGGTTGAGGAGCAAGTGAAGAGCCAATTTGGTGTATCTCCTTCTTACCTGATGATGAATGCTTCCCACACTCATAGTGGGCCTGAGATAAGGGCAATAGAGACATTCTTTGGAAAAGAAAATCCGCAACGGACAGAGCGGGTTAACCTCTACCGCGATAATCTGGAAAAGAAAATTGTAAAGGTTATTGAAGAGGCTTTCTCGAAGATGGAACCAGCGAAAATAGGCTATGCCAAAGGTTCTGCAGGTTTTGCTATAAATCGACGTGAGAATTATTTGCTGGCTGACGATGATATTCGTAAAGGCCTTCGGCCTAATACGGAAGGCCCTGTCGATCACGATGTTCCCATACTTGAGGTAACAAGCATCGATGGTTCTTTAGTGGCCGTATTATTTGGTTATGCAGCCCATGCAACAACGATTGGCGGTTATGCCTTTCATGGTGATTATGCTGGTTTTGCACAGCATCATATAGAGGAATTCAATCCTGGGGCTGTGGCACTATTTATGGCAGGAGCCGGCGGAGATCAGAATCCACACCCCCGGCGGAATATGGTTGATGGATTAAGCGGCTATGACCTGGCGGATATGCATGGGCGTACATTAGCTTTGGCTGTGGAAGCCGCTCGAAATGCACATCCCATCCTTATTGAAGCAAGATTGGAATCAATACTGGAAGAAGTTCAATTGGAATACTTGCCGGCTCCAGGCCGTGAAGAATTACAGCGTGACGCAGAATCATCGAATCGAACTGTGCGTGAAAACGCTCAGGTATTGTTAGGGTGGCTCGACCGGGACGGTCAATTGCCCATTCAATATTCATACCCAGTTCAGGTGATGCATTTCGGGGATGAATTAACTTTGGTTGCTTTGGCTAGTGAGGTGGTGGTCGATTATTCACTGCGCCTTAAACGTGAGTTATCCGGGCAGAATGTTTGGGTCGCGAGTTACAGCAATGATTTCCTAGGATATATACCCAGTCACCGAATTTGGTTAGAAGGCGGTTATGAAGGTGGCGATTCGATGACATTTAGCAGCACCACGCTTTACAGAGGAGCTGCTCATCCGAACATATGGGCACCTACCATTGAAAGAGAGATAATAAAAAAGGTCCATGAATTAGATGGCCGTATTCAGTACCGCCAATAAACAGTTTTTGTAAAATATCTAAATAGATCAAATCCTTCTAACCCACCTTCAGCCTGAGCTCTTCCCACCGATAAAATTTGTTGGTGGGGATTGTGACATGCGCAAAAGCAATAATTTGTAAGGGCAACGAACATGGCGATGGCTAAAAGAGGGGATGTAATTTGGATAGTATCAATGAAATTAATATTCTCCAGATCCTATAACCAAAATTCAGATAAGCAGATGGGTAACAGCGCAATATTGAGACTCAAATAATATCTAAAAAAACAAGCATGATAAAATATAATACTCTTCTTGTTGTGCATTTATTTTTTACCCTATCGTTTCTCTCTGCAAATCAAGTCCGGGATACAAATGAAAGTTCTATGGAATGGAAGGCAGGGGTTTCTAAAGTCATCATTACCCCTGAAGAACCCATGTGGATGGGTGGATATTCTGCACGTGACCGGGAGTCGGAAGGTAAACGGCATGAATTATGGACCAAGGCTTTGGCATTTGAGGACGCAGAGGGTAAGCGGGCCGTGCTTATTACAGCAGATATAAGAAATTTCCCCAAAGATATTTCGGATCGCATTCGCGACCGAATAGAAGAAGAATATAACTTGTCCAGAGATCAGGTCCTATTGAATGGTTCTCACACTCATTCCGGGCCTTTGGTAAATTCATACATCAACATCACCCATAATATTGCCAGACTAAATAGGGAACAAAAAGAGCGGGTAGAACAGTATACGGCTGGTTTAGAGGATACAATTGTCAATTTAGTCGGCGAGGCACTGGAGTCTATGGAACCAGCGACCCTATATGCAGAAAATGGAGTCGCCAGGTTTGCTGTAAACCGGCGGAATAACCATGCATCAACAATTAATGAGGTTACTCAGCTGGCTGGGCCTTCTGACCACGCAGTTCCGGTAATTAAGGTCTTGGACGGATCCGGAGAAGTGATGGCCATTACCTTCGGCTATGCCTGCCATCCAAGCGTTCTGTTTGATTATAAATTTTCTGGTGATTACGTGGGCTACGCACAACTTGAACTGGAGAAGGTTTATCCGGAGGCAACAGCCCTGTTTTTTCAAGGTGCTGGCGGCGATCAGGGAACAATCCCAAGACGATCGGTTGGATATGCTAGACAATATGGCCAGGAATTGGCAGTGGCTGTCAGGAGGGTGTTAAGTGAAGATATGCGTCAACTGCCCTCACAGCTCTCAACGGCATACTCTGAAGTAGATATTGCATTATCCACACCACCTTCTTATGAAGAACTGATCAGGCTGGAGGAAGAGCTTTCAGGTAATAGAAAACGATGGGCTACAAGGTTGCGTGAACAACTCGACCGGGGGGAGTCCATCCAAACATCTCATCCTTACCCCGTGCAGGTATGGCAGATCGGAGATCAAACTATGGTAAATTTGGGTGGTGAGCTTGTCGTGGAATATGCTATAAATATAAAGCGCATTTTTGGTCAGGATACTTTTGTGCTGGGTTATTCAAACGATGTGATGTCTTATATTCCAACAGTAGAAGTTTTGAGGGAAGGGGGCTATGAAGGCTCAGCATCGCAGCTGGTACGTGGAATGCCAAGCGACTGGAGTGCCAGTATAGAAACAACTATTCTTGCTGAAGTTTTAAAAGTGGCTGAGGAAGCCGGCGTACTGCCCTATGAGGATTAGAAGGAAATTGCTGCATGAGCCTGTTATCGTCAACCGGAGCAATATGACGCTTAATAATTTGGATGCAACCTTCCATGTACTGGGGTACAACATCAGAAACGAAAATGTGGCAAACGTCCGCTATAACAACTGCACTTCGACCAATAGTCGAAAAGGGATTGACGGAAAATGGAGCAGGAATATTAAGATCAATGGTGGATTTTATAATAAGATCGCCGATCGTTAGGTTTGACAACATATGTTTTTGGTTACGTGACCCCGGATGATACTTTTAGTGACGATAACTGTTGGAAATTTTAATTTCAATTAACCAAAAAATCATGAAAATTTTATGTTTTAATTCGACTTTAGCTCAGGACAGATCTGTAACGGAGGATAAACCCAACCATAGTCAGCATGTTTATCCGTGTCCGGACGGCAGCCTCGAAACCCCAAAGAAATGAAAGCGAATTCAACCCTGTCCGATCCCATCATGAGCAGGCTGAACCGCCGGAATTTTATTTCCGGGATAGCCGTGGCCGGCATGGCCGGTTTTGCAGGCTTTGGACCGTCGAAGGACGAAAGGCGGCTTCCGGATGAGGGGAAGCGTATCTTCCACAACGTGCTGCATGTCGACGTGCAGGAAGGGCCCGATGCAGTTCAGGCGGCCATCGATGAGGCCGACCGTAGCGGGATGAATAAAGTGGTGATTTACGGGAAGCAAGCCGAGTGGAACAAACCCGTTTATCTGCCCAGCAACTCCACCGTGGAGATGCTGGAGGGCGTTAAAATAACCTCCTCCATGAACCCTCAGGACGCCAAACCTTTTGAAGTGGGGGCCGGGACCGTTTGCGGGGCGTTGTTCACCAACAAGGATCATGAAAACGGGAATAAAAACATAACGATCCGGGGCGGACAGATTGACTTCGGGGGGGTGACGGACGAGAGCATCGTTTGGGCCCCTGTATGGCTGCATAATTGTGATCACTCCCGGTTCGATTCCATTGTTGTGGAGAATGTGGTACGGTCATATGGAGTGATGTTTTCCGATTGCCGTAATTCCATCATGACCGATTGCGTCGCCCGCAACATCGGCTACGACGGCATTGCGATCCGCCTGGATTGCCGCCGCATCGATGTTTACCGGTGTGAAGCCTATGAATGCGGCGGACCCGGCATTCAGGCGGCCACTTTTGGCCGGGGCGCCGGCGCTACCCACGACATCAGTTTTATCCATTGCCGGACGACGGAAAATATTTTCGTGCATGGATATCAGGGTCCGGGCGGGGCCCGCGGGATTTTAATCCACGGATGCACGGCTCACCGCATAGCCATGATCGGACAGGTGGAGGATTTCACCATAACCTCTTGCAAGACCACCTCCGTCGGACTCTCCTGCCTGAACGACACCATCAGGAACGGGAGAATTGATTCGGTTAGCTTCTCCGATCTTTATGGCCCCGGCACCGAGGCGGTCACCAGAATTCGCAGCCGATCGAACGGATCCATTGAAAACATCACGTTCAGCAACTGCAGCGCCCGTACCTACAGCGGCAGGATTACCCGGTTCGGGCAAACTCTTCTGGAAGCGGGTTCAAGTGCGCGTTATATTGACTATGTTAACTGTGCCTTCGATGCCCGCGGCTCAGAAGGTCCAACCGTCTTTTTTCAACACAACTCTGAGGGAAGCATGGCAAAGGTCAGAATTCATGGCTGCAAGATCCATAACGCCGCCCGGGTGGTGGAAGGGCCGGTGGATGGGGTCCGGATACGGGACTGTGAGCTTCATAATGTAGGCTCATTGCATGACGGCCGGCCTGTAAATATAAAAACACGTGATAATGATGATTGGTAATACGATGACCCTGAAGAAACTAAAAGCACCGGGAATGTTACTTCTGCCCTGGTTAGCCGTTATGGGAAGCTGTCAACCGGATGCGCCGGTCGACAGCGACTTTTCCTTTTATGATGACGGTTCCGCTCTCACCCTTTACGAAGGCCCCCGGCCAATTCTGTCGGTTTTGCAGGGGCGGAGGGAGCCGCCTGAAGGCATGGACGGGTCCTATTGGCGCTCCAATTACATCCACCCGATTTTCGGACTGGATGGTGAGCAGCTGACCGAGGATTTTCCCGAAGACCATCCGCATCACCGCGGACTCTTCTGGACGTGGCCGGATGTTACCTTTGGCGACCAGACCATTGATCCCTGGGCCCTGATCGGTGCCCGGCAGTTGTTCCGGGAATGGACCGGCAGGGAAGCCGGTGCCGAAAGCGCAAAAATCGCCTATACCGCCGGATGGCGGCTGGATGAGGGCTGGGACGCGTTTGTGGAGGAAAACATCACCGTTACGGCCTACAAGGCGGACAATGTGGGCCGGTCCATCGATTTTTCCCTTCGTTTCGAAAATGTGTCGGAAGAGGAAGTGACCCTGAGGGGCCGGGGGGAAACCGGCTACGGGGGCTTTAATATTCGCCCGGATGGCGATCGGCCCGGCATTCGGATAACGACAGAGGAAGGGCTCATGGAAGATGACGCCCTGGTCGTGGAAAGTGGCTGGGCTGATTATTCTTCCCTGGTCAGCGACGATACCTATGCCGGGCTGTCCATTTTTCAGCATCCGGACAACCCGGGCTTCCCTCATTCAGGCTGGATACTCCGCCACTACGGATTTCTTGGAGCTTCCTGGCCCCAATACGAACGGCTGGTGCTTCAGCCCGGAGAAAGTTTTGAGCTGAAATACCGGGTCTTTGTCCATCGCGGCGACGCCGGATCGGCAAAGGTGAAGGAAAAATACGAAGCCTTTGTACAGGAGGCCTCACGCTGACCGGCGTACGAGGTCCTTCAATTTGGCTTCGTCGACCTCAACTCCCAGTCCCGCTCCCTTTGGCACCCTGACTTTCCCGTTAACCGGACGAAAAGGCTCTGTTATGATGCTCTCGGCCAGAAACTGCGGCCCGTTCAGGGCTGCCGGGTACTGCAACCCATAGGCACTGTATAGGATGAGGGAAGCGGCCAGCGAAACATCCGGGTCGGTGAGCCCGCTGCCCAGGAACAGGAGTCCGCCATGCTCCAGCAACTCGATCTGCTGCCGCGCCGACAGGAGACCGCCGGTTCGGGCCGGTTTCATGGCTACGCCATCGAGGCATCCCAGTTTAATATACTCAAGGACCTGGGTGGGGGTGACCATTCCCTCGTCAACGATGATCGGCAGGGCTCCCTGCCTGACCAGTTTCTGATAACCGGATATCTGGCTGATGGGGATGGGCTGTTCGAGGACGGGTACGCCGGCCCCGGCCAGCCGGGGAGCGGCATACAGGGCTGTCGAAAGATCGTAACCTCCGTTTGCATCTGCCCAGAGAAACGTTTCGGGTACTTTGCCCGTCACCCGGTTCACCAGCTTAAGGTCGAAATCCGCATCCGGACCCACTTTGATATTAAAGTTACGGAATCCCAGTTCCAGGCCCTGGTCCACCATGTCTTCGGCTTCATCGAGGTCTGTTGTGCTGATCGTCCAGCTCAACTCAAGTTCATCCCCGGTGGTACGACCCCATAACTCCGCTATATTCCGGTTAGTGATCTTCCCGATCAGGTCGTGAATCGCCATATCAATGCCTGATTTCGTGATCGGCATGCCGGTGGTAAACGAGGGCGCGATCTCCATGGACATGACCTCATGGAGATGCTTCAGATCAAAAGGGTTGAGCCCGGTCAGAACAGGGCTCAGGTAGCGGTCGATGGCCACCACCGAAGCTTCCAGGGTTTCATAACTCCACCGCGGTACCGGTACGCTTTCCCCCCATCCCACCGAACCGTCATCGGCCGTGATCTTCACAAGGACAGCGGGTCGCCCGGTCCCTGCCGGGCCATCCAGAAACCGGAAAGGCAATACGGAAGGGTAACGGACCGGAAAGGTCTCGATCCGCTCAATTTTTACGCTTGCGGGCATCTCCGCGCCCTGCACGCTCAGGCCCGGGAAGAAAGGCGCGGTCGCGGCCGCTGCGGTGCCGGTAATAAATTTTCTACGGCTGAAATAGCTCATACGGAATCATTTTCAAGGAGGTTTATGGATTGGAATTCGTACGGGTACCACGATAAAATTCACTGATGCTGCGGATCAAAATGCTTCCAGCCTGCATGTTCTCTTCCTGGGTGTCCAGGTAGCCTCCGCCCTCAACCAAAGAACTGGTGATGCCAAACTGATGGTGAACCCCGCGGTCCCATACCGTGGTGCCCCCGTCATAACTGCGCGTTTCCAGAGGCTTGATCAGATCATGGTCATCATAGCCTTCCATCATCCTGCGCAATTCGGTCCAGTCGCCCAGTTGCCCGTCGCCGTTGCCGAACTCCGGTCCGGGGTGCATCATCGGCTCCACCCGCCGGCCCCATACGTGCATGTCCCAGAAGGTAGTCAGGGGAGTGTCAGAGGCCATCAACCGCTCAATATCACGCTGGTACACGTATCCTTCCCAGGCCTGCTTCGTGCTGTCCGATCCGCTGACGTGGTAGGTGCGGTTCATATCCACGCCTTCCAGGTTTACCCGCGTAAAGCCGTTGTTCACCCCGTCCGGGTTCATGACCAGCACAAAATGCCAGATATGCCTTCGCCGGGCTTCGGCCGCTTCCGGGGCATCGGACAGCAGCCAGTCGATCATGCCTTTCACCCGCCAGCGGGATTTTCCTTCATGCGGGTGGGCCTGGGATATATAATGCACCCAGCGGTCTTCATATTTATGGGGGCTGCCCGCGTCGGTGATCTCCATCCGGTAGAGGGGCCGGCCCTGGACGGACCGGCCAATGGAGTGGACGGTCAGGTAGTCCGCCGTTTCCAGGCCAGCGGCCCATTGCTTCATGAAGCGTTCAGCGGTATCATGAGACAGGGGAATTTGAAAGCCAAAATAAAACGAATCGGAGTTGGAAGGCGGGATTTCAATCCGGCTGACATTATCGGCCACCTGCCGCTGCCGTATGGGCGTCCAGTTCCGGCCATCAAATGAATAGGCCATATGATAATTGTGTCCGGTCGAGGGCAGCGACAGACCGTGGATATCCACCGTGAGGGGATTGCCCTTGAAATTGGCCGGGATCATGAACTGAGGCAGGCTACTGCGGGACTCGTCAATGGGATGCTGTCCGCGCCGGAAGATAAAGTGATTTTCCCCCACCTGCTCAATGGCTGATTCATAGCCTCCGTACGGTCCGTCCAAAACGAAATCATGTTCACTCAGGGGTCGCTCGGGCACACCGATTCGAATTTGTCCGGTTTGTGTGGTCTCCCCGAAGGTGACCTGAACCTGTATGGTCGCAGCTCCCGTATTCCGGGCGAAGATTTGTCCGGCGCTGCCCACCGTAGCCACGTCCGGGTTCAGACTGACCACACGGACCTGCTCCTTGTTTAAATCAGAAAGCTCAAGGAGACGTCCGTCGCTGAGTTCGGCCCTGAATTGCAGCTCCTGGCGCTGCCCGGGCTGCATAATAAGTTCATCCACGCTCAGATGCAGGCGGCTGAGTTCATCGGCGACATCGTCACCGGTTGAAATTTTTGCCATGCCCGGGAGTAGCAGGACGGCGGCAACGGAAATGAAGATCAGCAAAAAGGGCCTGAAACGAAAATTAATAGGCATCATATTTTTTTTACAGGTTAATATAGTTGGTGCCGTAAGGCTTACGCTGAGGGCGGCTGAGCATGGAGTTGGCCAGTTCGCTATTGAGGAATCGTTCGTTTACCGGGTCCCAATCCAGCTTGCCCTCCAGCTTCATGGCAATATGGCTTATCAGGCAAAGGGTGCAAACGTTGTGACCGATCCCGATGGGGGACATAGGCTGTTCCCGGGACTGTATGCAGTCCAGCCAGTTGCCGTGGTGCTCGTTGGTTATCGGATACAGATTGATCTCATCTTCCCGTATTTTTGAAGTGAGGATGTTGTGGTCGCTGGCATTAAGAGCCTTCAGGTTCTCTTCCGACGTAGCCGGATTATCTTCGCTAACGCAATACGTTCCCCTGAAGACCTCTATCCAGCCTTCCGTGCCCTCATACCGGATAACCACCGGCGATCGTGAATTGGAATACACGGTGAGCCCGTTTTTATATTCAGCTTTAACCATGAAATCACCATGCACGTGGCGTGGACGGGTTTTATGGAACTGGGCCATGGCCTCGACCGATATGGGACCGGTATATTCGGTGTTCATGCCCCAGGCGGCCAAATCGAACTGATGCTGTCCCCAGCCGGTTATCATCCCTGCACCAAACTGTTCCAGCCATAACCAGCCGGGTCGCCCGTAGCCGTCGTCAGGATGTACGGCAAGCTCGGAATAAGGCATCTCAGGCGTCGAGCCCAGCCACATGTCGAAGTTCAGGTTCGGGGGGACCGGCATGGTTTTGAGGATCTGTCCGGGTCGGTCGGCGGGAAAATCGACGATAACGGTATGCAAATCACCAATACGGCCGTTTCTGACGAGTTCAGCCGCATACTTGAACTGGGGTGACGTGGAACGAACCTGTGAGCCGACCTGCAGAATCGTGCCCTGCTGTTGAACGACATCACATAACAGCCGGCTTTCGGCAACGGTCAGCGACACGGGTTTCTGCAGGTATACATCCTTATTGGCCAGGGCCGCTTCGATGGCGGGCTGCACATGCCAGTGATCAGATGTACTGATGATCACCGCGTCAATGTCCGGATTGAGGAGCATCTCCCGGTAATCCTCATACATTTTAACATCAACATAGTTTTTGCTCCCCTTTTTTTCTTCGTAGAATTCTTCCACAAGCTTCTTGCCATCTTCCATACGTTTACTGTCCACATCACAGACCGCAATTATCCGTGCGATATCATGATTCAGCGTTTCGGGCATATCGTGACCCCGGGCAATGCGTCCGCAACCGATCTGGCCAATATTGATCTTATTATTGGGTGCA
The DNA here is from genome assembly GCA_040905685.1 of Balneolales bacterium. Taxonomy (GTDB): domain Bacteria; phylum Bacteroidota; class Rhodothermia; order Balneolales; family Natronogracilivirgulaceae; genus JBBDMU01. The sequence continues at coordinate 54,205 of JBBDRB010000104.1, read as the reverse complement.
CTCCTGCCAAATGCCCCGGAAGGAATAATGGCGGGAAATGTAAGGGCTCCCGCTGAAGTAACCAGAGCGTTCTTCAAAAAAGTTCTTCGTTTTATGTTATTCATAGATATACAAAAATAAAGGATCGTTGTGGAAGGGTTATATAATAAATATTTTTATCAAATATTAAAATTTCCTCTATCAGAGAGATGCTAAATTGCATAACTTATGCCCGGCTTTTGAACAATCTCCCATTCATATCAGATAATACAATTTTATGACAGTTGAAGAACTAGATGACCTGCTATCAACGCCTTCTGAACAATTAGTTTCGGAAATAAAGGAGCTGAAAGGGGATATCATGATCCTGGGTGCCGCCGGCAAAATGGGACCCAGCCTGGCCATGATGGCCCGGCGTGCGGTGGATCAGGCCGGAGTGGACAAAACCGTGTACGGGGTCTCCCGTTTCTCCAACAGCGCGAACCGGGAGTTACTGGAAAGCAAAGGCATCAAAACGATATCGGCCGATCTGATGGACGAAAAGGATCTGCAGGCCCTGCCGGAGGCCGAAAATGTAATTTATCTAGTCGGAAATAAATTCGGCACGACAGAGAATGCCGGTTTTACCTGGGCTGTAAACAGTTATTTGCCCGGACGCATAGCCGGTAAATTCAAGAATTCCTCCATAGTGGTCTTTTCATCAGGCAATGTTTATCCATTTCAGGAAATCAAAACAGGCGGTGCAACGGAAAAGGATATGCCGGCGCCCCTGGGCGAATACGCTCAGTCCTGTTTGGGCCGGGAGCGGGTTTTCGAACATTTTTCCAAAACCAACAACACCCCGACGTTGATTTACCGGTTGAACTATGCCGTGGATTTGCGATACGGTGTGCTTCTGGAAGTGGCTCAATCCGTTTATAATGACAAGCCCATCGACCTGACCACGGGCCATGTCAACGTCATCTGGCAGGGCGATGCCAACGGGATTGCCCTGCGCTGCCTGACCCATTGTGCAACTCCACCCAACATCCTGAATGTAACCGGACCGGAAACGGTATCGGTGCGATGGCTGGCCCATCAGTTCGGAGAACGCCTGGGTAAAGAGCCAATACTGAAAAATGAGGAGCAACCGACGGCTCTTTTGAACAACGCTTCAAAGTCTCACCGTCTTTTCGGATACCCCGGCGTGACGTTGAGCCAGATGATAGAATGGACAGCTGACTGGGTGCTCAACGAAGGCAGTACCCTCGATAAACCAACCCATTTTCAACAACGTAAAGGAAAATTTTAGTCATGTCGTACGCAAAACTGAACCCTGAAGTAAACAAACATCTGCAGGCCGGCTCGGTTATACCTGCCCATCCGCTGGCCCTCACGGAGAACAGAACGCTGGATGAAACCAGGCAACGTGCTCTTACCAGATATTACATAGCTTCCGGGGCCGGCGGAGTTGCCGTCGGGGTCCATTCCACCCAGTTTGAAATCCGTGAACCCGGTATCAACCTGCTTGAATCCGTTTTCAGGCTGGCTTCAGAGGAAATTGACAAGGCCAAATTGGACCGGCCTTTTTTGAAGATCGCAGGGATCTGCGGGCCTGCAGACCAGGCAGTAAACGAAGCGAAACTTGCCCTTAAGCATGGATATGACCTTGGCATGGTCAGCATGGGAGGGCTGGATGACCATTCCGATAGCCAACTGATAGAACGAACCAGAAAGATCGCCGGGCACATTCCCATCTTTGGGTTCTACCTCCAGCCCAGTGTGGGCGGGAGGATCTTAAGCTATAGGTTCTGGAAGGATTTTGTCGAAATACCCAATGTCTATGCCATCAAAATTGCCGCATTTAACCGCTATCAGACCCTGGATGTGGTCCGGGCAGTAGCCGAATCGGACCGCTGCGATGAAATTGCTTTGTATACGGGCAATGATGACAATATTATCAATGACCTGCTGACCGGTTTCCGTTTCAGGGTGAACGGAGAGTACGTGAACAAACGGTTTGTAGGGGGGTTATTGGGCCACTGGGCCGTATGGACGTCCAGGGCTGTTGAAATGCTCGATAGGATCAAGAAAACCGGCAGCAGCATTCCTGAAGATTACTTTGTGCTGGCCAATGAAGTAACGGACTCGAATGCCGTGCTTTTTGATGTGGCTAATGGGTTCAAAGGCTGCATTCCCGGCATTCATGAGGTGCTCAGAAGGCAGGGACTGCTGAAGGGAACCTGGTGCCTGAATCCGGATGAGACCTTGTCTCCGGGCCAGTATGAAGAAATTGACCGGATATACGAGAGTTATCCCCATCTGGCCGATGATAAATTTGTAGAGGATAATAAAGACGCTTTCATCGGCTGACCGGGAAAGGCTAACGGTATCGGATCCAGTGAACCATTTCCCGGATGCCGGCTTTTTTACCATACATTAGTATCCCGACCCTGTATATTCGCGAACTCAACCAGATGATCAGGATGAAGGTCAGGATCATCAGGAACAGGCTTCCGAATAACTGCCAGCCAGGCAGTTCTATAATGGCCAGACGAACCGGCATCAGCACAGGGGCAAAGAATGGGATCATGGACGTGACCACGGCAAAGCCGGAGGTGGGGTCACTGGCCACCTTCCCAAGGATGAGGATGGGGATCATGATGATGAAAATGACCGGGATCATGAGTTGCTGCGTATCGGTTTCAGAGTCGACAGCCGACCCGATCGCTGCAAAAATGGAGCTATAGATCAGGTAGCCGAACAGAAAAAAGGCCACAAACCCGATCCAGCTCATGATGCCGATTGACGGTATGGCAAACGGAATGTCGGCTTCAGCCGTCTCCGTGCCCAACTCAGGGAGAGCCATGCCTCCGAAAAGCGAGACGATGGGCGTCGCCAAAGCCAGAAGCGCGGCCCCGGCCACGATCCAAATGGTAAATTGGGTGAGTCCGACCGCTCCGATCCCGAGGACCTTGCCCATCAGCAGTTCAAAGGGTTTAACACAGGAGGCCATCACCTCAACGACACGGCTGGTTTTCTCCTCTATCACCCCCCTCATCACCAGGTTGCCATAGGTAAACAGGGCAATATAAATGGTAAAAGCCATAAAATAGCCGATACCGAACAAGATGCCCGAATCCTGTTCTTCATCACCCGTGCTGCTCAGTGTCCGGCTGTTCAGGTTGACCTGCTGTTCCATGATGGCTTTGATCTCCGGGCCGGCTTGGGCTCTTTCCAGCTTTTCATCGCGGACCGCATTGTTCAAATCATTTCTTATGGCCGTGGTCACGCTGAATCCCGCACTCCCGTCATGGAAAAAATCAGGAGCGGCCCCGTCTCCCAAAACCCCTTCGTTAATAAAAATGAAGCCGTCAATGCTTCCGTCTATCACCCGGGCCCTCAGGCTCGAGGGCGTTGATCCGGCCGCCAGACGGTACCCGTCGGGTTTCATTTTAGCCAGGCGTTCGTAAATAACGCCCGTATTATCGATTACCTCAAAGGTCCGCTCACGATCGGAGGTGAAAACGATCAGCAGAACCGGAACAATGAGTACGGCCAGCATGAAAAAAGGCGCCAGAAGGGTGGTGAAGATGAACGTTTTGGTCCGTATCCGGGTGATGTACTCGCGCTGAAAAATGAGGTTGAGCTTACTTAAATTCATGGCGTCTGGACCCTTGTTTGTTCCTGGGACCCATTGTTTTTCCCTACCGCAGAGATGAATATTTCGTTGAGGGAAGGCTGCAGAAATTCGAACTTTTGAATATCAACATGACGTATAGCTTCATGGAGCAGCTCCTGTTCGCTCTTGCCGTTCAACAGGCGTATCTCGGCGAAATTAGCCGATCTGTTATTCACGCGGACATCGTCAAAACGGTCTATAAAGGAACCGTCCCCCGAAAAGCTAAGCTGTACGGTATTGGAACCGTATGATCGCCTGATCTCGTCCAGTTTGCCTTCCAGTATTACTTTTCCTTTGTTGAACAGACATATGTAATCGCACATTTGCTCCACCTGCTCCATCCGGTGGGTGGCAAAGATGATGCTTTTACCCCTGTCGCGCAATTCAAGGATTATTTTTTTAAGCAGTTCGCTGTTTATGGGATCGAGTCCGCTGAAGGGTTCGTCAAAAATGCAAATCTCCGGATCATGGGCTATGGTCGCAATAAACTGGATCTTCTGCTGCATGCCCTTTGACAGTTCACCGATCTCTTTCTTCGCCCAGGTTTGGGCTTCAAACCGGCCAAGCCAGTAGTCGAGGGTGCGCCGGGCCTGGCCGGCGGTAAGCCCTTTCAGCCGGGTAAGATAAAAGAGCTGTTCAAAAACCTTCATCTTTTTATACAATCCGCGTTCTTCCGGCAGATAGCCCACCAGATCCTGGGTACTCCGGGAGACCGGCTCTCCCCTGATCAGTATGGTTCCCTCATCCGGGATCATGATATTGTTGACCATGCGCAGCGTCGTGGTCTTTCCGGCACCGTTTGGTCCCAATATGCCGTAAATGTGGCCTTTTGGTACCTCAAACCCGGCACGGTCGACCGCCGTGGTCTTTCCGAAATGCTTGCTGACCTCTATTAAACTTAGTACGGGAGTCATAAAATACGCTGTGGATTATGCTGAAGGCAAAAGTAATTTATCAACTAAGGATGTAATAACAAAGTGCTGCGACAATACCCTAAGCTGCTATAAGGGTAAATCATTTTTTTTATAAGGTCTAGTTCTTTATTTTTTAAGTTCAACGTCCTCAGGCAACTGTCAGGGGACTTAACCTATTCTTCAGATCGAACCGCAAATTAGTTCATCCTTGCCTGGCCAAAGCCATTATTAAACTATCAGAGAATATGCAGGTACTTCACGTTAGCGCCGAGTGTTATCCAGTTGCCAAGGTTGGAGGTTTAGGGGATGTTGTCGGAAGCTTGCCCGGCTATATGAACAAGCAGGACATGGACTGCCGTGTTATTTTACCCAAATACCAGACTGCCTGGGTTGCCGCACATCGCTTTGAGACCTCGCATAAGGGATACATCCGCCTGGGGGACAGACGCATTGCCTACAGCATACAGCGTGAGGCCGGCGATTCGCTTGGCTTCCCCGTCTATGTTGTCGATATTCCCGGATTGCTGGACCGCCCGGGAATTTATGCCGACGTGACCACGGGTATCGTCTATCACGATGAGGCGGAACGCTACGTCTCCTTTCAGCTGGCGGTACTGGACTGGCTGAAATCCCAAAAAGACAAACCGGATATCATCCATTGCCATGATCACCATACGGCTTTTATTCCCCTGTTAATGAAAGGGGCACCGGTTTATCATGAATTTAAAAATATCCCGTCCATTCTGACCATCCATAACGGCCACTACCAGGGCTGGTACGATTTGAATTACAGGGCCCTGTTGCCGAAGCTGGATGCCGTCAGCGAAGGCCTGCTGTACTGGAATGGCCAGATTAACGCATTAGCCTGCGGACTAAGGACCTGCTGGCAGATAAGCACCGTCTCCAAAACCTATTTGAAGGAACTCAGGACGGACAGCCTGGGGCTGGAACCCATATTCCTGCAGGAGGTAGACAAATCGACGGGTATCGTGAACGGCATAGACCTGAACGTATGGAACCCAGGGACGGATACGCTGATCAAAAAGAAGTTCAACAAAAAAAACCTGGGTCCGGGTAAAGCGGCCAATAAACAGGCCCTGTGTGAGCAATTTTCACTTAACCCGGAATACCCGGTCATTTCCTTTATCGGCCGGCTTACCGAACAAAAGGGAGCCGATCTTTTACCGGACCTGATCGGTCGTTTTTTGGACGCCGGTGGCAAAGCGGGGTTTATTATTCTTGGAACCGGGGACCCGGAACTGCATTACCGGTTCAACAGCATGAAGGGCGGATATGTTGGATACTTTGACGCTTCCCTGGAATATAATGAAAAGCTGGCCCATCGGATGTATGCCGGATCCGATTTTATCATTATGCCGTCCCGGTTTGAGCCGTGCGGACTCAACCAGATGTATGCCATGCGATACGGTACCCTGCCGATCGTGCGGAGTGTAGGCGGTTTACTGGATACGGTAATCGATTTCTCGGCGAAAGGCGGCTATGGGATCCGGTTCGATGATTTTACCCTCGAGGATGCTCACCATGCCCTGATCAGAGCATTAAAAGTTTTTCATGATAAGACGTTATTGTGGAACTTGCAGAGTAAAGCTTTATCATTGGATTTCTCATGGCGTAAATCAGTGGCTCGTTACAGGCTGATGTATCTTGAACTAATACAGAGAGGTAAAAAATGACAGACTCAACCATAGCTGTAATCCTCGGGGGAGGAAGAGGGACCCGTCTGGAGCCGTTAACCAGCAAGCGATCCAAACCGGCCGTACCCATTGGCGGCAAATATCGCCTGGTTGATATCCCCATTTCCAACTGCCTCCACTCCAGCATCAAGCGCATATTTGTGCTGACCCAGTATAATTCAGCTTCCCTGAACAGGCATATAAAAAACACCTATCAGTTCGATTTGTTCAGCAGTGGTTTTGTGGATGTTCTGGCGGCCGAACAAACGCCCTATTCTCAGCTTTGGTTTCAGGGAACGGCCGACGCGGTCAGGCAAACTTTTCATCACCTGGAAGACCAGGACTGTGATTATGTCCTGATCTTATCAGGTGATCAATTGTACCAGATGGATTTTGCCAGAATGCTGAGAGCACACAGGGATAGCGGCTCTGAGCTGACCGTGGCAACCATTCCCGTGATCGCCGATGAGGCAACCGGTTTTGGCATCATGAAAAATGATAAGGAGGGCGTGATACGCTCGTTCATCGAAAAACCGGAGAAAGATGCCCTGGGAGACTGGAAATCGAATGTGCCGGATGAGTTAAAGGAGCAGGGCAGGGAATATCTGGCCTCTATGGGCATTTACATCTTCAACAAGCAGACACTGTATAAACTGTTTGAAGAACACCCGGAGGCAAAAGATTTCGGCAAGGAGATCATACCTAATGCCATAGCCTCTACCCTCAAAGTATGCAGCTATAATTACACCGGCTACTGGACGGATATTGGGACCATTAAATCGTTTTATGAGGCCAACCTGGCCTTGACCGACGATCTTCCTCAGTTTGACCTGTATGCCAAAGACAAAATGATCTACACGCGTGCCCGTCTGCTTCCCGGGTCCAAGGTTTCAGGGACACGGCTCGACAGAGGTATGGTTGCCGAGGGTTCCATCATCGAAGCCGGTCATATCCGGCGGTCCATTATCGGAATCCGTTCACGCATTGGATTCGAAACCACCATAAGCGAATCTATTATTATGGGCAATGATTACTATTCCTCCATGGATGAACTCAGAGGAGAAAGCGGGATTCCGGCGGTGGGCATCGGGCAACGCTGTCATATTGAACATGCTATTGTGGATAAGAACAGCCGCATTGGCAATGATGTGCGTATAATTGGGGGAGATCACCTGAAAGATGAGGTAAGTGAGCATTACTCCATTGTTGACGGGGTCATCATTGTCATCAAGGGGGGGGTAATAAACCACGGAACGGTAATCGGAGAATAAGAAAGGCAAAAGGATGGATCTTCACCCTTTTTACCTTTTTAGCCGGCAGCCTTTAGTTGTTATCAGGCTGTTGGGGGGGAGGCCCGGGCTGTTGCATACCGGAATCCTGCATCAGCTGCTGTGTTCGCTGCTGAAGTTCGGGATCCTGCTGAATGGCCATGTTGATTTCCTGGAACCGCTCCATGTTAATGCCTTCTTCTTCGGCGGCAGAAGCCATCGTCTGTTCCATTTCCTGCTCTATTTCCCCGATTGATTCGGACGCCCGGTTAAACTTATCCATATCTTCCGGAGTTACGTCAATTTCATCCTGGGATTGACCCGTTTGGAGTCCCTGGGCGATCTGGTTATACGTTTCCACTTCTATGCCCTCGTCTTCCACAACGGCCAGCATCTCCATTTGTGATTCCGACTGGATCTGCCGGGCTTCCACCGCAATGTTGACAAACGATTGCAGTTCATCATCGGAGACCTCTATCTGCGGCATTTGATCCTGCATCTGTCCAGCCATTGGATTTTCGGCGGGAGCATCAGCAGCAGACGTCTCGGATTCTGTTTCAGCTTCACAACCGATCATGGTAATGACAAGTATAAAAGCAGATAAAAATTTTAGCATCGTATTCCTTATAATTTTTTAAAGTTTAAAATTCCCAGGTATTACAACGGCCTTATAAATAAATCTTTTGTATTAATTAATAATTAACAAATTTTTACAATGCCAGGAAACGGTCAGGCATTATCCAGATCGGTCTGGATTTCGGACAGCTTTTGCATGGCCCGGTCCCGAAGGTTATCGAAATGCTCCTTGTTCATATCCCCGATGGTATACTTCAGATGAAGCCAAACCAGGTAGGTTGCCACTACATCTTCATAGCAATAGCGCTCAATTTTATCGAGTTCCCCTTCACGGAACATGGTCAGCACCTGATCGCCTTGTCCCGTTTTTTTTACCGGTATGCCGACCAGGGTCCCGATATGCTTGAGCTTCGGCCATGAGCTGGCGCCAAAATTGCTGAACTGATCAATCAGGTCGATATTCTCTTTGCTGAAACGGTATTTAATTTCATGATTGTTTAGACGCAGCGGCAACTGCAACCCATGCTTCATGGCCCGGTAGGTCACCAGCGGCAAATCAAAACCCCGGCCGTTGTGATGAATTAATCCAAAGTCCTTATACGTATTCAGCGCGTCGCAAAGCTCAACCAGGCCCTGCTTTTCATCCCTGCCGGTCCAGGCGGCCTTCTGTTTCGGATTGCCCAGGTTGTCGATCCATAAGCCTACCCAGGATACCATCCTGTGGCACATTGGAGGCAGGAAACCGGTCTTGCTTTTGGTGAGCTCTTCGCAGGCCAGTTCCAATATCAGATCATCGTCGGGATCAGCATTATCCAGCAGGTCACGAAGCAGATCAAAATCAGGGACCGACTCTATATCAAATACAAAATACATGGGGCAGGATTTATTAGACGATTCTAATGTTAAGCCACAGCAGCCTGAAGCTGTTTTGACCGGGAGTATTACGACAGCTAAATGGCCTGTATGCAGCCATAGCAAGAGTAAAACAGAAATAAAGGTCTGTATAAGATATCTAAATACTCAGCGGATACAAAATTCTGCACGGGCATCAGGTATTTCTTCTTTCCTTTTACCTACGTTTTTCCCAAATTAAATTTCATAACTATTTAGCCAGCCAAAAAGGAATAGCATATGAATGTCTATCATCCGTCTAAAGTCAGGAATGTCGTTTTACTTGGTCATTCCGGTTCGGGTAAAACAAGCCTGACAGAAACGATGCTGTTCGAGTCGGGCGTTCTGCCCAGAAGAGGTTCGGTAGAAGAGGGCAATACGGTATCGGACTATCATGAAGTAGAAATCGAGAAGCTGAAGTCGGTCTATTCTTCCTTCACGAACCTGGAATGGAGGGGACATAAGATTAACCTGATCGATACACCCGGAACGGCCGATTACGTAGGTGAGGTTCTTGGGGCTTTAAAAGTGGCCGATACGGCCATCTTTGTTTTGGATGCCGAGCATGGTGTCGAGGTTGGCACGGAGATCTTATGGAAATATGCCAAAGAGTACAACACCCCATCCTTTTTTGTGATCAATAAAGCAGACCATCCCCATGCCGATTTTCAGCGAACCCTGGATCTTGCAAAGGAGTTGTTCGGCCGGCAGGTTGTGCCCGTACAGTATCCGTACAGCGAACGGGAGGATTTCAACGCTATCATCGATGTGTTAAAAATGACGATGTATGAGTTTCCGCGGGGCGGAGGACGGCCCGATAAACTACCCATCCCGGATTCGCACAAGGCTCAGGCCGAGCTTTTGCATAATGAACTGATCGAGGCCATCGCCGAAAACGATGAAGTGCTGATGGACATTTACTTTGAGAAGGGCACCCTGGGGGAGAACGAAATGACGAACGGTATGCGCAATGCCATGACCAAGGGTGATTTTACCCCGCTGTTCTGTGTTTCGGCGGCCCGCAATATGGGCACCGGCCGCATCATGGGTTTTATCGACAATGTCGCACCTTCTCCCATAGAGGCGGTACCGGCCAATGGCTCGGATGGCGACCACATAGTGATTGATCCCGACCGGCGGACCTCGGCCTTCTTGTTTAAAACGGTGTCGGAAGAGCATGTGGGGGATCTGATGTATTTCAAGACTATGACCGGGAGCATGAAACCCGGCATGGACCTGGTCAACCACAGCACCGGGGGGATGAACCGGATCGGGAGCCTGTTTCTGTCGCAGGGGCATAAACGAATTGAGGTGCAGGAAGTGAAAGCCGGTGATATCGGCGCGGTGGTCAAGCTCAGGGATGCCAATGTCAATGATACCCTTCATGAGAAAGGCTATGACGTGGTCATTGAACCTGTGCAGTATCCCGAACCGACGGTCCGCGCGGCCATCCGTTCGCTGGATCAGGGCAATGAAGAACGAATGGGACAGGCGCTGAACCAGATTCAGCGCGAAGATCCGTCCCTGAACATCGAGCACAGCCAGGAGTTGAAACAGATTATTATCAGCGGACAGGGGGAAGAGCATCTGTCGATGGTAAAACATCGCCTCCAGAGCCGGTTTAAAGTGGATGTGGAATTTTATCAGCCGGGGATCCCTTACCGGGAAACGATAACAAAACCCGTTCGCAGCCATTATAAGCACAAGAAGCAGAGTGGCGGGGCCGGACAGTACGCCGAGGTGTATATGCTGATCGAGCCGCTTATGGAAGATATGCCCGAATATGCTGACCTCACCGTCCGCAAGGTGGAAGAGACGGATCTGCCATGGGGCGGCAAGCTGGTATTCCGTAACTGCATTGTGGGCGGGGTCATCGATAACCGGTTCATGCCGGCCCTATACAAGGGCATTATGGAGAAAATGGAAACCGGACCGCTGTCCGGGTCCCGGGCACGGGATATCCGTGTTTCGGTATACGACGGGTCGATGCACGCTGTGGATTCCAACGAGGCGGCCTTCAAAACGGCGGGCATGATGGCATTCAGGAAAGGATTTATAGATGCAGCGCCCCAACTGCTTGAACCCACCTACCGGATTGAAACCACCATCCCCGCGGAATTCATGGGGGATGTAATGAGTGATCTCTCCTCGCGGCGGGGACAAATACTGGGGATGGATTCCGAGGGGTCTTTCCAGACGGTGACGGCCCTGGTGCCCCTGAGTGAGCTTTACCGTTATGCCACCCAGCTTAAATCCAAAACCCAGGGGCGGGGAACGCATACCCGCATCTTCGACAGCTACACACCGGTTCCACGGGAAATTCAGGAAAGTGTAATGAAGAGAAATGCGGAGCTTGAGGAGGCCTAGCCTTTCACGCTAGGGCAAGGCAACCACTTTACGGATGATCCATTCGGCGGACAGCAGGATCAGGATTACAATAAACCACAAGGGGTTCTGATAGGCAGCCACATCACGGCCGGTCATGCGGATTTGAATGTCCAGCAGTCCATCCTGCCGCAACCTGCCGGTGAGATGGTCGGCTTCCTGAAAAGGAAAGAAAGCCCCGCCGGTTTGCCCGGCTATGTAGGTCAGGAATTCGTCATTGCGGACGGTGTTAACGAATTCCAGGTTGGTGCTTCCGACGGAAAACTCCCCGCTTCGTTCTTCCATGGCATGATTCCCCATTTTTGCCACCGCATTGAAACGGTATATTCCCTCAGGAAGATTTCCAATGCGCAGCCTGTACTGGCCCATGCCCTGGTTGGACATGGAATAAAAGCGCCCTGAAAAATCCTCTCCGCTCAGTTCCACCTCAATCACCGCGTCGTCTTCGGCCTCACCAGTCTCGTTGCGCAGGAAGGCATCCAGGACGACATTCTCAGACTCTTCAAATACATTGCTGACCGGAGCAATATCGAGCAGACGACTGTCGGGAGGGGAGGCCGTCCATTTTACCATATTATTGATGAGTCCGGTGGTGTAGGCTCTTAGCTGTTCGTCCGGACTCAAAAACCAGCGGTAAAAACCGTGGGCCGAAAGCAAAGCGGTGCGGCTGTTGCCAGCCGTGCGGGCGGTGAGAAACGGTATGGCCGCCTCCCCGTTCCGGAAGGCGGCGTTCATCAGTACGTTGGCCGCCGAGGTGGCCGACAGCCCCTGCACGGGGGCAAAAAGCGGCGGCGCCCGGTCCAGATCGGCGGCCGGCAAATCCAGGACAGGATGTTCCCGATGGTCTGCGTTTACCTGCGGTCGAATCTCTCTTTTATCCCCGTTCGACTCGGCCCTTACCGGCATGGCATCCCCGTACAGGGACGTGAACAGGCTGTAATCCATCAGGGGGGCGGAGAGAAACAGCACGGGGAGTTCACGGGTGAATTCCCGGACCTGTTCAAGCAGGCTGGCCGGGATAGCCGGTGAGGGAAAGCCCTGCAGTATGATCAGGTCAAGGGTATCGGGATTCTGGGGGAAAGCTCCGTTTATGAAACGGTCACCGGATATCCAGGTTCTGTGATCCAGGTCTATGCTGTCATCTTCACGCAGGATGGAACGCAGGCTTCTGACGTCGGGATGCACCTCGAAGGCAAGCTGCATAATGCGGATCTTGTCGTCCAGGACCTCAATACTGAACACCTCCTGGTTGTTGGCCGTCGTCCATTCTCCCTGTATTTCGGGTATATGGATCTCGTACTGCTGCAAACCGACCTCATCCAGCGTAATTTCAAAGCGTACATCGGAAACGGATTGGCGCTGATCACTGTGGATAACCTGCTCATCCACTACCTGCCCGTCTCTTCTCAGTTGAACGGTAACATCCGTATCGGCAAAACCATTATTCAATATGGTGGCCACTGCCGGCGATTCCGTGTTTTTATATCCGGAGCCGTTGCTGCTTACATTTTGCACCACCACATCATCCAGACGGGAGGTATCACCCAGTGCAACGGTAAACACGGGCAGGGTATACCTCCCGGCGGCGTAGGTAGGGTCGCGGCCCCGGTTGAAGATGCCGTCGCTTATCAGGATCACCGCCTGTTCGTCGCCCTGCTGCTCTCTGAAGCCCGTCAGAGCCTGGTTAATATCGGTTCCCGATCCGTTAAACCTCAGGGTGTCCACACCGGCCGGAAAGAACCCGGAATCAAAAGCATAGGTTGTAAAGCGTACCTGGCTGGTATCGCCCAGGCCAAGATCGTCTATAACCTGGCGATAGGCTTCTTCCCCGGCGTATTCGCCCTTTTCAATGACGGTGCTCTGGCTGTTGTCCAGCAAAACGGCTATTTCCGGTTTGATGAGTTCTTCCCGCTCAATATGGAAGACCGGATTGAGCAGGAGCAGGAACAAAATCACGAAAACCAGGGCCCGGAGGGAAATCAGGACACCACGGACCGTTCCGGAGAGTCCGCCTGTATTCTTGTAGGTCCAATAGGAGATGCCCACTGAAATAATGAGCAGTGCCCCGATAAAGAAAACGTTAACTGCAGTACTAAAGCCTTCGAATACAATATTCATTAGACCTGCATAATTCATTAGACCTGCATAAGGCGCTTGATCAGATCGACTGCTGAAATTCCCTCGGCTTCGGCAGTGTAGTTGTTCACGATCCGGTGGCGAAGAACCGGAATGGCGAGGGCCTCAATATCTTCCTCGGTTACATTGAATCGCCCTCTGGACAAGGCCCGGGTTTTTCCGCCCAGGATCAGATATTGCGAGGCCCGCGGACCGGCACCCCAACTCATGTATTTATGTATGTAGTCGGGCGAGGATCCGTTATTCGGACGGGTGCGGGTGACCATGGTGACGGCGTAATTCAGCACGCTTTCCGGTACGGCGACTTCCCTTACCAGGTTCTGGTATTCAACGATCTGGGCGGCATTGAGAATCGGTTTGAGTTCCGTATGATTGGTGGCCGTCGTGCGGCTGACGATGTCCAGTTCCTCCTCGAAACTCGGATAATCCAGCCACAGGTTAAACATAAAGCGATCGAGCTGGGCTTCCGGCAGGGGGTAGGTCCCTTCCTGTTCGATCGGGTTTTGGGTGGCCAGTACGAAAAAGGGTTCATCAAGCGGATAGGTTGTGCCGCCAGCGGTGATATGATGCTCCTGCATAGCCTCGAGAAGGGCAGCCTGGGTCTTGGGAGGGGTCCGGTTGATCTCATCGGCCAGGATGATATTGGCAAAGAGCGGACCTTTGATGAATTTGAATTTCTTATGCCCCGTCTCGTAATCCTCTTCGATCACATCGGTCCCGCTGATGTCGCCGGGCATCAGGTCCGGGGTGAACTGGATGCGGCTGAACGACAGATTGAGTGTCCGTGCAAGCGTGCTGATCAGCAGGGTCTTAGCCAGGCCGGGAACACCGACCAGCAGGCAGTGTCCGCCTGAGAACAGACTGATCAGCAGCTGTTCCACAATTTCCTCCTGGCCCACCACAACCTTGCTGATCTCCCCGCGCAGGTCTGTGAACGATTGTGCAAAGGCTTCTGCAGCTTTAGCGGGTTCTTCAGAAGTAGTGGACATTAATTTATGGTTTCGGCTGGTTGCGCACGGGCCGGATCGTCAGGGTTGGAAACGGGAAGCGTGGGTGGAACAGGGTTGATATCCGGGACCGGGATCTTATATTCCACATAAACATCATCACGAATTTTTTGCATCCAGCGCATGAGTGCAGTTTGTTGTTTTTGCTGCAGTGCATAATTTCTGAGCATGGCAAAATCCATTTCAAGGTTCGCCGTATGCTCGGGAACATAATTGTTCAGCTGAACGATCCGGTAGGCCTGTTCCGAACCTTCATTCGGCCTGAATGGGTTGGGCTGGGAGACGGATCCTTCGCCTTCGTCCCTTAACCGGCGTGCTATACGTGAAAGGGCGGCATCAAGCCTGTTTATTTCAATCGTCTGCTGTCCGGTTTGGGGATCCACCAGTCGTCCGCCGGCCGGCGCCGTATTTTTATCTTCCGAATGCGTTCGTGCCAGCTCGCTAAAGGATTTGCCATGATTGATCACGCTGTCGCGGAGAGCCTCGAGTTTGCTGATGGCAAATTCCTCATCAAGCTGACCCTCCTCAACCTTAATAAGTATATGATTGGTTGAGATATTATCCCCTGAACGTTCATTGAGTCGGATGATGTGGTAGCCCTGGCTTGTTTCCACAACCTCTGAAACCTCACCGGGATCAAGGGCGGCCGCCGCCGCGGCGTATTCGGTGACCAGGTCACTGGTTGGCACCATGGGCAACCGGCCTCCGTTGGAAGCGGTCGGACCTTCACTGTGCCGCCCGGCCAGCTCCTCCATTTCCACGTCGTGGGTAATGATGGAATCGCGAAGCTGGACGGCTTTATTATAGGCCTCCTGCTGGCTTTCGGCCCTGACGGGAGGCACCATTACGATCTGCGAGAGAGCAGCTGATTCGGGGATGGTGGGAAGGGAATCCTCGGGAATGCTGTTATAAAAGTCAATGACCTCCGGCCTCGTGATCTGTATCCTGCTTATCCGTTCCTGACGAACCCGCTCGACCATCATATCCTCACGGAACATATCTCTGTAGTCGGCCTTGATCTCAATGAGGGTGCTTCCCAGGGCCTGTTCGAGTTCCTGTTCGCTGCCGGCGCGCTGTATCAGCTCATTGATCCTCTGGTCCAGGATACGGTTAACCTCATCATCGCCCACCTCAACCGAGTCAATTTGCGCTTTTTCGACCAATACGTAATTATCAACCAGCGATTCCAGGATCTGATACCAGAGCTCTTCGTTGAACTGATCGTTGTTGGTACCCTGCATATATTCATAAACCCGCTGATCTACTTCGGACTTCAATATAATATGGTCATTTACAACGGCTACTATCTGATCTGCAACAACAGACTGGGCACTGGCCGGGAGATTAATAAACAGTAATATAGAGGCGGTGAGTGAGAATAATTTTATCTTAAGATGCATTTAAATTAGTGTGATGTGAGCGTGTCTGATTCTAAATTAACTGGTAGTTCCGTAGTTTCCCCAGGGTTATGTACGTCATAAAGCCTTACTTCATTGTTCGATTCCGCTTTTAAATATAAATTTCTCTTATAAGCGCTAATATTTTGCCGCTTTTTCTCGACCAGCAGCCACTCCCTGATATGATCCAGTACCCAGTCAAGGTCGGGATGTTCACCTTCGCCGCGGACTTCCCGGAGCTGGACGAAATGAAACTGCCCGTTTTCTACCTGGATGGGTGAAATTTCAGTTATGCCAATCAGCGGCAGGAACTGATGCATGGAGTTGTAGTCGGATGCGGCCGTGGATATCGGCCAGAACTGTGTGGAGTTCTGGATGGCCGTTGCCGGATCAACGGAATACCTGTTGGCAACGTCTTCCCAGGAATTGCCGCGCATCAATGCGTTTTTCGCATTCTGGCTGGCCGTCATGGTTTCCGTTATCATATGCCGGTACCGCACATGTTTCTCCTTCAGGATGAACTGGTCCCGGTGATTCTCATAATAATTCTGTGCGTCCTGCAGGCTGATCCCTTCATCGGCAGCTTCCTGATGGACCATATCAAGCAGTGCGGCGGTAAGGATGTCTTCTTCGGCACGAAGCATTTTTTTCCTGATCTGTGCATTACGATCCAGATCCAGACGTTTTGCTTCGGCCAGCAGGATCTGGCGGTTCACCCAGTGTACCCTGTAATCCCGAATGGAAGCCAGGCTGTCGCGTTCATATACGTATCCGGGAATTTCATGGCGAACTTCTTCAAGAGTAAGTTTTTTGCCCTGGACTTCGGCCAGGACATTATCACTGTTTCCGGGTTCCTGACCCATGCAGGAAGCCAACACCAATAAAAGGCTTAAAATAGGGTATACGGTATGGCGCACGTGTAATATAAATTGATTAAGGGTAATGCTTTTTTAACATCATAAAGTAAATTTATCCCTGACGGATCGCAAGTTCTGTGTTAAAACCGGAAACCGGCATTTAATTCAAGCAGCAGCGAATGGCGCGGACTGCCCGAAAAGGTCACGCCGAGGGGACCCAGCCGCGTATCGGTGCGTATGGTCAGGCCGGCGCCGGTCTGATAGCCATGGCTCAAGGGACTCGTATCCCAGGAAAAATTTGTGCTTCCCATATTGGCGGCCGCATGAACCGTGATGCCGGGCTCAAACTGGTGCTGATAACCCACCTGCAGGAACTTGGCCTGATTGCCGGAGAATTCCTGGGGATAATAGCCTAGCAGGTCCGGATACCCGCCAAGGAAAAATCGGAGATGAAGCGGAAGGTTCTCGTAGGTCGAGTATCCCAGATTCAAGCGGGTGACGACCGACCCGTGACGGTGTATCGGAAGATATCCCTCCCAGTTTAGATAATGACGGGTATAATTGATGGATCCGGCAAAAGGGATCATCGCCAGATCGCTTTGCAGGGTCAGACTATACCCGCGGGTAGGAAACAAAATATCATCCAGGGTATCCGTTTCAAATAAAAGGTATGGAATGTGAATATTGGACCAGTCGAACGGGAACTGACCGATCCCGATACTGCCCGACAGGCTATAGGCTTCTTCCCGGAAACCGGCACCGGCAATGAATTTCGTAGAAACGGCCGGATAAAGAAGCAGGTTCAGAGCAAAGGTATTGACCTTGGTATTGAATATTCTCTGTCCCTCATTGTACAAATCTATATTATGCTGCCGGTAGTTCAGCTGGGAGCGAAAACCAAATTTGTCCGTATTGCCGATATAGTTGAAGAACTGTCCGTCAATAAACGGCTCCCGGCCAAGCCCCAGGCTGATGCGCAGGGTAGAGGCCGGAGAGAGCAGATTGCGGTAGGTGGTGTTAAAGTACAGGGAGGCCCCTTTCCGATTCTCGTATTTAAAGCCAAACCGGAAGGCATCAACGTCACGCTCATCGACATTGACGATCAGGGTATTGTCCGGCTGAGCCCTGTCAATATTGTAGATCACGGTTTCGAAGAAACTCAGTCCGTAAAGCCTGGAAATGCCGAGTTCAATCTCTTCCGAAGTGACCCAGCTTCCCGGCTCAATACCTATCTGGTCACTGGCCAGCCGGTGGGAAACGCTGGATAATCCCTTGAACTCAATGTCGGTAATGAATACCGAATTATTGGTTACGGGGCTGGTGTTATGGGAGGGGAACCGGAAGCGGGCCAGGGAGTCGGCAATTTTGACAAGGTCATCCCAATGGACCCGTGCGGCCTGACGGCCTTTTTCGATCAGCAGGCCCGGATTGTCAAAATCCAGTATGGAATGATTGTGCACATCGGGTTCGATGATGACGTCGCTTTGCTCGCGCTGTTCGGTGTTTGATTTGATCATCTGAAAACGGACCGTCTGGTTCATGATATCCACGATATTTCCCAGGTCTTCGGCCGAAGACAAGGCAGAGGTGGCATCGACGGTAATGATGATATCGGCACCCATATCACGCGCCAGCAGCGCTGGAACGTTCATAACGATGCCCCCGTCGATGAGGGTTTGCCCGTTTATAACCTTGGGCGTAAACAGGGTTGGCAGGGCGATGCTGGCGCGCAGGGCATCGGATAAATAGCCGCTGCGCATTACGTGCGGGAGGCCGGTTTCCAGGTCTGTGGCTACACAGGCAAAGGGAATGGGAAAGTCATTAAAATCAGTAATGCCGTGAACAGGCCAGGTCAGGCGGGAAAGGGTTTCCGAAATATGCTGTCCGTTCAAAAGTCCGCTGGGCAACACCACTGAAAGTCCCTTAATGGGAAGCGAGAACATGTGTTTGCCATCCCATCGTTTTTCCTCAAGGGGCCGGTAACGCCGCGGACCGGAATCCGACATGGTCCCATCCCAGTTTATGGTCTTGATAAGATCTTCCAGTTGCTCCGGCGTATACCCGATTGCATAGAGGGCGCCGATGACACTGCCCATGCTGCTTCCCGATATATAGTCGATCGGAATGCCGGCTTCCCTGATGATACTGATGGCGCCGACGTGAGCAAACCCCCGGGCTCCGCCGCCGCTCAGCACCAGGCCGACTTTTGGACGGTCTTCCTGCAAAATGGATGCCCGGGCCGGTTCAACGGGTACAAAAACAGAAAGTATAAAGAACAGCAAACTTAAAGCTGCAATACATTTTATCATACGGTTCATTTCGACTTGCGCCTTTGCCTTTAGTGCGTCTTCTCCTGATCATTGTTCAAACTATCTAAATATGTTATTATTCAGGGAAAAAAGTAATTATGAAAAATTATACATCGTAAATTTCGCAGGCATTCGTGTGGTCTAGTCGTTATCTTCTCCTGAATTATTTGTATTTTAAGCTTTTAAACTTATAACAGGTCAATGATTATGCAGCGTTGGAAAGGATTAAACATAGAAGCCGAAGGAGAGGGTATATCAGCGCCATTAAGCAGGGAGGTAAATCTGCTGGGTACCCTGTTGGGGCATTCCATAAGGACCCTGGCAGGCCATGAACATTATGAATTGGTTGAATCATTCCGCTCCCGATGCAAGATGGCTTATCAACCGGATAAGGGCCATCTTCGTGATGAGGTTTCCAGGGAGGCTGCGAAGCTGAACGATGTGGAAATTGACTGGCTGCTGCGATCTTTTACCTCCTTTTTTCATCTTATCAATAAGGCCGAACAGGATGAGATCACCCGCATAAACCGGGAAAGGGAAATAAAAGCCGATGAGCATAATCCAAGGGCTGAGTCCATCGCAGAGGCGGTATATCTGCTCAAGCAGCATGGATATTCACTTGAGGATGTTATGAAGCTCATCGGCCAGTTGGATATCCAGCCCACGCTGACGGCACATCCGACCGAGGCCAGGCGGCGAAGTATACTCCATATCCAGGAATACATCTCCAAACTGCTGGCCATGGTCAACCGAACCGACCTGACGCCATCGGAGGAGGAAGACGTTATTTCCAGGATGTACCATCAGATCAGCATTTTGCTGTCCACCGATGATGTAAGGCCGTCGCGTTTATCGGTAGAGGATGAAGTGCGAAACGGGCTGTATTTCCTGCAGTCCTCCATCTGGAATACCATACCCAGGATGTATAAAGACCTGAGCGATGCCATTGAAAAATATTATGGCGAGTGTCCGGCTCTCCCGGTTTTCCTGAAATACCGGACCTGGATTGGCGGTGATCGCGACGGGAACCCATTCGTGACGGCTGAAGTTACCCGCCAAACCCTGATTACCCACAAAAAAGCGGCTTTTAATCTGTACCAGGAAGAGCTTGATTATCTTTGGAAGGAACTCAGCATTTCCTCCAGGCAGATAGCCACCCCCGTTAAACTTAAAGAATCCGTTGAAGCCGATAAACTGGATGAGGGATTGAATGTCTCTCTGACCGAGCAATACGGCCATGAGCCTTATCGCGTGAAAATCACCTTTATCCAGCAAAAGCTGCAGAGGGAGCTTGATCGCCTGATCAAAGAGCAGCAGGGGGAAAACACCCAAATTGAACGTTACTCCTCAGCGGACCTGATCGGGGAAATAGAGCTTATCCAGACCTGCCTTGTAGAATCCGGCTTTGCCGATCTTGCCCGCAGGGGAAAATTACAGGACCTGATCTATCAGGTGCAGACTTTCGGCTATTCTATAGCGGCTATGGATATACGCCAGCACAGCCTGATCTATGAGCAGACGGTGAACGAATTACTGGAGAATGCCGGAGTGGTAAAGGATTACGTCAAGCTCAATGAAGCCGAAAAGCTGAATGTGCTGCGGACCGAACTGATGAATCCCCGTCCCCTTATCCATTCCAACGTGGCCCTTAGTGAGAAATCCCTGGAGACCATGAAGACCTTCGGTGTGATCCGCAAAGCCGTTAAAGAGGATAAATCCTCGATCGGCAGCCTGATCGTGAGCATGACGCATGAGGTCAGTGACATGCTGGAACTGGTACTGATTGCCAAAGAAGCCGGTCTGTGGCAAATGAAGGATAACCGGGTAAATTTTGACCTGGATGTGGTGCCTTTATTTGAGACCATTGACGACCTGGAGCGGAGCAGTTCCTTAATGGATGCCCTGTATACCGACCCGGTTTACAAGCTGCATCTGGCTGAGCGCGGTAATTTTCAGGAGATCATGCTCGGGTATTCAGACAGCAACAAGGACGGTGGGTACTGGATGGCCAACTGGGCCCTTCACAAAGCCCAGGAAAAGCTGGCTGATGTAAATCTGAAGCATAATGTATCGTTCCGGTTGTTTCACGGACGGGGTGGTACGGTAGGCCGTGGCGGCGGACGATCAAGCCAGGCTGTGAAGGCCCTGCCGCCGGCCTGCCATAACGGGAAAATCAGGATGACGGAGCAGGGAGAAGTGATCTCCTTCCGTTACGCTTTGCCGGCCATTGCGCGAAGGCATCTTGAACAGGTCGTCCATGCGATGATCAGCTCTACGGCCGAGGCCGAAAAATATAAAAATGAGCACCTTACGGACAAACAAAAGCCCTATGCGCTGATGGAGGCCATATCACAGAAATCCATGAAGCGCTATACGGACTTCTCCGGAGATGCCGACCTGTGGAAGTGGTATACCGAGATCACCCCCATTGAGCAGATAAGCCGGTTGCCGATTGCCTCCAGGCCGGTTTCGAGAAAATCATCCAATGAAGTGGATTTCAGTTCGATCCGGGCCATACCCTGGGTATTTGCATGGACCCAGGTGCGATATAATCTACCCGGCTGGTTTGGCATCGGTGCGGCCCTGGACGATATCATCCGGGGGAATCCGGGGGATCTGGAAGAAATGCAGCGCCTGTACAAAGAATGGGACTTTTTCCGGGCCGTGCTCGACAACGCACAAAGGGAAATGGCAAGGGCACACCTGGTCATCGCCAAACATTACAGCAAGGCTGGTGAAAACACCTATCACACCATGATTGAAACCGAGTACAACCTTGCGGAAAAAGCCATCCTGGATATCACCGGACAAAGCAAGCTTCTTGACAACAGTCCGGTCATCCAAAAATCCATTGCATTGCGCAATCCCTATACGGACGTATTGAACCTGCTTCAGATCGAATTGCTGAAGCGGTCAAAAAAAGCGGATGCAAAAGAAAAGGAAAGGCTGAGGCACGCTTTGTTCTCCAGCATCAACGGAATCGCGGCGGCCATGCAAAGCACGGGCTAGTCAATCAAAATAAAAATGGTGGGATCGTGAAAAAGCATTTTATCTATTACGTGTTACTGTTCACCGGCATACTCATCATTGTGGTGGGTCTTTATAACCTGATCAGTCATTGGAGGCAGGGCGATTTCACCGGTTTTGTGGGACAGTTCATCGGCATCGTCTGCCTGTTGGGAGGCGGGGTGAACCTGTGGGTGGCATCGAAGGTGAAGAAAGATATCCCTGCCGGAAATAAATAGCCGCACGGACCGGATTATTCCTGCGATTCAAGATACCGCCGGGGCAGGGAAAACGGACGTTCTACGGGAATGTCACCCAGCCGTTTTTCAATCTCCGTGGGCGGCCGCTGAGGGCGGCGATCCGGTTCCCATACAAAACCCTCAAGCTCGTGAGATTCCAGGGAAGAGGATTCTTGGAAGAAAGTGCCGGTTATATTTTCATAGGAGTTTACGTCTTCCAGTTCGCCGTCGAGAAAGATCATTTTGATGAACCGGGCCGACATCTCCACGGCGCCGTCCGGGTTCCGCTCTTCATCTTTTGTGTGATAAAAAATGCTGGATTGATTGGTCACATCAATATAATCGATTTGATCATCCTCAAAATTCACATAGATGGTATCACCCGTAACCTGGTTGAGTCGTCCGGTAAGCGTATCTTCCTGCACCGAAAAGGAACGAATATAGGAGAGGAGGGACCGTATGGCATCATCTTGCAGCTGAATTTCAATCCGGGGTCCCGTTAGCTGTATGTTGTTATACCAGGTGCTCGGCGAGCCTTCCAGGGTAAACAATTCCAGGTGATCGTCATAATTGGCCGTATCCGACAAGCTGGAATAGTCGGGGGTCCATATCTCCACATTGGTGAAGCCCTTAAAAGTATAAGTGGTATCCGATTCCAGAACCTCCATTCGGTGTGCATTGATATGGGTGGTGTCCGTCTCGCTTTCGTTTATCCTGCGCATGCGGCTGCTGCCTTCAATGGTCCGTTGTCCGGTCGAATCGGCTTCCACATAATCTCCGGAAAGGCGGACCCGGTTCTCAAAATCATCCAAAAAAACATCGCCGAACAGCTCATAATACCGGGCCGAACGATTGGTGAACAGGCTGTCGGCCTCAATATACTGAACGGAATCAGCCATCTGGACATGGCCCCTGAACGTGGCGCTATCCTGCTCGTTATAATAGGTTCCGCTGTCGGAGAGCAGCACACTTTCTTCATCTTCCAGGCGTAAAGATCCCGGAAAAGTAGCTATTTTGGTTATGAAGCTGTATTCCACATAGTCGCTGAACAGGGTCGCATTCTCCCCCTGCATGACAACCCGTCCCTCGAACTCGCTGATCTCCTCACCAATATGATAATAGGCATAATCCGACCAGATCGTCTCGGTTTCCATGTCAATCTGAATGTTTCCGTAGGCCCTGAGCTCGTCGAGATCACTGTACTGATAGGCGGAATCACAAACTATGACAAAATCATCGGTCTCCAGCTTCACATTGCCGATAAACTTCGTGACGGATCCTTCATCGGTCTGGTCGCCTTCAAGCCGGTCACTGGCCAGAATGCGCACCCGGTTTTGGGCTTCGGCCTGATCGGGAATGATAAACAAGCCGGACAGGCTGAATCCGGACAGCAGGAGCATGAAGGTAAAGCATTTTTTGATCAGGAAGGAGGCAGGGCTATCAGTCAAGTTCAAATTCCCCGGTTACTTCAGAAATTGAATAAATGCTGAGATCATCAAGACCCTCCAGCCCGTAACCGGCAATGCTGTCGGTGGGCGTGATGATGATCACAAAATCAGAACTGGTAATGGAGCGGTCCTGCTGCATCCAGTCCAGCTCCTGGGTACGCAAGGTGCGCCCGTCATGGGTGGTCACCACTACATCTTCACGAAACCTGAATGTGGAATTACGTCCCGTGTAGATTGCCCGTCCAGAGGTAACTTTCGTCGTCTGGGTTCCAAGGGAATCGAGTACTACGACTGCCACCGGACCCTGCATACGGGTTTCGGCTATATTATCTTCATGGTAGGTTGAGGCGTAGGGTGCCGTAATATTGACCACACGAAGGCCGTCCTCGATGATTTCCATTTGGATATCCCAGCTCTCGGTGACGGAAAGCAGGGAATCGACCATCGCCTCGTCCATGCTGGCTTCTTCATAGCTGGACAATTCCGTACAGGCTGCTGCGGACAGTAAAAATACCAGGGGAAAGAGGGGTTTCATCAAAATAGGATCAGGGTGTACCTAACAGACGCAGAGCAAATGAAAATATTGGATGAACCGCCACACGGAGTTGACCTGCCTGCGGCTGGCCAGCCTCAGGACTCGATATCGGCCATTTTGGTAAAGTAGGTTCTGGTCAGTTTATAGACCACACCCGACAGGGCGAACAGGGCTATCAGGTTGGGGATGGTCATAATGCCCAGCATCACATCGCCGATGTTCCAGATCAGTGTAAGACCCAGTATGGCGCCGATAAAATGCATTAATACATAGGCCAGACGGTAGTAGAAAATGGAATTATCGCCCAGAAGGTATTGAATGGAGCGGTCACCGTAATAACTCCAGCTGATGGAGGTGGAAATGCCGAATAACAGCACACAGATGGTCACCAGGTATTGTCCTCCCGCAAACAGGGGAGATAAGCCGATCTCAAAGGCGGTGGCGGTGAGCGGCGCCGCGTTTTCAATGACCCCGCCGAACAGGTTTGTATATTCAACCTCATTTTCATCTACAGCGGTTACCGCGGAAACAATACCGCCCGCCTCTGTAATATGTACATAGCCGGTAAAGGTATTCCGGTACGCATCGTCGGTAAACAGGGTGTCGACCGGATATTGATAGCGCATGATCCGGCCGTTCTGCGGAATGCCATCCTCGATATAGATGCGGCCGGCGGCATCATCATCGACGGCGTAGCTGATATCAGGCTGGTTTAAATCGATGGATGCATTGTGCTTTGTTTCCCAGGCCCCGGTTATGATAATGACAAGACCCGTCATGGTGCAAACGACCAGGGTGTCAATGAACGGCTCCAGCAGGGCAACGACCCCTTCGCGAACGGGTTCATTCGTCCGTGCGGCCGCATGGGCAATAGGGGCGGAACCCTGGCCGGCCTCATTCGAAAACAATCCGCGTTTGATCCCCCAGACGAACGTGACCATGAAGGCGCCCGAACCCACTCCGAAAGCACCGGCCTCGGGAGTGAAAGCCGAACTGATGATGAGGCCAAAAGTGGCTATCACCTCGGTATGGTTCATCAGTAAAATGACCAGGGCACCGAGAATATACAAGGCCGCCATGACCGGCACCAGCCGGGCGGTAACAATGCCAATGCGTTTTATCCCTCCCAGGATCACCACAGCGACCAGCCCGGCGGTTACCAGCCCTGTTATCAGTGCCGGAATGGCAAAGGCGCTCGACATGGTGTCGGCCACTGTATTGGCCTGGACGGCATTTCCGGTGAAAAAGGAACAAATGACGGCGCTCGTTGCAAAAATTACGCTAAGCGACTTCCACCTGCGGCCCAGCCCCTGATCAATATAGTACATGGGTCCGCCGGAGACGCTGCCGTCTGCATTGATCTTACGGTAATGCACGGCAAGGGTACACTCCGTGTATTTTATGGCCATCCCGAAAATAGCCGTCATCCACATCCAGAACAGGGCACCGGGCCCGCCGTAATGGATGGCGATGGCCACACCGGCAATATTGCCTATGCCCACCGTAGCGGCCAGGGCCGTGCTTAGGGCCTGGAAATGATTGACATCACCGGTGTCTTCGGGGTCGCTTAGCTGCCCGGAAACCACTTTTAGTCCGTGCCGGAACTTCCTGATTTGGATAAACCCCAGTTTGATCGTGATGAATATGCCGAACCCCAGCAGTAAAATGACCATAAGGGGCATTTCCTGGGGGGTGTTCCAGACCAGGTCGTTGAGTGTATTTACAATGCTATCAAGAATTTCCATTACTGCCGGTGAGTTAAAGTGGACCAGGAATTGCAAGATGGAGTATAAAGTTTTTTTTGATGGAAGAAAAGAATGGCCACCTGTTAATTGCTATTTGTTAACTGTCTATTTTTGGTACTTTTTACGATATTGGAAAAACGCTTATTTGTTCAGTTATAACTATTCAGACATTATGGGCGACGCGAAGCATGATACTCTCCAAAAGCCGATGGTCGAAGATGAGTATAAAGACCATCTTGGCCTCATAGATATCGATCACGTAGAATTCTATGTGGCCAATGCCAAACAGGCGGCGCATTATTACCAGACCGTATTCGGTATGGAACCGGTGGCCTATCAGGGTCTGGAAACAAAAGTACGGGACCGCTCATCCTATCTTCTGCAGCAGGGCAATATCCGCCTGGTACTGACCGGTCCGCTTTCAGGAGATTCTCCGATAGCCGCCCATTGCAAGGTCCATGGTGACGGTGTAAAGGATATCGCCATGAGCGTGAAGGATGTGGAAAAAGCCTATACCGAATGCGTACGCCGGGGAGCCGATCCGGTTGTGGAGCCCCGGTTTTTACAGGATGACCATGGCCGGGTCATTCATGCGGCCATTAAAACCTATGGAGACACCATCCACAGCTTTATTGACCGATCGGCCTACAAAGGTGTGTTTTGGCCCGGGTTTGTTGAAAAATCAACATCCCTCAAAACCGAACCGGTTGGCATCGGGTACATTGACCATTGCGTGGGCAATGTAGAGCTTGGCAGGATGGACCATTGGGTCGGCTTCTACAAGAATATAATGGGTTTCGAGCAGTACATGCATTTTGATGACAGCGATATAGCCACCGAATATTCCGCATTGATGAGCAAGGTGATGGCCGGGGGACGAGGGCGGATAAAATTTCCCATTAATGAACCGGCCAAAGGAAGAAAAAAATCCCAGATTGAGGAATACCTTGACTTTTACGGCGGACCGGGGGTTCAGCATATCGCCCTGCTGACTTCCGATATCGTGGATACGGTGGAAAAGCTGCAGGCACGGGGTCTGGAATTCCTCACCGTTCCGACCACCTACTATAAAACCCTCACCGGAAGGGTGGGCCCGATCGATGAAAACATCGGGGATCTCGAACGGCTGGGCATACTGGTGGATCGCGATGAGGAAGGATATTTGCTGCAAATATTCACCAGGCCCGTTTCGGACCGTCCGACCTTGTTTTTCGAGATTATTCAGCGAAAGGGAGCCCGTGGATTCGGGCTGGGCAACTTTAAGGCCCTGTTTGAATCTATTGAAAGAGAACAGGAACTGAGAGGCAACTTATAATAAACCTATCTATTCATGGTCTACCACAAGTTGGGCGATATTCCCAAAAAACGCCACACGCAGTTTCGCAAAAAGAACGGCTTATTGTATACCGAAGAGCTCTTCGGTACCGAAGGCTTTAGCGGTGCATCATCCCTGCTGTATCATAACCTGCCGCCCACGAAGGTGCATCAGGTTGAACAGGGCGAAAGGATACCCACGGACCTCTGGGAGGAAGACCTGCTGCGCCATCATCATCTGATCACCAAAGATATGGCCGCGGGCGGGGACCCGGTAACCGGCCGGGTACTCATGCTGTACAACAGCGACGTGCAGATCCACCTTGGCCGCCCCACCGAAAAAATGGATTATTTTTACCGCAACGGAGAGCATGATGAAATGCTGTTCATCCACGAGGGGACCGGATTTATCCAGTCCAGTTTCGGCCGTTTGAACTTCAATCCCTTCGATTACATTTATATCCCCCGGGGGACGACCTACCGGATGGAATTTGACGACGGTCAAAACCGCATGCTGATGATAGAATCCATGGGTCCGATCGGCTTTCCCGGGCGCTACCGGTCCGGATCCGGCCAGTTTATGGAAAATAGCCCCTTTTGCGAACGGGATTTCCGGCTGCCTGAAAAGCCCCTGTATTTTGATGAAGAAGGTGAGTTTGAAGTCCGCATCAAAAAGCAGGGGCGCATGCATAACTACACTTTCGAGCACCATCCTTTTGATGTAGTGGGATGGGATGGCTACCTGTTTCCCTGGATCTTCAGCATGAAAGATTTTGAACCGGTCACCGGCCGCATACATCAGCCCCCGCCGGTCCACCAGACTTTTGAAGCGCCAAATTATGTCATCTGTTCCTTTGTACCGCGTAAATATGATTACCATCCGCTATCCATTCCCGCACCGTATAATCATTCCAATGTAGATTCCGATGAGGTCCTTTACTATGTGGAAGGGGATTTCATGAGCCGGAAAGGAGTGGAATACGCCAGCATCACCCATCATCCAGGAGGTATTCCCCATGGCCCCCATCCCGGGACGGTGGAAAAAAGCCTGGACAAGGAAGGCACCGACGAGTATGCTGTGATGATCGATACCTTCCATCCGCTGAACCTGACCAAAGCGGCCCAGGTTATGGATGACGGTATCTATCACTACTCATGGATCCCCCATGCCTGAGCCTGCCGGCGGCATTCCGTAGAGACATCGTCTGAAAACCCCTCTGATTATACCGTAAGTAATAGCGTGTGTTTATATTAAATGTTTTATATTGGTTTTTATTAATTGGACTATATACGCTTGATGAATGACAAAGAGAAAAGCACATATTCTGGATGTTGCCGAAGGATTGTTTGCCATGCACGGTTATGACGGAACCACGACCCGGTTGATTTCCGATACGGCAAACGCAAATATTGCCATGATCTCCTATTATTTTGGAGGGAAGGAGAAGCTGTTAAAAGCCATTCTGGACCGCTTCGCGGATGACCTTTACCTGCTGGTCAACCGGATACAGGAAAAGGAGCACGATCCTCAGGAGAGGCTCAGAAGCTGGGTGACCACCTATATTGATTACGTGTTTGACCGTCCGAATCCCATCATCGTGGCTCACCGGCAGTTGAGCCTTATTACCAATAAGCCGGAAATATTTTCTTCCACCCGTAAAGCATTTGATAAAGTTTACGAACAGATCCACCGGACCCTGACCGAGGGAAAAAAAGCCGGTGTATTCCGGGATATTGATGTTGAACTGACCATTATTACACTCAAATCATCGATTGAAGATCTGGTTCTGGAGAGCAACCTCATCAAGGAAGATTTCAATATCACGGTCAGCGAGCAGGACAAGCTGTACCCCGATGACTTTAGGAAGCGGGTAAAAAAACATATGCTATTATTACTTGGGGTGTATGTTTTTTCCAGCAACTAAACAACTGTTTTTTTCGTACAGATAAACAGCGGAAAAAAATCAGAGCAATCAATTGTTTAGTTATTCCAATAGACATATCTTAGTTATCTTTAAGTTTTTTTCATCCATGTTCCGAACATTGATATTTTATCCAAAGCAACCCATTGCTGTTGCATGCCTGGTGTATTTGCTTGCTTTTTGTGGAGATTCCCAGGCGCAAACCAATGCACAAAACGATACCCTGCGTTTGACCCTGGATCAGGCTGTACAGCTTGCCCTGGTTGATAACTACACCCTGCGGGGTACTCAGCTGGATGTGGAAAATGCCATGCAGCAGATACGGGAGGCCTGGGGGTCGGTCTATCCGCAGGTATCGGCATCGTCAAGCTATAACCGGAGTATTGTAACGGCCAATCCTTTTGCCGGATCCGAAGCCGGAGGTCTGTTCGAAAGTTTCGGGGCCATCGACTGGGTCGTTTTCAACGAGAATGCCCGGTTGGGCGATGTGCCGGGGGAGCAGCCTATTTCATTCACAGACTATCTGGAGCGAAGGCAGACCGCCCTCGAAGACGCCGGAATTGCTACCGGAGAACAGGGTAATCCATTCGGGGTAGACAACCAGTTCGCCAATTCCCTGAATATCACTCAAACCCTGTTCAATGGCAGTGCTTTCGCTGCCATACGCGGTGCGGAAACGTTGAGGAATGTGAACGAATACGGTCTTCAGCGACAAAGCCAGGTGACCATCGACGAGGTGCGGTCGGCTTTTTACGGCGCTCTGCTCAGCCGGCAGCAGGCCGCGGTTGTCCAGGGCAGCGTAGAGCGGACGGCCGAAACGTTGAGGGAGACCCGCAGGCAGGTGGAACAGGGGGTGGTATCCCGGCAAAACATGCTCAGCACCGAAGTGGAGCTGGTTAACCTGGAGACCGAACTCATCGAGGTAGAAAACCAGGCGGAGCTGGCCTCAAAAAACATCAACATGCTGCTTGGCTTGCCTGTGGAGCAGCCCGTCGTGCTGATCGGCGAGCTTGAGATGGCGGGCATGCCTGAACTGGATATCCGGGTAGAGGATGCATACCGGACGGCCCTGGATCAGCGACCGGATATCAGGCAGGCTGAGGGCGCTATTGAAATGAGCGATATTGACAGGCTGATTACGCGGGCCCGGTATTTTCCAGTTGTCAATGCCGTCGCCGACTTAAGTTATCTGGGTAATGTTCCCGACGACCGGGTCCCCGTTATAACCGATCCGGATGATCCGTTTGCCTTCAGCACGGGACCCCGGCGCAGCTTTTTTGCCAACCAGTACTGGGAGCCGAATATTTCGGTCGGAATACAGATGAGCTGGTCCATCTTTTCGGGGGGACAGAACCGGGCACAGGTGCAGCAGCGCCAAATTGCGGTACGCCAGTCGCAGCTTAACTATGAGCAGCTGCTGAATTCGGTCCGTCTGGAAATTGACCAGTCGGTGCGCCAGTTAAGGGCGGCGGAACAAAGGGTGGAAAGCCAGGAGCGCAACATAGATCTGGCACAGCAAAATTATGACTTCGCCTCCTCACGGTTGCGCGAGGGTGTGGGCAGCAGCCTCGAAGAACGGCAAGCCTCCACACTGCTGGACCAAAGCCGGTTGGGCTATCTGTCGGCTGTCTACGATTACCTGAATGCCCTGAGCAGTTTTGAGCTGGCCATAGGTCAGTCGGTCGCGGAGTTTTAACCTTGACGGAAAATATTATTTACAAAATTATTAAAAAAAATGCATAAGTATTCAAGTTTACCGGTCTGGGCGCTGTTGCTGGCCGTGGTGCCGGCCTGCGATAACAGCGGACTCGAAAACGGGAACAACGAGGCCCCTGAAAATGACCGGACCCGCGTGGTGGCCGTGGAAACGATGGTCGTTGAGCCTGGCCTGTTCCAGGATGCCGTCAACCTTTCGGGCACCGTCGAGTCTATGAATGACGCCGTCATCTCGGCCGAGGCTTCCGGGCGGGTGCTCGAAATACAACGCAGAGGGTCTGAGGTTGCTGCCGGAGAAGTGGTGGCCCAGCTCGAGGAGGCGATGCTCCAGGCTAATCTGGACGTGGCCAGGGCCACCTACGAAATGGCTCAGGACGCTTTTGAACGACAGGAACCCTTGTTTGAAGAAGAGATCATAACACCTCTTGAATTCAGCATGGTACGGTCTCAGAGAGACCAGGCCAGGGCGCAGCTGGATCAGGCGGAAACCCAGCTTGAAAATGCAAGCATCACCGCACCCTTCGACGGCCGTGTGGAAGAGCGAATGGTCGAAACCGGTGAGGTGCTCTCTCCCGGCAATCCGGTTCTGCGCCTGGTCAATACCCGCCAGGTCCGGATATCGGCAGGGGTGCCCGAGCGTTATTCCAATGAGATCGGTGAAGGGTCTGTGGTAACGGTGAACCTGGAAGCCTATGGCGGGAATATCCGTGAAGCTGTTATTACTTTCTCCGGCAATGTGATCAACGCCCAGACACGTACGTATCCCATTGAGGTGGAGGTAGACAATCCCGACCGGTTCATGAAACCCCAGATGACGGTTGAACTCATGGTTACCCGTTCCTTTCTGGAAGATGTTATAACCATACCCAGAACGGCTCTGGTCCGGGATGAATCCGGCCAGAATGTATTTGTTGTGAACAGGACGGGGGAAAGGCCGGTCGCGGAATTCCGTCCGGTGTCAACGGGCCGGTCCTCGGCGGGCAATATCCTCATATCAGACGGATTGTTTTCCGGGGATGAGATCATTGTAGCCGGTCTGGGCAACCTCAATGTCGGGGACGTGGTCCGGGTGGATGAAGTCAGGGATTAAAAGCTGGGATAATTAAGAATTTATGAAAATTGTAGAACTATCCATTAACAATCGTACGGGTATTGTAGTTTTAACCCTGCTGCTGGTCATAGCCGGAGCGGCTTCCTATGTCACCATACCGAAGGAAGCCAACCCCTCGGTGGAAATCCCCATGTATATCATCACCACGGTATACCCCGGCATTGGTCCTTCCGACATGGAATCACTGGTTACCCAGCCTATGGAAAGGGAATTGCGGGGCATTACCGGCATTGATGAGATCCGTTCAACGACCATGGAGGGGGTGAGTACGATCATCATCGAATTCGGCCTGGATGTACCGCTGATCGAAGCCAGCCAAAGGGTGCGCGAACGGGTGGACCTGGCCAGGAACGATCTGCCGGCTGATGCCGAGGATCCCCTGATCACGGAAATTGATATCGATGATTTCCCGATAATGACCGTCAATTTGTCGGCCGATTATTCCCTCTCCCGGCTTACCGAAACCGCGGAAAGGCTGGAAGACGTTCTGGAGACGGTGGCCGGGGTGCGCGAGGTGAATGTATTCGGAAATCTGGAAAGGGAAGTTCAGGTCGATGTGAATCTAGCGGCTCTTAAAGGCCATAATATATCCTTTAATCAGATCGTCGGCACCATTCAGGGGCAAAATCTTACCATTCCCGGCGGTACGGTGGATGTCAACCGGCTTGAGTATCTGCTTCGGGTCAGCGGTGAGTTCACCGATCCCAATCAGATCGAGGAACTGGTGGTAGGCACGGGTACCGATGACGATGGACAGCCCGTACCCGGGCTCATTTATGTCAAAGATCTGGCCGAAGTGCTGTTTGGTTTTGAAGATCGGCAGAGTTATTCCCGGCTGATCCTTTTGCAACAGGAAGATGAGAACGGTGACATGATGCCTGTCCTCCCCGGTGAGGTTGAAGAGAACCAGGTGGTCAGCCTCAATATCCTAAAACGGCCGGGCGCCAATATCCTGGATACGGCGGCAGGGATTTACGCGGCCCTGGATGAATTTATTTTCCCCGGCGGGACCCAGGTTCTGATCACCGGGGACATGAGCGATAATATCGATATTCTAATCACCGATCTGGAGAACAGCATCATCAGCGGGATGATATTTGTAATTCTTGTACTGGTGTTCTTTCTCGGGGCCCGCAATGCCCTTTTGGTGGGTACCGCCGTTCCCCTGTCTATTCTTGTCGGGTTTATCGTGCTGCAGACGGCCGGGTATACGGTTAACTTCATCATCTTGTTCAGCCTGATCATTGCCCTGGGCCTTCTGGTGGATAACTCCATCGTGGTAGTGGAGAATATATACCGCTATCTGGAACAGGGATACGAACGGTTTGAGGCCGCCCGGAAAGCCACCGGCGAGGTAGGTTATGCGCTCCTGGCGTCTACGCTGACCCTGGTGGGTGCCTTTGCCCCCATGCTTTTCTGGCCGGGCATCATCGGCCAGTTCATGAGTTATCTGCCCCTGACCCTGATCATTGTATTGATCTGCTCCTTGTTTGTGGCCCTGGGCATTTACCCCGTGCTGACGGCCCTGGTGGTCAAACTCGATACGGAAGAAAAAGTTGAGCGGGGCAAGCTGGGCAAATGGCTGGGAGTGGTCCTGCTTAGCCTGACCGCTCTTATCATCGGGATTATCAATCCGATTACCCTGGCGGTCACGGTCATGGCCGCGGCCGTTATCTATTTGCTTTACCGTTTCGTTATTGAGCCTGTCTCGAAAAGGTTTACTACCCAAACGCTGCCCCGCATTATAACCGGCTACCAGCATTTCCTCTCCTGGATGCTGCAAAAAGATTACACCTATCGGCGCAGCATGGTCAGAAACACCTTCAGCCTGGGCTGTTTTACGCTCGGCATCCTGTTAGCGATCCTGGGGGGGCTGTTAACCACCGTGTCGGCGTACGCCGGCTATGTGCTGCTTATCCCCGGACTTCTGCTGCTGGGCCTTGGCCTGGCCGGGATCATCGTGCATACGGTCGAGACGATACTGCTCGGCAGGAAGGCCAGCATGATCACCGGCTTTCTGGTGGGCCTGCTGATCCTGATCATCTATGGATTGAACCTGCTGGGAGGCACCGTTCTGGAACTGGGCATCTTGCTGACCCTGTTGGTTTTTCCCCTGCTGTTAATGGTCCTGGGATCCATCGGTCTGCTGCTGCGAAAACGGCATCTCATCCTGACCGATAACCGGGCATTGCTGGTCAATACCACGTTTGGCATCTTATTTTTAATTGTCGGCGGGTTTTCTGCGGCACCCACCGGGGTTTCCTTCTTCCCGGAGGGCGAGCCCGGCCAGCTGGTCGTCAATATTGAAGGGCCGATCGGCATGAATATCGAGGCCAGCAATAATATGGTGAGGCAAATACAAAACAGGCTGGAGGGGCTGCTGGAGTCCAATCCGGATTCGAAGGCCAATATCGAGAATATTCTGGTGAATGTAGGAGTGAGCGGGAGCGGCCCGTTTGGCGGGAACTTCCCCAGTGCCGAGCTGTCACGCATAACGATCAATATGATTGATTTTTCCGACAGGGAGGAACCCAGCAGCCGGACCCTCGAAAAGATCCGCGACCAGCTGCAGAACATCCCCGATGCCCTGATCCAGATCGAGGCCGAGCAGACGGGTCCGCCTACGGGTCCGCCCGTCAATATCGAAATATCGGGTGAGGATTTCTCCGAAATTCAGCGCATAACCGAAGAGATCAATTCCATGCTGAGAGAAGCATCGCAAAGCGGGCGCATTCCGGGCCTGGTGGATGTACGCGACAACATCAGCGGCGGTCTGCCCGAGTACCGCATTCTGATCAATCACGAACGGGCCATCCAAAGCGGGCTGAGCCTTGCCGACATTGCCCAGACCATACGTATCGCCATGAACGGGCTGGAAACGGGAAGCTACCGGGATGGGGAAGACGAATACGATATTATCGTCCGGCTGCGCCAGGAAGACCGTAATAATCTGGAGAGCCTGGAGAACTTGACTATAACCAATGCGGCCGGCAACCAGATCCACCTTGTATCGGTCGCCGATTTTGTTGACGGATCCGGTCTGGGAACCATTACCAGACTGAATCTGCAGCGAACGGCTACGGTGGAAGGGCAGGTATCACCCGGCTTTAGCGCCAATCAGGTGCTCATGGAGGTTCAGGAAATGCTGGCCGGCTATACGGCCGATTTGCCGGCAGGCTATAGCCTGGAATACACCGGCGAAAGTGAAGATCAGGATGAGAGTTTCGGTTTTTTAACGACGGCCCTCGGCGTTGGGTTCGCCCTGATCTTTTTGGTGATGCTCATTAAGTTCAACAGCCTTAGGGCTCCGTTTATCATTATGATAGCTGTCGGACTCAGCCTGACGGGTGTCTTCGCCGGACTGACGCTGACTCGCACGGTCTTTAGCCTGATGACGTTCATCGGCATCATCAGTCTGGCCGGCATCGTATGCATAAACAATATCGTGCTGGTCGATTACATCAAGCAGATGCTCGATCAGGGCAAATCAACCAATGAGGCCATCATCGAAGCAGGCGGAATACGTTTTCGTCCCGTCGTGCTGACGGCCCTGACAACCATACTGGGACTGGTACCGCTGACCTTCGGGATCAATATCGATTTCGTGGGCCTTTTCGCCAATCTTGAACCGGACTTCCAGCTCGGTTCGGAGAACACGCTGTTTTGGGGACCCATGGGCATAGCCATCATCAGCGGACTAACGTTCGCCACGTTTTTGACATTAGTCATTGTTCCGGTGCTGTATTCGGTCTTTGACTCCTTGACCCTGAGGCTGAATAAGATCTGGTAGGCTAAACGACCGGTTCCGTCCCTGCTCCTGCCGGTGCTCGTCCGTTTTTAACCGGTACAGGGTTTCCACGTCTTTCAGCGTATCGGCATCGCCGGGACCGAGATCCCGGCGAATGGCTTTAAAACGGGGCAGGCGGAGGGTGTAGCCGGCCTTGGTGCGTTTGTTGACCTGTATACTGTCGAACTCGATTTCGACGACAATGGCCGGTTTCAGGGAGAGGGTCGGACCAAAGCGCTCGACGATGAGTGAACGAATTTCCCGGTTCAACTCCTTCAGCTCCCGGTCGGTATAGCCGCCATAGGCTTTTCCAATAGGGATAAAATCCTCCTGATAACGGTCATCGCCTTTCACGCTGACGCCCAGGGTGAAGTCGGAATAGATCCCTCCCCGCTTGCCGCTGCCTGCCGTGGCATACAGGATCACCGTATCGATGGACCCTCCTGGTTTTTTGACTTTAAGCCAGGATTTGCCACGGTGGCCGTACTCATAGACGCTGTCCTTCTTTTTGAGCATCAACCCCTCATTCCCATGACCTAATGCCTGGTTGAACCGCTGCTGCAGGTAGGGCTCATCGACCGGATCGAACTGGCTGGTGATGGCGATCCGGTGCCGGGCGCACAGGCTCTCAAGAAGAGTTCGCCGTTCAGGCAGTTTCCGGTCGAACACAGGCGTGGCATGTATGTAGAGCACATCGTAGGCAATGAAAATAACCGGATATTCCTGCAATACCGTTCCGGAGGGTTTTCTGATTCCCAGGCGTTTCTGGAGGCTCAGGAACGCCTGGATGGTATTGTCCTTAAACACGCATATTTCACCATCCAAAACAGTGTCGCTGAGCTGCTTTTCTAAAAAGACCTCCACCACTTCCGGGAACATATGAGTCACCTCGTTCAGATCGCGGGAATACAGGGCCACCCTGGACTCGCTGATATGAGCCTGGCATCTCATGCCGTCAAACTTCTCTTCGCCTATGTATTGGTTCAGGTCCACGCCGGATGCCGTTTCCAGGGGGGAGGCCAGCATAAAGGAAATGGGCTGGAACATGCTGAACCGGGCCGTTTGCAAGTCGCCGCGCATGCACAGGACCGCCGTTTTACCCAGGCTGCCGGTGATCATGTGGACGTAGCGGACCGTCCGAATGTCCTTATCGAATGCGGTGGCCATGGCGCTGACCATGCTTTTGGATTCAAAGCCGATACGCAGGGTGCCCTGACCGAGGATACGGTAATGGAATTTAATCTCCAGCGCGGTGAGCCGGCTCCAGATCCGGCTGAGCAGCGCTTCCTTATCCATTCGTTTCCGGGCCTGTTCAAGCTTGATGAATTCGGATTCCATTTCCTGAAGGGTAACCGGCTCGGGTTTTCGTTTTGCGGCGGCTTCCGGGATGTTGAGCATCAGTTTTTCCATGGTCTCCGATGCGCTGCCCAGTGCCGTTCTGCAGGGCTTGAAAACGAGTTCATAGTCAACCTCGCAGAATGATGAAGCCGCCACCGAAGCCGTGCGATGCCCGATGGAGGCCCGTTTTCCTGAGATGCGGGAGAAAGCGCCTTCGCCCAGGAACTGCGTGGCCAGTTGGAGGTCCTTTTCCCCGGTGAGAACCTTCAGATAGCGGACAAATAGTTCGGTTTTTTCGTTACTGCCCCGGGTCCCGGCAATCTGCTGGGCGGTTTCACAGAACAGCCGGAAGGAGTTCGGGGGAACGGGTTGATAAGGCGGCTCAATCATCGGGTCCATACTCCAGTTGTAGATTGGTTGAGGCGATGCCGGCTTTGCCAAGATAATGCTGGACAACGGCGGCATCGGGCGTGTGGGTGATGTAAACGTGGGCGGGGTTCAGCTTTTCACACAGATCAATAAGCTGGAAGAAATCAATATGGTCGGACAGGGGGATCAGCGCATCGGCATTCAGCTGGGTCCGGCAGGATTCACGCGATGCCCAGCCTGAAACGTAGGCTGTTTTTCTTCTTTTTATACCCTGGACCATGTCCTGGTCCGTAGAAGAGGCCGGGGTGATAAGGATGCCATCCTGCACCGTTGACCGATCGTAGGGTTGGTAGCGGCCAAGGTCAACCCCGAACCGTTCGTAAATCCCGCTGAGGGCCACGCCTCCGTTATGGATCTGAACCGGGATGTTCAAAGGGGACAGGGCATGCATGACCTCCTGGGCCTTGCCCAGATTATAACACAGGTACACGGGCGTATACCCCTGCTCGATGGAGGCAACGGAGAAGTCCCTGATCTGTCGGAAGAGGATCTCATGGCTCAGCCATTTGTAGACCGGCAGGTTGAACGTGGCTTCGGTGATCAGATAGTCCACCTGGCCGGGTAATGCAAAGCCTTCGGTAGCCGGGGAAGGGGGAGTACGGCAATCTCCGGTGTAGAGCACGTTGCCCCGATCGCTTTGGATATAGGTCATGGCGGACCCGAGGATATGTCCGGCCGGGAAAAACTGTACGGTGGCCCGGGGGAGGTGGAGTTTTTCGTAAAACGGCAGAATTTTGACATCACCGGTAAACCCACGGGCCTTCATGATACAGGCCGTGGGTTCGGTGGCATAGACCTGCATTTTCCTGTCACGGGGCACGTGATCGGCGTGGCCGTGGGATATGAATACATGGCGGGCATACGGTCCGCCGAGATCCAGGCCGATGTCCAGACCGGGCAGTTTTAGTCCCTGCCGGCCGTATTTTTTTATATTAAGCATGTAAATAGAGTACGCCGCAGAAAATGGTTTACCCGTAGTAACGGATAACGGCTCCATTCTGTGTGTTCCCGTCCCTTTTGAGGCCAAAAGCATAGATCATCCAGTGAAAATTCTCAAGAAGGGCCACTCCGGCGAAGATAAAAACCAGACGCATGAGCAGGGCGCCCAGAATGCCCCAGAACAAAACTTTATGCTGGTATTCGGCCGGAACCTTAAGGGCCACATCAGGTGTTGCATAAATGTGCAGCCCTGTATAAAATAACATAGCCAGCATGTGCAAAATGAACACATTAAACAAAAGCCAGAGCGAGCGGCTAGTAAAGTCGACAAGACCTCAAAACCAAACGAATGCAGAAGCGAGTAAATGTTATTATTAAGGGCCGCGTTCAGGGCGTTGGTTACCGGTATTTTGTAAAACAAAAGGCCGGGGATCTGGAATTGAACGGCTGGGTCCGGAACCTGAAGAACGGCCATGTTGAGGCGATGTTCGAAGGGGACCCTTCCCGGGTTCAGGAAATGCTGAAAGCCTGCCGGGAAGGGCCTCGCCCAGCCAGGGTGGATGAAATTGAGGTAAAGGAAAACCAGTTGGATGGTGAGCTGAACCGGTTCGAGATAATCTGAACTACGACCAGGGATCAAGCACAACCTTTACGCAGTTATCTTCTTTTTTATTGAAGATCTCATAGCCTTCAGGAGCGTTATCCAGAGGCATCCTGTGGGTTATAATATCGTCCAGCCTGACCTTCTTTTGCTCAACCAGCCGCATAAGCTCATCGATATAATTATGGACAAAAGCCTGCCCGGCCCGGATGGTGATGGCTTTGTCGAATACCTGTCCCATTTTGAAATTATTATAATCGGTGCCGTATACGCCGACAATGCTGACGATGCCTCCACGGCGAACCGCGCTGAAGCATTGATTCAACGCGTTGATGGACCCTCGCTGGAGTTGTATGACATTGGTAGCTTTTTCGAATATGCTGCGGTCGGCTTCCATGCCGACCGCGTCTATGCAAACATCGGCTCCCCGTCCCTCGGTCATGGATCGGATGATCTCCACCGGGTCGTCTTTGGAGCCGTCTATGGTTTCGGAGGCGGCTGATTTTTTGGCCATATCCATTCTGTAGGGTTGAATATCAATACCAATCACCCGTTCAGCCCCCCGAAGCCAGGCCGCCTTCTGGGCCATGATGCCAACGGGGCCACAGCCAAATACGGCCACCGTTTCCCCGCCGCTGATGTTGGCCCAGTCCACGGCGCTCCATCCGGTCGGGAAAATATCGGTCAGGAACAGGACCTCTTCATCGGTCATAGCGTCGCTGACCTTCCGGGTCCCGTAATCCGCATACGGTACCCTGACATACTGTGCCTGTCCGCCGCTGTATCCTCCGTACAAATCCGTGTACCCGAATATTCCGCCGCCCTTCTGTTTTAAGATCCCTCCGTCGGGTCCGTAGTTGTCTTTATTGGAGTTTTCACAGTGGGTAGGCAGGTTATGATTGCAAAAAAAGCAGGAACCACAGGCAATGGGAAATGCCACGACCACCCGGTCGCCTTTTTTTAGGTTTTTCACCTCCCTGCCGGCCACGACCACCTCCCCCATAAATTCATGCCCCATAATCTGTTTCGTGACCTGGGGGATCAAGCCATTATAAATATGAAGGTCTGAGCCGCAGATAGCCGTAGCCGTGACTTTTAACAAAACGTCGGTAGGTTGCTCAATGACCGGGTCATCGACCGTATCGACGGTGACTTGTTTAGGCAGGTGAAACGTCAGCGCCTTCATGAAATATCCTCAGGTTAGGTTCACACGGACAGCAGGTTGTATCACCTAAACCCGGGGAGGATACGAATCAATCCATAGAATGGCTGAGAATGCCTTAATATAGGCTAGTGCTCGTGGGAACAGACGTGGGTATGCATGTTGTTTTTGTATACCGCATAGGCCAGGATGCCTGCGCCGCATAAAATGATGAGGCTTCTCAGGTAAACCAAACCAGGGATAAAAGCCGAATTCACGGCTGAAGCATCATGGGAAATATGAATGAAAAGCTGGCCAAACATGATCATGGCCAATCCTAATATGAAAAAGCGCAACAAAGCATAGTTTTTATGTTTGCTCCATGACGGTAAAAATCCTGCCAAACTCAAGGGGACTACAGACATTACCAATGCCAATTCTATAGTTTCGGAAAAAAATTCAGACAAGGCCGGCAGCAGGAAAATTAGAAAGGGAGTCATCAGGCAGTGAAGCACGCACACCGAAGAGAAGGCTATGCTCAGGTTGGAAAATACCGATCTGTTATTCGTTTTGATCATGAGGTAGTTAAATTTGGCAGGTTGGACATATTCCATGCAGTCTCAGCTCCCTGGTATTAACCAGAAAACCGGCCGGTTTGGAGGCATCCACTTTCGTATTGGGTTCCATGGGAAAACAAAATATCCGTTCACACCGGTTGCACACAAAATGGGCATGATCCTTATCGGTTTCAGGAATCTCCAGATTTTCCAGATGCAGGGCGTACTTCCAGTTCCTGTCCTGGCTGGCTACCTTATGGATAATATTTTTTTCCGTGAAAATATTCAGGGTGCGATATAAAGTAACCTTGTCTATATACACCTCACCCAGTTTTTCAGTAATATCGGTATGAGAAAGTGCGGCGTCCGATTTCATAAGGACGGACAGTATTTCGATCCTGTTCCTGGTGGACTTAAGTCCTTTTGACCGCAAAAATTCTTTCAGGTTAATCATGGTTAAATATAACTATTATGCAACTCTGTTGCAATTGAGTTTAAAAAAGCACATCAATTTTAACGCATTGTTATAAAATCTCATGTTCAAATAAAAAGAATTATAGAAATATCCTGTTATATTGAAAATTCGCCTGTAAATTAATTGAATATTTCTTTTAATTTACGTTAGCTTAATATGATCCTATCAGAGGGAAAGTTCTACTAAACCAAGAGATTCCGTGAAAAAAACCATTCGCATAGCTTCCGGACAAGGGTTCTGGGGTGATCTGCCTAAAGCGCCGGTCGATCAGGTAAAAAAAGGCGACATAGATTACCTGATGATGGACTATCTCGCCGAAGTCACTATGTCTATCCTGCAGAAGCAGAAGAACAAGAATCCCTTATCAGGATATGCTCCCGATTTTGTAGAGGTGATCAAGTCCATCCTTCCGGAAATAAGCGGACAACGGGTCAGGGTGGTTTCCAATGCCGGCGGTGTTAATCCTCTTGCCTGCAAAGAGGCTATTTTGGAGGCCGCCGGGCAGGCCGGATATGAGGGGATCAACGTGGCTGTGGTCGACGGGGATGACATCCTGGATCAGCTGGATGACTTGCAGGCCGGCGGCCATACCCTGAACAATATGGATACCGGCGAGCCTATAGCCGGCATTGCCGGAAGGGTGTTAAGCGCAAACGTGTATTTTGGGGCCGCCCCCATCGTCGAGGCCCTGGAACAGGGAGCCGATATCGTGGTCACCGGCCGGGTAACCGATACCGGGTTATGCCTGGGCCCGATGATCCATGAGTTCGGCTGGAGTTTTGACGATTACGATAAAATGGCTGCGGGTACCATAGCCGGACATATCCTGGAATGCGGAGCC
The DNA here is from genome assembly GCA_040905685.1 of Balneolales bacterium. Taxonomy (GTDB): domain Bacteria; phylum Bacteroidota; class Rhodothermia; order Balneolales; family Natronogracilivirgulaceae; genus JBBDMU01. Next base: position 11,987 of record JBBDRB010000104.1, on the reverse strand, counting down.
CAAAGCTCGGGGGGGAATTATACCGACTGGCAAGACGTTGACGATTTCAGCGAAATCGGTTTTCCCATTGTGGAAGCCCGTTCAGACGGCAGCTTTGTGATCACCAAACATGAGAATACCGGTGGCCTTATTAACCTGAAGACGGTAAAGGAACAATTGCTCTACGAAATCGGCGACCCCACAGCATATATAACTCCCGATTGCGTGGCTGATTTTACGTCGGTCCGCCTGGAAGGAGACGGCAAAAACAGGGTGAAAGTGACCGGAATAAAAGGCATGCCCAAAACCCCGTATTATAAAGTATCCGTCAGTTATGACCATGGGTATAAGTTGCAGTCCGGTCTGGTCTATGCCTGGCCCGACGCCATGAAAAAAGCAAGAAAAGCCGCGGAAATACTACAGGAACGGGCGCAGGCCCTGAAGCTGAACTTTACCGGCTTCCGCTGCGAGTATGTGGGGTTCAACGGCTGCAATGAACACCCTGCCGATCAGATGGCCGACGACATCAATGAAATACAGCTTCGCATCTCGGCGTCATCCGGTCATGCGGGCGACCTGAACCGTTTCGGCCGTGAAATAGCGCCGCTGATATTAACGGGTCCTTCCGGAGTAACAGGTTTTGCAGGGGGACGCCCGAAAGCAAGTTCTGTTGTAGCCTACTGGCCCGCATTGATTAAAAAGGAAGCCTGTGAACCCCGGCTGAAAATGTATAAAAACAGGGAAAAATAAAGGTTACCTTAAAGTATATTTTTTAAACTGCATTATATTTCTTTAAACTACGCATAATAAATACTCAACGGATAGAGAACACATGGTAATTGGAGTAGTCGGAGCCGGTTTGTCCGGACTTATCGCGGGAAAAACGTTAGCTGAAGCCGGTCACGAAGTCATGGTATTTGAAAAAAGCCGTAATATTGGCGGACGCATGGCCACCACGTTTGCGGAAGGCCGGGAGGAAATTAAACTGGATCATGGCGTATCGTATTTTCAGGCAGAAGGCGAAGAGTTTTCCGGATTTCTTCAAGAGCTTGAAAACAAAGGGCTGGTCCGTGAATGGGGTGACAGTTTTTCATTTCACAATGGTGAGACCATGTACGATGTTCACCCGGGGCGAAAACGGAAAGCAAGCTATATCGCACCGGAAGGTATGAGCAGCATAGGTAAATACTTAAGCCGCTGGCTCGACTTCAGGCAGGGTGTGCCCGTCAGTGGACTCACTTTTATCGGGTCGAACCGGCTCAGCAAGCGCAACTGGATGATTTCGCTTGCTGATTTCAATACGCATGAGCTGGATGCCCTCATCGTGGCCACCCCTTCCACGCAAGCCTACGGACTGATACAGACCTCGCAGGATGAGCTGGGCTTCCGCAAAATGATCCGGACCCTCAGCCAGATAGAGTATGATCCGTCCTATTCCCTGATGGCAACCTACGGTAAACGTGAAATTCCTTCCTGGAAGGGGATGGTTTGCCAGGATGACCGCATAAACTGGATCTCAAATGAAACCAGCAAAAGGGATAATGCAGGCGAGCTGGGACTCGTTATGCATTCTTCAGCCAGGTTCGCCAGAGAGCATGTGAATGAAGATCACGAGCAGATAGCACAGCTCATGCTGGAACGAGCCGCCGTTTTGGCCGGCCCATGGGCCGCAAAACCCCATTGGCAACACCTGCATTTATGGAAATACAGCAAACCCCTGAACCCGTTTAAATCACCATATATGGAACTGGAAAACCACCCTGCCCCGGCCGCATTGGCAGGTGATTATTTTGGCAGCCAGCCCATGGAATCTGCCTACTTGTCCGGCCTTAAACTGGGTCATCATTGGGTTGAAAAATTTGCGATGGAAGAAGTATGACATATAAATCACACTTAATGATGAAGGCCGGCAGCTGATCGCTCAAGGCTGATATGCGAACATGAGAGAATTATTAAAACTAAATCGCTTCTTTAAGAAATATAAAGGCTCAATCGCCCTGGGAGTGCTGTTTCTTACGTCTGCCAATGTATTTTTGGTTTGGATCCCGATTCTCATCCGCCAGACCATGGATGCCGTTGAAGGTCTTCAGGAATCTTCAGAAGAAGTGTATGACAGCGTGTTTAATATCCTGTTCTACCGGGAGGCCGGAGATATTCTGGCTACCAATTCCCTTTACCTGCTGGCAGCCGTGTTGCTGTACGGGGTACTTTTGTTCGCTACCCGGCAAACCATCATTGTAACCTCCCGAAAAATTGAATATGATCTGCGCAACGAGATATTCGACCACCTGCAGAAGCTGCCTCAGCGGTATTTCAACGAGACCAGTAGCGGCGATGTCTATACCCGTGCTACCGAAGATGTTGTGAGGGTTAGAGAATATTTTGGCCCGGCCTTTATGTACACCATTAACACATTGACAAGGGCAGGCATTATTATTACTATTATGATAATGGTTAACCCCACACTTACATTTTGGGCATTATTACCGTTGCCGTTTCTGACCGTACTGGCCTATTGGATGAGTGGTTTTATCCACAGGCGATCTGCGGAAATCCAGCATCAGTACTCCAATGTCGTGGGCAGGGCGCAGGAGGCCTTTTCAAGCATCAGGCTTATCAAAGCTTATAACAGGGAAGAGTACGAACAAAGCCGCTTTGTTAATGAAAGCGAGACCTACCGGAAGAAAAAGCTAAGACTTGATGTTGTGGAATCATTATTTCACCCTACCTTAAATTTACTGATAGGCCTGTCCGTCGTCCTGGTACTATGGCAGGGCGGAATCATGGTCATTGAAGAGACCATTACGGTGGGCAATATTGCGGAATTCATTATTGATCTGGCCTATCTGACCTGGCCGGTTGCCTCGCTTGGCTATACCTTAAATCTGCTGCAGCGATCAGCGGCCTCCAACAACCGCATACAGGAACTGATGAGCGAACCGCCACAGATCCAGGACGATACGGGTACCGACCCTTCCATTACCAGCTTGTCGGGAGAGATCGAGTATCATAACGTAAGCTTTACCTATCCGGGATCATCCGAACCCGCTCTCCAGAATGTGAACCTTAAAATTGAAGCCGGCACTAATATCGCCGTTGTAGGGCGAACGGGCTGTGGAAAGACGACGCTGGTTCAATTGCTTGCCAGGTTTTACGATCCCCAGGAGGGACTGATTACCATGGACGGAACAGATATCCGAAAAATTCCGCTTTCCGTACTGAGGGCTCATATCGGATATGTACCCCAGGAGACATTTCTATTCTCGGATACCATTGGAGAAAACATCGCGTTTGGTGTAGAGGACGCTTCTGAAACGGAAATAAGACAAGCGGCAGATCATGCCCAGGTTCTGGAGAACATCCTTGATTTCGATAAACAGTTTGAAACCACGCTGGGAGAACGGGGCATAACCTTATCCGGCGGACAGAAGCAACGAACCTCAATTGCAAGGGCCCTGATCAGAAAACCAAAGATTTTGATACTGGATGATTCCTTAAGCGCTGTCGATACCAAAACCGAAAATGCTATTGCCAGCCATCTCAACAATATCAATTACGGAACCACTATATTGATTAGTCACCGTATATCCAGCGTGCAAAGTTCGGATGTTATCCATTATATGGAGGAGGGTACGATCACCGAATATGGTACGCATGAACAGCTATTAAGTCTGAACGGGAAATACGCCGTCATGTACAAAAAACAACTTCTGGAAAAAGAACTGGAAGAAATATAAAACTAGAAAAAGAGACTGTTTATTTGTGTGAAATCAGATAAAATAAATCTAAAGGAGAGATCATGATTATTATGCCCCTGGGGATTGCATCCGCCACCCCGACAGCAACAAGACACCTGCCATCATTAGCCCTGTGGAGAGAAGGGTGTACGTTTTTGTTCGACTGCGGCGAGAATACACAAATGCGAATGCTTCAGGCCGGCATGAAGCGTTCCAAAATTGAATATATTTTCATTTCCCACCTTGACGGAGACCATATTTTCGGTCTGCTGGGTTTGCTGTCTACCTTTCAGCTACAGCGGCGTGACAAGAAGCTGACCATCGTCGGCCCCGAACGCATCAGGGAATTTGTGGAGGTCAACATGAAACTGGCCGGGCTGGATCTGAACTTCGAACTCGAGTTTACCTTGCTGAAAGAAGGTTTCGAACATCAGGTGGTCGTCGATGACAAGGAGTATTTTGTTGAAGCCAGGCCCCTTCAGCATACGTCATTCTGTGTTGGTTACCGCTTTCAGGAAAAAGATAAACCCGGCAAGGTCGATGCTGAAAAGGCCGCCAGCCTTGGTATAACCGAAGACCAGCACTATAAAGACCTCAAAGCCGGTAAAGACGTAACGCTGGCGGACGGATCGACGGTTAAATCATCCGATATTGTCGGTGAACATCAGAAGGGGCAAAGCTTTGCCTATGTGACCGACACCAACTTCTGTGAAAACGCCATCCTGCTGGCCGATAACGTAACCATATTGTACCACGAGGCTACCTTTAGCCATAGTCTTAAAGAGAAGGCCGATGAGTCCGGCCATTCCAGCGCTCAGGAAGCGGCCATAGTCGCCAAGACGGCCAATGTGGAAAAACTGGTGCTCAGCCATTTTTCGGCCCGGTACACCAACCAGTTTGTGCTCCTTAAAGAGGCTAAGGCTGTTTTCGCCAATTCCTGGCTGGCCAATGAACTGAAGCAGATCATGACCAAACCCAAACAGGAAAAAGGCATCCTCAAGCCGCTGATCGAGCTGGTTGATGCGAACAGCGGCAAACCCAAAGCACCGGCACCCAAAAAACGCATTCCGGCAAAAAAAACGGGCGGCCCCAAAAAAAGGTTTACAAAACGTACCAATTCCCGGTATTATAAATCAAATGAGGGTGGAAAGCCTCCGCGCCATGAAAAAGTGCGTAAAGACAGTCCCCATAAACCCAAAAAACCATTACCCATTACACCACGAACCCCTTTCGACGATTTTGATCGCTTTTAATCAAAAAAGGTGTTGAACGGATTATTCCCACATCCTGACGGAGTTTTGCAAGCGCCGGCTTATCCTGGCCTATGGTGCGACGATCATTATGACCTATTAACAATTGGCTAAGCAAACAGACAAAAGCAGAAAAGGAATTGACACCAGGCTCATACGGCGTTTATATGTATTTGTGAAACCGTTTAAATGGTTTCTCATCCTCGCCTTGGGGCTGATCCTGCTGATTTCCTACCTGGGACCCTTACGGCCCTACCTCACCCAGGTGGCTGTCGATGATTACATTACCCCCGGCGATATACCCGGGCTGATAAGGATCGTTCTGATTTTTGTGGGTGTTCTGATGGCCGAGTCCGTTCTGCTGATGATCAACACCTACATAACCCGGTGGGTGGGGCAGAATACCCTGTTCAGCTTACGGAATGCCGTCTTTAAAAAAATCCAAAGCCTGCATGTCCAGTTTTTTGACCGCAATCCCATAGGCCGGCTTATTACGCGGACGACCAGTGATATTGAGGCTTTAAGTGATCTGCTGTCCTCCGGAGTGGTGAATATCATCGGCGATCTGATGCGGGTTATTTTCATTATGGCGTTCATGTTCAGCATGAGCTGGGAGCTTTCCCTGGTGGCCTTGTCCACGCTGCCGCTGCTCTTTTATGCGACCATGCTTTTCAAAGCCAAAGTCAGGGTGGCATTTCTCAACGTACGCGACCAGATAGCCCGCTTGCACTCGTTTATCCAGGAGCATATCAACGGCATCAGCATCGTGCAGCTGTTCGGCCGGGAACAAAGGGAAGCTGACCGGTTCAGGAAGATCAATCAGGGACATACTCAGGCATACATCAAGACCATTTTCTATTTTTCCATTTTCTGGCCTATCGTGGAAGTCCTGGCCAGTCTGGCTATGGCGCTGGTTGTCTGGTACGGTGGGGCGAGAGTGTTGCTGGGTGATGTTTCGTTCGGTATACTACTTGCTTTCATCCAGTATGTCCGTCTTTTCTTCCTGCCCATTCGAGATCTGGCCGAAAAGTTCAATACCCTCCAGAGCGCACTGGCTTCCTCCGAACGCATTTTTAATGTCTTGGATACAGACAACAAGATTACCGATCCCGCCGACCCGCTTACTCCCGAGACGGTAGATTCGAACATAGAATTTAAACAGGTATGGTTCAAGTACAATGAAAATGAAGACTTCGTACTCAAAGACATTAACTTCACGGCCAGGCCCGGCGAAGTTACGGCTATCGTTGGCGCTACGGGATCCGGAAAAACGACGATCATTAATCTTTTGATGCGCTTCTACGACGTTTCCTCAGGGTCGGTTAAACTCGGCGGAACCGACATCCGGAAATACAGGATAAATTTTCTGCGCTCGAATTTCGGCCTGGTAATGCAGGATAATGCCCTGTTTTCCGGCAGCATATTCGACAACATTACGCTTGGCAATCCCGGCATCACCCTTGAAAACGTAAAAAAAGCCGCCGGACTGGTTCAGGCGGACCGGTTCATCAACAAATTGCCCGGCAGTTACGATTACGTCCTGCAGGAGAGGGGAGCCTCCCTGTCTATGGGGCAGCGGCAGCTGCTTTGTTTCGTACGTGCGATGGTGTATGATCCCCGGATCCTCATTCTCGATGAGGCCACTTCCAGTGTCGATTCGGAAACCGAATCGCTCGTCAACAATGCCCTGGAGACGCTGATGGAAGGGCGGACCTCAATCGTGATTGCCCACCGGCTGTCAACCATTCAGCATGCCAATAAAATTCTGGTGATGCATAAAGGCAAGATTCGGGAGATGGGAACCCATTCCGAACTGCTCACCCGTAAAGACGGCATCTATCGCAAGTTGTATGAACTGCAGTATAAAGATCAGGTCGTGACCAGCTAGCTCCTGGCTGCCTTACCAGTTCATCAGGGCTCTTTTAACTTCTTCCGGAGTATCTCCCGGTAAAATATAAAAACGATCGGCCCGGCTGCTTCCGTCGTTCAGAGGAACGGACTTGCCATTATTTACCAGGTCAACCGCGAAACCGGCCGCCGACATGATGGCAGCCGGGGCGCACAGATCCCAGTAGGAAGTAGTCCGGTTGCTGGCAAAGCCCGAGCTCTTGTTAAACAAGGGGCCAAGCTGGTTATGCGTGACTCCGACATGCTTTAGCCTTTCAATTTTGAATTGCTCACGCAGGCGGTTTCGCTTGCCGGCATCTATTCCTCTCATCATCAGCCGGTTTGAATCTTTCCAGCTCCTGATTCCATCCAGAGGAAAAGGACCCCGGGGGGAGCCGTTTACCATCACCGGTCCCTGTTCCTGACCGGCATAAATGATTTTTCCAGTCTCCGGTTCATGCACCAGGCCCAGCGCAGGCTTTCCTTTAACGGCTAACCCAATGAGTGTATAGTAGTTGCCATAGCCGCTGATGTACTCCTTTGTTCCATCAATGGGATCTACATACCAGATAAACTCGGCCTGTTCAGGATAGGCATGAGAGGCTGATTCCTCGCCAATGAATATTTCTCCGGGAAACTCCTTTTCGATAATAGCCTGCCAATATTCATTGCCCCATTCATCAGCACTTGTAACCGGGGACCCGTCTTCTTTTTCCCTGGTTTTTTCCGCTATTCCCGGCCGCTGATTCCTGATGTATTCTCCGCTTTTATGTAAATACTTTTTCAGAATTTCCAATCTGCTTTTAATACTTTGAATCATGTAACGAATTGCTTTATTGAGGATTAGTAAAAAAATATGTTTTTTATATAAACAGAATTTAGAGTACCTTATTTCAATAACCCTAAATATCTAATTATAAAGGAAGATCATGGCTAAACAACAATCCAATCAAAAAACTGAGGACCTGGAAAATGCGGTTTATGATAAGTTGCTGGAAAAGCTCAACCAGGAGAAGGATCGAATTGAGAAGGAGCTGAAAGGGGAGTACGAGAACGCCAAAAAATATGTTACATCTCATCCTGAAGAAGGGGTAGCCTATGCCTTTGCAGGCGGTGTTGTATTCGGCATTATTATCGCCAAATTACTGAGCAAGTAAAACAGAAGGATTAGGGATTATGCTATTCTGGTGACAGCATACTTCCTAATCCATCGACATGGGGTTTTGCTCGGCTATCAGCCGGTATTCGCGGTATTCCTCAGGGCTGATATCTCCAAACAGGTAATTGAGGGGATCCATACTTTTACCATTCAGTCTTACCTCGTAATGCAAGTGGGGACCCGTGGTTACGCCTGTATCCCCGCTATAGCCAATCAGGTCGCCCCGCTTCACTTCCGTACCGTTTCTGATGCCATCCTCAAATTTTGACAGGTGGGCATACCGGGTTTTAAAGCCAAAGTCATGATCGATTTCCAGAAAGTTACCGTACGTACCCCAATGCCTGGCCTGCCGCACGACCCCGTCGCCGGTGGCATAGATGGGGGTGCCGACCCGGGCCCGGAAGTCCACGCCATGGTGCATTCTGCGCGTTCGGTGTGCCGGGTGAACTCTCACTCCAAAGCCGCTTAGGATGACACCCTTGACCGGTTTGATGACCGGCATGGTCCGCATTTTTTCCTGGTTCGTATTGTAAAAGCCTTTTAGCTCCTCAAAACTAAGTTTTTGTATGCTGAGGCGTCGTTCTATGCTTTCCAGGCTTGCCGCTGTCCATTTCAGCAGATCCGTTGTTTTGCTTTGATAAACGTCGAAATCAGAATAAACGTCGGCTCCACCCACGCCGGCCTGCCGTTCATCATAGGGGATGGGCTCAACGCCCAGCATGGAGCGATACAATTCATTATCAACGGAGGCCAGCTCACTGATCCGGTTGTCTATATTCTCAATATCACTCCTGGTGTTATTAAGCTGGCGGTACAATTCCTGATTTTCACTTTTCAGGGCAATTTCCGAGGGGGTACCCGCAACAAAGGAAAGAAAGATGATAGCAAGGCCCGAAAGCACCACACCGTACAGGATTGCCGAGCAGGCTGTGTATACCATCCGGTCAGTCGAATTATACTCAACCGGGCGGAACTGGCAATCACAATCGTCGTAGAAATAATACTGTTTCAAGGAGTTCAGTTTTATTAAGATATTTTAATGCCGAGAGGAAACATACTTTATAAACTTGGAAAAATCAAGGGGGGGCTGAAATAACATGGATTGTCGTATCCTAAATGACAGTGAGATTCGATCACTGTAAGAAATTTATGTCAAATATGGTGGCAGAGAGAGGGGATGAGGAGCGATCAGATAAGAGTCAGGATGCAGTGAAGTTTTTAAATTTAGTCAAACAGCTATCAATAGCTGTTTGAGGAATATCTTTCATCTTGCTGTAAATCAGGGGCCAAAATCTTAAAAAATTACCATAGTTCAATACTACTGATTTTAAGGTTGCTTGAATGTCAACAGGGGTGCCTTCAATATCCTTTGGGATTAAGCGGTCACGGTTCGAGATGTTTCTCAGCGTTTCTATATACCGTGTTACATTATTCTTCCATTCTGTGCACTCATGTTTTCTATTTAAGTAAAGTTGTTCCAGCCATTGTACTGTATGGGTGGTTTTGGAGATATATATTTGATGAATAATTTTGGCAAATGTATTTTGGGAATTTTTTCCCAGGTTAGCAAGCATGATGCCCATTGATTGAATATTATCTATTGGGTCATCACTGTTTTACTCATTTTGCCATGCATAGATTAGCTCTGATATTATATCATTTAACCTGACAGATTCTGCAATGGAGAATAACTGATCGATGGTACGTGTTCGGTCAACAGGGGGATCATGGGCTAATACATAGGGCATACAACCGGCAAAGGTATAAGGAAAACATACCGTCAAAAGATCTCCAAAAGTACCGTCGCTACGTGATTGAACAGGCATAAAAGGGGGTAAAAATGTACGGTTATCGGTAGCCATATTCATCCCTATGCACCGCGTGATATCACTGATTGTCGGATGGGTAACGGACCGGATAACCTGACGGGTTGTCAAATGCCATGATATATTTTCTGCAGGGTATAAGAACCTTTTGCAAGAATCGCTTTCCAGTAACAACCGGTAAAGATCAGTACCCAAACCCGTATCTCCAACAGGGCCTACCTGCGAAATACCAATTTCAACCTTACCCCGAACCATGTTCCGGACAAAAGACGACTGCACCTTCTGAGTATCCAGGTCACAGTCAATATCCAGAAAGGGATTAATAACGCTTTTTAAGGTTTTACCCAGAATTTGTTCATGGATACTAAGAAAATCAACATCGATGAAATCAACGGCTTCTGTTGCATCTTGATAGGATTTGAAAAACCAATATTCATCAGAACTGGGTTCAGATGTGAGGGTAAGTTTTTTCCTGACCGTTGGAGGTTGCGCGATTTGGCAAATCGTATCATCGTCAGTCTGCAAGACCATTTTCCCCTGAGTCAATAGCAGAATAGCATTTCGGCAACCCCCCTCAGAGCGATTGCAGCCAGGGTGTCCCATTAATGCAAAATTCATTAAAGCGGGTTCGATACCAACTTCATCAGCTACTATATTTGCAAATAATAAGCGCTGTTGCCTGTCCATATAGAAAATATTACCAGCATAAAGTTTACTTATGTTTTTTACAACAGATTGATTTTTCTGTTGGTACAGTCTTTGCTTTGAGTCATCAATGATAAAAATATCAGGAACTCGTTGGTTTTGGCGAAAATTCTGAATGTAACTGCTCAGGCAACGTTTCAGCATTTCCGGACGGCCGCAGGTGGGTATTCCAACTACACTTATTTTCTCATGCTCATGAGTTATGGATGGATGACTATTCATGCTAATATCCGATATCTCTTCGTTTAATTCTGAAGCAGATACCAAAAATCCGGCCTCAACAAAATCCTTCATCAAGCTTAGTAAAACGTTCGATTTTTTATTTCGCTTAAATACATTTTCCAAAAACCCATTTTGGCTATGTAACCGGTCCGACTTAAGTTTTTGTTGATACCGTACCGTATGCATAGTCAGCGTGGCAAAGTTTTGACAGGAAAGCAGTAATTGCCAATCTGATGCAGAAAGCACCCTGGACTGCCCGGATCTATTTGATTCAACCATTACCCTGTTGTTTTCGAGAGGGTTGCCTGATACACCAAAAATACGATATTGGTTTTGACTGCTTTCTTTTTCATTCATGATGAATTGTGAAATTATGATATCTGTTGGCTGGTGGTATTACCGTAACAGTGATATAGGAAGATCACAATTCAAGAGAATTTTCAAATACGTATGAACAAATCGAATACAGAGTGTACAACAGGGGTATAAAAAAGTATTAGAATGTTATAATAAAATAAATATATGTGTCACTTTTGGCAGCCAACTTCCTCTTATATAATATCAGGCTAATTCACCATTGCAGATTGCCCGTTTATCAATAAATGAATCCACAATGATCATGGAACAAGAAACTGGCAATTCAGGTATTATCTCCTTTGATTCAGGAGAAAATGGCTCATTCACAGCCTCTCACGCTTTTGCTATACTACACCATCAACTTGATTCGATATGCAATGTAACTGACTGGGCATTGAAAGCAGGTTGTTCCAGAGGCTGGCTGTGTACACAAATTACCCGTAATTATGGATTAGAGCCCAAGAAGCTGTTGAGACAAACTCGTTACTTGTTTATTCATAAGTATATCCTGGAAGATAGTCAGGCAACCAGTTTCCTTATAGCGACAAAAGTTGGATTAAAGGATGACAGGGCCATGTATAAATTTTTATCGACCTATTATCAAACCGATTTTACCAAACTGAGAAGGGAGCTGCGAAAAGCCAGAGAACATAACAGGGAAGCATTTCCTGAACGAACTGAACAAATTGAATACATTGTGTACAAAAAGGATACAGATGGTTCTTGACAGAATGAATTGATATATCTAAATATTAATTCATTCAATTTTCTGCTTAGTTGGATGCAAAATGGCTCAATATAATTCTAATAAATATGAGGTGATTATGAAGTCTTTATCGATAGAGCAAATGGAACAGGTAGAAGG
>JBBDRB010000103.1:0-2736 GCA_040905685.1 Balneolales bacterium | reverse complement strand
CCACTTCCTTTTTATTTTTGTGGGATACGGGGGTATAATTATACCGGAACCAGTAAGTTTTTCCCTTCTTGCCGGTTATGTTCTGAATGCCGCTCACCGTTTCTCCTTCGAAGACCTTATCCAGATCGTTGCGGAAGGTCTCGGTGTTTCCGGCCGTTATGAAATCAATGAAGGACTTTCCTGATTTCATTTCTTTGCCTAACATCTTCTTATAACTGTTGCGGGCCGTCTCGTTAAAAGTGATGATCTTGTACTGGCGGTCAATCAGCACAAACGATTGAAGCGTATTGTTTAAAAGCGCCTTGGTATTGGACTCGGACTCCCTGAGCTGGGCTTCTTTTTTTTCCAATGCTCTGTTGGATGAGTGCAGGTCTTCATACCCGTGCTGAATTTCATCGTAGCTGGATTGAAGCTCTTCATTAGTGCTTTCCAGCTCTTCGTTGGACGTGTGCAATTCCTCACCGGTGGATTGCATTTCCTCATTCAGCGACTGCAATTCCTCGTTAGCCGTTTCCAGGTCCTCAATATACCGCTGCATATTTTCTTTCGTTGCCGAAAGTTCCTGCTCAAGGTTGACAACCTGTTCGTGGGCACCGTCCGACATCGGGGTTTGTTTCCGTTTTTTTTCGGCTTGGTGCTTTTCAAAGGAAACCAGGTAGAGCTTTTTATCCAAATGGCCATCCACGACCGGTTGCGCGGTTAGGCGGACGTTCCAGATATGGCCGTCCATTGCTACCTCCCTGACCTTGCTTGCGGCAAAGGTTTTTTCTTTGGCCGCTTTGGATACAATAGTGCGCAGATCAATTTGAAGACTGTCATGAGCCATCCGGAAGATGTTTGTGTCCACACCTCCCTCCGGCAAACGAAGAAAATGATGGATGTCTCCCTTGGTTTTTAGGATGTTATGGTCTTCATTAATCACAACATAGGGATGAGGATAGGCTTTATACAGGGTGTCTTTTACCATCCCGGCAAGGGAAGTATCTCTGGTTTGGCTGGGGGCCTTACATTTTCCAAACCGCTGGGGCTTGAAGTTGCCAAAATGCAGGGTATTGACCCGGCTTCCTTTTTTGCGTTTGTATAATTTATGCCTGGCATCCACCACGGCGAACAGGTCTATTAATGTGCCGACCGTTTCGGCTTTGCCCAGAAACAAATAGCCGTCGTCATTCAGCGCATAATGAAAGATGGGAATAATCTGTTTTTGCAAACCGCTCCCGAAGTAAATAAACAGGTTACGGCAGCTGATCAGGTCGAGCCTCAAAAAGGGAGGGTGAACGGTCACATCGTGTTTGGAAAACAGCACCAGGGATCGAACGCTTTTGTTAACGGCATACTCGCTCCCATTTTTCGTGAAATAATTATGAACTATAGCCGGATCAACTTCCTTGAGCGCCTCTTCTGAATATACTCCTTTTCTACCGGCGGCCAAGCCCTTCTCGTCAATATCGGTGGCAAATACCTGAATGCTGTACCGGCTTATGTGGTCTTTAAGCAGCCGGTGCAGGATGATAGCAATGGAATACGGCTCTTCTCCCGTGGCACAGCCGGGTATCCAAATGCGAATGCTTTCGCCTTTGGCTTTGCTTGCAACGAGCTTTTCAAGCTGCTTCTCAAGCTGTTCAAAACTTTCTTTGTCCCGGAAAAAAGCCGTAACCCCGATCAATATGGTATCAAACAGGGCATCCATTTCAGAAGGCTCATTTTTGACCAATGCCAGATACTCTTTGAAGCTGTGAACATTCAGTTTGGCTAACCGCTTATGCAGTCTGCGGTAAATAGTAGACGGCTTATAGTTCTCAAAGCTCGTCTGCGTTCTTTTGGAAAGCATTTCAAAGATTTCATCAAGGACTTCGTTTTTGGCAACGCTTTTAACCAGATGATTATCCAGGCTGAGCAGGTCTTCGGCCATTTCTTTAATCTGACCGCCCATATCTTCGGGAGAGAGCACATAATCAACAAATCCTGAATCGATGGCCGCTATAGGCATTCTCTCATACTTAGCCGTCTGTGGTTCCTGAGCTATGGTATACCCCTCGGCCTGCTTGATAGCCCGTATACCTTCGGCTCCATCGTCACTGGAACCGGACAAAACTATGGCAATTATATTCATATCCCTGCCGGATGCCAGGGAACGAAACAGGTGATCGATAGACGGCTTGGGGCCGCGCGAGACGGACTGCTGAGCCAAGACAAAGGTATCCTTTTTCAAGGTCACTTCACGGTCTCTTGGGGTTACATAGATATAGCCCGGTTTTACGGTCGTTCCATCCGAAACGGGCAATACACGAATGGAGGTTTTCTTCGACAGTAAATCGACCAGATGACTTTTGTAGGTCGGGCTGAGGTGCTGGGCAATGACAAACGCGACGTTCTGCATCTCATCCGGCAAATTAATAAGTAATTTGGAAAGGGCCTCCAGACCACCGGCCGAAGAGCCAATGGCAACAATAACCAGATCATTGTTCGATTTACATTTTTTGATGTTTGGTTTGTTCATTTCCTGTCCTGTGACGAATTTTAGTTAACCTGATATTCCGGAGCATGCTGACCCCGCAGTAAAGCATCATATCCGGCTCTTTGATCCTGCTTGAGGGATGCAGGGATCATGCCTGCATTGCTGTGAACATACCGCCAATGATGTGCAGGATAAAAGTGCAGGTTCACACATTTTTTATAAGTTATTGATAATAATCTACTTATGCGGGAGAGAGGGGGGGGGGGTTTTAACCTTTT
>JBBDRB010000102.1:0-16886 GCA_040905685.1 Balneolales bacterium | reverse complement strand
GTCAATAAAAAACAATAACCATATTTTTTACTTCAAAAAAGTGCGGAAGTCAGGAAGAAAACCTATGAGGGTTATGAAGAACTCAGGGAGAACGTGGAAAAAAACGTGAGACATAAGGCGTAAGACCAAAGAAACCTTTCGGGGCAGCCACTGATCCGTTACAGTACCGAGTCAGGGCTCACCTCTTCAAAACCGTGAGGGGGGCGGTCAAGCGTCCATGTTTCGAAGTAAAACATGCGCTCGCCGCTGAGACGTCTCCCATTTATGCTGAAATACCGGAAATCAGGAGCAACCAGAGGCTGAATGCTATGGAAGAGGGCTTCGTACATGTTTTCCCTGCTGAACAGATGCAGGTCGGTACCGTTTTTTGCTTTTTCAAAAAATATAACTTTTTTTCCTTCATCCAGCAGAGCCTTCAGCAGGGGGATGCGGTCCCGGACACCCGAGTTATCATTAATTTCCAAAGTCTGCAGATCGGCCTCCGGCCGGGTTCCCGATGCCACGACGACGGACAGCCCGCCGGTTTTCATTGCTTCGGCAATCGATCCGTAATTACGGCCGTTACGGGCCCACAAACGGGTCTCCCCTAGCGCATTTTGAATCCCTTCGTACACCTTCGCCTTCTTGCGAAGGGTCGTGAGGCCGTATTCATTTTCCTTCAGACGGGTACCGCTGAAATAATACCTGCAATAAGACGGAATGGGCTTCATAAAATCATCGAGGCTTAATTCCGGTTTGGCTTTGTTTCTGGAATCCCCGCTGACGGAAAGCTCCTCCAAAAGGAGATCGTGTTCAAAAATGAGTTTAAAAATATCCATGAACCAAAATAATTATCAATGGAATAAATAAAAAAGCCCCGGCGAAGAATTTTTCACCGGGGCTTTTTATTCGGTTTAATTCCCGTTACAGTGCAGTGGCGATCACCAGGGCAATGACAGAAATTAATTTAAGCAGGATATTCAGCGACGGGCCCGAAGTATCCTTAAGGGGATCGCCGACCGTATCACCGGTAACAGAGGCTTTGTGGGCTTCTGATCCTTTGGCGTACGTTTCCCCGTCAATGGTGATGCCGGCTTCGATCATTTTCTTGGCATTGTCCCAGGCACCGCCGGCATTAGCCTGAAAGATGGCCAAAAGCACGCCGACAACGGTGACTCCGGCCAGCAGCCCGCCCAGGGCTTCCTTGCCGAAAATGAAACCGACAAGAACGGGAGCGGCCACGGCCAGCAGCCCGGGCAATACCATCTCACGAATGGCGGATTTGGTAGAAATAGCCACGCATTTGGCATATTCCGGGCTGCCGTCGGCGGCACGGAATATATCCTCATCCGATTTGCTCCACGTATCGCGGGCCCGGCCTTCATTTTTGCGCATGACTTCAAGGGCTGCCTTGAGCGGCGGTATTTCCAGGAACTGCCTGCGCACCTCCTGGATCATATCCATAGCCGCACGTCCGACGGCGTTCATAGACAGGGCTGAGAAAACAAAGGCCAGCATTCCGCCAACAAAGATCCCGGCCATGACGTTGGCTTCGGAAATATCGATGCTCGTGATCCCGGCCGATGTCATATAGGCGCCAAAAAGGGCCAGTGCGGTCAGGGCGGCGGAACCGATGGCAAAGCCTTTCCCGATGGCCGCTGTAGTATTGCCGACCGCATCCAGCTGATCGGTCCTTTCACGGACTTCAGCAGGCAATTCCGACATTTCAGCAATACCACCGGCGTTATCTGAGATGGGGCCGTATGCGTCAACGGCAAGCTGAATGCCTGTATTGGAAAGCATGCCCACGGCGGCGATCGCAATACCGTATAACCCGGCGAAATGAAAAGAGCCCATAATGGCGAAGGCAATAATGAGGATGGGCAGTCCGGTGGACATCATCCCGACGCCGAGACCGGATATGATATTGGTTGCATGACCGGTAAGGGACTGTTTGGCGATACCGATAACCGGTTTTTTCCCATAGCCCGTATAGTACTCCGTGATCAGGCCAATGGCCAGTCCGGCAAAGAGGCCGATGATGGTGGCTATAAATACTCCGTTGGCGGTGTATTCAAAAACACGGCCGTACAGGGGGTCATTATAGCTCCAGTTGGAGGGAAGCATCCAGTGAATCAGGAAATAGAAGGCAATGGTCATAATGAGGGCGGAACCAAATTCCCCGAAGTTCAGCGCCTTATGAAGATCACCACCTTCCTTAACGCGAACAAAGAACGTTCCGATGATGGAGGCCACGATACCGGTGGCAGCTAAAAACAACGGCAGCAGCACCCCGGTCAGGCCGGCAAACGGCAGGACTTCCCCCGAATCGGCAAAGTTGGTAAAGAATACGGTACCCAGGACCATAGCACCGATAATGGACCCTACGAACGATTCAAACAGGTCGGCTCCCATACCGGCTACATCCCCCACATTGTCCCCGACATTATCAGCAATGGTTGCCGGGTTGAGCGGGTGATCTTCAGGGATGCCGGCTTCCACTTTTCCGACCAGATCGGCTCCGACATCAGCCGCTTTCGTATAAATGCCACCCCCCACACGGGCAAATAGCGCAATCGAAGAGGCTCCGAACGAAAAGCCTGTCAAAACGGTAACTACCAATGCAAGGTTTTGCTGGGTATCCACTCCAAACTGAGCGCTGTATAGCAGGAAAAGTCCGCTCAGACCCGTAACCCCGAGTCCGACTACGGCCAGGCCCATAACACAACCACCCGAAAAGGCGACTTCAAGGGCTTTGCCAATGCTGGTCCGCGCCGCCTGTGTGGTGCGCACGTTTGCCTTGGTTGCCACCTGCATGCCAATGAACCCGGCAAGTCCGGAACATATCGCTCCTACCAGAAAAGACAGGGCGATCATAAACGAAGAGCCTTCGGTAGCCGAACCCTGTAAAGCCAGTAAAAAGGCCACCAGAATGACAAAAATGGAAAGTATTTTGTATTCAGCCCGAAGAAAAGCCATGGCTCCTTCGGCTATATGCCCCGCGATATCGGACATTTTTTTATCACCAACATCCTGTTTGGAAACCCAGTTGGATTTTATATAGGTGAACAATAGGGCCAGCAAGCCGGCTGCCGGAATGAGGTAAACTAGGGTACTCATTTATGTATTGGATTTAGGTGTCTGTTTTTAGTTGTATTTGTTCATGGTATTTGTGATACCCTCGCGTGCAAAACACAAGGCGGCGTCATGGGCTTTCATAATGCTTTGCTGAATCACATCGTGTTCTTCTGCCGGGAAGGTGGATAAAACATATTCGGACTGCTTGCCCCGGGTAAAGTCGTTACCTATGCCAAACCGTAAACGGGGTATATTTCGTGTTTTTAATTTATCGATCACATCCTGCAAACCATTATGTCCGCCGGCACCCCCGTTTTCCCGAATCCGGATCCGGCCTGCGGACAAATTAATATCGTCGTAACAAATAAACGTATCCGAAGGGGTAATGTCAAACAAACGGCAGGCCCTCAATACAGCCTGTCCGCTGTTGTTCATGTAGGTGGCCGGTTCCAGGAGAATAGTTTTTTTGCCCCGGTGGCGGCCGGTGGCGCTCAGAAAGGGTCCGTTACCGGGAACAAGTTCTACTTTCAGGGTAGCGGCAAGCCGCTCAATAATATCGAAACCGATATTATGGCGGCTGCCTTTGTATTCATCTCCAATATTGCCCAGGCCCACAATTAACGGCATTGTGAACGTCAGTCTTTAGCTTCGTCAGAGGATTCTTCCCCCTGATCGGTAGCCTCTTCTTCCGTTGCCCCTTCGACTGCTTCGCCTTCTTCCGCTTCGGCTTCGGCTTCTTCCGCTTCGGCAGCCAGTATATCTTCGATGGCACCCTTAGGCGGCCTGATGACCACAATGGTGCGAACAGGATCCTGAAGCGGGGTAACCCCTTCAACCTGAAGGTCGGAAACATGAAGGGAATCGCCAATATTCAGCTCCGATATATCGATGGTAAACTCGGCCGGAATTTTATCCGGATCACAACGGACCTGAAGCAGCCGCAGGGGCTGGAACATTCGCCCGCCTTCAACCACGCCGGCCGGCGATCCGATGAGACGGATCGGGATCGTGAGCGTTACCTGTGTTTTTTCATCCAGGGCATAGAAATCGGCGTGAAGAGGCTTATCGGTAACCGGGTGAAACTCTACCGATTTAAGCAGGGCGTTGTATTTGCCTACTTTATCAATTTTGAAAGAGGCAATATGAGTCGTCTGAGCCGCCAGTATCTTTTCGAGTTCAAGCTCGGGAACAGTTACATGAATGTTCTTGGTCACTTTCGGACCGTAGATAACGGCCGGTATGAGAGATTCATTCCGCATTTTATGTACGGCCTTTTTACCCAGGGGGCGTTCGGGCGCTTCAATTTCAATAACAGTTGGCTTTAGCATGGTTTTTCTGGTTATATAGGTTAATCATCAAATAAAGTGCTGATCGAATCATCGGTATAGATCCGGCGAATGGATTCGGCAAAGATATCGGCTACACTGAGTACCTTTATCTTCTCAGAGGGTTTTTTTAAGGGTACGGTATCGGCAACCAGCAACTGGTCGATGGGAGAATCGTCAATCCGCTGATAGGCCGGCCCCGATAATATGGGATGGGTGCTGGCGGCCATGATCTGCAGGGCCCCCCGCTCCTTCAACGCAACCGCGGCATTGGTTATGGTACCGGCCGTGTCTATTAAATCATCCACCATCAGTATGTTTTTGTTTTTTACTTCCCCGATTATATTCATTACTTCAGCGATATTCTGGGATGGACGCCTTTTGTCAACAAATGCCAGCCCCGCACCCAGACGCTTGGAATAGGACCGTGCCATTTTAAGGCTGCCCACATCCGGTGCTACAACAACCAGATCAGGGGTAGGATTATTTTGGAAAAAGTCGACAAAAATCGAACTCGCATAGAGATGATCCAAAGGGATATCGAAAAAACCCTGGATCTGGGGCGCATGAAGGTCCATCGTCAATACACGGTCGGCCCCGGTATCGGTTAACAGGTTTGCCATTAATTTGGAGGCAATGGAAACGCGGGGCTGATCTTTCCGGTCCTGGCGGGCATATCCGAAATACGGAATGACGGCCGTTACCCGGTCAGCGGAGGCCCTTTTTGCAGCATCGATAAGCATCAGCAGTTCCACAATGGTATCTCCGGGCGGCGGAGTGGATTGGACGATAAAAATATCCGCGCCGCGGATGCTTTGCTGATATTTTACATAGAGCTCCCCGTCAGAGAACGTTTTGATGGTAACATCCCCCAGGGTAGTTCCATAACTGTCGGCAATAGCTCTGGCGAGCGCCTGATTGCTGCGTCCCGCAAAAATTGCAAGGGGCTTATCCAAACGATAATAACATTACTGGTTAATAAAAAAAAGGATGGCTGTTGCATAGTCATCCTTTTATGGTCTACAAATGTGTTGCCCGGGGAGGATTCGAACCCCCACTGACGGTACCAAAAACCGCTGTCCTGCCATTAGACGACCGGGCAATTGACAGAATCCTAAATTAGAGAATTATGCCCTGCAAGTCAAGCCTGCAATAACTTTTGCATTACCGAACAGGATTGGCAAACCCCCTTCCGGCAACGGTGACGGTACTGATAAACGGCTCCCAGCTTCCGGTGAAATCGTCCCCCGGGAACGCCATTTTTTTCGTAGGCTTTGCGGACGGATGCTGGAAGGCTATGCTCCCGCCTCCGCCAGGAGCCCAGCACATCGTGCATGAGCCTTTGATGGTGAAACAGGCTCCCGAATATATACAAGGCAGGCAGATATACCGTACTGAATAGAATGGACCGCCTTTCCGGGCCTATCCCTTTTATCATTAAATGCTTCCATAATCCGCGGCTTCCGTCCGGAAGCAACTTATCCACAGGCAGACGGAAAAGGACATAAAGAAGACGGGCGGCCTGCGCTATCCGCACCGGTGGCTGATTGGCCGGCCGGGAGGCGCTGAAGTCCCAAACGGCGGGCGCCATGGCAGCCGGCGGCAGGAGACCGTCCGCAAGGCCGGACAGCTCACGGGCCCTGGTGATGACGGCTTCCGGTTCTTCATCGCCCTTTAGCCGGGTGAGCAGCAAGCTGCACAGCTCCACCATGGGGGCCTTGTTGCGGCTGAACCCCAGCCCCTCGCACAGCCCTGTGGCCAGCATGTTTTTCCAGGCCCGGTAAGGAGGAAGGGCCGGGTCAAAATACTTCATCAGATGTTCGGTACGGTATTCAAAATAACTTCGGTGGACCCTGTCGATCTGTTTTTCGATAACCCGCGGGGAGAGATGATGAAGCATACCGGAACAAACCATATCAGGCTTCGCGGCGGCATAATTCAGCACATCATCCAGGCGGGCCGGCATATAGGGCTGAAGCATCAGACAGGGCACCGGAGTATCATCGGCCAGAACGACTTCTTTTTCCTCACCGGACAAAACCACATGCAATACGACCTGGTTATACCGCCTGTCATTGTGATGCCCGTGGCGGTTCCAGTCTTCCGGCCTCAGGTGGAGCTCCACATCCCCGTAAAAACGGAGTCCGCCGATACGGATCTCGGCTTTTTTAAAATCGGGTCCGTCCCCTGAATTCCGCTCACCCTGCCGGATTACGGCCATGCTTGATCCGCACACG
Source organism: Balneolales bacterium (assembly GCA_040905685.1). Taxonomy (GTDB): domain Bacteria; phylum Bacteroidota; class Rhodothermia; order Balneolales; family Natronogracilivirgulaceae; genus JBBDMU01. Next base: position 10,267 of record JBBDRB010000102.1, on the reverse strand, counting down.
GTCTTCAGCTTTCCGGTGTCAAAATGCAGCCCCGCCCATATTTGTTGAAAAAGGTGCTCTGTCATCCGGTAATAAACGGATTTTACCGGAGAATACCTATGTGCGATCTATGGAACAGAAAGCCGCCACCCTAGGTCTGCATCACCCCGCTTTTGAAAGGCGGTATCACCGGATTGTGATTGGCGACCGAAACCGCCTTGGATATGCGCTTGCGGGTATCTTCCGGGCGGATGATGGCATCCACCCAGAGCCTGGCCGCGGCATAACGGACATCGGTCTGGGCCTGGTAGCGATCACTTATGTTTTTCAGGAAAGCCTTTTGATCTTCATCGGTAACGGTTTCCCCCTTTTTCTTCCGGGCCGCTATTTCGATTTGCAGAAGGGTGTTTGCCGCTTGCGTGCCGCCCATCACGGCAATTTTCGCGGTAGGCCAGGCATATATGAACCGCGGATCATACGCTTTGCCGCACATAGCGTAATTTCCGGCTCCGTAACTGTTGCCGGTGATGATGGTGATCTTGGGGACGGTGCTGTTGGCTACGGCATTGACCATTTTAGCCCCGTCTTTTATAATGCCTCCGTGCTCGCTGCGCTTGCCCACCATAAAACCCGTTACATCCTGAAGAAACAAGATCGGAATTTTCTTCTGATTGCAGTTCATGATAAACCGGGCGGCTTTATCGGCGCTGTCCGAATAGATTACACCGCCTATCTGCATTTCGCCCTGCCTGGATTTGACCACCAATCGCTGGTTGGCCACAATACCCACGCTCCAGCCGTCGATGCGCGCATAACCGGTAAGGATGGTCTGTCCGAATCCTTTCTTGTATTCGGTAAAACTCCCCGCATCCATTATGCATTCCAGGATCTTACGTACATCATAGGGCCGGTTCCCGTTCACCGGCATGATGCTTGTGATTTCCTTGCCGGACATGGCCGGCGGAACCGGCTTTTTTCTGTTGAATCCGGCCCTGGGCCGGGGCCCTAATTTATCGACCAGGTCGCGTATGGTATTCAGGCAGGTTTCGTCATCCGGCATTTTATAGTCGGTGACCCCGCTTATTTCCGTATGGGTGGTTGCCCCTCCCAGCGTTTCATTGTCCGTATCTTCCCCAATGGCTGCCCTGACCAGATAGGATCCGGCCAGAAAGACGCTGCCGGTTTTCTCAACGATCAGCGCTTCATCGCTCATGATGGGAAGATAGGCGCCGCCGGCCACGCAGCTGCCCATAATGGCGGCAATCTGGGGTATGCCCATAGCCGATAACCTGGCGTTATTGCGAAAAATTCTTCCAAAATGTTCCTTGTCCGGAAATATTTCATCCTGCATGGGCAGGTAAACCCCGGCAGAATCCACCAGATACAGGATGGGCAAATGATTTTCCATGGCAATTTCCTGGGCCCGCAGATTTTTTTTGGCTGTTATGGGAAACCAGGCCCCCGCCTTGACCGTGGCATCGTTGGCCACGATCATGCACTGCTGTCCCTGCACGGTACCCACGCCGGTGATGACACCCCCGGCCGGGCAGCCCCCCACCTCCGCGTACAGGTCATAGCCGGCCCACAAGCCAATTTCATAGAAATCCGCATTTAGGTCCGTCAATTTTGCAATCCGCTCACGGGCAGTAAGTTTCCCCTTTTCGTGTTCCCTGCCAATGCGACCCCGACCGCCTCCCAGCTTAATTTTTTCTTCGAGGGTCTGAAAACGGATAAGCAGTTTTTGATGTTCTGATTCTGACATGGACAAAATCGTTTTGTGATTAGGCATTTAATGGCAAGGGCTTGCTTATCAGCCAAGATACCATTTTTTTTTGCGTTTACCCTTGAACAGGTATCCATAGTTTTTACTTAAATTCCTTACATTATACAAACGTTTGACGGCTATACTTTTTTAATATTTGCTAACGTACTGTAACCAAAGTCTAACTACACTGATTATGATGAATTCTATTCTACGTTTACCGTCAAATATACTACTTACTGCCTTTGGTTGCGGACTATTGGTGCTGCTGTGTTTCGAATCCGTCCTGGCCCAGCGGGTCAATTATGAAAGCCTCCGGGGGCGTGACCGCGTACCTACCGCATATTTTGATTACAATGTGATTCCGGCGGCTTCGCCGGGAGACAATCCGGAGCTGATCGTCAGCTTTAAGGTAGAACACGATTTCCTTAATTTCAGGACAACCAACAGCGATATTGCCGACCGGAAGTTTTCGGCTGATGTTGAAATAGGCGTAGAGGTTTTCAACGTCGGCGACCGGGAGCTAACGCGTGAGGAGAGGGAAGAACTGCATCCTGACCGGATCCGGGCCTCGGCCAGGGCCCGTCGGGCTGAAGAGCGGGCCTCCCGGCAGCGAAATCAGCAGCGGGAATCCGTTGGACGGGAATTCTGGAACGGGACAGCCTATGCAGCCACTTATGAACAAACTAAATCACCCAATCAGTATCTGCAAGGGTATATAACCAAAGATCTTCCGCCCGGTGAATACGAAGTCATAGTGCGGTTTAATTCTAACCAGAGAACGAGAAATACCAGTCCCCGACGCATTTCCGTTCCCGAATTTGATGAGCATCCCAAAACCCAGATCTATTTTCTGAACGAAACCAGCCGGATTGACACACCATCGACCGGATCACTGATTAATATGGGCCGCAATGTGTTCTATGGCAAAGATTTCAACGCTCTGATGATGATCCCTGATTATAATGAAGCGTCCGAATACCGGATCCGACTCAGCCAGATCGAAATCCAGCGCGGCGATACCACCGAAATTGCAACCGTATATGACGAAGCCGTTAATCGTTCGGATATTCATAACGGACTGCAGATACGGATCCCGGGAGGAAACCAGGGGGTTGTGCAGTTTGCGATGGAGGATCAGTCCTCACCCTACACCTATGTCCTGAAACGAATCCCGAACAACCGGTTTGAAAATGCCAACTACCGCATGGAGCTTCTGGAAACGGATGAGGCCGGGGAAACCAGCCTTCACGGCAGCCGGGTATTTTTAAACCGGTGGGTGGATATCCCGATAAGCCTGCTGAATGTAGATGTCGCCATCGGGATGATGCGTTTTATTGTCGACGATGCGACCCTCTCCGAATTGCGCAGCGGAAATGAGCGTCAGCGGGAGAGAAAATTCCGGGAGTTCTGGAATGAAAGGGATCCAACCCCGGAAACCGAATACAACGAACTGATGGTTGAATACTACAGCCGCATCGATCATGTCTATGAAAACTTTACAACACCCAGAACCCCTGGCTATGAATCCGATATGGGCAAGGTATACATCCAAAACGGACAGCCTCAAAACATAACCCGGCGATTACCGCCCAATCAACCCGCCGTTGAGGTCTGGGAATACAGCTCCCGCAGGTTTACCTTTGTAGCCACTACCGGCTTTGGTGATTACCAGCTAAGGGAAAACATGTAAAGCTGGAAATGAACCTATGAAACCTGTACTGGCTGTCAGCATTGGCGATTATAACGGAATTGGTCCCGAGGTCATCCTGAAAACCTTTTTCCCCGCTGATAACCTGCCGTTTATTCCTCTGGTCCTGGGTCATCCGGCCATCCTTGACTTCTACAATCCGCTCGGAACCTTACCGGTCCATTATGCCGGAACAGTCTCCGCCATAAGAGCCGGACGCGTAAACGTGATGGCTGTGGATGAGGTGGCCCCCGGCGATATCAAACCCGGCACGATCACAAAGCAAGCCGGTTTACTGTCTATGAAAGCAGTTGAAAAAGGAATAGCCTTGTGTGCGGCCGGCGAAGCGTCTGCCCTGGTCACGGCCCCCATTTCCAAGGAAGCCATTAACAGGGCCGGCTATAATGTGCCGGGGCATACCGAATTTCTGGCCCGGGAAACAAACTGTAAGGCTTTTGTAATGATGCTGGTCACCAAGTCGCTGCGTGTCGGCCTGGTGAGTACCCACATACCGCTGAAGGAGGTGGCCGCAACCATAACGCGTGCCGCTGTCCTGCAGCAGTTGACCGTTATGAACCGGAGCCTGAGCATGGATTTCGGCCTTAACCATCCAAAAATTGCCGTTCTGGGTTTAAATCCCCATGCCGGGGACGGAGGCGTTCTCGGAGATGAGGAAACGGAGATCATCATACCGGCCATCCGCGAGGCATCCTCTCTGAACATCCGGTCAGAAGGACCCTTCCCGGCCGACGGATTTTTTGGCAGCCGGGCTTATGAAGGATATGATGCGATATTGGCGATGTATCACGATCAGGGACTCATTCCCTTTAAGACGCTTTCGTTCGGCGGCGGAGTAAATTTTACGGCGGGATTGCCTATAATACGAACCTCGCCTGACCATGGCACGGCCTTTTCCATTGCCGGACGGGGAATGGCCAACAACCAATCGTTCAGGGAAGCGGTCGATCTGGCCTGGCAGCTCATTCAAAATAAAGTCACCACTGCGAAATGACGAATATCTACGGAAATCTGGCGCCCATCTATGACGAGGTTATGTTTGATGTGGATTATGAAGAATGGGCCGATTTTATCGACGACATCATTCAGGTTCATCGTCATGAAGCCGTCTCGGTGCTCGAACTGGCCTGTGGCACGGGCACCCTGGCCCTGTTGCTGGATGAACTCGACTGCTATTCCATAACGGCCTCGGACCGGTCGGCCGATATGCTGGAAGTGGCTCGTAAAAAGGGGCTTGAAGCCAGTGCAGACGTGGCATGGAAACAGTTCAGTTTTCTTGACATCCCTCTGGAGGAGACCTTTGATGTGATCCTGCTGCTTTTTGACAGCGTCAATTATCTCACGGAAGCCGGTCAGATTGAAGAACTGCTCAGACAGGTCCATAAGGTCACCGGATCGAACGGGATCTTTATTTTCGATTTTACCACTCCCGTCTACTCCCAAACCATTGTGAGTCTGTTAAATGAGGATCGCATTACCGAAAACGGCTACCGGTATATTCGTAAAAGCTCTTATGACCCGTCTACCCGGCTTCATCAAAACGATTTCACCATACAGAAACTAAATGCCGGCCGAAAGGATGTGGTTTCCGAAAGCCATGAAACGCATATCCAAAAAATTTATACGCTTAAGGAAATTGAGGATGCCATTTCGAAGTCAGAATTTAGTATTTTAGCGGCGTATGAAGATTTTGAAATGATTCAGGCCGATGAAAAAAGCGGCCGCGTAACCATGGTATTGAAATGTCAGGAAACCCGGTAATAGAGTTCAGTGGGGTCACCGTCAGGTTTGACGAACGGCCTGTATTGCATAATTTAAATTTTAAGCTGCATAATGGTGAATTCGTGTATTTGATCGGACAGACCGGTGCAGGCAAAAGTTCCTTCCTGAAGCTTGTGTACCGTGATATTATCCCGGAATACGGAACCGTTCAGGTCGCCGATTACAAGGTCGATACGCTGAAGGAGAAAAGAGTGCCTTACCTGAGGCGCAGCCTGGGCATCGTATTTCAGGATTTTCAACTACTGCCCGACCGAAATGTATATGAAAATGTGGCCTTTGCCCTGGAGGTTACCGGTAACAAAAACAGCTTTATAAAGCAGCGGGTGACCGAGGTATTATCCATGGTGGGATTAAGCCATAAAAAAAACAATATGCCCGATGAGCTCTCTGGCGGTGAACAGCAAAGGGTGGTCATTGCCCGGGCGTTGGTGAATGAACCGCGCATTATGCTGGCCGACGAACCCACCGGGAATCTGGATCCGGAAGCCTCACAATCCATCATGGACCTGCTCAGGCAAATAAACAACCGCGGCATGGCCGTACTTATGGTTACCCATAATTACGATGTGGTAAAACAATACCGCTACAGAACGGTTAAGTTAAAAGACGGACAACTACACGAAGTCGAAGTAATTTAATAGTGAACCTCCATCATCAGACAGACCTAATCCGGCAGGAAGCCGGCAGGCTTGGTTTTGAAGCCTGCGGATTTGCCAAAGCACGCCGGCTGGAAGACCAGGAAAGGAAACTGGAAGAATGGTTAACCGGCGGCAAGCACGGATCCATGAGCTGGATGGAAAACCATTTTGATAAAAGGGTTGATCCCACGAAACTGGTTCCCGGCGCCAAGTCTGTGGTCTCCGTGTTATGCAGTTATCACCAGCCCGGACTTGCTGAAAAACAGGCCGGCAGCGAGAATCCGAAAATTTCCAAATATGCAATGGGTGATGATTATCACCCGGTGCTTAAAGAGAAGCTCTACGAGTTGTTTGCATTTACTGAATCTTTGCTTGGAGGACTCGAAGGGCGAGTTTTTGTCGACTCGGCGCCGGTGCTGGATAAAGCCTGGGCTTTTGAAGCCGGACTGGGATGGATGGGAAAGAACAGCAACATCCTGAACCGTGAACTGGGATCCTGGTTTTTCATAGGGGAAATGATCGTGGATGCCGAATTCGCCTATGATACCCGCGTTTCGGACCATTGCGGGTCATGCACCCGCTGCATCGACGCCTGCCCCACCGATGCCATTTATGAACCCTACCGGGTAGACGGCAGCAAATGCATATCTTACTTTACCATCGAACTTAGGGATGAGATCCCGCAAGAATATCAACAAAAAATCGGCAACTGGATATATGGCTGTGACATTTGCCAGGATGTGTGTCCCTGGAACCGTAAAGCCCGTAAGGGGTCCGAGGAAAAGCTCTTCGCCCGCGACGACCTGGACGACAAAAACATCGACTACTGGGAAGAGCTCAACCTCCAGGAATACCGGCGTCTTTTCAGGAAAAGCCCGGTAAAGAGAACCAAATTCCAGGGGCTTAAACGCAACATTGAGGTGGTTTCCGCCAACAAAAGGTCTTAGACGATAAGGGCACATCCCTTCAACTGTTAACTTCCAGCATCTCAATGGCTGTTTCCAGGGAACAGCATCCTGACAGATAATTATTCACCCAGTACGCTACGCTTTTCCGCCGGTCCAGAATGTCCGTATTGCGTGTTGAGTACAGCCCCAGCAGTTCATCTCGGTAGGCGGCCAGATCGGTAACAATGGCATTTTTAAGATCAAAAGGAAGCTGTCCCCACCCAAAAAGATCAAACAGGTCCGTTTCCATCCGGTTCGGGGGTTTTGAAACCGTTTTCAACATGGGTGAAAGTTGCGGTTTTACGCTGAGTTTTCTTGCTGTTAGTGCCATGGTTTAATTGGTTTTATTAGGGTTTAAACCAAAGTTAGCACCCATAATGACAACATAGTGTCACCCCCCGTCCCAATTATATCAAAAAAAATCAGCCCGCATCCCCGGTTTACGCGAACGGTGACTATTCACTAACCGCTGAGCACTGATTACTGATCATTATTTGCTATATTATGGCCACTTAATCATAACCAAACTATAAATCGACGTGGCGAAAAAACCTGATCCTGTAACCGTGGTAACCTATTCTCTTTTGATCATCGTAAACCTTCTGCTCCATATGGTACTGTCAGGGGTGGAGGTAACCGGTCTTTTTGTGCAGGTTTTTACCGAACTAACCGGCATTTTTCAGAGTACCTGGTTTGTACTGCGATGGCTGTTTATCAATCTGATCAGTGTAACCGGCATATATATAATCGGACTGGTCATCGCATTTGAATTCCTGATTTTGCCTCTGATGGTTCGCTATAAGTATCTGACCATCAAACCAAACCTGCTTCTTTCCTTTATATTTACCATTTACCTGATGTTGTTTGCCCGGATACTGGCCGTTGTTTTCGGCTGATCCCTTAAGCAGAGTTGTTGTCCAGTTCCGTTTTTCTGAGGATACGCCCGCTGGGAAAACGGTCGGACAATATCTGCTTTGCGAGCATGGCCGCTATTTCTTCGGGATCTCCGAGTTCTCCATGGTTCTTAGCCCGGATAAAATCATCCACCATCTCAAAATCATCCTTGCTTACGTTCCTAATCTCCCTTTGCATGGCCGTTTCCATGCGGCCGGGATTAAAAGAAATGCAGTGTACGGGATGTTCCATTTTGGATTGCTCCAGGGCGATGCATTTGGTCAGCATGTCCACCCCGGCTTTTGTGCTGCAATAATGACTCCACCCGAAATACGGATTATGGGCCGCCCCCGAAGAGACCATCACGATGCGCTTCACAGCCTTTAGCTGCTGAAACTTATGGATAAAACAATGAGACAACATGGCCGGTGCGGTGAAGTTTACCTGCAGGTTGCTGTGGTAGGTTTCAGCATCGTATTTTCCCATCGGACCTATAGGGGCCAGCATACCGGCATTATTGATCAGGGCAAGGAAATTGGTGCCGGGCGCAACGCTTTCGGCTATTTTTTCCATCAAGCCTTCAATTTTTTCCGTTTCCGATAAGTCAAAATTATAGGAAAATACCGTTGCTCCCTGTTTTTCAATTTCAGCCGCCAATTCTTCCTTCCTGCCCCGGGCTATGAGATGAAAGCACTGGCCGGCCCCGATCAACTTCTCCGTGAGGCTTTTGCCAAATCCCCTGGACGCTCCTGTGATAATAATATGTTTCATAGCCACATTGGGTTAAATAAGTTACTGGTAATCAAAGTTGAATTCCTAAACTATTATGATTGCAATAAACAGGCTACTTTAAAATTAGATTTTCTTATCAAACCCGTTTTTTGTCAGTTTTGCGTGAAATGTTATCCCTCCGGCCTGCTGAATTGCATCGGTCAGGGCTTGCTGGCTAGAATAACGGCTCGTCAATATTCTGGCATCGCAGTGCACATGGACTTCACGGCTATGGAAAGGCCACGGATCCATGAGGTAGGTCAATTCATCTTCGGAACTCTTTTTTATACTGACGGGTATGTCGCCGGATGCATGGGGCACCTTGCCGATAATTTCATCCTGTACGGAGCCCATGCACAGGATCAGGGACAAATAATCGAATACGGACGTCAGTCTCTGGTGCGTCACCGCGTCTCCGGCTTCCATGAATCGATGGTAAAAACCATCGCTTATCAGGCTTTGCTTCAGCCCGTCCTGAAGGTGTTCCTGTTCCCGGATAAAAACCCGTGCCTTGTCACGCAGGACGGCGGGATCTTCGGTGAAATCATGCATCCGGAAAAGCCCCGCAACATGATGGGATACCAGTAGCGCAGAATAACGACTGGTCAGCGCCGTCCGCCGGGGTGAGGCTTCCCAAATATCAAAATGATCGGCGATGGGAATATTCCTGAAGTCATACGGATAGCCGGTTTCGGCGTTCAGCTGGGGATTCAGTTCCCAGGGTATCCAGCCTGCATCATGATTGGCGGCCGCGAAACAAAGATCACTCCAGGGCTCAGGCCGTAAGAAGCCGTTAGCCCCCCACTGCGCGGCAATCTGTCCGGATATCCAGGCATGGGCCGGCTGGGTTATGAGGCGGACATGGTCATTTTCGGGTGCGACGATCATGCAGGCTACCCGGGCTTTTTCAGGGTCCGGAGGAAACCGGCAATTTCATCCAGATATTGGTCTCCGGTTTCAATAAACCCCACATTATGATCACCCATCATCTCCATCCAGTATTTGGGTTCGTTTGCGGCCTCATAAAGCCTTCGGCCGTGATGAAACGGGATCAGGTTGTCTTTTAGGCTGTGCCCGATCAGCACGGGAGATTGTACTCCCTTCACGTATTCAAGCGTTGGATATTTTATCAGGGAAAGAAACCGCACCGGAAAATACGGGTATACTTCAGCACCCAGTTCCGGCAGCGAGGTAAAGCTGGATTCAATGATCAGCGCACGGGGCTGATTATGCACAGCCAGCCGGGCGGCGATGGGTCCGCCCAGTGACCTCCCGAAGACAATGAGCTGATCGGCGGATATTCCCCTATCCCCGATAAGATAATGCCAGGCTCCCTGGGCATCGGTATAGGTCCCCTGTTCGGACGGGCGCCCGCTGCTCAATCCATAGCCCTGGTAATCAAATATAAATACATTGAGTCCAAGACTATGAAACTGCTCTATATTGGCTATCCGGCCGGATATATTCCCGGCATTACCGTGACAAAACAAAAGAGTAAGTGCATTCTCTCCGGCCGGGACAAACCATCCGTGCAGGGTCTGATCATCGGCCGTCCGGAAGTAAACATCTTCGTAGTCCATACCGGAGAAGCCGGGCGTGGCCCCGATGTCCGCTGAGGGGAAATAGACCAGCCTGGACTGGAAAACCAGCAGTAAGACCAAAACGATCAGGTACAAACCGGTTACCAGTGCTATAATCCATACAATTATTTTCATGGCTGGCTAATATCAGTCCATCGAGTAGGAAGATAGGGATTAATTCCCTATCTGTCCTCTCACACCACCGT
>JBBDRB010000101.1:0-76568 GCA_040905685.1 Balneolales bacterium | reverse complement strand
CCAGTCCCCGGAACCCGGTTCCGTTTCCTGCCGGCTTCGAAGGACCAGGTCCAGTGCATCACCATCAGCGGTGGCGGAGATCTGTGGAGATCCCCTGCGGCCGGTTTCTGTACAAACGGTTAAGGACAGAACCGCTGCCAATGCAACAAAAATGGACGTGTATATAAATAGCTTTCTGATTTTCATATAAGCAATGTACGTATATGATTATAATTTCCGAACCCATATATTCCTGAATCCAAGTTTGTGCCGTGAACCCTGAATAGCAATAGGTAATTCTTCTGCATGGGCTTCATAACCGGGCAGTCCCCTGAAAATAGTCGGTCCATGAAGCCTGACCCGGTGATGGATGAGTATGCCGTTGTGAAGGACCGACATATAGGCCGGCTTTACCAATTTACCATTTTGCCGGAAGACCGGGGCTTCAAATATGATGTCGTAAGTTTGCCACCGGCCCGGAGGGAAACTGGCATTGACCAGCGGGGGATACTGCTTGTAAACAGCACCGGCCTGACCATTTACATAGGTTTCATTTTCATAGGAATCCAGTATCTGGATCTCATATCGTTCCTGTAAGAATATGCCGCTATTGCCCCTTTCCTGGCTCTCACCGTCAACGTCATCCGGTATGCGCCATTCAAGGTGTAGCTGAATATCGCCAAATCCCTGCCTTGTCCTAATGCCGCCGGTACCGGGCTCTGCAACCAGAACACCGTTGTCGAGGCTCCATTTGGACCCACCCTCCCAGCTACCTACCCCCGAGCCGTCAAATAATATAATTGCATCAGCAGGAGGCAGACCTTCGGCACCCGGAACAATACTTCCAGGGACCGGTTCCCAAAGCTCGGTAAGTTCAGGATCCCATTCGGCATGCTGGGCCGGAGCCTGTATCCAGGGTAACAGGACAAATGACACCATAAGAGATAAAACAGGAATGACTGGTTTCATGATCATCAGAATTTTTTAAAAAAAAAGCTGCCCGTAAACATCTAAACCCACTAAGATTTAGGCGCTGCCGGACAGCCTGAAAGCTTCAGCATCCCTGCCTTTAATAACCCGGATTTTGTGTCAGATAACCAGGTTGAACCTGGGCGGCATCAATAGCATCCTGAGGTATCGGAAACAGCCTCCTGATTGGGTTCGTTGAGTTTTTGTCCCTCCAGGTATTTTCCCACTTGCCAAAGCGGATCTGTATGGTTCGTGTCCAGTGTTCATGGTACATCTCAAAATACCATTCCTTTTCCAGATCATCCAGGGTAGTGAGTTCATTGGCATCAAGCTGACGGGCTCCCCGTGCCTCACGCAGATCATTTATATCGTCAAGCGCATCATTCCAGTTATCCAGCCTGGCATAGGCTTCGGCACGCATGAGATAGACTTCACCCAGACGCAGCCAACCCATATTAATATTGGAAGTGCTTCGGGAAGGGGTCGTCGGATCCAGGTCCCACTTGATAACCCGGGCACCGGCTGTATGGCCGTTATCGCCTTCTATGCCGACTTCACGGGTATAGATCAGACTGTTGCCGCTCCGGGCAAGGTCGACTATGGGATGGATCTCCAGGTCACCGTTGCCATCTCTCATATAGCCGTCACCGGCCCGTATAATGCCATACTGCTGGCCAATCTGCACGCCGCGATTCCAGCGAAAATCCTCATCGGCGACAGAACCGGCATCCGGTATATTCCGGCGGAAATAACGCGGATCATCCCGTTCGCCTTCCCAAAGGTCATAAAACTCCTCGGTCATGGCTGCGCCATCTGATCCATTTGCCAGGGTATTGGGCGAACGGTACCGGTTACGGGAAGTCTGGAACCAGGCCAAACTGCCATTGCCTCCGGCGTTGGCGTTTTGCCTGTGGGCAAAGATGAGCTCCGGATGGCCCTCATTCTCTAAACCAAACATATTGAAATAATTATCATCCTCCAGCTGGAAATCACCGGAATCAATAAGCTCGGTGGTTAAGTCAATCACCGCGTTCAGATCGGCGGTATCATGGGTATGGCTGGCAGCAAGACGGTCGGCATAAACGCCCTTGTTAAGCAACAGTCGCGCTTTCAGTCCTATGGCGGCAGAGCGGTTAAACCGGGTCTCACCAACCTGCCCGACGGAAGCCAGCTGTGATTCAACGGCATCGAGCTCACTGATAAGGTAATCGACCGCGGCTGCACCGCGGAAGACCGTTGACAACGTGCTGGTCCCCACATCTTCCGGCTTCTTATCAAAAGCAACATCCCAGAGATCCAGCAGCCAGTAGTTATACAGGGCTTTCATTCCCCGGGCTTCGGCTTTAAACAGGTCGGATCCACCAATATCATTCATGGTCTTCTCTGCAATGGCCGAACGGGCCACGCCCTGGGTAGCACCACCCCAGGTTTCTATGACCGAAACATGAGAGGGGGCCCAGGTATGTTGATGCATTTCAATGAACCGACCACCGTCGAACCAGTCGGTTCCACCCCGGAAGGGAGTGATTTGTTCATAGGATGACATGCTCTGAAGGTTATTCAGCCAGGAATGGGACGACATCATAGTCCCCATTCCGGCATAGACCGGGGCCAGGGTTTGCTCGGCAGCGTTAGGCTGATTCAGCACATCCTGCCCGAGGGCGGTATCTTTCACCGTTTCGGTAAGATCGGTACAGGAGTGCATTAAACCCGCCGTACCCAGTATAGTTATTAGATATATTAATTTTTTCATGTCTTTACCTAATTTAAAATGTTAAAATGCTACGTTTATGGCGAATATTATCGACCGGGCCGTCGGATATCGTGAGGCATCGATCCCCGAGGCGGTGACGCCGCCAACGGACCGTGGCGTATCTACTTCCGGATCGAAACCGGGATAATCGGTGACCGTGAACAGATTTTGTCCGGTTACAGAAAACCTCAACTCTCTGAGGAATTCTAAATATCTGGAGGCATTTACGTTATACCCCAAAGTGACATTATTTAGCCGGAAAAAGCTTCCGTCATGCAAAAAGCGGGTTGAAGCGGCCGCAGAATTGCTTGACGACTCGGTCAGATCATATCCTATTCTTGCAATATTATTTCCGCCAATCAGCTGAGGCATGGTGAAGCGGCCGTTTTGGTCGTTCCAGTAGATCTTATTACCGGTAACCCCGTTAAAATTAGCCCGGAGGTCAAAATTGCGGTATCCAAAGAAGGTGGAAATGCCGTAGGTCATATCCGGGATAGCGCTTCCAGCGTTGACCCGGTCTGCATTGGTAATGTTGCCGTCGCCGTCAACATCCCGGAAAATATTAATCCCGTCGGCATCAAGCCCCTCCCATTCCAGCAGATAAAAGGTACCAATGGGCTGGTTATTCAAAATGGCCTGTACTCTTTCACCGGAAAGGCCCTGTCCGGATATGGAACCGGTAAGGATCTGGGAAACCGGCAGGTCACGCACCTCATTTTTCAGGAAGGTGAGATTGCTGTTGATATCAAACCGGAAATCACGTCCAATATTTTTCCGGAAGCCCAATGCCATCTCGGCTCCCTGGTTGACGATCTCCATGTCTAAATTGCTCCAGAATGAAGAAGTCGGGGCGATCGGATCGACACCGGCTGAACTTTCGAAAAGAATGTCGGTTGAAACTTTGCGGAAAAGATCAACTGTACCATAAAGTGCATCCCCCAGGAAACCGAAATCAACCCCGATATTGGTCTGCCTGGATACCTCCCACTGGAGATCGGGGTTGTGGGTCCGGACAAAGGTAATACCCGGGGTAATGATGCCCGGCACGAGTTCATGGCCCGAACCGCCTCCTGAACCCACATTAAGAAGTTGCTGGGTGATGCCATTGGGTATTTCCTGGTTGCCGCTCAACCCCCATCCGGCCCTCAGCCTCAGGTTGCTCACGGCCTCCACATTATCCATGAAGCTTTCCTCGGAGACCTGCCAGCCGGCAGCAAAAGAAGGAAAGTATCCGTATTTATTATTATCTCCGAACCGGGAAGACCCGTCAGCCCTGAGGGTGGCCGTAAGGGAATACCGGCCCATATAATCGTAATTTGCCCGGCCAAAGAATGACTGAAGCTCATTTTGAGAGGCGAATCCGCTTGGCCGGTTTTCACCGATCAGCAGGCGGTTACCGATACCGGGATTATCATAGGCTCTTATTTCAGTGGTTGAGAATTCATTAACGCTGAAGGATCTGCCCCTGAAGGTAAGATTTTGATAGGAAAAACCGCCCAGAAGATTGAAACTATGGTCATCCAAACCGAACACATAGTTCAAAGTGCTTTCCGTCTGGAAATTGCTGTTCTCACGTCTGCCGTCAACATACCGGCCTTCAGGGTTTTCAATCCTGAAGATACCATGGCGCGCGACCTCCGAAACCTGGTGCCCGTCTGAATTGTCAACGGCAACATTCACCCGGTATTCCAGTCCCCTGGCGAGTTCGAAGCTTGCTTCCAGGTTTCCAAGAACCCGTGTCACCTCTGAAAAATTGGATATGAATTCCAGGGCTTGCAGAGGATTCATATTTTGGTCGGTTGTTACAAAAAGCGAACCGTCGGAATTATGGGTCGGGTAGGTTGGGTTGAGCGTCAGGGCTGCTGTAAGCATATCTCCCGATACTCCGGGATTATTGCCAATGGGCGTAAAATTGGTATTTGTACGGTTGGCAGCAAGGTTTAACCCGATATTTATACGGTTGTCCAGAAAGCGCTGATTCAGGCGCAGCCGTCCGCCGTAGCGTTCTATATCACTGCTTTTTATGATCCCTTCCTGTTCGGAGAAGTTCGCTGATGCATAGTAAGTCGAAGATTCCGTACCGCCGCTAAGAGATAATGACTGATCATGGGAGACTCCTGTGCGTAATATCTCATCTAAAAAATTGGTGCGGGCTCCACTATCGAGATGACCTGCACCCCGGCTGTTCTGGAAATCGGCAAATTCATCAGGGCTCAGCATATCCAGCCTGTTGCCTATACTGGAGACGCTTAGATTGCTTGAATAGCTGAACTGGGACGCACCGGATTCCCCCGTCCTGGTGGTGATGAGAATAACGCCGTTGGACCCACGGGATCCATAAATGGCCGTGGCCGAAGCGTCTTTCAATACGTCGATCGATTCAATGTCTTTTGGGTTCAAACCGGCCAGTGGATTGGTAGCCGATGAACTGGACATGCCAAAGCCGGCGCCTTCGGGAGCCGTATCGGAGTTGTCGATCGCCACGCCGTCAATTACATAAAGCGGGCCGCTTCCAGTACGGAGCGTACCGGGACCCCGTATGGTTATCGTCTGCTTGGCTCCCGGCTGTCCACTTTGTGTGGTAATATTGACACCGGCAATTTTACCCTGCATGATCTGTTCCGGTGAGTTGTTAACCCCCTGGTTGAAATCCATATTGCCGACAGAACCGATTGATCCGGTGACGTCAACCCTGCGCTGAGTTCCATATCCGATAACGACAAGCTCTTCACCGATTACCTGTTGAGAACTCATTTCAACGTTAAGAACGGATCTGCCGTCAATGCCTACTTCCTGGCGGACATAGCCGATGTAAGAAAAAATAAGTGTTGATTCGAGGGAGGGCACAATCATTTGAAAGCGTCCGTCAACATCGGTTGCAGTACCTGTAGTCGTTCCCTGAACGAGTATATTTACACCCGGCAAAGCTTCGCCGGTGTTTGCGTCGGTAACAAGGCCGCTCACGGTTTGGGCTTGCACCATACCCGCGGTCAGGCATAATAAAAGCGCCAGACAGGCCAGTTTTAAAACGTTTAAATTTATCGTGGCTAATTTCATAAGTTCATAGGTTTATTTTTAAGTTGAAATCTTTACCATTTCGAAAATAAAGCGCATAGGTTTGCAACCTTATGGGTAATCTTGTTGTAGTTTATGAAAACGATACCATAACTCAGCCTAAATAGTAAAATAATTTTCTTAATGTCAACTATTTTTTAAAAATCTCTAATAAGAGGGAACTGAATTTTTTACTCCCCTTTATTTGGAATGCTAACATATTGGGGTATAATCAGATATAAATACATTTGCCGATCAATATGTATTTTTATATTTAGATATGATTAAACAAAAAAGTACATTGCCGGCATCTTCTTCGTTTTATGATGTATTCCTTAAAACATAAAAAGGAAAAGGTTTTCATGATAAGGACACCAAAAAAACCTATCCTGTTACGTTCATATTGGCAGCGTCGGCGGCTTCCGATCCTATCTTTTTGAGGACCATGTCATATTCGTCCTTATCCGCAAATGTAAGCGAATACAGATCCGACCGCCTGTCCTTCAGGGGCGTTACCGTACCGGAATGCCGGGAGCGGCGGAGCACTTCAAGGTCAACGTCGGCGATGACCACCATCTCCGCATTCTCCTCGGCAACGGCAGCGATGCCGTCACGGGCAAAATTAAAATCCGAGGGAGTGAATATGGCGGACTGGGCATACTGTATGGCCATATTCTCCACCGAGGGTATATTCCCTGTGGTGCCGGCCATGGCCACGTAAAGCTGGTTCTCGATGGCACGGGCCTGTGCGCAGGTTCTGACCCGTGTAAATCCATGCCGCTCGTCGGTGCAGTAGGGTACGAACAGGATCTGGGCGCCCCGGTCCACGGCATACCTCGCCAGTTCCGGGAATTCTACATCGTAGCACACGTTTATGGCAATTTTGCCACGATCCGTATCAAAAACTTTGGGAACCGAGCCCGGCTGCACTCCCCACCACAGGCTTTCACTGGGTGTGACATGAATTTTATATTGCTTGTCCACGGTACCATCCCTGCGAAAAAGATAGGAAACGTTAAAAACGTTGTCCTCTTCCAGGGTGAAATGTGAGCCGCCAATAATGTTTACATTATAGCTAATGGCCATATCGGTAAAAAAATCAACATACTGCCCAGTGAACTTCGTCAGTTCGCGGGCGGCCTGACCCGGACGTTTTTCTTCCTCAAAACTCAGCAACTGGGTAGTAAGAAGTTCGGGAAAAAGGGCGAAGTCGCTTTTGTATTCCGAGGCCACATCAACGAAATACTCCACCTGCCGGGCAAAATCGCCAAAGCTTTCGATTTTCCGCATTTGATACTGGACGCAGCAAATCCTGACCGGCAGGGATGAGACCTTTCTTTTCGGCGCCTGCTGCTGATATTCAAGGTTCACCCATTCCATAAGCGTGGCAAAGCCGCACGATTCATGATCTTCATCCAGATAGTTTGAGATTACCCGTTTTACGATCATCCCGTTCTGAAGCTGAAACGTCATGACCGGGTCATAGATCTTCTTGCTGGTTACCGAACGGACATATTCGTAGACGCTCATTTCCTGCTGATAACGGTGATAATTCGGCACCCTTCCACCTATCAGAATGCGCTTCAGGTTCAGGCGTACACATAGCTCCTTGCGGGCATCATAGATCCTGCGCCCTATTTTCATTTCCCGGAATTCCGGATCCACCATCACCTCTATTCCGTACAGGGTATCCCCTTCCGGGTCGTGATTGCGAATGTAACCGTCATCCGCAATTTCTCCCCAGGTATGGTCTTTGGAATATTCATCGAGATCTAATATCAGACTGCTGCCGGAACCAATGAGCTTGTCTCCGAAGAACACCCCCAGCTGCCCTTCCGGAAACTGTTTCAATTGCGAACGGAACTGCGCCTGCGTATAGGTTTTCATCTTGGGAAAACACTTTAGCTGCAATTCTTTAAGCAATTTATAATCGGTTTTTTCAAAGGGTCTTAATTCAAGGCTTGGAGTGATTGGCATGGTTTCCGGTCTTTCTGATTCTGGTTTTAAGGCCGCAATTAGTTATTGCTTAGCCTTTCCTTCGCACTACGGAGATCCTCCGGAATATCGGGGTGATTAAAGCTTTCTTTATAGGCTTGCTTCCTGATCTTAAGCCCTTTTTTTATGCCCATCGAGGCTCCCAGCAGGCTGCCCATAAAAATGATCAGTATATAAAATGCCTGATGCCAGGACGTCAGGAAACGTCCGGTCATTACGGACAAGGCCAGTGCAGGCAAAATCAGGAAAATCGACATCATGTAGGGGAAGTTTTCCATATCGATCGTTCTGCGTGTGAACCGTTTCCCGAGAAGATAATTTATATTCAGATAGAACAGCAAAAATCCCAAAGAAAACACAATCCCCGCCAGTCCGGGCTGATTTACGTATTGTATGATATTTTGGGTGAACATATAGACGATCACTCCAATTAATAACGCTGCGCTGGTATACGCAAAGGCTCTGGGCAGGCTCTCCATTATAATCTCAGATTACATAGGTGTGTATGGTCAGTAGGGTAAAGAGCGGGCATAGGTTAATTTCTGGTGATCCATTGCTCGGGATCCAGGTTCATGTCTCCCTCTCTCACCATAAAAAATAACGCCTGTCCCTTCAGCGAATTGTCATCCCCTGAAAGTGCAATGATATCCCCGGCCTGAAGGGTCGTTTCCCTTCTCACGCGGACCTCACTTAGATTTCCGTATACGGTGATATAACGGCCATGCTTGACGAAGATGCAGGTCCCGAATCCGGGCAACGATCTTACGGCATACACAAACCCCTCGTGCACGACCCGTACGGGGCTCCGGGCTTCGGTCGCTATTTCCACCCCCGGATTATTGACTTCGGTCCCATACAGGGGATTTACCTTATTTCCAAACCGGGCAGAAATGGCCCCGTATTCCACGGGCCAGGGCATATTGCCTTTTGCACTGCCGAAGGATTCTTCCAGTACGGCAAAATCCTCTTCAGAGGGCAGGCTGGCCGATCGTACCGGGGCAGAATAACGGGCAATGGCTGCTTCATCTCCGGCATCTTCCGCTTCTGCCAGCCGTCGTCTTCGTTCGGCTTCAATCTGGCGAAGGCGGTTGCTTTCTGCTTCCCTTACCCTGGCTTCTTCCTCCAGCAGTTCATTAAATGTACTTTCCAGTTCTCTGAGCTCAGACTCTTTAGACGACTTTTCGTCGCTGAGTGCATTAACATCATGCCGGGCCAGTTCAACGATTTCCTGTAACTGCTCCTTTCTTTCCTGCAGCCTGTTCTGTTCGGTCTGTTTTTCACCCAGAAGATCATCGTTCTTGCCCAGGTTGGACAACAGATCGCCTCTCGTCGCTTCCAGCTCTTCCTGTGCTTCGGTGATCTGATCAGCCTGCCGATTCCTGTATTCCTGAAATTTGTTCAGAAAATACGAGCGTATCAGCATCTGGTTGATCGATTCGGCGGTAAAAAGCAACGCCATGTCGGGAATGCGGCCACTTTTATACAAATAGGCAAGCGTGTTCTGATAGGTCTCGATCAGCGTCTGCAGATCTTCCGTCAGTTCGTTGATGGACTGACGGTTAATGTCTATTTCCCTGATCAGGTGACGGCCTTCTTCCTCCAGGTTGACGATGACCTCGTCTCTCAGGGCAATCTCTCTTTCCAGGTTCTGGTAATCCTGAAAGACGCGCGTGTATTCATCTCCGGTCTGGCTGATCTGCCTTTCGATGGTTTCGATCTGCTTGCGCAGGTTGTCGATGTTCGACCGCGCCCGTTGCTGCTGCTCCTGCAACTCCTGACGCATCCGGCTGTAGTCCTGGCCCATGGCCGGATTCCCGGAAGCAAACAGCAGAAAAACGATTAAGCCCGGATAGTAAAAAAGTTTCATAGACGCTCTAGGTGTATTTCTTCAGGCAATTCCAGGTCAAAATCCAGATTGGATGGATTAACCTCCAACGAGCGAATCAACAAAAAGATATTGGATTCCTGATCCAAACTCAAAATTTGGACCCGGCGGGGCAGCTGATAACCGCTGATCATGGCATGATCACGGAATATAAATATGGAAAATTCGCCGGGAGATTGCGCAGGGTATTCAATCCGGGTAATGAACAGTTCATCCCGGTCCAAAAACAGCCGGGTTCCGTCATCCATGACCAGCATATACTGATCCTCGCTGGCAAATACCCGCCGGACCTCAAACAACCTTAAATCCGGATTCAGTATCTCCACTAAATTCATGGCCATCATCCCATTCATGTAATAATATTGGGCATCCTCAACGGAAAACCGCTGGGCGTATTCATCAATCCGGTTATAAAGGGTCACTGAATCCTGGCGGCTCAGGACCCGCCCGCCTTCCATGCCCAGTTGATTGCGAATGCGCAACAGGCTCGACTCCCGGTCGGAGGTGAAATATACCGTTGCACGCTCACTCTCTCCCGGACGGCTGATTTGTGCCCGGGCCCGGCCTTCCACAGCCGTCAGCGGCGGATCGTAATTAGGGATCTGATCCATGATGCGGGCCGCCGACAATTCGGTAACGCGATAATCCTGATCATCCACGACCACGGCAGTGGGTGCACATCCGCTCAGTACGGCCAATAACAAAAGGATCGGCGTGGCGGCAATATGGCTGTTATTTAAGGAAAGGCAAACGTTCAAAATCCCGTCAGCTTTTCTTCCAGATAGGAACGCGTTTCATCCTTTTCCAATGCTTTCTGCCACCAGTACATGGCTTTATCCAAATCACCCAGTTTTTCGAAAACATCTCCCATATGCTCCATGACCTCCGCCGAGGTACTGGCTTCAAGGGCCGCCTCTATATATTCTCTTGCTTTTTCATACTCACCCAGCTTGTAATATATCCAACCCATGGTGTCCAGATAGGAAGCGTTCTCGGGTTTAAGCGACAAGGCTTTTGAGACCATCTCTTTGGCTTCGTCTATTTTCTTATCCCGTTCTACCAGGTAATAAGCATAATTATTCAGGGTAACGTCATTTTCAGAATCATAACGCAAAGCATTTTTATAGGCTTCATCGGCCGCATCCCACTCGTCCTGAGATGCGTAAGCGTCGCCAAGGGTTCCGTAAATCACCGATTTGAAGTTGGCCCGCGAGGGCATGCCGGAGGCTTTTTCCAGCCAGTTGACCGCATTTTCATAATTTTCAGTAAGGAAATAAGCACCCCCGATAAAAAATTGGATGGAAGCGTCATCCGGAACCCGTTCATTGGCCTCCTGCCCGACTTCTATGGTCTCGTCATGCCTGTTCTGCATCTGTAAAAGTTGAAGCCGCTGTCTCCAGGCCGCTTCGTTATCAGGCATCAGCCGGTTGGTTTGTTCAAGATGCTTCAGGGCCTGGCTGTAATCCTCGATCATATGATAATACTCGGCTGCCAGAGCATGGCTCATGCCGCTGTCATCGTCTTGTGCAACCAGCGTTTCCACCATATCTTGTATAGTCCCGAAAAAATCCTCATTCTCCTGTTCATAGGGAAACCGGCTCAGCATATACTGCACAAGCTCAACCTTGCTGCTGGTGTTAATGAGCGAATCGGATATGATGGAATTCAGAATCTCTCCTCCGGCCTGCCAGTTCCCTTCATTGATGTAGATGTCGGATAAGCTCACCAGCGTTTCCGGATCGCGGGGATTTCGCTTCAGGGCATCCTCAAGCACATCTTTAGCCTCTTCGATTTGTTTGTTTTCGAGGTAAAACTGGCTTAGCGTATGCAGCGTATTGAGATTGCCCGGAGCAAGTTTACGAATTTCTTCCAACTCCATGATCGCCGACTCGTGTTCCCCCAGATTCGTGAAATTCTGGAAGCGCTGGTAATGCACAGAACGGTCTGAACCGGTGAGATTGAGAATCCGTTCATAAGTTTTGTTGGACTGTCTGTAGCGTCCCTGATTGGATTGTACAGACGCTATGAGAAAAAGAATATCAACATCATTAGGATTTTCCTCAAGAATAGCGTTTAACTGATCAAATGCATCATCGATCTGCCCAAGCTGCCGGAAGGTTTCTGATAGTTTTAGCCGGTACCATTTGTTCAGAGGCTCCAGTTCAACGGCCTGCTGTCCATAATACGATGCATTGCTCAGATCTTCGAGTTTCAGGTAGGCGTCCATCAGTGCATAGTTAATACCGGAATTGCCGGGATGCAGGCTTTGGGCTGAAATAAGGTATTCGACTGCACGGTCAAAGTCTCCCAGCTCAAAGTGCGTAATTCCTTTGATGTACAGAGACCTGGCCTCTATTATATCCTCAAAAGCGACATCCTGCTGCCCGTCGGCGGATGCCTCACTCCGGGCTTCTGTAATCGTATCGATATTGCTTTGATTAACCCCGGCACTGGCTGAACAGGCCGTGATCACGAATATAGAGGTCAATGACGCTATCAGTACTTTTATCATTTTTTCTACAACAAATCTAAGAAGATATTTTACCTCAATGTAAGAACAATAAACGCGATACGCTCACCTATCGTGCGATTAAACGAAATCTACAGTTTAACACGGTCATGAGGCGAAGTATAGGTAAAATATTCATATGGTGATTCTCCATTTATTCAGATCCCTGAACGCATGTATCATGCGTGACCCATACCAGCTAAACCATTGGCCATTTACAGGTAAAACGGAGCTATCGGGATGCAAACCCTTAAAATGCCGGATATGTTTATCCTTAAACGGATACGGTTCCGAACTCAGAAAGATATAATCCGGTTTCATGTCGGCAATTTGTTCATGGGAGGTTACCGGATACCTGCCGGCGGAAGCAAAAATATTTTGTAAGCCCCAGCGGTGCATGATATCATGGATATAAGTATCTCCGCCTGCTGTCATCAGGGGATTACGCCATATGAGGTAAGCAGCCGTAGCCGGTTTAACCGGTGGAATGTTTTCCATCTCCCCCCTCACCCAATCCACGATCGTTTCCGCTTTTTCCTGCCGGTCCAGCAGCCGGCCTATAGCCGCGATTTCCCGCAGGGCATCGTCTGCACCGGTTATCGCTGATACATGAACCGCCGAAAATTCCCTGAGATGGTCTATATCCTGTTTCCGGTTTTCTTCCTTGTTGGCAAGCACCATATCAGGCTTTAATTCTTTAATCCGGCGAAGATCGGGATTTTTAGTGCCTCCGATGACAGGAATTGCCCCCACCCGGTTCTCCGGCCGGCAGCAAAACCGCGTCCGGCCGGCCAGCTGCCTGTTCAGGTCCAGATCGAACAGCGTTTCTGTAAAACTGGGTACCAGACTCACTATTTTCATGAACCCTTTACTCCGGTACTTTTTTTCTGGTCAGGTCAGCCTGTTCCAATGCCTCAACGAAAAGAATAAAGTTCTTGATCTGTGAATGGAGCAGCCTGGATGTAAAATCATCGGAATGGCCCTCCGTTTCATCAAAGGTCTTGCTCACTTTATCTATGAAAACCCGTTCCGGAAAATTAAAGGCGTACCGGTAACCGCATACATGCTGCAGCTGCTCCAGGCTCCTTAAAGCCCCGAACTTTCCATCGGATTCCCCGATATAACAGACCGGAACTTTGGAAAGCGCCCTGGGAAACGGCAAATGATCAATAAATAATTTAAGGATGCCCGGGTAGGAACCATTGTATTCCGGAACCACGAATACCAGGCCGTTTGAGGACAAAATGGGTTCGTTGAATTTTTTTACCGAGGGAATGTCGCCGCCATACCTTCCTCCGGCAACATCTTTCAGGGGGAAATCACACATACTGATCAATTCGGTGTCCACATTGCGCTCCCTGTACTTAGCGCACACAAACTCTGAAATCTTCAGTGCATTGGAGTGGGGGCGGTCGGTACCGCTGATAACTGCAAGTTTTATCATAAAATGACTGGGTTTGACTGTTTTTGTATGCCGTATAAGATAAAAAATGAACAAGGAAGATGGTCTGTGCTTTTATAAATACTTTTTATACTTAAAAAAAAGCGCTTTTTTAGTCCTTTATCTTTAGTTAATAAATAAAAATCTTAATTATGCCTAAAATAATTTGACAATTAAAAAATTGTGCTTACTTTATTGCGTCCACATTAAACCTAAATTTAATTATTTATGAAATATATCAAATATACCTTAGCAAGTTTAGCATTTATGCTTGTGCTGGTATCTGCTGCTTGGGCAGATCCAGCTATTACCGAAAGTAATGTTCCTATGGAGGGTGATATTGTTTTAAGTAATGCTTTCAGTCAGGAAGCAGAAACGGCTCCTGTTTATTCAACCCTGGAAGAATTCCAGGCCTCTCCGGGCTATGCAAAGTTCATGATCGATAACCTATGGATATTACTAGGTGCCATTCTGGTGTTTATCATGCACTTAGGGTTTGCTTCGGTCGAAAGCGGACTCACCCCGGCTAAAAACACGGTTAATGTAATTTATAAGAATTTATTCATACTGTGTGCGGGTATAATCAGTTACGCCATAATAGGCTTTCAAATCATGTACCCCGGCGATTTTAACGGTTTTATAGGATTTGGCGGTTTCGGTATTGGTTTTGATCCGGATTCGGCTGTTGATTATTTAACTCCGGCCTACGGCATGGATATGACCATCTGGTCTGATTTTATTTTCCAGGCTATGTTTGCCGCCACGGCAGCGACCATTGTTTCCGGTTGCGTAACCGGCCGTATTAAGCTGTCGTCTTATATGATCTTCGCCACCTTGCTGGTCTCCTTTTCCTACCCCTTAACCGGCAGCTGGATCTGGGGCGGCGGTTGGTTGGATCAGATCGGCTTCTATGATTTTGCCGGTTCCACTATTGTTCATGCTGTGGGTGGTTTTGCCGGACTGGCATGCGTGCTCATCCTGGGTGCCAGGAAGGGCAAATATGTTGATGGCAAAGTTAAATTGATTCCCGGCCATAATATACCCCTGGCTACCGTAGGGGTATTTCTGCTCTGGTTCGGTTGGTTTGGCTTTAACGGCGCTTCTGTATTGAGCGCAGACCCCATAGCTGTCTCGTATGTCTTTGTTACCACGGCATTATCGGCTTCAGCTGGCGCTCTAGGTGCCATGGTGGCCGCCGGAATCATCATGAAGCATATGGACGCTTCCATGGCCTTGAATGGTGTACTGGCCGGCCTGGTGGGTATTACCGCCGGAGCCGATGTAATGTCGCTCACCGACGCCATTCTTGTCGGCGGATGTGCAGGGATCCTTGTCGTGTTCGCCATCAACTTTTTTGACCGGATCAAGGTCGATGACCCTGTTGGAGCCATTTCCGTACATGGTGTTTGCGGCATCTGGGGCACGTTGGCTGTCGGACTCCTAACCGACCAGTCGGGCTTCCTGATCCAGCTCATCGGAACCTCTGCAATCATTGGCTTTACCTTCGTCTTCTCTCTGATTGTTTTCAGCATTATCAAAGCTACCAACGGAGTGCGGGTGACCGATGAAATTGAAGCTGTCGGACTGGATTTTCACGAGCATGGCGCCAATGCTTATCCCGATTTTGCCGGTGTCACCGTAAACGGCAACGAAGAAGAAACTGCGGTTTTCTCAAAATAAGAAACCGTAATCATTCATAATTTTAAATTTTAATCCTAACATCTATATCATGAAAAATATATTTAAGATCATCTTGCTTATTGTTTGTGCAACCTCGTTTGCGGCCATGGATGCAAAAGCACAGACATCCGTAGATCTGGACATAATGAGCCGGTATGTATGGAGAGGCGCTGATTTTGGCAACTCCCCCAGTATACAGCCCGGGGTCACCTACGCGCTCGGGAACCTTGAGGTCGGTGGCTGGGCCGCCATAGCCACTACGGGTAACCCGGCCGGTTCGGAAATTGATTGGTTTGCCAGCTATGGGCTGGATCTCGGAGAAAGCAGCCTGGCCTTTTCGGTCACGGATTATACGTTTCCTGAAGATCCGGCGGGCAACTATTTCCAATCCGAAGCACATTTCATCGAACTGGGATTAGGTTATGAAGGTCCGGAGAGCTTCCCCGTCAGCGTCTCGGCCGGAATGTTCGTCACCAACGACGATGACAATTCGATTTATGCGGAGATCGGCTTGCCTGTTTCTGTTTTCGACGTGTTTGTCGGTCTCACCCCGGCGGAATCGGGCATGTATGGAACCCGGAAAGCGGGTGTCATCAATTCAGGGATCAGCACGGGCAAAGAAATCCAGGTGACCGATACGTTTGCTTTCACCCTTTCCTCTACGGCGATCATGAACTTCTATGATAACAATGCTTTTTTCCTGTTTGGAATAAGCTTATGACTCCCCCGAATCGCAAGGACTAATCAACCTTGCTGATTCGCCCTCCAGTCAGCCAGTGATTTCATCGCTGGCTGACTTTTTTTTTGCCCTGATCTCTTGCAGTCTCTCCCACAACTGCTTCTCCACTCCCCGGTCACCGGGCTTAAACCAGCCTTTATCTTTCAGTGCTTCCGGCAGATAGTCCTGATCGACCCAGTGCCCCGGGTGGTTATGAGGATATTTGTAATCTTTGGATGCATTTTCCACATCCAGGTATCGTGCCTGTAACTTGTTGGCCGTTTTGTCTTTTAAATGTCCGGGTATGTTGCCGGTCCCCTTCTCCTTCAGCTCAGACAGCACGGAGAAAATGGCTGAAGTACTGTTGCTTTTTGGAGCCAGGGCCAGATACAGACAGGCGTGAGACAGAAAATACAATCCTTCAGGCATCCCGCATTTAACAAAGGCTTCCTGGGCACTGTTCACCATAGTTAAGGCCTGGGGATTAGCCAGCCCGACATCCTCGGAGGCAAAGATCAGCATTCTCCTGAATATGAATATGGGATCTTCTCCGCCCTCCAGCATCGCGGCCATCCAGTATAGAGAGGCGTCCGGATCGGAGCCGCGCATGGATTTTATAAAAGCAGAAGCATAATGATAATGCTCATCCCCACTCCTGGCATAGCGAACTACCCGTTTTTGGATGGACTCACGTGCGACGGCCACGTCAATGACCCGCCTTCCGTCCTTGCCGGTTTCCGAAGTAGAGGCCGCCATATCCAGGGCATTGAGTGCATTGCGAATATCACCGCCCGCATATTCCGCCAGATAGGAGCGCGCCTCCTCCGTTAATCTGATTTGCAGGTTTCCAAGTCCCTGCTCCGTATCCTGCAGAGCCCTGTCGATAAGCGTACTGATTTCCCCGGCGGTAAAAGGTTGCAATTCAAACAGCTGGCAGCGCGACAGAAGCGGACCGACAAGTGAGTAAAAAGGATTTTCCGTGGTTGCACCAATAAGCGTCAGCAAACCGGATTCGATATGGGGTAAAAGGGCATCCTGCTGGGCTTTGTTCCAGCGATGGATCTCATCGACAAAAAGGATTGTCTTCCCGCCGTTGGCCCTGAGCTGATCCCCGGCTTTCTTCACAACCTCACGCAAATCCTTAATTCCATCCAACACCGCATTAAGAACGATAAACTGTGCCTTGATTTCTTTTGATATCACATGGGCCAGGGTGGTCTTACCCGAACTGGGGGGGCCGTAAAAAATAAGGGACCCGATTATGCCGCTTTCTATCATACGCCGGAGAAGCTTGCCTTCTCCCAATATGTGACCCTGACCGGCAAAATCGTCAAGGCTTTGAGGACGCATCCGGGTGGCCAGAGGCTCATGAAGACGGTTTGGTTTGGATCCCGGTCCGGACGGGGCGAATAAATCCATATGCTACCACTCCAGGGTGAATGAACCATGTGCTGAATACGAAGGGGGCATTCGCTCAGACATTTATGCTAATCATAACGTGTGCTAATGCTGATAACAGATAAAGAAATAGTAAGGGCATTTGAAGATTGCCCTTACTATTTGCATCAAAAAGGCCGGCTATCGCTCAGTCGACAAATTTTTCCAATGACCTCATTACCTGGGATATTTGCTTATGCCTTAGCTGGTAAATCATATTTTTTCCCGCGCGTGAAGACACCAGCACACCTTTGTTTTTAAGGATTCCAAGATGATGAGAAGCTACAGCCTGTTCGATACCAAGCTTTTCATAAATACCGGTAACGGACATGCCTTCTTTTTCATCGAGCAATTCAATTATTGCGATTCTCAAGGGGTGAGCTATTGCCTTGAGGATATTCGCGTAGTTTTCTAGATCGTGGGTGACACTTTCTCTGTAAGCCATATGGGTAGTTTAAGTATATAAATAATTAGATACGTAATATCAATAAAAACAGTTCATAATATATATGTACTGAATTTTATAGAACTTAACGTATATTTGGGGTTAAGATTTTATGACCGGCTTTTTTCCCACTACTGAATTGGCCATCAACGAATGTAACGTTATGCTCGTAACGTTTCAGCAGGGCGGAAGATACGGTTGTGCGTGCGCCGGACAGGCAGTGCACAATTTTTTTTATTTTTAGTGTTTCGTATATTTTTTTCAAATGACGCAAATCGGGACCCTCAAATCTTTCACCAAAGGCATGGTTAAGCAAGCCCGGATCTATAATATATTGCAAGTCGTCCTTATGCTTAAAGTAACCTTTTATATGGTTAAGTCCAACATTAACTATGTTCCGTTCAGTATGTTGCGGTATAGATTCTAATGTATATAAATACATCAATAACTTTATAGTATAATTTTCTTCATCCCGGTTAATCGGATTATTGGACATCGGAGTAGTATTAGTAAATATAAAGGATAACGTAAAGGAGGAGTCGTACTATATATATTATTTATTATAAAATGTAAATATATAATAAACAAATAATTTCTAATTTATATATTTTATTAAGTCCAGCTTTGCGGATTTTTCAGGACCCGCATCGTACGGTCTTCCTCACTTCCCGGTGCAACCTGATAGTCGTAATCCCAGCGTACCCGAGGCGGGAGGCTCATCAGTATGGATTCCGTTCTTCCGCTGGTTTTTAATCCAAAAAGCGTGCCGCGGTCATGGATCAAATTAAACTCTACATACCGCCCTCTCCTTATTTCCTGGAAATAGCGTTGCTGTTCGGTATAGGATCCTTCTTTCCGGCGCTCCACGAGAGGAAGGTAAGCCGGTGCAAACGCGCTGGCGTTTGCCCTGACCATATCCAACCAGGATGACAGGGAGCAGACGGACCCGTCTCTCAAATAGTCAAAAAATATGCCGCCCACCCCACGGGCTTCACCGCGGTGGGAATTGTAAAAATATTCGTCGCATTTTTTTTTAAATTCCGGATAAAGCGATTTGCCGAACGCATCACAGGTGTTTTTGAGCACTTTGTGAAAGTGAACGATGTCTTCATCTATGAGGTAATACGGCGTAAGGTCCATGCCGCCTCCGAACCAGGCATCGACGGGCGGACCACCCTTCTGCTCGTAAAGTTCAAAATACCGGAAATTAGCATGAACGGTGGGTATCATCGGGCTTTCAGGGTGGATGACCAGTGACAGGCCTGTTGCATAAAACCAACCCTGATCCACATCAAACCGCTTCCGGATCAGCCCGGGCAGTTCGCCGTGCACCTCGGATGTGCTTACGCCGCCCTTTTCAAATATATGCCCCCCTTCCATTACCCGGCTGATGCCGCCGCCGCCGCCCTCGCGTTCCCACAAATCCTCCCGGAACCGGGCCTTGTCGTCCACCTCTTCCAGACGGCTGCAGATTTCATCCTGCAGTTGCAGGGTAAACAGCCGGAAATTTTCTTTGATACTTTTCACCTTTCGTATTCCTTAACGGCATCCACGAATGCCTTTGCATGATCAACGGGAATGTGGGGCAAAATGCCGTGACCAAGGTTGACAATATACCGGTCTGCCCCAAAACGGTCGATCATCCGGTGTACCAGCCGCCTGATCTCCGGAATGGGGGAAAGCAGCCGGCTGGGATCGAAATTACCCTGCAAGGTTATATCACCGCCAGCCTTACGGGCATACTCCGGACTGACTGTCCAGTCCAGCGAAAGCGCGGCGGCCCCGGTCTGCCGGGCCAGCCGCTCCATGGCATACCAGCTGCCCTTGGCAAACACAATCACCGGCGCCCCTGTCACCGCCCTGGAAATCCTGTCCAGGTAGGGCATAGACAAAACCGAAAAATCTTCCGGACTCAGCAGGCCGGACCAGCTGTCAAAAACCTGTATGGCCTGGGCGCCCGCCCCGACCTGGGCGTTGAGATAGGCAATGGTAGTTTCGGTGAGCACATCCAGCATATAGGCAGCGGTCTCCGGGTGCTTGTAGCAAAATTCCTTGGCTTTGGAGAAATCTTTCGAACCCCGGCCCTCGATCATATAACAGAGGATCGTCCATGGAGCCCCTGCAAAACCAATCAGCGGCACTCGTCCGTTCAGTTCGTTTCTGGTCAGGGTGAGGGCATCCAGGACATGGCGAAGACGTTCTTCAACATCGGGGACCTTCAAAGACAGCGCCTGGTCTGTACTGCGCACCGGGTCAGGAAGACGCGGACCTTCACCAGGATCCATGGTAACTTCGAAACCCAATGCCTGGGGAACCACCAGGATATCGGAGAACAAAATGGCGGCATCGCTGCCTATCTGATCAATGGGCATGATGGTGATCTCAGCAGCCAGTTCCGGCGTTTCAACACGCTCGAAGAATGTATACCTGTCACGCAGTTTCCGGTAATCCGGCAAATAGCGGCCGGCCTGCCTCATCATCCAGACAGGTGGACGATCAACAGCCTGCCCGGCCAGGGCCCTTAACAGGAGGTCGTTCTTTAATGCGGGAAAAGTATGTTCCATGCTATCAAACCTGGCTGTTCATTTTTTATCTGCGTTTTTTTTCTTTGAGGCAAATTGTGCCAGTGCCTTAAGCATCGATTCGGTTGACGCTTCTTCAGCGATAATAACCTCCTTGTCTGTATTTTGCCGCAACACCTCCCCGGTTGTCGAACCAATGGCAACCACCGGTATATCATGGTACCTATCGAGAGCAGATCCAAAAGCATTCACGCTCCCCGGACTGTAAAATAACACTGCATGAACATCCGAAGGCAGATTCTCTACGGGGGGATGAGCCTCCATGGCATGGTAGACAACAAGTTCGGTTACCAGTATGGTCTGACGGGTAAGGATAACGGAAAGTTCGTCCCGGCGCCGGCTGCCACAAAAATGGACCACGGATCCAACGGACGGGTCATCAACTATCAAGTTTGCCAGGGCCGTACCGTTTTCTGTGCCGGCTACCCCGGCTGTAAAACCATGTTCGGCAAGTTTTGAAGCCGTTTTGTTTCCAACGGCAAATATTTTTTTGGGTTTTAACGGGATCATACCCTGCTCAAAGATCCTCATAAAGCCTTCAACCCCGTTCTTGCTGGTAAATACCCAGGCATCGGGCGCCTCTTCCTGCAACTTATCCAGTTCCTGTTTTCCGGGCTCGCGGAAAGAGAACCTTAATACCGGATAATTGATGAGGCGGAAACCCATTTTTTTTGCCAGCTGCACTTCGTTATCCTTTGCCTGACGGGTTGACAATACGGTCATATGCATTACTCCCTTAGTCGGGCGACAATTTCACCGGCCCCTTGCTCTATGGCTTTAAAAGCCGCCTGCCTTCCCAGTTGCCCTGCCGCATCCATGGTGGCGGTTAGCTCAACGTCGATCCTACCGGTGCCTCCGGGATTCAAAATGCAGGTTTTAAGATGTACTTTCCCGCCAACCACCCTGGCCAAAGCCGCAATCGGGGCGCTGCAGCCTCCTTCCAGCTCATTCAGGTAGTCACGTTCTATAGAGGTGCACAGGGCCGTTTCTTCATGATGAACGGGTGCCAGCGCCTGACGGGTTACCATATCATTTTCCCGTGTCATCACGGCCATAGCACCCTGTGCAGGTGCCGGTATCATCCAATCCAGATACCGGTCAGCCCTGCCAAGCAAGTCCAGGCGTATGAGTCCGGCTGCAGCAAAAATAGCACCGTCCCATGTGCTCTCTTCCAGTTTGCGCAGCCGGGTCTGTACGTTTCCCCGGATATCGGTCAGAGTATGGTTAGGGTAGCGATGCAGCCATTGGCTCATCCTGCGATTGCTGCTGCTGGCTATGACGGCCTGGTAAGCCGGATCATCGAGAAAGGTTATCCCCTTCCGGGATACCAGAACATCACGATGATCTTCGCGTTTGGCGATGGCGGCAATCTTCAACCCCCGGGGCAGGCGGGTGGGGATGTCTTTAAATGAATGAACGGCCAGATCTATTTTGTCATCCAGCAAAGCCTCATCCAGGGCTTTGGTAAAGACCCCCTTCCCCCCCATCACAGGCAACGGCGTATCCAGGACCAGATCCCCTTCCGTTTTAATATACTTGAGAGCCGTTTTGTGCCCGTTGCCGGCCAGGCGCCGCTCCACCCAGCGGGCCTGCCAGGTCGCCAGTTTACTGTCACGTGTACCAATGATGAAAGTTCTGGGCATTACTTCCCGTTATGGTTCAGTTTGAAAATCGAGTTAATGACCTCGGAAAGATCAGTCGTTTCGTGATTGTCTTTGAGATGATCTATGGGCCCGGCCACAATTTTATTAATGATCCGGCGTGTCAGCTGTTCAATTTCGGTTATATCCTCCCCGTCAAACCGTTTCTGGAAACGGGCGATCTCGGTTAACCGGATCTGTTCCACCTTATCATTCAGAGCCCTGATGGTCGGCACAACCTTTTGTTCGGCCAGCCATTTTTTATAGTGCGTCAATTCTTCTTCGATGATGGCCTCCACCAGAGGTACATTATCCTTTCTTTTCTTATAGGCCTCGTCGGTGGTATCTTTGAGCATATCCATATTAACCAGTTCGATATTTGACAGTCCATCCACCTCCGGATCGATATTCCGGGGAACGGATAGATCCAGCATAATTTTTTTTCTGCTTCCGCTCAATCCGGCAACATGCTCTTTGGTGATGACCGGAGTTTCGGCACCGGTAGCGACAATAACCAGGTCCGCCCCGGCAATATGTTTGGAGATATCAGCAAATCCGGCCGAGGGCAGATCATATTGTTCTCCGAGCGATTCGGCACTTTCCCGGTTTCTGTTAATAAGTGTGACTTCTTTTGCGCCCAGGGATAAAAGGTTTTTACAGGTAATTTTACCAATTTTTCCGGTTCCGATCAGCACGATATTCTTCCCGGCAAGGGAACCCAGGCGTTGCCGGGCAAATTTTACCGCGGCATAGGCCGTCGTGGCAGCTCCGTTAGCCAGGTCCGTTTCCGAGCGTGATCGTTTATGAGCACGAAAGACAAACTGCATCAGCCTGTGAAGAAGGCTGTCCACCATATTCATTTCCAGGGCCAGCTCATAGGCTTCCTTCACCTGTCTGATAATCTGAAGATCACCGAGTATCTGAGCGTCCAGGCCTGTAGAAACCCTGAAAAACTGCCTGATGGCCGCTTCACCCTTTATGACAAAACCCGAATCGGTGAACTCCCGACGGCTTCCGCCGGTATGCTTAACCAGCAGATCGATCAGCATTTCTTCCGATTCGCAGCGCGCAAGGATCTCCGTACGGTTACAGGTGGAAAGTATGATAACGTCTTTTAATCCGCTTGTCCTGGCATCTGCCAGAAACGGCCGCTTCCCCTCCGTGGTCAGGCTAAACTTTTCCCGAACCGGCACCGAAGCTTTCCAGTGATTGATGCCTATAGCGATGAAGTCGTTTGTAAAGGTGCTGTTGTTCTTCATTTAGATCAGGATACCTTCATTGTATTTTTAGCATCCGTTTGCTTTGGCAATACATGGTTCAGCTTAAGGGTAATCTCATCCTGCAAAGCCTGCATAAACAAAGGGTGATCATTCAGGCCTTTGGTTATGGCCAGTTTCCGGTAATCACGCCCTTGAATTTCCTCACGAAGCTCTATGTTCAATTCATGCAGCGTTTCAATATGATCGGTGACAAAAGCCACCGGTACCATCAGAAGGTATTTCACGCCGTAGTCCAGCAGCCTGAATACCAGCTTTTCCGTATTGGGCTGCGTCCATTTGGAAGGTCCGACGCGCGACTGATAACTGAGCCAGTAAGATTCTTTCTGGTCGCGCAGGTCCATCACCCCTTTTACCGTCTCCCGGATATGCCGGGTATAGGGATCCCCTTTCTCAATTTCACTGATCGGCGTTCCATGGGCGGTGAAAACAAGATGAACCTTATTGCGCTCGCTTTCAGAGAAATGAGTTTTCAGGCCTTCATCGATCCTGTCGTTCAAACTTGCCAGGTAGTTTTTATTCAGGTGATATTCGTTGATAATATATTCCTCCCAGGGAGCAGGCTGCTCCTGTTCCTGGCGAATCTTTTCCCAGTTCCTGAAGCTGCTGCCACTGGTGGTGTAGGAGAACTGGGGGTAGAGAGGCAACAGCACCAGATGCCCGATTCCGTCATCATAGATCTCTTTGATGACCTCATAGTCAAAAGGCAACCAGTAGCGCATGGCTGTATATACTTTGACGAACTGGTCGGGCCAACTGGATTTCAGTTGCTTCTCAAGCGTGCGGCGCTGAAGCTCGGTCAGGCTGTTGATCGGCGAGCAGCAATCCGAAACAACCTTTTCCTGTCGATTAGTGCAATATTTGCTGCCGGAACATCCGTTTGGGCAACCGTTTATTTCCCTGTATTTTTCGGAAACCCCTTTATACCGGTATTTGGCAATTGTTTTTGCCAGCCGCTCCTGAACCTTTCCACCCTTCAGGTTAATGATATCCTGATCCCCGAACAGGTTTTCCAAAAAGTGGCGCACTCCCTCAACGGAAGTAGGACCACCCATGTTCATCAACACAATGCCGATTTTCTTCGGGTCTTTACTCATATTCAGCTAACTATTAAAATTCTTTAAAAGATAACGATCTATTGTGAAGGGATTGTGAATTTCTACTTCCTTTTGGTTCAGGCCGGCGGGGGCGGTGCTTTTTTTAATCTGAACGAGAATTCACTTCCATGGCCCTCCCTGCTTTCCACGTGCACCTCCCGGCCATGGGCATCGAGTATGCTTTTAACGATGGCCAGTCCAAGGCCGGTACCCCCACGGTCCCTTGACCGTGCTTTGTCCATCCGGTAGAACCGGTCGAATAACCGGGGCAAATGCTGATGAGGTATGCCCGTGCCGGTATCGGTTACTTTTACCACCACGTTATCTTTTTCTTCCTCATACCGTAAATGTACATGCCCTTCCGCGGTGAATTTCAAAGCGTTGGAGATCAGGTTCTCAAGCACCTGCTCAATTTTCCCCGGATCCGCTTCAACGAAGAGCGACTGCTTGTCTACGGACAGGTCCACTCCTTTATTATCAGCCTCTTCCCGGTACCATTCATCCATTTTTCGGGTGATCCCGGAAAGATCAAATACTTTTTCACGAATAAAATTTTCATCCGAACTGTAACGCTGCAGCGTCATCAGATCACTGAACAGGCGACTGAGCCGATCGGCATGACTGGCCGCGTTGGCAAGGTATTTTTTTCGTTTATCAGGATTCAGTTCATTCATTTCAAGCATTTCAAGAGATCCCATAATCGTATGAAGGGGATTCCGCACTTCATGGGCGATATCGGCCAGAAAAAGGCGCTGTTTCTCGTTAATTTGTTGAAGCTGCGCGTTATCTTCCCTCAGTCTGGATGCCATCTGATTGAGGGAGTCAGACAAGGCTCCGAATTCATCCTTCCTCCTCAGGTTGATCTTGTAGTTCACATCCCCTTCCGCAATCCGTCTTGCCGCTTTGTTCAGTGTCACGATCGGTCTGGATAAATACCGTGCAAAAAGTGTACTGACGATTACGATCAAGCCTATAGAAATGAACATGCCGGTATAAATGATCCAGCGAATGGTAGCAATAGGTTTGAATATTTCATCTTTTGCCTGGCTGATCTGCAAATAATGAGCCTCGTTAACGCTGCGGGGCAAATGAGCGAATGCATAGATGAAATCCGTCTCTTTTTCGTTAACCATGATCACCTCGTTTTCCGTGGCTGTTAGCTCCCGGATAAGGGAGTCGGGCAGCATGCCCGTATACATGCCCGGCGGTTCGGCAGGTGAGGCCTTCAGTTGCATGCCTGTTTCATCATATATAACTAAATGGTAGCGGATAGCCTGCCCTACCTGGTCAAGACGGGCGGGGAACTGGGTTCCCGCGGGCAGGTATTGTATGGTCTGGATCATCCACCGGCCGTCATCCTGCATTTGGCGGACCCCTTCATCAAGCAAAAAAGCCCTGATAAACAGTATGGAATAACTGCTTACGGCGGTCACGCCGAATATCAGCAGCAGGATAAATGTAACGGATAACTTACCACGGATATTCATGATCAGACAAGGTCCTTATTCAGACCATAGCCAGCCCCCCTGTAGGTTTTAATCAGATCTCCGTCACGTCCAAGTTTGATTCTTATATTCTTGATATGGGCATCTACGGTTCGGTCAAATACGTATTTTCCCTCGTCGGCTATAAGCTCCAGAATATCCTGACGGGTATAAACACGTCTGGGGTTGCTGAAAAACAGCATCAGTATTTTATATTCGGTCTGTGTAAACTCCAGTTTTTTTTCACCCAGATAGACTTCAACCCCTTCGGTATCCAGAAAGACATTGCCATAATTGATCCAATTGCTTTGCCGGCCCCGATGGCGCCGGAGCAGGGATTCTACATGAGCCCGAATCAGGTTTAGGCCGGCCGGTTTCGGTATGTAATCATCGGCACCCAGCGATAAACCGGCAATTTCATCTTTTTCCTGATCGCGGGCCGTCAGAAAGATTACGGGAATATCCTTCAATACCGGATGATTGCGGATATGTTTGCATATTTCACGTCCGTCTGTTCCGGGAACCATGATATCCAGAATGGCCAGGCTGATCTGTCCTGCTTTTTTTTTAATGATATCCAGGGCCCGGTTTCCATCGGTAGCCAGCAGGATGCGGTAATCATGCATTTCCAGAAAACCGGAAAGCATTTCCGCCGGTTCAATCTCGTCTTCAACAAGTAATATGGTTTGTCTGGGTTTCAATGAGCTGCATTTATAAATTATTCAGAATCCATTTGGCGGAGGGTAATAAACTCTACATAATCATAACGGGCCGCTCTTTTAAGATCCTCGGCGAAGCCCCTGACCGCCAGGACCTCATTCGTAATGCTAACAAGCTCCAGACCGGTTTCCTCAAGCTCCCGGAGAATTTCGGCGTCAGGTCCGTTTGTCAGAATAATGAAGCAATTAAGAGGACCTGAGCTGGGATTCTCAACGGCAACCTGCAAATGTTCGTCCAACTTGCTGCGGATCTCCGCATCTTCCCCTGCCTGGCCGGTAACGCCGCATCCTGACAACAGGATTATGCCGATTACCGGTAATATTTTCAATAACTCAGTTTGCATGGTCATCATTGTGAAGCGGATCCGTTAAGGGCTGCAGACAGAACCTCACTCAGATCCTTTATGAGTATAGGTTTTATAAGATAAGCAACCGGACGGGTTTTATCAGCCCTGAATCTGGTGTTGGGATCGGAGTTGCCTGTGAGGTATAAAAAGGGAATATCCGAAAAGGATCTGATACGGGCCATGGTGTCTATTCCGTCGAGCTCACCCTCCAGGTTTATATCCATCAGCAGGAAATCCGGGTTGGCCTTTTTTACGGAATCGATAGCCTCTTCGCCCGAAGCTATTCTCCCCACCACCTCGTAACCCAGACGTTTCAGCTGCTTGCTGAGCAGGAAGGACAGAATCCGGTCATCTTCAACTATTAATACCTTTTTCATAGGATGCCGTTCAAAAAACAGTGGCAAATGCCGTGCCATTGGTTTGGTTCATGCTCATTGTGCCTCCAATTTGACCGGCAAGATTATTTATATTCCGGAAAACCTGATCAAAAAATGAACTATTGATAAAACAACCTTCGTTCACCAATTTAAAATAAGCTTTCGGCCCGGCCATTGAAGTTGTCCTTCCATTGGTTTATCGATTTTTCACCTTTAATGGCTTTTATAGCTAACTCGGCTTTCAATAACGTTGTATGAGCAATTTTTTGCAGATGCATAAGTATATCAGGGCTTAATGACCATAAAGTAAATCCTTTTGAACAAATAATACAAAGATAAAGAGGTAAGGAAGAAGAGTCATATCTTCTTAATCACAATATTTTATATAATGGGAAATTGTCTTTACCTTTGAATTAAATACTACAACCCGCTAACATTCATAGAAAAACGCTGCTTCAAACCGTTTTTTTGTTTTCTCAAAATTGATCAGGTGAAAAAATTATTAAACGAAAATGACATTGAAGCCATAGGGTCGGGTACCCATGACAACCCTTTTCATCTTCTGGGTATTCATCAGGAGACGGCAGAAAAAAAGAAACAGTATGTAATACGTACGTTTCAGCCCCATGCCAGAAGCGTTAATCTGGTCTATAATAAAGGCCGGAAGTCCGCAGAAATGAACCGCCTTTCTGACAAAGGCCTTTTTGAGGCGGTTATTTCCGGCAAAAAAAAGCCTTTCACATATTATTTCAGTATTGAACCCTATGAAGGACAGGCCTACACACAAATAGATGCCTATGCCTTCCCTTCTTTATTGAGTGATTTTGACCTTCAGCTTTGGGGAGAAGGCAACCATACGCGGGCTTACCAGATGATGGGAGCCCACCCAAAGAAAGTTGATGACGTACCGGGCACGCATTTTGTTGTTTGCGCCCCGGCCGCCTTCCGGGTAAGTGTTATCGGGTCGTTTAATGACTGGGACGGCCGGCGCCATGTGATGCGCAGGCATTATGAGCAGGGAATCTGGGAAATATTTTTGCCGGGGGTAGGCGAGGGTGACAAATACAAGTATGAGATCCTGTCCCCGAATGCCAAACATCCGTTAAAGAAGACCGACCCTTATGGTTTTTATACGGAAAAGCGGCCCGCTACGGCCTCTGTCGTCAATAACCTCGATCAATTCTCCTGGTCAGATGAAGATTGGATGACCGTCCGCTCTAAAAATTTTGACAAGCCCATGGCGGTATATGAACTGCATCTGGGTTCCTGGAAGCGCCGTCCCGAGACAAATGAATTTCTTAATTACCGGGAAATAGCCGCTGAGCTCATCCCCTATGTTAACTATCTTGGATATACGCATGTTGAACTTCTGCCCATTGCCGAACACCCTTATGATCCGTCGTGGGGCTATCAAACGACCGGTTATTATGCAGCCACCAGTCGTTTCGGCTCCCCCCAGGACCTGATGTATCTTATCAATGAATGCCACAGGAACAACATAGGGGTTTTGATCGACTGGGTCCCGGCACATTTTGCCAAAGACGATCACGGTCTCCGTCTTTTTGACGGAACCCATATGTATGAGCATGCCGATCCCCGGCAGGGCGAGCATAAGGACTGGGGCACGCATATATTCAACTTCGGGCGTACGGAGGTCATCAATTTCCTGTTATCCAATGTCATGTTCTGGTGCGACAAGTTTCACATCGACGGCATTCGCGCCGATGCCGTTGCTTCTATGCTGTATCTGGATTATTCGCGTGAAGAAGGGGAATGGATACCCAATAAATATGGCGGCCGGGAGAATCTGGAAGCCGTGGCTTTCTTAAAACGTATGAACGAAATACTCAACCAGGAATTCGAAGGAATAATTACCATGGCCGAGGAATCCACTTCCTGGCCCATGGTTTCCCGGCCAACCTATCTGGGAGGGCTGGGCTTTGATTATAAATGGAATATGGGGTGGATGAACGATACCCTTAAGTACTTTGAGGTTGACCCCCTTTTCCGTCGTTATCATCACAATCAGCTTACTTTTTCGATGATCTATGCCTTTACGGAAAATTTTACCCTTCCCCTTTCCCATGATGAGGTTGTCCACGGAAAAAAATCAATGCTCTCAAAAATGCCGGGAGATACCTGGCAGAAATTTGCCAACCTAAGACTGTTGTACACCTATATGTATGCTCATCCGGGTAAATTGGTTTCGTTTATGGGCAATGAATTCGCGCCCTGGGACGAATGGAAGGAAGACGCCCAGCTGGATTGGCATCTTCTTGAATATGATACGCATAAAGGCATTCAAACCCTGATCCGGGATCTGAACCACTTTTACAGGGATCATCCGTCCCTCCACGAAATAGATTTTGACTGGCAGGGTTTCGAATGGATAGATGGTTCGGATGTCGACAACAGTATCCTGGCCTTTCTGCGTCACAGTAAAGAAAGAAAGGAATTTGTAGTCTGCATTTTCAACTTTACTCCCCAGGTTCATCATAATTATAAATTTGGCGTGCCGGAAACAGGAAAATACAATCTGCTGATCAACAGCGATTCGCATTATTACGGAGGCAGTAATGTCGAAAATAATAACCTGACGGCCGTTGCGGGAAAATGGCATAATCAACCAGCGCATTTGACATTGAGTGTCCCCCCTCTGTCTGGCATGTTTTTAAAAATCAAACCGGTTACCGGGTAAGGGTAAAACCATTCGGGTAATTCAGGATATCAAGAAGAGAGAAGATCCATGCAATTTGAAAGATCCAGCGGTATTCTGGTTCATCCAACCTCATTTCCTTCCCCCTACGGGATCGGTGACCTGGGCCGGGAGGCCCGGGAATTTATCGACTTCCTGTCCGAAACCGGGCAATCTGTCTGGCAGGTCCTGCCTTTAGGTCCGACGGGATATGGGGAATCACCGTATGCCTCCTATTCCGCTTTTGCCGGCAACCATTATCTTATCAGTCCGGATAGGCTGGCTGATAAGGGGCTGTTAACCTATGGAGAGATAGATTCCGGCAGAAAAAAGCCTGCTACGGAGGTTAATTATACAGAGGCTTATGCTTTCAAGGATTCCATTTTCCATCAGGCCTCCGCCCGTTTTTATGCCGATGCCGGCGCGGCTGTCCTGGATGATTTCAACCGGTTTAAAGCCGGGAATAAGTACTGGCTGGATGATTACGTACTGTTTATGGCCTGCCTGGAACATTTTGACAAAAGGGCATGGAATACCTGGGAAGACGGATTGGTGCGCCGCGATAAAAATACGATGGAAATATACCGCCGCAGGCTTTCATCGTCGGTTGATTTGCATTACTGGATGCAATATGAATTTTTTGATCAGTGGTTCAGGCTCCGGACCTATGCCAACGAACGAAACATCAGGGTCATTGGTGACATCCCGATCTTCGTCGATCACAACAGTTCGGATGTCTGGTCGGCCAGCAGCCTGTTTGAAGTTGACGAAAAGGGAAACCGGGTACTCGTCTCAGGCGTGCCGCCGGATTATTTCAGCGATACCGGCCAGCTCTGGGGCAATCCGCTTTATAAATGGAAGGAAATGGAGAAGGATGATTTCTCATGGTGGGTTGAACGGTTTTCACAAATGTTCAGCCTCTTTGATGCCATTCGTGTCGACCACTTCCGGGGATTTGTTGCCCATTGGGAGGTCAAAGCCGAGGCCAAAACCGCCCAGCATGGCCGCTGGGTTAAAGGTCCGGGAGAGAAACTATTCAAGGTAATCCATGACAAACTAGGCCGTCTGCCCATCATTGCCGAAGATCTGGGCGTGATCACAGAAAGCGTAGACGAGTTGCGTGATCAATTTAATTTTCCCGGGATGAAAGTCCTTCAGTTTGCTTTCTCCGGCGATGCCTCTAATAATTTTCTTCCGCATAATTATAAATCCGACAATTTTGTGGTCTATACGGGCACCCATGACAATGATACAACCATCGGTTGGTATCATCAGGCAGGCGGGGTAGAAAAACACCATGCCCGCCAATACCTGCAGACCGACGGAAGTGATATAAACTGGGCTTTGATCCGGCTGGCCATGCTTTCTGTGTGTGATCAGGCTATTTTCACGATGCAGGATCTGATGGGTCTTTCTTCGGAGCACCGGATGAACTTTCCCGGGACGGTCGAAGGAAACTGGTTGTGGAGATATACCCCGGAAATGCTTCAAAATGTAGATAAAAGCAGGCTTTTTGATTTAACCAAAATGGCTAACCGCCTCCTAAGCAAAAGCGGATAGGTAAGCCAGGCGATGCAAATTCCTGAGTTTCGGACGTCAGATACACGTACTTTATCCGGACCAGTACCCTGTTCATATTTCTATAAAACGGATGACACTTTAATAAATCTTTATAAATCCGTATAATGACGGATTATACCCTAAAAAAAGTTATATGATATTTGAATTGAACGGCCTCCCCGGGCGTACCCAAAAAAAGCGCGAAAATGGCATTACTCTGGTTCTGGACAAAGGCTACAGCCTCAGGCAATGCGAAGATTTTTTAGAGAGCAGTGAGGCCTATACAGATATTATAAAGTTGGGCTGGGGAACCAGTTATGTATGTCCGAACCTGCCTGAGAAACTGGACATCTACCGTAACGCGAATATACCGGTCTACTTTGGCGGTACCTTATTCGAAGCGTACCTGCTCAGAGATCAGCTCGACGACTATCTGCGTTACATGGATCATTACAAAATCGGATACGTCGAGGTTTCAAACGGCACCATCCGGCTTTCCCAGAAAAAGAAACTGGATATAATTACCGAACTGCAAAAGAATTTCACCGTGCTGAGCGAAGTCGGCAGTAAAGATCCCACAGATATTATGGCTCCGTACCAGTGGGTCGAAATGATCAGCTCGGAACTGGAAGCCGGAGCATGGAAAGTCATCTGTGAAGCCCGGGAAAGCGGTACAGTAGGTATGTTCAGGCCCAATGGGGAGATCCGTTCGGGGCTAATCGATGAAATTACTCATCATATACCAACCGATAAACTGCTGTTCGAAGCCCCTAATAAGGAACAGCAAGTATGGTTTCTCAAAAAGTTTGGAACCAATGTAAATCTGGGCAACATAACGCCCCAGGATGTAATTACACTGGAAACGCTGAGGCTGGGCTTGCGTGGTGATACGCTTTTTGACTTTTATGTATCCGACGGCGAATCATTAGACATGACCCCGGATAATATAAAGCGTCCCAAAGACTGATAGTTTACATATAAGAAAATCTTATTTTCATGAAAATACTCTATGCCGCGGCAGAGATCTCTCCTTTTGCAAAAATGTCCAACACTGCCGATCTGCTGCGATACCTGCCTGCTTCTTTGCAAGACAAAGGATTTGAAATCCGCATCCTCCTTCCCAAGTACGGTTCTATTCATGACCGCAGGAATCGCCTGCATGAAGTCATCCGGCTTGCCGGCATAGAAGTTGAGGTAGGTGATAAAGTAGAAAGCATGAAAATCAAGGTGGCCAGCATACCCAATGCCAAGCTTCAGGTCTATTTTCTGGATAACGATACCTTCTTTAAAAGGAAGGGGATGTTCACCGATCCGAAAACCGGCAAGTTTTATAAAGACAACGATGAACGATTGATCTTTTACAATAAGGGTGTTTTAGAGACCGTTAAGAGGCTCGGGTGGCAGCCCGATATCATCCATTGTCATGACTGGGCTGCCGGTTTCATACCCGTTTTCTTAAAAACACTGTATAAAGATTCTAATAATTTCAGCAACACCAAGGTTATCTATAACTTGCATAATCCTAGCAATGAAGGCCTTTTTGATGAGAACATACTCGACATCATGAAGCTGCCTGGAGATTTTGACCGCTCTACGGTAAAAACCGGCGACAAAGTTGATTTTTTACGGGCCGGTTTGGCCTATTCGGATTATGTAGTAACCGGCAACCATTTGGATAACGAGCTGGACGGCCTGTTTGATGAGTTGAATATCAAGCGTGACAAAATACAAGGCTCCCCTCAGGATATTTCCAGGCTGTTCGCTGAATATTATCATAAAATCACAGATAAATAAAAATTTTAGACCGGAAGCTTCTTTGAATACCTTTCTTTTGCGAAAAGTTCAACCTCTACTTTTCCCCCTCACCCTGTTTTCCCTGCTATTTGCATTATCATCCTGCGATGATAATGGTATTGTGGGTTCAAACATTACCGACGATCCGCCTCTTGTCCAATCCGATACGGTTTACCTTCCGGGCACGGAATCCTTTACGATTACCTCCTTCAGTGGGAATCAGGATTATTTTACAGCCGGGCGGTACAACGATGCCGTATTTGGAGACCAGCAGATAATCGGCATGATATCGCCTTCCCTGCAGACCTCAGGCATTGATTCTGTCGGCCAGTCCGCCAAAGGCTACCTTAAACTGCATATTGATCAGGTCTACGGTGACCGGGCCTCCACTGGCGCATTCGACATAGTGGAAATCGAACGCCGCTGGAGGGCTTCCGCATGGCGGCCTGACTCCCTTCCCGACCTGAGCAGTAATAAGATTATCGGCAGTTTTGAAGTCGACAATGAAGATTCCCTGCGCATTCCCCTCGACGATGAATGGCTGCAGCGCTATGCCGGCCATTTTAACAAAAACGCATCTGCGCAAAGAGACTCTGTCTACCGGCAAAGCATGTTTGGGATGGCCATTGTGCCACGCAATGATGCCAAGATACTCAGTTTTGAAGCCGCCAGAACCGAACTTATCATTGATCATTCCGATGATGAGCAAAATGGCGACGACGAAGACCAGGGTGTATTCAGGCAGATCATGCGGGCCACGGCCAATAGTATTGAACAGGGATCGGCAGCGGCTCCCGCGGGTAGTAAAATAATTACTAATAACTTCAGCAATACCCTGAGGCTGCGATTTGATGTCGATGATGACTTTATAGGCACGAATAACATCTCACGGGCCGAACTGGTCTTGTACGAGGACACGCTTTCTATGCAGCAGGATCTTCCGTCATCTCACCGGCGGCCCCAGGCCAATGCTTTATATGTTTATCTGCTTACCGAAGAGGAAACGGAACGGGCCATTATCAAAGATCCTGAAATTGAATTGCTCCGGAATGAAAGTGACCATTCCTTCCGGGTGAACCTGACCTCTTATATTAATTCAAATCTAACCGGCACAATGGATGTGCGGGATTTCTACCTCATTGTACGCGATGATAACGGACGCATTATCCCTACGCTCATCCACGATGAGCATTCCAATACCCGCAGACCCAAAATTTTAATTACCAGCGCAAAACCGGAAATAGAATGAAAAAAGCTCTCTTTATTGCATTAACCT
Organism: Balneolales bacterium; assembly: GCA_040905685.1. Classification (GTDB taxonomy): domain Bacteria; phylum Bacteroidota; class Rhodothermia; order Balneolales; family Natronogracilivirgulaceae; genus JBBDMU01. Next base: position 41,855 of record JBBDRB010000101.1, on the reverse strand, counting down.
GTTTTTCATTATCCACCAGCCTGCAGGCGCAGGATTCTGAAAGCCAGTTAAACACAGGTTCCGTCTATTCCTATCTGGGCCTGGGGTTACCGGTCGACTATGCCTCGTCTCTGGCCGGTTCCATGGGCCTGCAGGGCGTTGCCCTGCAGGATTACAGGCTGAACAATCTCTCCAACCCCGCCTTATGGTCACAAGGCATCTATACCAATGTAAACGGGGGTTTCTCCTTAAGGGCCTTCGATGCGACCGATAATCTGGGTTCCCGCAGGAATTCCCTGCTTCAGGTCTCCCAGTTCCAATTGGTGCTTCCTGTCAAACGAGAGCGAATCGGTGTATCACTGTCGCTGGCCCCGATCACTGAATCCCGTTTCCAGACTGCTCAGGATGTAGTGATTCCTGCAGACCAGAACAACTCGGGCAGTCCCCTTGAGTATAGGGTAAACACCAGTGGTACCGGAGGCTTGAATCGTTTGGAACTTGGCGTCGGCATTCGTATTGCCAGGGGATTAACGTTCGGATATGCCCCCTCTTTTATTTTTGGCGTGCTGGAAAATACCACCACTTATAATTTTGAAGATCAGAATTTCAGCAATATTAATTTTACTAAAATAAATTCAAATTATGGATTTGGTAATCGTTTTGGATTATATTTCAACAGGTACAGTCTGTTTGGTGAAAATGACCAGCTGGCTTTTGGGGCTACGTTCAATCTTCCCGTAAACCTGGATTCTGAAAGTAAAGTGGAATCAGATATAGGGTCGGCGAACATTGACCTCATCACGGCCGGTGAATTTGGTGATCAGGATGTGAAAATGCCGATGGAGGCTGCATTAGGGTTTGGTTATCACTTCAACCAGCAATGGCTCGTATCGTCGGATGTGTTGTATCAAAACTGGTCTGAATACCAGGGCCGGAATGAGGAAATGTTCACAGACCGGTTCAAGGTTGGCTTCGGCACGCAGTATGCTGCCGCCAGACGGTCTTCGCCGGGTGGTTTTTTCAGCAGGTTCAATTACCGGGCAGGAGCCTCGTTTGATACAGGCAGCCTTGAAATAGACGAAACAGAAATACAAACATACATGTTAACTGCCGGGATCGGAATCCCTTCACGGGGCACCGGCTCTTCAATTGATATCAATTTTGACTTTGGATTTAGGGGAACAGAAGCGAGTGATTTAATAGCTGAGAAAATATATGGTATCAGATTGTCGTTTAATTTATCTGAGCTTATGTTTCTTCAAAGGCGAATTGATTAAACAAATAATAAAAATATGCTTAAAACAACTATTTTCATCATAACGCTTGTCTGGAGCGCAAATACCCTCGAGGCCCAGGATCCACCTTTCGGGTATGAGCCCCAAATGATCCAGTCGTTGTTTACCGAAGATCACCGGAATAAAGATTATGATAGCGCGGTAAGATGGGGCAGATATCTTATCGAAGCGCATCCAAAAGAAATGGAATCCTATCCGGGCAATTACAGGGGCTATCGTAATTTTCAGAAAATGATCGATATCTACTCCCACAAAGCCGGGGAAGCCAATGACCCGTCAGTACGCTCGGCCTATCTGGATTCGGTCCAGATCATGTATAGCAACGTTTTCGAACATTTTAATGACGATGAAATAGATTATTATGTTTGGCATCAGCGTCGAGGCCGGTTCTTCCAGGAGAATGCCTCATATATAGATGATGGATATGCCAAAGCCTATGGGGATTATTACACCATGTTCCAGCTGAACCCGAAAAGGGCTACAGAAGCTGCCAACGGATACTATGTACAGATAACCCTAACCGATCTCGAACGAAGCGGGGAACAGGAAAAGGCACTCGAAATGATCGAAAAGGCCGAACCCCATGCAAATCAGCAATTGCTAAGCTTCTTTGATGAAACCCGCGATGCCTTGTACAGCGATCCCGGTGAACGCATCGTCTGGCTTGAAGAACAGCTTCAGGAAAATCCCGATGATTTTTCCATCATGGAAGAACTGATGGATCTGCATACGCGCACCAACAATAACGGGGAAGCGGAAAACTATGCCGTTATGCTGTATGAGAAAAACCCCACCTACGATAATATCATGCGTCTTGCCGATTATGCCCTTTCAAATGCGGAGTACCGTACGGCAATCGAATATCTCAAAGAGTCTATAGAAAAGACCGATGATGCACGGGAGCAACGAGCGGCCGCCCTGCAAATTTCCGATAATTACCTTAATCTCAAAGAGTTGGAACAAGCCCGGAATTATGCTCGGCAGGCCTTGGAGTATGATTCAAGCTGGGGGCAACCCTATCTTAAATTAGCCGAAATCTATGGACAGGCCGTGAGCAATTGCGCAGGCAGTGATATGTCCCGCCAAGATAAAGTTGTATATTGGCTGGTTCTGGATTATCTTGACAGGGCACGGGAGGTTGACCAATCCACCTCCCGTACTGTGAGCAGGATGTATTCCAGTTATCAGGCTGTTACACCCGACCGGGAAGACATGTTTTATCAGGGCTGGGATGCCGGTGATGAAATACAGGTTGACGGATCATTGAAAAGCTGTTATGCCTGGGTTGATGAAGAAACAAAGGCACGGTCTAACTAATACGTTATCCTAAAATTAACTGCGGTTTCAGGGAATCCGGACACCTCAAAACACGGTGGCCGGAATCTCTTTCCTAAGAACGAACTCCACTCTCCTCAGAACGATCGAATAGTACTAAATAATAGCTGCCAAAGCTTTTAACTATATTTTTCCAACCTAATAATACAAGCGGACCGGCATAGAATCACTAACCGGTTCAATATTACCTGTGCATAATAATGCTGTTATATGAACAATTATCGCGATAAGAACCAAAACAAACGGAAACAAAAGAAGAAAAAAGGGGGAGGCGGAGGTCGCTTTAAGAAGAAAAAAGGGACGCCCCAGGCTTTTATCCCCTATTTCCTGGACAATGAGCATGTCAAGCCGGCCGGTGAATACAACGGTGTAGTTGAGCTTAATGAAAAGGGGTTCGGCTTTCTCAGAAAACTGGATCACGAATTTACCTCAACACCCAAAGACCCATTTCTAACCCAGGACCAGGTTCGTTTTTACAATATCAAGCCCGGACTGGTTTTGGAAGCAGAACTTGAACAGGACCAAAAAGGGAACCACAGGGTACATACGGTGCATACCATTAACGGACTTAGTCCCGATAACTGGGTTATGGCCAATCGTTTTGAACTGCAGACGCCGATCATGCCCGTTGATCAGATCAAGTTATCAAAAAGGCCCGATGAGATTGAACAGCGGGTCATTGACCTGATCGCACCCATTGGCAAAGGACAGAGGGCCCTTATTGTGGCCCCGCCCAGGACCGGGAAGACGGTTCTGCTGAAGAAAATTGCCAAATCCATCGATGAATCCGATGATGACATTCATCTGGCCATTTTACTGGTTGATGAACGGCCGGAAGAAGTGACGGATTTCATGCGGACGACAAAAGGCCGTGTATTTGCCTCCTCAAACGATAAAACCACAGACAGTCATACCCGCATTTCTGAATTGGCGTTAGGCTACGTTAAAAGGCTGGCTGAAATGGGTAAAGATTCGGTGCTGCTCATCGATTCACTTACCAGGATGGGACGGGCCTATAACGCCGCACAATCCAACAGCGGACGAACGCTTTCCGGCGGCCTGGATATAAGAGCGCTGGAGATCCCTAAAAAGATCTTCGGTTCAGCCCGAAAAATAGAAAACGGAGGATCGCTGACCATAATAGCGACCTGTCTGGTTGAGACCAATTCACGGATGGATGATCTTATATTCGAAGAATTCAAGGGCACGGGTAATATGGAGCTTGTGCTGGACCGTGACCTTGCAAATGACCGGGTTTTCCCGGCTATAAACATTTCCGCATCGGGGACCCGGAATGAAGATAAATTTATTGACGATTCCATGGAAGAGCGGAATATGGTCAGGCGGTATCTGCTAAAGAAATCTTCCAAAGAGTCTATGGTCAGCCTGCTTCAGGTCCTCAACCGGACCGACAGCAACGAAGAACTGCTGAACCAGATTGCGGCCTATGGGTAAGATCCGTTTACTATTCACCGGTTACGATAAACGGAGCCCAGTATACCGGATGATAATAGTCTTCATTCTCCAGAAGCGCCAGTTTTGCATTGCGCATGGCCGCCGCCTTATAACCAAATGTATCGGTATCCCAGCCCATCCATTCTTTCAGCACCGGGAACCAGCGGCGGCTTTCGGCATCGTATTGTATCAGGCCCTGATAAAACTTGGTCATCAGCAGGGACGTGCTGCGATCATACACCGGCCACAAACTGACGACCACGGTCGATGCTCCGGCCTGTAAAAAAGCATGCTGCAGCCCCAGGATGCCCTTACCACGCTCTCTTTTGCCTAAGCCGGTCTCACACCCGCTTAATACAACAAGATCGGTCTTAAGAACCAGAAAAGGAATTTCCCTGCTGCGCAGAAAACCATCCTCCCGGTCGGCCAAGGGAAAGGTCTCCGCTTCCTGGGCCAGAACGAGACCGCTTAAACCGGGATTTTTTTCATTATAATAGCCATGTGTAGCAAAATGCAGGTATCTGTACCGGGTCAGGTCTATGCTCTTTAAGATACTTTCCCGTGCATCCTTACCACTCAGGGTGATTACCTTGTCAAAGAGCCGGGAAATGGCCTGAGCTTCAAGCATACTGGATGGCAGGGACGTAAACGAGACGGCCGGATTTACCCGGACGTTTTCATAATCGGGGTTAGCGATCTGAAGCATATCCTGATCAAACTCCATGCCGGCTTCAGCTTTGCGTGAAAGGGCCCTGACAGACGGTGTGTATTTAATCTGATAGTCCTGAATCAGATAATTCTCATTCCAGATCAAGGCTTCAAAGGGTAAGAGGGCCAGCAGGCCATCCACTACGATAATCAACCGATAAGATTTTTTCAACAGGTCCCCGGCCGGGGCGATAAGCAGTTCAGCCAGTTTTCCACCCGCTTGCATGATCTCACCCACGGGACGCTTATCCTGTACCGAATCGCGGAACACGGTTATCAAATTATCGATGTAACGGTTTTTTTGATCGTCGATCACCTGGTTCTGAACCACCCAACCCAGGGTTTTGCTTTGGGAGATGGCCAGGCCTGTCAGCCTGGAATCCGAAAATGAATACTCCAGGATCAGGGTCCCCGGTCCGCAATAGGCCCTGGCCTCATCCAGGGTCACCGGTTCAAAATATCCAAAGCCGGCACGAACTTCCACATCCTCCCCGAAACGACGAGCCTTAGCCGCATTTATCCACCGGTATGCATTGATGTGATCTTCCACGGTCACATACCAGGAAGCAACAAGGTTACAGAACGAGACATACCCGCTGTGCATCCCATCCATCCTGTGCTGATCTTCTACCGGAATAAATGCAAGCTCGGCATAATAATAGGCACTATCCGATTTCATGAAATAGTGCATCTCAGCCAGCTTTATTACTCTTTCCACTTCAGGCCAGGCCATTTCAGAGGCCGCGGCAATAGAATGGGGTGCAACGGGTGATTGAGCCTTCAAGCCTGAACTCAACCCCATATACACAAAAACAGCAATGAATACCCTTATCTGCTTATTATACATGGTATATAAATAATTATATATTTACAGCGGAGGGCAATTTAAGTAATTATTTGATTAAATAACTATTTAAATTAAAAGCAGATATTCATCCAAATAAAGCGTTGACGAAATTCACCCGGTCAAATACCTGCAACTGGTGAATTTTCTCTCCAACCCCGATGTATTTTACCGGCACATCGAGTTCCGATGAAATCCCGATGACAATGCCTCCCTTTGCCGTGCCATCCAGCTTGGTCAGCACCAGCCCGGTTATATCCACGGCTTCGGTGAATGCTCTGGCCTGCTGCAGTGCATTCTGGCCTGTTGAAGCATCGAGTACCAGGAGCACTTCATGGGGGGCTCCGGGCACAATTTTGTCCATTACCCGTTTTATTTTGCTAAGCTCATCCATTAAGGCCCGTTTATTATGAAGCCGGCCTGCCGTGTCTATTAATACCACCTCTGTTCCCCGGGCTTTGGCCGATGCAACCGTGTCGTAAGCCACAGCAGCCGGATCCGCGTTCTGTCCCTGCTGGATCAGGGGAACATCGGCACGTTCGCTCCAGATCTTCAATTGATTGACCGCAGCTGCCCTGAACGTATCGGCCGCACCCAGCAGCACCGATTTACCGGCTGCTTTATAGTGCCGGGCAAGCTTGCCTATGGTCGTCGTCTTCCCGACACCGTTCACCCCCACGATCAGCACTACGTGAGGCTTGTTGGACAATCCGGCACCAAATTCCGCAGGTTTGTCAGCCGCATTATCCTTCAGCAGTCCGAGGATCTCTTCCCGGAGGATCTGCTGCAGCTCATCGTTGCCAACATACTTATCACGGGCAACCCGTTTTTCAATTCGTTTTATGACCTCGAGAGTGGTTGTGACTCCCACGTCCGAAGAGATCAAAATTTCTTCCAGATCATCGAGAACTTCATCATCAACCCTATCCTTCCCCGCCAAAGCCTTGCCTAGCTTATTAAGCAAACCACTGCGGCTTTTCTCGAGACCGTCTTTTAATTCATCTTCTTTCTTCTTGAAGCCGAGGCTGTCAAACAAACCCATTATTACCTTATTTTAAGATTAGTAACCAAATACCCGCTTCCCTACGGAAATATTCCCAGTTGGCGATATGACAGTCCGATTTTCAAAATGGCACTGACAAAAGCAGCCGTTCTGAGATCGATCTTATGTTCGTTTCTTATTTCTCTTATCTCATTGTAAGCTATGATCATGGTATCTTCCAGCCCCGAGTCGACAATCGCTCTTTCATCCGCCCCCTTCACCAGTTCCTCAATTACTTTTTTGGAGAAGGTGCCGGTTGAAACGGTTTCCACAGCCGCCAGAAGTTTCTTAACGGCACTCTCCTCATATCGTCTGTCCATCCGGCCAAAGCGGACGTGAGAAAGATTTTTTAACCACTCAAAGAACGATACCGTCACCCCACCGGCGTTAAGATAATTATCAGGTATTATTAACGCGCCCCTCGCCTTCAATAGGTCATGCGCCTTGCTGGTTGTTGGTCCGTTGGCGGCCTCTGCAATGATCCTGGCTTTTATCTTAGACGCATTTTCTTCATTAATCTGATTTTCGAGTGCCGCGGGTACCAGGATATCACATTCCAGTTCCAACGCATTGCCGGGTTCCGGAATGTTACTTGCACCGGGAAAGTTCAGTATGGACCCGGTTTCTTTCCAGTGCGCCATTACCTTATCAACATCCATTCCTTTGGGATTATGAATGGATCCCTGGGCCTCAGCAATTCCGGTCAGCACGACTCCGGCCTCCTGAAGGTATTTTGCTGAATGATAGCCAACATTACCCAGGCCCTGAACGACCATTGTCTTCCCGTCCAGACCGGCTTTCAGGCCCAGCTCTTTCATGTCTTCGGTATTCCGGCAGGCCTCCCTCACCCCGAAATATACCCCGCGCCCGGTGGCCTCTTTTCGCCCGCGGATGCCGGATTGATGGATGGGCTTGCCCGTTACACAACCCGAAGCGTCAATGCTCGGATTCATCGCCCGGTAGGTGTCCATGATCCATGCCATTTCCTGTTCCCCTGTTCCGTAATCAGGAGCCGGAACATCCAGGCCCGGACCCAGAAAGTTTTTTTGGACGAGTTCAAAGGTATACCGTCTGGTGATACGCTCCAGTTCACCGACTGAATACTTGTTCCGGTCAATCTGTATCCCGCCTTTGGCTCCGCCAAACGGCACATCCACCACCGCGCATTTATACGTCATTAAGGCCGCAAGCGCCGTAACTTCATCTTCGTTTACCTGCATGCTATAGCGGATCCCCCCCTTGGCGGGCAGCTTATGGTGGCTGTGCTGGGCCCTCCAGCCATGTATCGTATCGATGGTGCCGTCATCCCTTTTAACCGGGAAGGTTACGTGATAGGTGCTGTTGCATATTTTAATTTGATTTAATATGCCGACATCAAGATCTGTGTATTTTGCCGCTTTGTCAAAATTCCTGTTTACATCATCAAAAAATTTATAGGTACTCATGCCAGGTATTATTTGTTATTATTATCAGTTCGTTTCCATTCTGAAAACCTATTTGCTCCTTCGAACCACTTGTCCGGGCATCGCTCCGGTATGCCTTCCATTATCCAAAACCTGAATGCCGTTGACAAATACGTGATCCACGCCGGTGGCATACTGGTGGGGGTTTTCATAGGTGGCATTGTCTTGTATCGTTGCGGGGTCAAAAATTACAATATCGGCCTGATATCCGAGTTTCAGGCTCCCCCGGTTCTTTATCCGCAAATTGTCCGCCGGCAGGGCTGTCATTTTATAGATGGCTTCCTCCAGGGGAATAATCTGTTCTTCACGGACGTATTTACCCAGCACCCTGGCAAAATTACCAAAAGCCCGGGGATGGACCATACTCCCCATACTGTCGGAAAAGGATCCTCCGTCAGATCCGAAGCTCATCCAGGGCAAACGGATTTGCTTTTCTACGTTTTCATCTGACATTAAAAAGTAAACAGCCCCTATGCGGCGGTTATCCTTTATGGTCAGGTCTATGGCTGTATCTATGGGGTGAGTTCCCCTTTGCCCGGAGATCTCGGCAAGGCTGGCTCCATTGTAATGCCTCAGACTATCTTCATGCAACCCGGTCAGGATTATATTGTCGGGGGTGCCGGCAGCCAGATAAAAGTTTTCCCACTCATCCGACGGGCTCCCGATCTCCTCGGTAATCTTCTTTCTCAACTCCGGATCATTTAATCTCCGTATCCAGGCCTCATGCCCCCCCTCGTTCGTCCATGGAGGCATGATGGCAGCCAGGCTGGTGGAGGCTGCCGTATAGGCGTACATATTGGCACTAATGCTGAGTCCCCCGGCCCGGGCCGCTTCAATTTTATCTATCACGGTGTCCAGCTTGTGCCAGTTCGGTTCGCCGGCTGCCTTCAGATGAAATATTTCGGCCCGTACCCCCGCCTCTTTCGAAATGCGGATGAGTTCATCAACGGATTCTTCGAAACGGTTTCCCTCACTGCGAAGGTGGGAGATATACAAGCCGTCATATTCGGCAACGACCTTCGATAAGGCGATCAATTCTTCAGTCCCGGCAAAAAAAGCAGGTGCGTAGATCAGCGAGGTCCCCAGCCCCAGGGCCCCGTCTTCCATGGCCTGCCTCACCAGTTTCCCCATCTGGTTAAGCTCATTTGCGTTGGGCACGCGATCGGCATTACCCAGTACGTATTGACGAACGGTTGTCGCGCCCACAAAGGAGGCCACATTGGCAGAGACGCCGCTGCCGGCCAGATGCACCAAAAACTCATCAAGCGTATTCCACTCCTGATTGTTTCCCGGAACCGGACCCATAGACCATCCTTCTCCAAATACCTCAAGCGTGACCCCCTGCTTTATATTACTCATTGAGCGCCCGTCCGCAAGAAGAGGGTTGGCAGCCCAGCTCAGCACGTTGATGAATCCCGGTGACACGGCCTTTCCGGATGCATCGATGACTTCTCGGGCCGCAGCATCATCCAATCCCCCTATCTGAACTATTCTGCCATTGAGAATGGCAATATCGCCGGTATAGGGCTTATTACCGGAGCCGTCGTATATCGTTCCGTTTTTTATAATGACATCAAACGATTGCCCCTGCCATGAAGTTAACCCAAGTACAAAAAAGAACAAGGTGAAGATTAACGCAATTTTTTTCATCGATACCTTTTGTGAATGTGAACTACATTGAGGATAATGAAAAATGTGACAATTTGCACTCCCTGAGGTAGTATACTTAACTGGAAAAAGCAAGGTGAGCTTAGCGGTCATTCATCCCGGAATCCGCTCTCCTTCGGTTAAAATAGTCGACCGTGGCCTGATAGACCTTAGGCGAAAGCAACAGGGTGGCGGTCATCGTTGGGATCGCCATCATGGCAAACATGCCATCTATCATGCTGATGACGGCCGTGATGGAGGCTATGGAGCCAAAGAGAATGGAAAACATGTAAAAATAGTTGTAATAATGCTGGCGTTCAGCCCCGATCAGGAACCCCAGGCATTTCGTTCCGTAGTAGGAGTAGGTAAACATGGTCGTGATGCTAAAGACCAACACACAAAAAAGCAGAATATAGCTGCCCGCTACAGGCATGGCAGCCGAGAAAGCCTGAGAGGTCAGGGAGATGCCGTCCATATCACTGGTTTGCCAGACCCCGGTCATCAGTATGGCAAGGGCCGTCATTGTGCAGACGAGCAGGGTGTCGATGGCCGGTTCAAGCATGCCTACCAGTCCTTCGCGCACGGGTTCGCTGTTCTGAGCCGCCCCGTGCGCCATGGCCTCTGTTCCAATGCCGGCCTCATTGGAAAATGCCGCCCTTCTGAACCCGGTCACAATAACCGACCCTACGGCCCCCCCGGCCGCCGCCTGGCCGCTAAAGGCATCGGTTACGATCAGGGTCAGGTAATACGGTATTTCGGCAACATGCAGGGAAATGATGTATAGTACCGCCCCTACATAGACCAGTACCATCAGCGGCACCAGACTCATGGCTACCTGGCCGATCCGCTTAATGCCACCAAAGATCACTATCGATATAATGCCAACCAGGATGAGCCCCACCACGAAATCAGACAGCAAATGGGCATCGGCCGTGGCCAACCCGTTGGGTATGATAAAATCATTCCTCAAAATTTGCGTTAACTGATTGGCCTGAAACATGGGCAAACAGCCCACCAGTCCGCTGAAGCTAAAAAAAGCGGCTAAGGGTTTCCATTTGGGTCCGAGCCCCTCGGTGATATAGTACATAGGCCCGCCCTGCAATTTTCCGCTGCTGTCCCTGCCGCGGTACATAATAGACAATGTGCAGGTGAAGAACTTGGTAGCCATTCCGATCAGGGCGCTGACCCACATCCAGAACAGGGCCCCCGGTCCGCCCACGACAATGGCTATGGCCACTCCGCCTATGTTTCCCATTCCAACCGTTGCCGCCAGGGCACTCGACAAGGCCTGCAAAGGGGTTATATCACCGGGAGCATCCGGGTCAACATACTTACCGCTGAGCACTTCTATACCATGGCTCATATGCCGATAGGGAAGAAAGCGTGAATACAGCAAAAAGTATAAGCCTCCCCCCCCCAGCAAAATCACCAGTGGCATTCCCCAGGCAAAATCGGCGAAGGCGACGAAAAAATTCTCTATATGCTGCAGGATTTGTTCCAGAATAACGGCGGTTTGGGTTCACAACAAAGTAGTATAGGAAATCGGAACTTACCGGTCAAAACCCAATTTTCTCTGATTTTATCATCTTATTAGAAAATTTTAAATATTCACAACCGTTTGAAAGTTAAAATTTTCATAATCTTAAGGATAAAGTTATTTCTGTAATAATACCCTTTTTGCTTGTATCCGCCTTTTTCCTGGCAGCGCAATGGTATCTGGCCAGGACATTTAAGGTCCGGATCAACAAACAGTATGCACCAAAATACGCTTTGCGTATCCGAAAAACAGGAATAGCCTTGCTACTGCTTGCCAATCTGGTATTTTTTACCCGGTACATAACCATTGAACTTGGATTTTATGAACATGCGCTGATCCAGAATCTGGTTATTTATCCGGGAGGGATCCTATTTGCCGCCCTGGGCTTATCTCTCGTCATAGCCTTGTCGGTAGATGCCTTCAGACTGATGAAATGGTCATCCGCGAAACTATCCATTTTTTTTAATCGCCGGCATGACCTGAAAATGCCTGCCGATCAGAACGGAGGCGACGGGCGACGGGAGTTTATTAAGAAGGCCGGACTGGCCCTGGCGGCCACCTCCCCTTTCGGGGTAGCCATTGGGACGGCTACGGCCACGTCCCGTGATTACCAAATTATCAAAAAGGATCTGTTTTTTGATAACCTGCCGGCCGGACTCGAGGGACTGAAAATAGCGCAAATCAGTGATATTCATTCAGGCATTTATATGACCCAGGGGCAGATCCAGGAAATTTTCGAGATCACCAACAGCCTTCATCCCAATCTGGTCACCATAACCGGTGATTTCGTGGATACCTCAAACCACGAAATCCCGGCCCTGTATAACACCGTCAAATCATTGAAGTCCGATTTCGGAACGTTCGGATGTCTTGGCAATCATGACCATTATGCCCACGGACCGGCCGTCAGCAGCGCACTGGAACAACAAGGGGTAAATATGCTGGTGAACAAAAATACGGTCCTCGAGATTAACGGTGAGCGCCTTACGATCATTGGCGTGGATGATGCCGGTTCCGGCAGCCTTAATCGTGCCAGATTCGATAAAGCCCTTCTTAATGCCGGTCAGGATACGTTTAAAGTACTGCTTTCACACCGCCCTGAATTATTTGATGCGGCCCGTCACCGGGATATCAATCTTACCCTTTCCGGTCATACACACGGGGGGCAGATTGGCATGCACCTGTTCGGCGTCCCCCTTTACCCCATTAAGCTTTTGCATACCTATACGGATGGACTGTATCAGCAGGGAGACAAAAAGTTGTACGTAAACGTCGGGGTCGGAATGGTCGGCATCCCCATTCGATCGATAAAACCTGAAATAACCCTTTTAACGCTGCGCTCAACCGGAATATCCGGTCACCCGGTCGGCTGACCGGTGAGCCTGTTCCTGGAAAGGGTAAACCAGAACGTTGACCCTTTTCCCTCTTTGCTTGTTGCCCATATTTCACCACCGTGTTTACCGATAAATTCCTTGCAGAGAATCAAGCCCATTCCGCTTCCCTGTTCATTATTTGTACCTTTTGTCGAGATATTTTTCTCAAGCAGAAACAGGCGCTCAAGCATTTTTTTGCTCATGCCCACCCCCGTATCCGTAATGCTGACTAATATCTGATCGTTTTGAACAGCGGCTTTTATCACTATTTCACCGAAATTACGGCTGAACTTAAGACTGTTGGAGATCAGGTTCTGAAGTACAGATCCAAGCATGTTCCGGTCGGCATGAAGCTCGAGAGAAGGTTCGACCTCGATTTTCAGGTCAATATTTTTTGCCTTAAAGATATCCTGCAGGGTTTCACAGTTGCTGTGAACCAGTTCATGCATATTGATCTGTTCCGGCTTTAGTTCGGTTCCGTTCAGTTGGATCCGGGACCACTCCAGCAGGTTATTCAGCAACCGGAACACATTTTTTGAAGAGGTATTTATTTTGCCTGCATAATCCCTGACCTTTTCATTCGGCAGATCGTCAAACTCGTTAACCAGTAAATCGGACAGACCCATCAGTCCTGTAAACGGACTCCTCAGGTCGTGGGCTATGATGGAAAAAAATTTGTCCTTGCTGACATTCAGTTTTTTTAGCTTGCGGGCATACAGTCTGATGGCATTTTCCGCTTCCTTGCGTTCTGTAATGTCCAAAGCCATACCCATCATATATTGTTGTCCGTCGTAATCAATTGACGTGCCCGTAAAATAATAGGGTGTTTTCTTACCGTCTTTTGAAACCAGGCTGGCTTCCACATCAACCTCGCTGCCGCTAAATGTTTTGCGGATGGCTTTTTTAACCGAGGCCACGTCACGGACGTCAAATAGCCTTAAGATGCTTTTCCCCTGAATTTCATCCGCTGCATAGCCCGTTATTTTTTCAAGGTTATGGTTCCACTTATACAGTTTGCCGTCTTTATCAAAGATATAGAAAATGCCAGGCAGGCTGTTTATAATGCCTTCTGCAATATTCTTTTCGCGCATGAGCCGTTTTTTGGTTAACAGCAGCAATTTTTCAGCCTGTGCACGCTCCTCTATTTCCCTTCGCAGCTGATCATTGACCCTTTCCAGCTCGGCCGTCCGTTCAACAACCTTAGCCTCCAGCAGTTGATGGGCCTGGTGAAGCTCTTCCTGCAGCTTCTCCCGCCGGGTCACGTCCCTGACAATACAGGTTCCGCCTGTAACCTGGTTACCGGAATTTCTGATGGGACTGAACTTAGCCTCCATATGCATTACGGTTTTGTTGAACTCAAGAGAATAGGTGGATATAAATTCTTCGCCTTTGAATACCCGGTCCCAGTTTGCCTTGCTCATTTGCAGGATATCCGGAAAATCACGCAGCAGATCAAGAAGACATAAACCCTGATGGATATCTCTGCCAAAAAACTCCCTGAATTTTTTTTTGTAGGCACTGTTAAAGCTTATAAATCTATAGTCGGGATCAAGGGCCGATATATGATCACTGCTTCCTTCGATTATACTAAATAAATGGTCATTGGAAAATTCCGACATGCTTCCGGTATGGATTTCTGACCGGCCTTTTTTTCTAAAATGAGCATGACCGTCCCTTACGGATTCATATCCATAGCTGCCGGCATCCGAAGGTATAATCAGATTACCGGAGCGCAATCGAAAGCCTGATTTTTTTTCTTTCTTGTTCATTTAAATACCATCACCTTTTAAGCTATTAACCTGGAAGAGCTACTCTAACATTCAATAGATTATTTACCGAATAAAGCTATAAAGTTTTAAAAAACATACATTTATCACATACAATAACTAAATTAGAATACATTTATTTTCTACTTAATTAAAATAAATTAACACCTGAAAGACATGTCAGGCGTTGGAATGGCCATCCATGTGCAGGACAAAGTATTGCAGATGAAGCCGGCCGGATTAGCAGATTCTGCCTGTTTTCGGATCGATATAGCAACCGTCACCACTGAGCGAACGTTGCCAGTTCAGTTCCTCTTCGAGCGCAAGCAGCCATTGCCCGATTTCCTTCTCTCCTTTGATCTGTCGCCCGCTCTCTTCAATAAACGGCAAATCCTCATTTGCCTCGGCAGGCGGATGATCAATAGATTCATATGCTACCACCAGGTCTGCAAGCTTTTCCCCGAGCCGGTCGGATTGGGGGTCGCTCTTTTTCCGATGAAGAATAATCATATTTTTTTCTGGCTTAGGTTCGATGTATATACCCCTAACGTGGCAAACTCTTATTTCTGCCGGAATAACACGCCATACATTTTAAATTTCATGATTGAATATTTTCCTGCTTTCCGGTATAGAAAATACAAAAGAAACACGACGGCAGGCATAAACAGGATCACCGTATCCGTCTCTATTAACCCTGCCAGGCCTATCATAATCAGTCCACAGTAAAAAGACATTAATCCGGATGTATTATTTTTCAGACCAGCCAGCCGGTCCAGCGAAATAAACCTGTCAATAAACCGGGGGTAATAAACAGAACCGTTCATCCCCAGCAGGTACAGAATAAGAGAGACACCGAAGTAGAATCCAAGGTATTTCCAGGACCATAACCCAATGATATATAGAGAAATAACAGACAAGGAAAAATCATAAAACCATACCGGAAACAGGGTAATGGTATAGGCTTTTACAAGTTTTCCCCCACTACCGCTGCACAGTTCATGCGATAGCCAGGCTTCACGAAAAAAACCCGCTAGATTATTGTGGACATAGGTAAACACAAGAGCGGGGGTCATAAGCATATAACTGTAAACCAAATCGGTGGACCCCATTCCCGTTTCCAGGCGATAATAAAAATAGTACAGGTAGACCAGCAGCAGTACTTTAATAACCGGAACCACCGCCAGGATGAGAACAGTGGTTTTGCGGCGGAAGAACAGGTTGATCAACAGAATTTCAAAGCGTTTTAGGGAGGTTCCCTCCGGAACCACTGCCAGGCCCGGTGCCCGGTTTTCCAGTCCCGATGCCGACCAGATGAACAGGGCCATGCAGGAAACTAAAATTACCATCAGGGCCATGGCATATTGCAAAAACAAACCAGGAACGTGGAAGGTGAGACCAAGGACAAAATAGGCCGCAAGGCTCATCAGGATCGTCATAAACAAGGCAATGGCAATATAATGCTGAGGCAGACTTTTGTAGATGGTTGTTTTTAC
Organism: Balneolales bacterium; assembly: GCA_040905685.1. Lineage (GTDB taxonomy): Bacteria > Bacteroidota > Rhodothermia > Balneolales > Natronogracilivirgulaceae > JBBDMU01. Next base: position 25,918 of record JBBDRB010000101.1, on the reverse strand, counting down.
CAGTTGATCGGTTAAAATGGCCGCATACATCCAAAGCAATGTGATCAGCAGGTTTTCAAAATGAAATTCCGCGGAGTAAATATAAAAGGCCAGCAGAGAGATGAGCGTGTACAGGTATACCGGACGGAAGATATCCACGGCATGGTTCAGGATCAGGATATATTTGCTGTTTACCGGATAAAATGGTTTTACAAACTCGCTTTTTGGTTTCATCGTCGGAAAGTAGCCGGCAATAACGACGGTTAGGACCACCATGAGCTGAAGGGAGAGCTGAAGGAATCCGGCCGAGAATTCCGCGTCTGTCGAATTGAGTATGTAATCGTAGCCAATAGCCAGGATTACCGCATTGACGACCAGCAGCAAAACCAGAATAAGGCGACCTGCATTGAGCAGTTCAGAGCCTTCACCGGTAAAGAGCAGCCGGGCTTTTGCTCTGATTACAAAACGGAAAAGGGCAAAAAATGACGGCAGCTTCAAGATAACACCCTTGCCAGATCCAGAATACTTTTTTCATCTGCATTTAACAGATCAAATAAAGACTTTTCAACCTGATTGACCCCATTGCCGGTGAATTCATTTATCGGCCCCGAATACATCAGCTTCCTGTTATGTAAAACACCTATATCCGTAGCGGCCTGCTGAACATACGAGAGGTTATGAGAGGATAGCAGAATGGCACGTTCTTCGTTTAGATAGGTTCTCAGAAAACGTATCATTGATTGTGAAGACCGGGGATCAAGGCCGGCAAAGGGTTCATCCAGGATCAAAAGGTCCGGTTTATGCAGGACAGCGGCAATCAAACCCAGCTTTTTTCTCATCCCGGTTGAATAGGTTCCGCAAGCCTTATCAAGATCGGCGATATCATCAAAGAAGAAATTAAACAGCGTTTTAATGCGAAGGATCAGATCGGTCTCATTCAATCCATACAGCAGCCCGGTAAACCGCAGCTGCTCCATCCCGCTGAACTCTGAATTCAAAAGCTCCTGCTCGGGCAATACCCCGATCCTTGATTTAATCCATAAAGGGCTGTGGCCATAGTTTTTCCCCATAATCTCCACCCTGCCGGCATCGGCCCGGGTAAGATCAATGATCATATTTATCAATGTGGATTTTCCCGCACCATTATTACCAAGCAAACCATAACAGCTGCCCGGATATATCTTAAGGGATACCTCTTCCAATACCTTGTTATTACCATACCTCTTCGATACGGAATCGAGCCTGAGGGCCGGAATTTGACTATTCATAAATTAAAAATCCATAATATTTATGTTTACCTATAATTCTTTACTTTCCCTGATGTCGCTTCATTGGTTACATACCCTTAATAAAAGCTAAAAACCACTCTGGTTAGCGTATAATCCTTTGTGATGCTCGGTGAAAAAGCGTTATTTTAAACTTTGTTATCTCTCATACCTAAATTCAGACCGGATATACCGTTTAAGACAAGCTATAAATTAAAAAAAAACATTTGTATGTCCGAATCTGTGTTAAATCAAAATAGTAAAGACTCCGTGCATTTGTTTGAAAATAAATATGGATATGTGACCGGCGACGGTCATCTTGTCCAGAAAGATAACCCTTTCTTTAAAGGCAGGGAGCTGAGTCTTATCAATACTGAAAAAATAGATGATGCTTTAGAATATTATCAACACCTGTTTAATAAACTGGAAGCATACGTAGATAAAGTGCTCAAAATGATCGATGCCTCGCCGGATAAGGACGCTCAGTCACAGAAACTGGATACGCTGACACAGGAAATTATCCAAAGCAATGCAATAGGTGATTTTGATGCTTTGCTGTCTAAAGTCAACGCTCAGAAGGCCTCGCTGAATACCTCCGCCGGACCACTGCCGGAAGAGCCTGCCTCAGGTGACCATCCTCTTGCGGCTGATCCGGAAACGGATGAAGCGCAGGATCAAAATAATCAGCCCGTTCTCAGGCTGTTCGAAGAATTGACATCCAGGGCTGAAGCATTGAGCAAGGAATCCGACTGGCAGTACACGGCCCTGGAGTTTGATAATCTGCGTCTCAAATGGGAGAAGCTGCCTGTGCCCGATGACAGGGAAGCCTATAATGTTCTGTGGGGGAAATTCAGATCTGCTGAAGCTGACTTCCAGAAACGCAAAGCGGAGCATCAACTTCTGCAGCGAAACAAAAAGCAGTCCAACCTGGAAAAAAGGCAGCACCTGCTGGAAAAACTCCGGCAACTTGTCGCCAATAAAAAATGGCAGGCGATTGACGAGGTCAGAAGTATAGAGCGAAGGTGGGATGCCATTAAAAAGCTGCCTGCCGATGAGGAAGCCAAAATACAGGATGAACAGTATAAGGCATCGCTGGCCCTTTTTGATAAAAACAAAGTAGAATACCTGGTCAACACCCGGCAAAAAGAAGAAGACAACCTCACCGGCAAGCTGGCGGTACTGGAAAAGCTGGAAGAGGTGGTGGCCGAGGCGGGACCCGCAGTGAAAAACTGGGAGGTGCTGGATAAGCGGATAGAGGAGTTTTCCACCCAATGGAAGAAGATCGGCCCGGTCCCTAAGGAAAATACCCACCCGCTTCGAAACAAATATCGTGAGGCTAAAGAAGCCTATTACGATAAGAAGCTGGAATTCAACCCGGCGTACAGGAAGGAGCTTGAGCGAAATCATGAAAAAATGCTCGCCATTTGTGAAGAAACCGAAAAGCTGAAGGATGAAAAGGACCTTGCGCTGGCTGCCCGGCAAATCAATATCCTGCACAAGAGATGGAAAAAGGTCGGATCCGTACCCAGGAAATATAACGAGACCCTGTGGGAACGTTTTAAAGCCGCTTCTGATACGTTCAATAAGCGTAAAGTAGAGAATCTTGATGTGCTTCGAGACCAGGAACAAGGCAACTATGAGCTCAAAAAACAACTTTGTGACCAGGCTGAAGTGTTGAACGATACCGGAGACCTGATAAAGGGGGCCCGGGAAATGGATGCCCTGATGGGGCAGTGGAAGGAAATCGGCCCCGTACCTAAAAATAAGTCCGGCAAGATCTGGCGGCGGTTCAAGAAGGCCATGGATGTATTCTATAAAAGAAGGCGGGGTTTTTTCAAGGAACAGCGGGAAGAGCAGAAAAAAAATCTGGAGGCCAAAAAGCAATTGATCGGGGAAATTAACGAGCTGGCTACCCATGAAGATGCGGGCGAAGCCGTTGAACTGGTCAAACCCCTACAGGAAAAGTTCAATCAGATTGGTTTTGTACCCATAAAAAAGAAAGATGTCATCTATAAAGAGTTTAAGGAAGCCTGCGATGTGGTCTACGGCAGGGCCAGAACCGAAACAAGGGTGGGCGAGGCTCCCCGGACCCCTGGGGTTAGTAAATCAACAAATGTTAATCCCTCCCGTAAAATAACCTCACAGGTAATTAAGCTGAGGAAAGAATGTGACAAGCTGAATGAAGAAATACTGCACTTTGAAGATTATATCACCTTTGTTAAACCCAGCAAAAAAGGTAATCAGCTGCGCGATCAGATCCAGGAAAAAATCGATACGGCCAGAGCAAAGGTGGAAGAGAAGTTGCAGCGAATTGACGAGCTTAATAATGAACTTGATGCAGATAACAATGAATAATCCCCTTGTGCCGGTAGCGGTGACAGAGCCCATATGAGCAAAAATGTAAAAACCATATTTATGGTCGATGATGATATCGCCATATGCGATCTCTTAAGCCAGGCCATAATCAAAAAAGGGTATCATTTCGAGAGCATGAACCGTATGGACGGTGCTCTGGAATACATTGAGAAAATACAGCCGGATCTCATCCTTCTCGATCTTCACCTACCTGACGGGAGCGGACTGCACCTTTGTGAAGACCTTCAGAAAAGCAAACGTTTGCATGACATCCCGATTTTCATCTTAACCACCCGGGAGTTTTCCATCGAACGTGATATGGCCCTGGAAGCAGGCGTTACCGCTTTCATCCAGAAACCGCTCGACCTTAAGCTTTTTCTGGATCAGATCGAGGAAGTATTTTCACCGACCATCGATTTAAAATTCTGGGGCATCCGGGGGTCGACTCCATGCGCCAACCGGGATAATATGATCTATGGCGGGAATACATCCTGCGTGCAGGTCATTATTCCCGAAGCCAAAGAGCTCCTTATCCTGGATTCGGGATCCGGCATCCGGAACCTGGGAAATGACATAGTTTCCAAAAAAGATGTGATCAACGGCCGTATCTTCATTACCCATGCTCACTGGGATCATATCCAGGGTTTTCCTTTTTTTAAACCGATATACAGCCCGGATAACAAGTTCAGTATACATATGCCCCGTCAGGCACGAAGCGTTAGCTCTGAAGAGGTTTTATCCGGCCAGATGACATTCACCTATTTCCCTGTAACGACCGAAATGCTGCAGGCTAAGCTGACCTACCACAACCAGAAACCGGGCTTGCAGGATTACGGGGATTATCAGGTTGAGTTTATGCTCTCCAACCATCCGGTGGCAACCGCAATATATAAGATTCATTGCCGCGGGAAGGTCATCGTCTATTGCCCGGACAATGAACTGGTACCCGATGAGTATGGCGATTCGATCGCTTTCAAAGGGCATTTGAGGGAGTTTATCAAAAATGTGGACGTAGTGATTCACGACGGGCAGTATGACCGGATGAACTACCCTTCCAGAAGGAACTGGGGGCATTCGGCATGGGAGGATGCGGTGGATATTTGCTGTGAAAGCGGAGTTAAGAACCTGTTTATAACGCATCACGATCCGGATTCGACGGACAAGGTGCTGGCCGCTCTCGATCGTAAGCTACAGGAGCACGCCGGGAGCTTTCATTCGATACAGGCGGCCCGTGAAGGTGATGTATTTAAAATGAAGGTCCATGCCGGTGAACCCATGCAGACCTAGCAGGTCCTGTTAGGTTTCATTACTGATGGAAAAGCCGGTTTCGTCCTCCTTTATCTCCTCCTCGCCAAGAGCTTCCTGCATTTCATACCGAAGTTTTTGAATAGTGAGTCCGCTGGTTAACGCTCCATGCCTGGCTATGGAAATTCTTCCCGTTTCTTCAGAGACGACAATAACGAAAACATTGTTGATTTCCGTAACCCCTACGGCGGCCCTGTGGCGGGTCCCAAACACCGAAGATATGTTTGGATTTTGACTAATGGGCAAATATGAACTTGCCGCCACCAGTTTGTTGTTCCTGATTATTACGGCTCCGTCATGCAAAGGCGCTTCCTTATTGAAGATCGTCAGCAGCAGCTGGCTGGTAACCACGGCATCAATTTTTACGCCTACCTCGATCAGATCATGCAGTCCCGACCGTTTCGAAAAAACAATAAGGGCCCCTGTTTTGGTTCTCGACAAAGTTTTTACAGCCTGAATAACCTCTTCCACCGTTTCGGTCGATCCACTTTTGCCAAAAAACCTGTCAAAATTGGTATTGAGTCCGATGCTGTATAACAGCTTTCTCAGTTCCGGCTGAAACAGGATGATTACAGCAAGAATGCCCACATCGAGGATGCGGCTCATCACAAAGTTTATAGTCGTCAGCCCCAGGGCACTTACCAGTGCATTGACGAGAAATACAATGAGTATACCCACAAATGCCGGAACAGCAAATGACCCTCTCGTCCACCGGTACAGGTAATAAAGTATCGATGCTATGATAAGCGTTTCGATCAGGTCCTTCAGACCAAAATCAAGAAAACCAATAGGGAATAACTCCAAGAACCTTTTAAATTAGTTGTTTAACGAATAGATAGCATTATAAATTAAAATTGTATCAAATGCTTCTTTTACATCATGGACGCGTATTATTTTGCAGCCTTTGGTAAGAGCATCGTAATGAGCGGCCAGAGTACCGGCCAGCCGTCCTTCCACAGGACGATCATTCAGGATTTGGCCGATTGAAGTTTTCCGGGAAGCCCCTGCCATGACCGGATACCCGTGTGCCGTAAACTTCCCGAAATGTGCCAGCAAATCCAGATTATGAGCCAGCGTTTTCCCAAAACCAAGGCCCGGATCCAGTATGATATGGTTACACCCCGAGTCTTCCGCCTGCCTGATCCGCAATGTGAAGAAGGCATCCACTTCATCCACTACGTTTCTGTACCGTGGATTATGCTGCATGGTTTTGGGCATGCCCTTGGAATGCATAATAACCAGGGTGGCGGCAAACTCACGACACAGATCGGCAAATTCAGGCACTTTTTGCAGGCCGCTCACATCATTTATAATATGCGCTCCCTGATCCAGGGCGGCCTTTGCTACTTTGTATTTCGTGGTATCGATAGAAAAAAAAGTATCCGGGAAACGAGGCACGGCCGCTTCGAGAACGGGCATCACCCGGGCCAGCTCTTCATCCGCACTGACAGGCTCCGCTCCGGGCCGGGTGGATTCCCCCCCAATATCGATGATGGCCGCTCCCTCCCCGATCATCGTTTCCACTCGCTGCAAGGATTCGTTGGGCCGTAAATACCGGCCGCCGTCTGAAAAGGAATCAGGCGTTACATTTAGTATACCCATCACCATGGGACGGGAATAATCAGGTCTCTTCAATAATCAGTTTTGAAAAAAATGCTCCGGTTATAAACTTTTTTATTCCCAAACATAATCCCGGATTATCTGAGAAATTCTTTGGCTCAATCCTGTACGATGTCGTTCTCATTTTTTTCCTTAGATTCCCATTCTTCAGCATCGGGCAGGGGATCTTTGGTTTCATTGATCACATTATCATCCCATTTTTCAGCCAGACGTTCATTCCACTCTATATAATGTTCCCATTTTTCAGGCACTTCATCGTCAGGATAAATAGCTTCAACAGGGCATTCTGCAACACATGCATCGCAATCTATACAGTCGTCAGGGTCGATGGTCAGAAAGTTTGGTCCTTCCCTGAATGCGTCAACCGGACAAACAGAAGCGCAATTGGTGTATTTACAATTAATGCATGGTTCAGTTACTACGTAAGCCATTATAGTTCCTTAGGTTTTCGTGTTTATGGAGCAATTAGTTCATATCCAATGGAAATTATCGGTAAGAGGACTTAAAAGCAATTCTTTATTACCTGAAAATCGGCAGAAGCGTTTCCCGTTGCCATGCATTACGGCAGGGTCTCCAAAACGATAACTTCATCGCAAATGGAAAGCTCCTTTCCATTATTGGAAGCCAGCATAACCGCCCCTCCCGCCTTAACATAATCGTGTATAAGGGTGTACACCGTCTCGCTGCCCTGCTTATCCAGGTTGGTGCCGGGTTCATCCAGAAACAGTACCTGGGGTTTATCCAGTAATGCCGCCGCCAGTTTAACCCGTTGCTGCTGACCGGAAGACAGCAATCCAAAAGGGACATCCTTCTGATGGAGTATGCCCAATATATCAAGCAGTTCGGCAATACGCTCTTTCCCCTGTTCCAGGGATCGCAGCCGGCTTATAAAATCAAGGTTGCCGGCTACACTTAATTCAGCGTAATGATTTACATAGGGAGCCGCATAGCCTATGTTTTTGCGCGGTAGCGGACCGTCCCGTTTTTCCCCGCCGGTTTGCCACTTCACCAAACCGGCTGACGGCCTCAGCAACCCCGCCAGGCATTTTAACAGGGTTGATTTTCCGCTGCCATTGGCACCGCCAATGCCAAGAACGCTGCCCTTGAATTGTATTTCTACATCATTGAATACAATTTTTCTTCCAAAACGCTTGGCCAGATCATAAGTTTCCAGGGTAATCATAGCGTTCAAGATACAGTTATCGTTAACCATTTACCCGCTTCCGGGCCGGATGAACGGGAAAGGAACCCGTTGAACGATAAAAATCGGGTTGCATTAGCGATGCAACCCGATTTATCTTACTATACGTCTGTGAAATATTTGAGAAATGCTAACCGAACCATGCATTATGCAGCAAGCTACCGAGCAAATAACCAATACCCTTCTGGAAAACCTGCCAAGGAAGGCCGGGCGCATACTTCCCGGTGAGTTAGCAGACTGCGGTTTTCCCGATTACCTGGTTCATTACATTCGGATCAGGTTGGAAGAAAACCTTCAAAACGCGATGAACCCGGAACATGTGGAATGGGTGGATTCCGGCAACGAGGTGGTGAATCAAGCCTGGCAGGCTTACTTCCTCCAAATACGTCCGGCCGTGCAATTGCCGTACAGCCAGGCCCGTCCGGTGATCCGGCAGGTCGTCGCCGATGTCCTGCCTTTACTGGCCGCACCCCGGTCCTCCCTTGCCGGCTTCCTTTTTTCCGGGGATGAAACGCTGGCCTACGACGAAATTATCCGGCGATGCGAACAGATCCCCTTTTACCGGCATTTTGGCACAGCCCTGCCCCGGTTCATGGAAAAGAAAAAAATGACAGAAATCTCAAGGGAACAATGTGCCCACTTTATAGCGTCACTGGATGAAAAACTGGTTTCACGGTATTCACCTGTAAATTGGGAGAAACTGCTGGACCCCTGGTTCCGGTTAATGGGATCCGGAATCCCCCCCTCTTTATTGGAGCGTTTCTTTGAAGACAAAAATGAAATGGAAGTTGCCGGTGCCTTTGGCAGGGTGTCGTCCCCCCTGTCTAAAAAAGAAATTATCGAAATTATCACACAGCGGACCCCGGCAATAGCGTCGCCTTCGGCCGGCCGGCCGGGATCCAAAACCAGGGAAGATATTTCCGAAGAAACCATAGCCGGCGCTGTCAAGGATACCCAGCATGTTGAAGAAAATTCCATTGTTGGCAGGGCTTTGCGGGATAACCTGGAGGAAGGCAGCACCCTGGCATCCAACAATCAGAACTCTGAGGATGCCGAAACCAGGTTCAACGCCCTGTTCAGCCGTTTTCAAAAGCCCGATGACGATGAGATAAAATCCGATGACCGGGAAGCATTGCCCATGTGGAGACGTTTTGTCCCGGACGATGATCCCGATGCCGGGGAAGATACCCGGGAAGAGGAACCGGACCCCCCGTATGAACCTGAAGCCGGTACCACGGAAGAGCCCGAGCCTGATCAGGCAGTGCCGGAACCGCCCGTACGAAAAAGCGAACCGGGTGATATCTTCACTCACATCGACAACGATAAAGATTATTTTGTTGAAAATCTGTTTGGCGGGGATGAAGAAGTTTTCCACGACGTGCTGGAAGAACTGGGATCGTGCAAAAAATGGAAAGATGCCGCTGCTTATTTGACGGAGAATGTATTCCGCAGAAATTTTATCGATATTTATTCTGAGCCTGCTGTTGATTTTACCGACCGGCTCCAGGAATATTTTAACAGGAAATAGCCACTTTTGATACGGCTCGGATAATGACAAATGACAAGACGGAGATCCTGAAAAAGCTCAGGGAAGAAGCGCACCTTGGCGGAGGAAAAGAAAGAATTGACAAGCAGCACAAAACCGGCAAGCTCACCGCCCGGGAACGCCTGGATATTTTACTCGATAAAAAAAGCTTTGAGGAAATCGGGGCTTTTGTCCGTCACCGGGGTACCGATTTTGGCATAGACAAGCAAAGTTACCCCGGCGATGGGGTGGTGACCGGGTTCGGGAAGATCAGCGGCCGGCCGGTCTATGTATTCAGTCAGGATTTTACCGTTTTCGGAGGCTCCCTATCTGAGGCCCATGCAGAGAAGATTTGCAAAATTATGGACCTCGCCGTTAAAAACGGAGTCCTTGTCATCGGCCTGAATGATTCAGGCGGGGCACGGATTCAGGAGGGAGTGGCTTCCCTGGGCGGGTATGCCGAGGTCTTCTGGCGAAACAGCATGGCCTCGGGTGTGGTTCCCCAGATATCGGCCGTTATGGGTCCTTGTGCAGGAGGGGCCGTGTACAGCCCGGCCATTACCGATTTTATTTTCATGGTAAAAAAAACCAGCTTCATGTTCGTCACCGGACCCAATGTCGTGAAAACGGTGACCCAGGAAGAAGTCACCTCCGAGGCCCTCGGCGGGGCTATGTCCCATAATTCAAAGTCGGGGGTGGCTCACTTTTCGGCTGAAAACGATGCGCATTGTCTGAACCGCATACGCGACCTCATCACCTATTTACCACAAAACTGTGAAGAGAAAACACCGGCCCGGGACGCAAAAAAGCCGAACCCTGAGAAAGCCGCCAATCTGGATGCGCTGGTCCCTGCCAATGCCAATAAACCTTACGATGTCAAAGAGGTAATAGAAGGGATCACCGATGAGGGGTCCTTTATGGAAGTGCATGAACATTATGCCGATAATCTTGTCATTGGCTTTGCAAGGCTGGAGGGAAGAAGCATGGGTATCGTTGCCAATCAGCCCTTATCCCTGGCCGGATGCCTTGATATTAATGCCTCCCTGAAAGGAGCCCGGTTCGTTCGCTTTTGCGATGCCTTTAATATTCCCTTGCTCGTCTTTGAAGATGTACCGGGTTTTCTTCCCGGCACAGACCAGGAATGGGGGGGTATTATCAAGCACGGAGCCAAATTGCTTTATGCTTTTTGTGAGGCCACCGTACCGAAAATGACGGTCATCACCCGAAAAGCCTACGGCGGGGCTTATGATGTAATGAACTCCAAACACATACGCGCCGATTACAACGTAGCCTGGCCTACTGCCGAAATTGCGGTGATGGGTACAAAAGGGGCGGTGGAGATTATCTTTAAAAAAGAAATCGGGGATTCCGATGATCAAAACGGCAGGCAGCTTAAGCTTGAAAAAGAATACGAGGACACCTTCGCCAATCCCTATCGGGCCGCTGCCCGGGGTTATATAGACGATGTCATATTGCCTGGCGAAACCCGTGAAAAACTAATTAAAGCCATGGAGATGATCCAGCACAAAGTGGATTCAGTCCCCAGAAAGAAGCATGATAATTTACCTTTATGAACGGAAGTAAACCCTATGCCGGAAGCGATACTTGTCGTTGATGATGAACCTGAGCTGGAATTGCTCATTGAGCAAAAATTCAGAAAACAGATAACCGAACAACACCTTGTGTTCCGGTTTGCCGCTAATGGAGAGCATGCCCTGGAACTGTTGGCTGAAAACCAGGATATCAGCCTCATCCTGACCGATATCAGAATGCCGGGCATGGACGGGCTCGAACTGCTCGAAGAAATTAAGTCTATGGCTAACCCAGTCAGGAAGACCATAATGGTATCGGCGTATGCCGATATGGGAAACATCAGGACGGCCATGAATCGTGGAGCCTATGATTTTATCACCAAACCCGTGGATCTTAACGATCTGGTTTTAACCATTGATAAGGCCCTGAAAGAGATCAGCGGCCTGAGAAAATCCCTGCATTCCGGCTGAGAACGAAGGGTATTAGACGATGTTGACCTCCGGCATCAACGGTATCCCGAACTCCCTGCAAACGTCCTGTTTTACCAGCATCGCCAGGTCATAGATCTCCCTGCCTGTTGCCCCGCCGTAATTGACGATCACCAGAGCCTGCTTTTTATGGATGCCGGTTTTGCCTCTGGTTTTGCCCTTCCATCCGCAGCGCTCGATAAGCCAGCCGGCCGGAATTTTTACCCTTTGGTCCGATAACCTATAATAGGGCATGTCGGGATGCTCTTTTTTCAGGCTTTCCAGCACAGAAGCATCGACGACCGGATTTTTAAAGAAACTTCCGGAATTGCCCAACTCCGAGGGGTCTGGCAACTTGCTTCTCCTGATCACGCAAACCGCTTCACTCACGTCGCGTATGGTCGGGTTTTTTATTTTCATCGCATCCAGCGTATCCGAAATAGCCCCATAGCTAAGGTTCAGCCTGGCTTTTTTATGCAGCCTGACCTGAACCGAAGTGATGATAAACCGGCCTTTAAGCTCTTTTTTGAAAACACTGTCCCGGTATCCAAATCCGCAATCCGGCTTATCGAACCGGCTGAATTCACCGCTTTCGATATCCAGGCCCTCCAGCTGATAGAAAACCTGATCCAGCTCAGCCCCATAGGCCCCGATATTCTGTATCGGAGAGGCCCCCACACTTCCGGGAATAAGGGAGAGATTTTCCAGCCCCGCATAGTTATGCTGCAGGCAATGCAGAACGAAACTGTGCCAGTCCACCCCGGCTCCTGCTTTAATCCAGATATGGTCCTCATCTTCCCTTACGGGTTCAATCCCCGGAATGGATATTTTTATGACCAGCCCGTTAAATTCATTCCTGAACAGGATGTTGCTGCCGCCACCCAGGATCAGCTTATCCATGTCCCGGAAACTTCCGTGGCAAAGCAGATCCTTTAACTGCCCGGGATGAACCACATCGGCCAAATAGCGTGCTCCGGCCTCAACCTGAAAGCTATTATATGCTTTCAGGTTAACATTTTCACGAATAAGAGGGGGTATCAAAGCAGGGTAAAAATCTTAATGGAAATAAGCCGGCATCACATGCCTGGAATTTACGTAAAATGCATTCTCTATGAAAACCTAACGAATCAGAACCTATGAACTTACTTTCTGGCCAAAATGGTTATGAATGGTCTCTGAAAAAGGCAGTTTGACATAGGGCGGCAGCGTCTCATGTTCTTTTTTAAAAGTCAGGAAGATCCATTTATGCTCAAGAGCGTTAAATACGGCAGAAATATCCCATAATGGAGGGATAACCAGACTGACCTTTTCACCAACCCGGTTCAGTTCCTTAAAGAATAATTCAGGATCCTCAACATGCTCGATGGTGTGAGAGCATAAAACGGTTTTGAATTGTTTATTATTAAAGGGAAGGTTGTAGATATCCCCGGTTAGAATAAAATTCGGAACCGAATCATGCTTGAAGATGTCGGCATTGATTCCGCCCCCGTCTGTTTTGCCGCAGCAAATATTCAAATCCCATTTTTGCCGCTCCAGTATCCGTTTCTTCAGGAAATGATAACTAAGTTTATTACTTATATACAGGATTACAACGATTAAAGGAAGAATGTAAAATATTTTCATAACTTTCGTGTTTCTTAATATTTCTCTTGATTATGAACCCGAATAGTAACACTTTTAATACGGTTGCTGCTTTGTTACTAATAGATATACAACATGTTATATAACATAAAATTATATAATTATTCTAAAATAAATGATATCTATACTTGTTAGTATATTTATTGATCAATATGATCATTAAAGGACTCGAGTACAATGTAATATTTAAATCCGAACCGGTAACATGCCTATCCAAACCATTCCTGAACAGGTCACCCACCTGAATCTTAACATACGCGGACTCCCCCTCTCGGCTACCCTGGCCATAAATGAACGATGCTATGAACTTCAGCAGAAAGGGCGGACCATTTATAAACTGGGTCTCGGTCAGTCTCCGTTTCCGGTTCCCCTGGCCGTTCAGGAAGAATTGAGGCGGAATGTTCACCAAAAGGCTTATTTACCTGTCAAGGGCCTGGGAATACTTCGCGAAGCGGTAGCCGGATATCATACACGAAAGCAGGGAATAGATTGCAGCGGTGATGACGTGATGATTGCTCCCGGCTCGAAAGAGCTCATGTTCCTGCTGCAGATGGTCTATTATGGCGATCTGGTGATACCGACCCCGAGCTGGGTATCCTACGCTCCCCAGGCCCATATCGCCGGGCGACCCGTGCGGTGGCTGGAAACCAATCCGGATAACGGATGGAGGCTCTGCCCCGATGAACTTGAAAATCTATGCCGGCAGGATACCGACAGAGCCCGGATTGTAATTCTGAACTACCCGTCAAACCCGACAGGATACAGTTACGATGAAAGTGAATTGAAAGCCCTGGCCGCTGTTGCCCGGAAATTCCGTATCGTGGTGCTCTCCGATGAAATATACGGGGAACTGCATCATAAGGGCGAACATGTATCTATTGCCAGGTACTATCCGGAAGGTACCATTGTCAGTGGCGGATTAAGCAAATGGTGCGGGGCCGGCGGCTGGAGACTGGGTACGTTTACCTTTCCCAAAGCCCTGGGTAAGCTAAAGAATGCAATGGCTGTCATTGCCAGCGAAACGTATACCTCTACCTGTGCCCCCATACAATATGCTGCCGTCAAAGCTTTTGAGGGCGGTGATGATATCGAAGCCTACCTTACGAAATCACGGTCCGTACTTTCCACGCTGGGCAACCATTTGGCCTCCCGGTTAAATGATGCCGGGGTGATCGTCGGCAAGCCCGAAGGGGGGTTTTACCTGTTCCCGGATTTCAGTCCCTTTAAGGAAGCCCTGGCCAAAAAAGGGATTATCGGAAGCACCGCCCTATGTGAACGGATACTGGAAGATACAGGAGTTGCCATGCTACCGGGCAGCGTATTTGGCCGTCCCGAAGAAGAATTAACGGCCCGTATCGCCTATGTTGATTTCGACGGTGAAAAGGTTTTGAACAATTATACGACCAATTCCACAAACGGTCATGCCGATCTGGGATTCAGTTCGGTAATTACGGCCATCGACCATATTTGCGAATGGTTAACTGAAGAGGGCAGAGCATTAAACTGAAGTGGCAGGGCATTAAAAAGTCTGAAATAAATAATACCGGGGTGCAGTCGAAGTTATAAGGGTGTGAATGCACAATAATACGGACCGACATGCTCCTCAAACTCCGCAAAGTAGAGAATAGCCTGGGCGTTATCATTCCGAAACAGCTCATCGAGAAATACCATTTGAGCGAGGGTGATACCCTGGTCGTCGAAGAACGGGAGGAAGGTATATTCCTTAACCTTCAGGATCCCGACTTTGCCCTGTGGATCCGCGCTTACCGCAAAGCCAATAGTGAATACCGTGAAGTTTTGAGTGAACTGGCTAAATAAATAATGAAATTTTTAACCAGTAAACTGATGCTGTATTTTCATCAGGATCAGATACAAAAATACGGGGGATCCGACGGACTGATGGATCAGAAGCTACTCGAGTCGGCGCTGGCCCAGCCTCAGGTCAGCTTTGAAGGCAAATACTTATGCAAAGATGAATTCGAAATGGCGGCAACCTATGGCTACCATCTCTGCCTTAACCATCCGTTCATAGACGGCAATAAGCGCATCACCCTTCTGGCCATGTATACCTTTCTGCATATGAACGGCTGGCATTTGTCCTCCGATCCGAAAAACCTGTATCTGCACATCATGGCTTTGGCTCAACATAGGGTAAAGAAAGACGAGCTGGCCGTATTCCTTAAGAATAACTGCAACAGGGTTGAAGAGTAGCCACGGGAAAGATTAATATCTCCCCATCTTTTTCCGATGATTTCTCCTTTGAAATCCTTATTTTTATTTAGATTCAATCTTAAAAAGAAATATGACTCTAAAAAAAACATTATGCGTCCACATCCCCTTATTTTATTTATTACCCTGACATTATTACTTTGTCTCCCTCTTATTGCACCAGCCCAAAGTCTTACCATATATTCCGGAAGAAGCAAAGCACTTGTCGATCCTATTATTCAGAAATTTGAAGAAGAAACAGGCATAACCGTTCGCGTACGGTATGGCGGAACGACACAGCTCGCCGTTGCTTTGCTGGAAGAAGGCAGCAGAAGCCCTGCCGACCTGTTTTGGGCTCAGGATGCCGGTGCTTTGGGCGCCGTTAACGCCGAAAACCTTTTCGGAGATCTTCCTCAAAACACGCTCGAAATCGTACCCCCGCAATACCGCGGTCAGGCCGGCAAATGGATTGCTACCAGCGGTAGGGCTCGTGTTCTCGCGTATTCAACTTCACGCGTTGATGCGGAACAGCTTCCGCAAAGTGTGTTTGAACTTGACGATACCCGTTGGGAAAACCGGATTGGATGGGCTCCTGCCAATGGCTCGTTTCAATCTTTCTTAACGGCTATGAGATCAATGAAGGGAAATGAACAAACACTTGCCTGGTTGGAAAGCGTGAAACAAAATGGCGTTGAAAGTTATTCGAATAATACATCCATTGTTCAGGCTATCGCCGCCGGCGAAATCGATATGGGTCTGGTAAATCATTATTATTTATATCGATTTTTGGAAAATGACCCCGATTTTCCGGTTGATCAAACTTTTTTTGAGGCAGGCGACCCCGGCAATCTTGTCAATGTTTCGGGAATAGGCCTGCTAAATTCCGCGACTAATAAAGATGCCTCCATTCAATTTATTGAATTCCTGTTATCAACTCCTTCTCAGGAATATTTTACGGAAGAGGTTTACGAATATCCTGTTATTCCTGATGTAAAGGGCAGCCTGCGTCACGAAAATCCTGCCGGACTGAGCCCCGATGTAGCTCTGGAAGAACTAAGTGACCTCGACGGCACGCTGAAAATGCTGAGGGAGGCCGGGCTATTATAAGCAAGCTAAGATATGGTAACTTGTCCCCCTGGTATTTTACCTTGCCGGCGGTAATCGTCTGTCTTGGGATACTGATACCGTTCACTTACCTTCTGGTCCGTGCTCTGGAGGCAGATCTCGCGGTTTCTCTGGATTTGATCTGGAGGGAACGCAATCTTATGCTGCTGTACAACACCCTGCTGCTCACAGCGGGTGTTCTTGTTATTACGCTGCTTATTTCCGTACCATTAGCCTGGATTACTACACGCTCAACCATACCGGGGAAAAAAATCCTCACCTTGCTTGGCGTGATGCCTTTAGCCATTCCGGGCTATGTGATGGCTTATGCCCTGCTCGGCTTCACCGGGGTTAACGGCACTCTTGACCAGGTTTTCGGGATAGAACTTCCCCGCATCAGTGGATATTGGGGTTCTCTTCTGGCCATCAGCTTATACACTTTCCCCTATCTTTTCCTCAACCTCCGGTCCGGACTTTTGGGCCTGGATCCATCACTTGAAGAAGTTTCACGCTCACTGGGTTACCGGCCGGCGCAGGTCTTTTTTCGCGTGATCCTGCCGCAACTGAGACCAGCCCTGTATGCCGGCTGCCTCATTATCGGCCTCTATGTTTTAGGAGATTTCGGCGCGGTTTCCCTGATGCGTTTTGAAACCTTCAGTTATGCCATATACCTGCAGTATGCCGCCTCTTATGATCGTATTTACGCTGCCTGGCTTGCGCTGATGCTTTTGGCCGTCACCATTACGGTGCTCGTGATGGAATATCGCCTTCTACGCGGCTTATTTTTCTCACGAACCGGAACGGGAAGTGAGAAACTCGCCAGACCGGTCAGCCTGGATTCCTGGAAATGGCCCGCATGGATTTTTGTAACCGTGTTGATTTTTGCTTCT
Source organism: Balneolales bacterium (assembly GCA_040905685.1). Lineage (GTDB taxonomy): Bacteria > Bacteroidota > Rhodothermia > Balneolales > Natronogracilivirgulaceae > JBBDMU01. The sequence goes on along the minus strand of JBBDRB010000101.1, from coordinate 8,825 downwards.
CTCGTATTACCGGTAATGACTATTTTCCACTGGATATTCCAACAAGCAGACACGGTAATATGGAGCGGCCTGCGTGATGCATTAACAGCATCTCTTTTTGCCTCGGCGCCGGCTGCTGTACTTACTACCGCGCTTGCCATTCCTATAGCTTACATCAGTGTTCGCTGTCCGTCTGCGATCACCCGCTCCCTGGAACGGGTATCTTACCTGGGCTATGCAACCCCGCCTTTAGCCCTTGCGCTTGCCCTGGTATTTTTTACCCTGAGCGCTTTACCGGCCCTGTACCAGACGCTTTTTCTCCTGATAGCAGCCTATACCCTTCATTTCCTGGCTGAAGCGGTCGGACCGGTGCGGAGCGCCTTATATCAGGCCTCACCCCGTCTTGAGGAAGCTGCCCGCTCTTTGGGCTACAACAGGTTTCTTGCTTTTTTTAAATCCACCTTTCCCCTGATGCGAGGGGGATTGGTGGCCGCAGCAGCCTTCGTGTTTCTGTCGGCCATGAAAGAGTTACCTATTACTTTTTTATTATCACCTATTGGTTTTGAAACACTCGCTGTTAATGTATGGAGCTATTCGAATGAAGCCATGTTTGCCCAGGCTGCTCCCTACGCATTGACTATCCTGATATTTTCATCAATTTTTGTCGGACTTTTATTTGCTAAAGAATGGAAAAGAACATGAGTGCATTACTTACTATTGAAGGACTCACCAAATGCTTTAAACCTGACCACTGCAATGTTGTTGACCAGGTAAGCTTTGAAGTAAAAAAGCATGAAATATTTGCTTTGCTGGGTCCCAGCGGCTGCGGTAAGACGACTACGCTACGTATCATTGCCGGCTTCGAAAATTCCGGACAGGGAACGGTACATCTAAACGGTAAAATTCTTGCATCACCCGAAAAATATACTTCTCCCGAAGATCGGGGCATCGGATTCGTGTTCCAGGATTATGCATTATTTCCTCACTTAAGCGTCTTTAAAAATGTGCTTTTCGGGATGAGGAGTATTCCACGGGACAAGCGGGAAGAACATGCCATTGAACTCATTTGCATGATGGGTCTGCGTGAATACATGCATCGCAAACCCCACGAACTGTCGGGGGGACAGCAGCAGCGTGTGGCCCTGGCCCGGGCGATCGGACCCATGCCGGAACTGCTTTTACTGGATGAACCTTTTTCCAACCTTGATGCCGTGCTACGTCAGTCTACAAGGGACGAAGTACGCCACCTTCTGAAAAAGGCAGGGATGAGTGCCTTGCTGGTCACCCACGATCAGGAAGAGGCCTTATCCTTCGCCGACCGCATTGCCGTTATGAATAAAGGGATCATCGAACAGGTGGGAACGCCCGAGGAGGTCTATTACCGGCCGCGGACCCAATTTGTGGCGAAGTTCCTGGGAACGACCAACCTGATCCGGGCTGAAGCGCAGGGCTCGGAGGCTGAAACCGAGATCGGACGGTTAATGTTAAGCCGGTCCTCCCACGGCCGGATCCTGGTTTCCATCCGTCCGGAACACCTTGCTTTGAAACCACTGGAAAGCGACGGTCCCGGAACCGCGGGCGAGATCCTCTCCAAAGATTTCAAGGGCCATGATATTACCTACCGTGTTCGCGTCAAAACCCGGGAGTGCCTCGTTCATACCGACAACCGCAATGCTTTCCAGCCCGGTGACCGCGTCAAGGTCATTGCGCTGGAGCCTGCGGTCGTTCTCGGGGAAGGAATGGATGATTTTCCAAATATCGAATTACAGGAAGTCCTTTAATCTATCCTGATTTTTTCAAGGTCTTTGAAAAAATCAGGATAGGAAATAGCCGTACATTCTGCATCCTCTACCACTGACGCAGAACTGCATTTGCTGGCCAGCACGGCAGCAGACATAGCGATGCGATGGTCATGGAGGGATTCGAACCGGGCCCCCTGTGATGTAAATTCCGGATTACCGAAAATCGTCAGTCCGTCGGCATGTTCCGTAAATTCAGCATTCACCTTCTGTAACATCCCGGCCATGGCACTCAGGCGATCGCATTCCTTATGCCGCAATTCCGAGGCCTTTCTGAATTCGGACCTGCCTTCGGCAAAAAGCATGGCTACGGCCAGTACAGGCAGCTCATCAATGCAATTGGGGATATCGGAAGGAGAAAGGGTAATGGCCTTTAACCCGGCCTTCCTTATTTCTATATCGGCAATGGGTTCGTTTCCCTGCTTTCGTTGGTCGTGCAGCTTAATGTCGGCACCCATGCGCTGCAATATATTCAGGACCGCTGTCCGGCTGGGATTGATGCCCACGGCGGGCAGGATGATGTGGGCATCGTCATGAATGCTGCCGGCTACCATCCAGAAAGCCGAGGCAGAAAAATCTCCGGGAACCGCATAATTCTGCAGGGGAACGAGAGAGGCGGAACTGCTGTAGATTACCTTGCAGCCATTGCGACGATCCGTACGCAGCTTCAGCAGTTCCTCCGTGTGATTGCGGCTTTCCATTTTTTCGATCACCGTAGTCTCTTCCCTGCTGAAAAGTCCGGCAAGGAGGATGCAGGATTTTAATTGGGCACTGGCAATAGGCAGCTCATAATTCAGGGATTTTAGTCCCCCGTGTTTTGAGAAGCGGAGAGGGGCATACATCCCCTCCCGGGCACTGACGGGAGCCCCCATCATTCGTAAGGGATCCAGGATACGTTTCATTGTCCGGTTGGTCAGAGAATGGTCTCCCGTCAGGGTAGCTTCCATGCCCGAGCCTGCCACGATACCGCTGAGAAGCCTCATCGTCGTACCGGAATTGCCGCAATCCACCTCGCCTGACGGCGTTTCCAGCGCAAACCGGCCTTTCCCGTAAACGCGTACGTTTGGGCCGTCGGCCTCTACCCGCACACCCAGCTGCCGTATGCAGTTCAGCGTGGTCTGGGGATCGGCCGCAAGGGAATAATTCGATATCCCGGAAGTGCCTTCGGCAAGAGCCGCAAAAAGGGCCGAACGATGAGCAATGGATTTATCGGGAGGTATAAAGACGGTTCCGTTAAGGCTCGAAGCTGGAAAAACGGTTTGGATCACGGTATGGGTTAGTTAACGGTTATCGGCTTGAATTTAATATGGAAGCGGCCTCCGAGGCCAGGCCGGAATCGGGATACCCTTCAATCAGTTGCCGTAATGCATTCTCGGCTTCACTGTCGGCGCCCAGGGACCGGTGACATTCAGCGGACCGTAACAGCGATCTTGATACCCATTCATCATAGCCTTCAAACAGAACACGCACATTGGAATAGGCCCGGAGGGCATTGTCATAATCTGACCGGTTTTGATAGACGAGGCCAAGATGATACTGGGCTTCTGCTCCGGCCCTCGCCGAACTTGAATTGGCTATATCACTGAAGATTTGCTCTGCTTCGTTATAATTTCTTTTGGCGATGGCCACTTTGCCCAGACCCAGCCTGGAATCCTCATGGCCGGCGACCTCATTTATTCCTTCCGAAAACTTCTCCTGGGCCTTATCGGTTTCACCGGATGCAAGATAGGCCTTGCCGGCGCCCACCCGGGCTTCCATGGCCAGGGCCGATGATTTGCTGATCAAGGCCTCATAAGCGCTTATGGAGAGCCCAAATTCCTCTTTGTCATAATACAGCATGGCCAGGTTCAGTAAAGCCTCATCGGCACGATCGGACCCGGAATGCTCGCTGACGATAAGCTGATATTCCCGAATAGCCGAATCAGGATCATCGAGCCGCTCAAAGGCCATTCCGATATGATAGTGTGCCTCGGCCACCAGGCGGTCTGAATTGGTAATGCGTATGTAATTGCGCAGCGAGGAGACGGCCGCCTCATAATTGCCGGCCTGCAGATGGTTCTCGGCCAGACGGTAGCGCAGCCGATCGGCCGTTCCCGATTGAGGATGGCTGTTCAGAAAATCCTCCATAATTTCGGCACTGCTGTCTTCTTCGCCTGCAGCCAGCTGGGAAAACTGAATGCCATTGATGGATTCTATGATATAATCACTTTGCGGATGGTTTTGCAGTACTTTTTTATACGCTTCAACGGCCTCGTCAAACAACCCTGCATTGTAATGTGCATCTCCTATATTGTACTGGGAACGGGCCGCCCATGTCGAATTGGGGGTACGCCTTATCAATGCATTGAATTCCTCTATGGCCTGGCTGTAATTACCCGTCAGAAAGTAAATATATCCGATGTTATACTGACCCTGCTCGCGAAGCCGGCTGTCAGGGTATATGCGTATGAGCCGTCGAAACGTGCTTACCGCTTCAAATGATTGTTCATCCCTATGATAACTATTCCCAATCTGGAACAGGGCATAATCGCCTCCCGGGTCGGCACCGGTGGCTTCCTCGTAATAGGGAATAGCCTCGTCATAATTGCCCAGGGCGTAATGAGCATCGGCCAACCTGAGCTTGGTATCTATGTCATAGGGAAAAAGGGCTATCGGGGGCGGTTCATATTCCTCAAGAAAACGGACGAGCGGACCCACGGCTTTTTCGTATTGCTGTGTGTTGAAATAGGTCCATCCCAGTGAATATCGGGCAGCGCCGCTGAATTCATGATTCGGGTATTCGTTTAAGAATCGTTCGAACTGAGAACTGGCGCGGGACCAGTTATCCATGTTATAATAGGAATCCGCACTCCAGAATAAGGATTCGCCGGCCAGGGGGCCGCTGGTGTCCTCCTCATAAATTTCCTGAAACGTGGTCTGTGCTGAACGGTATGCCTGATTTTGATATTGGACCCAGGCGCGTTGAAAGCGGGCCTGGCGCTGAATCGTGGGATCGACATCGACGAGTTTTTCCGCTTCTTCAAAAGCCTGCATGGCCCGCGTATACTCGTTATTGGCAAAATAGGATTCACCGAGCAAGGTAAGAATGACTCCCGGCTTTTCAAGGTCATCTCCATTGCGGATCAGATTAAGCAGCACTTCCAGGGCTTTTGTATTATTGCCCATTTCAAAGGCCGTGACCGCCCATTCGTGATAGGCCGTCTCTACCCAGAACCCGTTCTTGTACTGATCGCCAAAATCCTGAAAACTTTTCATGGCCAGGTCATACCGGCCACTAAGCTTTTCATTGACGGCTTTATAATAAAGGGCCTTCCGGGAAGTTTCCCCCTCTCCATTAACAGCCTTTCCAAACGACTGTGCGGCCCAGTGATACACCTCCTGTTTGTGATACACCCAACCCAGGCCGTAATGCGCAAGGTTTACCCGGTCTTTGCCTTCATTCAAGTTGATATAGCGCCGATAATAATTAATGGCGGACTGCAACTGACTGAGGTAATTATAACTTTCCGCGATCAGGAGAATGGCCCTGGATTCCGATTCATCGTCCAGATGAGGAATAGCATCCTGCAGGGATGAAATGGCTTCTTCATAGCGTCTTTGCTGAAAGTAGGATTCCCCCAGGGCCGTGCCCACCCTTCTGGTCATTATATGATTAGGATAAATCTCACGCAGCAATTCGAAGGCATCGGTCGATTCCTGATATTGTCCTTCACTCAGATACAGTCGTCCCCGGGCATACAAAGCCGTCGGGGCCAATTCGGTCTGCGGGTAATTATCGGCGATTTTCAGATAATAGGAGGAGGCTCCGCCAATGTCCCCCAGTTCAACAGACGCTTCGGCCATGCGATAGTAGAGCAGGGCCGCTTTGTCCCTGTTCTTGTTGATCTGGAAAGCCCGCTCGTAGTACTGCAGGGCAACATCGTATTCTTCATTGCCGGCCCTGTCATTTGCCCAGTGGATCATAAGGTCAACGGCCCGGTAACCCGTGGGATAACGACTGATAAACTCTTCGAGATACGTATCGGCGCTATCCATATCCAGCCTCGCATGAGCAAGGGCCAGGTGGTAACGGGCATTTTCATCCAGTGAACTCTCGGGAAATTTCTCTGTGAAACGATTGAAATACTCAATCGCATTTTCATAAAGTCCTTCCTGATAAAGCCGTAAGGCTGTATGATAATCTTCATTATCGGCCTCTGGAATATGCTGAGCCAGGGTCTGGGATGCAAACCCAAATAACACAAACAGGATGGCCGCAAGGGTGAAATGATACTTATGTTTCAAAACCACTACTTAATTTAATTTAATAATACCGGTAGAGAATATACTAAGTATAAGGCTCATGTACCGGATTCCGGGGCGATAATTTTCAGCAAATTCACGTTCCGGCATCAGGGTCTAACCGTCAGAGATCCAGAAACCGGATGAATTCATCAGCACGATCCTCATATTCTGCCTGATTCTCCGGCTCTGTTCCTGATTCCTGGGTAATAATGAAACCATAGCGGTTCAGGGCGGCTTTTACCCGGGTCATATCCGTAAGGTTAATCTTTATCGACAGGCGAAAATGATCACTGATGTCACCAGGTGACTGAACGGCGATGCCAAGTATTTTAGCATCCTCCGACTCAATGATGCGTACGATTTCCGATAAGGTAAAATCCTGCTTTTCCTGTTCTATGGTAATGACCGAACCCTGCTCGGAAACGTTGAGCATGCCCGACAGGGCACGAAAGAGTTCCGTTCTTAGGATGACCCCCAGGAAGTTATCCTTTTCGTCGACCACCGGGATCTGTTTCAGGTTATTCAGGATCATCGTCCGGGCGACATCGAATACATGCTGATCGGGTGTAGCCGTAAGGGGATTCCGGCGGCGAACGGCAAACAGGCCCGGCTTGCCGGATTCGTTATCCACAAGGCTCTCACGCGACACGACACCAATGAGTTTGCGTGTTGTATGATCCACTATAGGCAGCTCGTCCACCTTGTACTCCTTCATGGAGTCAAGGGCGGCTTCGGCCGAATCGGCTACCCTGAGCGGTAATATGTCAATATTTATGATTTCCAGTACCAGCATGCTTTATAAATAACAAATCCTTATATAATCACCAAATTATTCAACAAAACTTTGTCGCATTTCGCTCCGTTTTAGCAGTTTTTTTAATTTGCCAAGGTGTTTTTTATTAATTTTAAAAGCCAGCGATACGTCATGCTCAGTGTATTCCTTATGATGGATTTCCGCGACGTCATGCAGAAAGGAAACGACCCTGGAGTTGCTCACGGGAACCCTTATTTCCTGATAAATATAATTTTTTTCCAACAGGTGCATTAACCGTTCACTGACCTTTTCAAGACCTATTCCCCGGGTGGCGGAAACCAGAACGGCATCGGGATATTCCGTCTTCAATCCGGCCAGATAGCTGCTGTCGTTAACCTTATCGACTTTATTCAGGATCAGGACAACGGGTTTGGCTTCGGCGTTTATTTCCAGCAAGGTTTTATGCACCGTGTCGATGTAATCACGCAGGACCGGAGAGGAGGCATCGGCAACATGGAATAAGACATCGGCTTCACGGATTTCATCCAGGGTTGACTTGAAACTTTCAATCAGGTTATGGGGAAGTTTCCGTATGAACCCTACCGTGTCGGATAACAGAACGTCTTCCTTGTTGACGGTAAACCGCCTTACGGTAGAATCGAGGGTAGCAAACAACCTGTTTTCGGCAAAAACCCGGGTATCGGTTAAGGCATTCATCAGGGAAGATTTTCCCGCATTGGTATACCCTACCAGCGCCACCCTGACGGCCTGGGAACGGCTTTTGCGCTGAACGTTGCGTTGCGATTCCAGTTTGTCAAGCTTATCTTTAAGGGTAGCAATGCGCTGTGAAATAAGCCGCCTGTCCGTTTCGATCTGGGTTTCACCGGGTCCTTTTGTCCCAATTCCCCCCTTTTGACGCGACAAGTGAGTCCAGAAGCGGGTCAGCCTGGGCAGGAGATACTGAAGCTGGGCCAGCTCAACCTGGGTTTTTGAGGCCGCCGTATTCGCCCGCGAAGCGAAAATATCCAGGATGAGTCCGCTTCGGTCGAGCACTTTGGTATCCAAGCTCTTCTCAATGTTCCGGGCTTGCGTAGCCGTAAGGTCATCATCAAAGATGACTGCATCAATATTTTCGGATTGCACCATGGCTGCCAATTCCTCCAGCTTGCCTTTTCCCAGATAGGTACCCGGGTCAGGGTGAGTCCGGTTTTGCAACAGTTTTCCGACGGCAATCCCGCCGGCCGTATCCGCCAGCAGTTCAAGCTCATCTATGTGCTCTTCAGCCTGGGGGCGGTCTGTATGGGGACCAAACAACCCTATTAATAATACCCGCTCTTTAGCTTTGTGATTCGTATTCAAATAAATCCGGTTTAGATCTTAATTGCTCTGTTTCTTTATAATCTGTTCAATATTATCGGGAATAACAACGGTTGGATTAAAGCGTCTGTCCAGCTTCTTCCTGAGAATGTTTCGGAATTCATCGACTTCTTCCCGCGGGACATTGAGCTCGAGTTTAATAGCATCCTTCCTCCGGCTTCTGATTTCGCCGCTGTGGTAAATGAAAGTAAACCGATAATCTTTTTCTTCATTTCGCTCCGCATAATCAACGATTTCATGCCAGGATATTGTTTGGGAAGGGTCATTTATATTCTTAACGATGCCATGATCGGTAATATATCGTTTCATCATCATGTGGCTGGCTACAAACCAGTTCATCCCGACCCAGATGTAACTGTACATAGCCGTATTATACCGGGTAAGTTCGGCATTCCAGATGACCATGGTCATGAAAAATAGAAATCCCAGAAACAGACTGGAAAAAAGAGGATACCCTCCAAGCTTGCCGCCCTTCCAGGTTTGCAGGACATTGCGCAACCGAAGGGAGTTTGACAGGGTCAACAGGGCCAGTATGGTGGTCGCAATAGTAAAAAAGCCGAGTAATACGGCGTGCAATGTTCCGATATGTATAAAACTAAAATCCATGTTTATGATAATCTTTCCGCTTTATA
>JBBDRB010000100.1:36712-78962 GCA_040905685.1 Balneolales bacterium | reverse complement strand
AATCCGCCATTTCTTTTTCGCAATCCTGTCCGGCCATGGCGCAAGCGGCCACAGTTGGCAGACTAAACGATGCTATAAGCATGAGGATTAGCCCGTAGGAAAATAAACGATATGAGGCTTTTGTAGTTTTCATTAATCATAAAAGGCATTATTTGCAAATATATTGCAAACATATTTTACCTGGTATCCTTTGTCTAGAGCATTCGGTATAAAGATGATCTTGGATAACTTGAATGAAACCTTATCTTTTTCTAACATCTTCTAATGATTCTCATTACACAGCTGGTTGTTTGGAGGCTTTCCGCTGTGACGTCTTATTAAGACTATGGCTACACACGATATTTTATTTTAGAAGAAATAAAATATCGTTAAAGCATACCTGTACCATATCATGTACCAGGCTATCTTTTTGTTGATGTAACTTATTGGTGGGAAGTTGTTATGGTTACATCAAAGTGAATCGGGTGGGGCTCGAACCCACGACCCACGGCTTAAAAGGCCGTTGCTCTACCAGCTGAGCTACCGATTCTTATGAAGACTCCTAAGATAAAAATGATTGCGTGGTTTATCAAGTCCGGATCTTAACTAAATTTCCGCTCATGATGAAGCTCCTCCCCGGGAAATAAAAAACCGCTGAGTTTAGAACGAATGTCCGGCGTTGGTGTTTTACTGGTGAAATAGCTGCATTTATCTTACTTTGAAGATAACCGGCAAAAATTGCAATCAAATACGATATCATGGCCACCATTTTCACGAAAATCATTAGCGGGGAGATCCCGTCCAACAAAATAGCCGAAGATGAACATCATTTTGCCTTTTTGGATATCAACCCATCGAGCGAGGGGCACACGCTGGTAGTTCCAAAGATAGAAATTGATTACCTTTTTGATGTGCCTGATGAACGTCTTCAGGGGTTGATAACCTTTGCAAAACCCATTGCTCATGCAATGGATAAGGCATTGGGCTGTTTGCGGACCGGCATAATTGTTGAAGGTCTGGAAGTGCCTCATGCCCATGTTCATCTGATCCCTATTTACGATAAAAACCAAACGTTCTCTTTGAGTCATTCCGTGGAGGTCAGCGAAGAGGATATGGTCTTCATTGCTGAAAAGATCCGGAGAGGTGTCGCTGAATACAATAAGCTCAGCTGAAAGCTGTACAATTGTACAACCCCATAATACAATTCGATGAACATACTGGTTATAAACGGCCCCAATTTAAATACGCTGGGCAATCGTGAGCCCGGGATTTACGGACACGAAACCCTGGAGGATCTGGAGAAAATGCTGCAGGAACGGTTTGCGGGCCATACGTTCACTTTTTTCCAGAGCAATGATGAGGGGGCTATAATTGACAAAATTCATGCCAGTGCTACGGAGTCCTATGACGCTTTACTTGGAAATTTTGCAGGGCTCTCCCACACCTCGGTGTCCATCAGAGATGCCCTGTCGCTTTTTACGGGTCCCAGGGTGGAAGTTCACATATCCAATATCTATGCCCGGGAAAGTTTCCGGCACGATTCCCTGACCGGTGGCGTCTGCAGCGGGGTCATTACCGGTTTTGGATTTCACAGCTATGTTTTGGGTGTGCAGGCGCTCGAACATCTGGAAACCAGTAACTGAGGTTAATTTGGGCCGAATACGGGAACTATTCTCCGACACCCTGGTATATGGCATCAGCAGCGTCGTGGCCCGGTTTATAAACTATCTGCTGGTCCCGTTCTATACTAAGTTTTTTGACCCCGGAGAATATGGCGTAATAGGGTTAATTTACGGTGCCATTATCTTTTTTAATGTGTTGTTCCAGTTTGGCATGGAATCAGCCTACCTGCGGTATGCCGCGGACAGGCTGATTGCCCGGGACGTATTTAAAACCCTGCAGCTTTTCCTGTTGGGGGCCAGCACCGTATTGGCCCTGCTGTTTTGGCTGTTGACTCCCGTACTGGCGCCCTTGCTAAGCCTGGCTCCGGGCATGCACTATCTGTTTTGGATGATGCTGGGCATTCTCTGGCTGGACGCCCTGTCGGCTATCCCCTTTGCCGAGCTTCGCCTGATCCGGCGGGCATGGACCTTCGCCCTGATCCGCCTTGGAAGTGTACTTATCCTGGTTGGATTAAACCTGTACCTGATCGTCTTGCTGGGCTGGGGCATTGAGGCTATCCTGCTGGCCAACCTGGTTGCATCGGCTGTCACGTTTGTCACTCTCCTGTTTTTTACTTTTGATAAGCTGGCCGGCTCCTGGGATACTCCGGTCTTTCAGAAAGCTCTCTATTTTGGTATACCCTATATACCGGCCGGGGTGGGTTATGCGGTTAATGAAGTATTGGATCGTTTTTTTCTTAACAATATGGGGCAAAACGATATAATGAGGATATACGGTGGCGGGTTTACGGCTGAAGAAATCACCGGCATTTACACGGCCTGTTATAAATTAGCCATTTTTATGCTGTTAACGGTACAGATGTTCCGGATGGCCTGGCAGCCTTTTTTCATGAGATATGCCAAAGCCGAAAAAGTGGAGAAGACCTTTGCCGATGTGTTCCTGCTCTACAACCTGGCGGCCGCTGTCATTTTTCTGGCCGTGGGCTTATTCGCCGGGCAGATCGTTCAGATACGGATCCCTTTGCTGGACGGCACCCTGATCGACAGCCGTTACTGGATGGGTCTTCCCATAATCCCTTACCTTTTGCTGGCCTACTGGTTTCAGGGATGGTACGTTAACTTTACGGCCGGGATCTTTATCAAAGAGCAAACTCGTAAACTGCCGCTGATCACTCTGGCCGGGGCCGTGGTGACCGTGGTTTTAAATTTAACCTTAATACCCGTCATGGGCATGCTGGGGGCCGCCGTGGCCACGCTGGCCTGCTATGCGTCCATGAGCATGATGATCCTGTTTTACAGCCGCCGTTATATGCCGGTAACCTATCAGCTGGGAAAAGCTGTTTTGATGATGGCCATAGCCGTTGCGGCCCTTTTGGGTGCCAATTTAGTTTCACTTCCCTTTCTTCATGAATTAACGGGCAGATTTGTGATATTCATCGTAAGTTTGTTTATACTTATACCTTTAGGATTAAGTAACACAAAGTTTGTAAGACAACGTGATGTTTAGTATGTATTAAATGCGTATGACCGTATAAAAAACCAGCGGTCATAAAAGTGCATCGGACGACGGTATAATTTTATTTGCAGGCTTTGTTCAATTATTTTAACCGCAGGGTTGCCTGCCAGAAGAGGCCGAAAATTTTTAATGGCCTTTTGGGGGGAACCTCATAAATTATTTAAATAGTTATGCAACGAATAGGTATTTACGTCGATGCGGTCAGTGTCACGATGAACGGTGGTTTTGGCCTTCGCTACGATACACTGCGAAAGTTTGCCTGTAGGGAAAACGGAAGCGTTGCATCCAGGCTGAACGTTTATCTGGCCTACGATAAAAGCCGGGCTAAGGAAGATCAGAACTATCATAATAAAACCTCACGCTTTTGCGAGGTATTGCGTGATTTTGAATACAAGGTCATCGAAAAAACCGTAGAACAGCTCACCGATCCGGAAACGGGTAATCTAGTGACCAAGTCGGCCGTCAATCTGGATATGGCCGTCGATATGATGACCCATGCCCGGGACCTGGATAAAATCGTGCTCCTGAGCAGCGATGGGGGGTTCTCAAAGGTCGTCACGGCGGTCCAGAATGCAGGATGCCGCATCGAGCTGGTGGGCTTCGATAATGTCTCCCCCGAGCTTAAACGCGAAGTGGACATGTACATATCGGGCTATATCATACCGGGAATGATGCCGGTCAAATCGCCCTATGAATGGGGCACGGTGGGCTCGAGGGTACGGGGCGTGTGTTATGATTTCTCCCACAACGACGGATATGGGTTTTTGCGGTATTTATCCAAAATGGATGAAAAATTATGGGTTACCGATTCCCGGTCCAAAAGCTCGCCCTACTGCACGGTTTTTGCCCATGTATCCCAGTTTGAGCAGGATTTCGACATTAGTTTTCTGCCCAGCCGGGACCTGATTTTCGAATTCGACCTGGTAGAAAACGACAAAGGCCTTATCGCCGAGGATATTGTCCTGATCTCGGCACCGTAACAGTAGTTACCGTGGCGGAGATCAATTATTCAATATCCTTTCCAGATCGGCCAGGGCTCCGCGTATTTGTTCGGATGAAGTGTCAAGCTGGGCTTTCTCCCCGGCATCCAGCTCGATTTCGATGATTTCCCTGATGCCGCCATGGCCAAGTTTAACCGGAACGCCCATGTACAGATCCCGCAGGCCATACTGGCCTTCCAGGAAAGCCGCGCAGGGGAAAATCCTGTTCTGATCCAGGGCAATCGCTTCGGCCATTTGAGCGGCCGCAGCGCCGGGGGCGTACCATGCCGAGGTTCCCATCAGGCCAACGAGTTCGCCGCCGCCCGTTTTGGTGCGTTCAATGATGGCATCGAGTTTCTCTTTACCGATAAGCTGGGTGACCGGAATGCCGGAAACGGTCGTGTAACGAGGCAGAGGGACCATGGTATCGCCATGACCCCCAAGGATCAGGGCCTGGATATCTTTTGGGGAAATCTGAAGCTCTTCGGCCAGAAATGCACGGTAGCGGGCCGTATCAAGAATCCCGGCCATGCCTAAAACACGGCTGGAGGGTAGTCCGGAGGCTTTATACGCCACGTACGTCATAACGTCCAGGGGATTGGATACCACGATGATCGTCGTTTCCGGAGAGTGTTCAACCAGTTGACGGGTAACCGTCCTGACGATATTGGCATTAATGCCAAGCAGGTCGTCCCGGCTCATTCCCGGTTTCCTCGGCACTCCGGCAGTAATGATGCAGATATCCGAATCAGCGGTATCTTTATAGTCGGTGGTTCCGGAAAGATGGGTATCGAAGTTGTGAATCGGTGCGGTTTGCCATTGATCAAGGGCGCGGCCTTTGGATGGATAGAAGGTTTTATCCCCGTCTTTACGCTCCAGGTCAACAGCGATCACTTCATTTGCAAAATCTCTTTGAGCTACGGTAAGCGCTGCCGTTGAGCCCACATTGCCACCGGCTCCTACTACGGTAATTTTCATGTTTAATAGTTTTTTTTGTTTCGGTTTAATAATTTATCTCTGTTCACGGAAATCGGCTCCCCACATCAGCTTGGTGCGCAGGGTTTTAAAATAATCCTGGCCGGGTAATTTTACCAGGTCAATGGTGTACCCCGACCGTTGAATATTGATGGTGGTCAGCGATTCCCCAACTTCGCAAATTTCTCCGTCATTTGAAAACAGAACTTCTTGTCCCGGAGGCTCTACAATAATGGAGATGATCTTGTCTGACGGCAACACCAGCGGACGTGTAGTCAGCGTGTGGGGGTTGATCGGGGTCAGGGTAAACACATTGGTTTCGGGCATAACGATGGGCCCGCCCGAAGAGAGGTTGTAGGCCGTTGACCCGGTCGGCGTAGATACGATGATCCCGTCGGCCCAGTACTTGTTGATGAACTGTCCGTCAAACTTGGCAACCAGCGTGACCATGGAGGCTTTACCCATCTTGGAGAATAGAAACTCATTGAAAGCCAGGAAAGTCTTTCCATTTGCGGTCATGGCTTCAAGAAGATGCCGCTTATCCAGTGTAAACTCTCCGGCCAGCAGGTAGTGGAGGGCCGTATTGACCTTTTCCTGCTGAATATTGGCTAAGAAACCCATTCTTCCGCTGTTGACGCCGAGCAAGGGTTTTCCGGTATCACCTATACGCCGGGCTGCCCATAACATGGTACCGTCACCGCCGACGGCAATGACGTAATCACAGGATTTAACGGCTTCGGTTTCACCCCCGGTTTCTTTTACATGGTCATAGTGTTTTCCTTCCAGGAAGTGGTTCAGCTTCTGATCAAACATTATGCAGACATTATGGTCGGCCGCCCAGGATATGATATCCAGAACCGGCTTTTTCGCCGCTAGTTTTTCGGGGTTGGCAATGACGCAAATTGTCATATAAAGTAACTGTATTTATAAGCTTTCCGTAACGACTGCATGCTTCAGGTCAAGCCACCAGGAATAGCTGTTCAACCTGATCCCCTGTATTCGCTTATCGGTCAGAAAATAGCGGTCTTTATTAAAACGTAAGATCTCCTGTGGTAAAATCGGCATGGCACCGGGCGTGTACCGGACTTCCTTCTCCATGGCCAGGATCACATTTCTGCTGAATACCCTCCGGTCCATTAAGGCCGCGTTAAATTCCTGATCATACAAATCGATAATCCCGGCACTTAATAACTGTGCAGAGGCATCGGAACTGAAGGCAAGGAGTAACCGGTTGTTTTGGTTCCGGGGAAATATCATCCGCAGATCCTGCAAATAGGTATCATTGGCCTGACCTT
This sequence comes from Balneolales bacterium, assembly GCA_040905685.1. Lineage (GTDB taxonomy): Bacteria > Bacteroidota > Rhodothermia > Balneolales > Natronogracilivirgulaceae > JBBDMU01. Next base: position 72,595 of record JBBDRB010000100.1, on the reverse strand, counting down.
CAGCCCGATAGGCAAGCTCGAGAGAGGGGTTGCCTGAATTGGATTTGAGGGAATCGAAGGATAGCCAATTGGCCAGGGCCGCGGCATGCCCGGAACCGATCCCAAACCGGTTGTCCGGGTTATAACGGACAACAAAGGGTTCTCTGTGATTAATTACCTCCAGGTCAAATTGATCACGGTAGGAGGATTGCAGCTCATTGCCGGAATCGATCAGTGTACGAATCATTTCCGGGCCCATATCCATGACCGCATTCAACCGGCCCAGAACGATCTGCCTGAAAATCTCTGTTTCATCGCTAATGTTCAGGATCTCCACCCGGTCTGCCAGCGGCAGCGTATCCCCGTTGGCGGTCCGGTAATAATCCAGGTTCTTTTGCAGCACATGCAGCGTATCCCCGAAACTGGCTCCGAAGGCAAACGGGCCTGAGCCGACGGGCTCGTCTTTGATGCCCCGGCTGCGGTACCTAAGCGCTTCCCCCGGGTAGACCACGGCAAAAGGGGAAGCGAGTTTGTGCAGGAAGTCTGCATCCGGTTCGATCAGGGTAAAGGTAAGGGTACTGTCATTGACGGCCCGAACACCGTTGATTTCATCCAGCGTCCGTTCTTCGGGGTCGTATACGTCACGCTGCTCATAGAAATAGGCTTCAAAACCCCGTATGCGATCCATAAATAACCGGGCGGCGTTTGGAGGTACATCACGGGAAGTCATGCGTTCAAAGGCTTGCTTGTAATCGGAAGCCCGGACCCGGCGTCCGATCCCGCTGCCAAAACTTTGGTCATCATGGAAATAAACATTCCTGTTCAAACGGAAGGTATATTGCAGGGAATCGTCGCTGACCTGCCATTGCCGGGCACCGGCAGGAATAATCTGTTCCTGGGCATTCAGGACGACCAGCCCCTCATAGATCATCTGTATGGTCCGCTGGGAAGCTGCATTCAAGGCAAACAAAGGATCAAAGCTGGAGATCTTATTTATTTCCCCTATGCGAATAATATTGCCGGAGGATGCTCCTTCCACATCGTCGAGCCGGTCGGGGGGAGCAGGGGTGGTCGCCGGCCGGTCGACGGTGATCGTTTCAACGCTCCGGCCGGAGCAGGCCTGGAATAAAAATGTCAGTACGCACAGGGCCAATAAAATGTTTGGATAACTCTTCATCATAGTTTAAATAATTGATAGTTGTGTATAATATATGAATTAAATACCCAAAGGCATGATGGATGGTTCATCACTTTTTCAGCCCCTTGATCCCCCGAACAGATTTAGTACTAAGTAAGTTTGTTTCATAACTGCGGACCCTGCCGTTTTTCATCCGGTTCCTTTTAACGGCTATGGTTATTATCTCATCGAGAAGATCGGGAAAATCAGTGCCGGTTTTATCCCACAGGTAAAAGGAAAATGATCCGGGAATCGTATTTATTTCATTAAAGTAAACTTTCTCTTCGTCAGATTTAACCAAAAAATCCAGCCTGGCCACCCCGGAAATCTGCAGCAGCCTGAATATTTTAACAGACAAATCCTGGATATGCCGGGTAAGTTCATCGCTTACCGGAGCAGGGATCCTGCGGGTGGCCGCGGCCATTCCCTTAGCGGCGTTGTCACCGCTCATGTATTTGTCCTCGAATGATAAAACCTCTTCTCTTCCTATGGGCTGTTCGCATACACTGGCCCGGGCCGTGCTTTCATCCCCCAGAACGGAGCAGTTGATTTCCATCAATGGTTGTATAGCCTCTTCAACGATAACTTCCTGATCATACCGGAAGGCCGTCTCAATAGCCTCTTCTGCTTCGGCTATGGACGCCGCCCGGCTGATCCCGATACTGCTGCCCAGATGGACGGGTTTGACGAATACCGGAAATCCCAAATCAACGATATCCGCTTTCAGCGATTCGGCCCGGTCGATCCAGTCGGCTTCGCTGAACCACACCTGGGCGGTAACCGGTATGCCATGGACCGAACACAGGTCTTTGGCCACGCGTTTGTCCATGCCTGCGGCGGACCCGATAACCCCGGCTCCGGTGGAGGGAAGGTTAAACATTTCGCACACTCCCTGAAAAGAACCGTTCTCCCCGTCGGCTCCGTGGAATGCATTTAAAACGGCATAAACCGGGGTAAGGCGCGGCCTGGAAAAAAAGCCGGCCCTGGTTTCCATCAGCACGGCATGGCCTGCTTCATCCAGGGCCAGGGTACAGGGGTACGCTCCCGCTTCCAGTTTTTTTAAATCCTGGTAATTTTCGAGCACAAGCAGGGAATCGCCGGTCAGCCAGCGCCCGTTTTTCGTAATGTAAAGAGGAACCGGATGGTAGGACTCATCCAAAGCCGCCACAGCCTGCAAAGCCGTTAACACCGAAACTTCGTGTTCCGGCGAAATGCCTCCGAAGGCAATTAGTAAGTTCTTTTGGCTCATATAGTATAATTTTTCAAAACCTGAAATTAATGATTCATCCGGTGAACTACAGCTTTATTATAGGGGAACGTTCAGGATTCATGTTCAAGGCGGTCTTTGATCTTATCGAACTGTTTGTCTAAGAACTTGGCCTGCCGTGTTTTCTTCCGCGTCTGTACATCTCCCAGCAGATAGCCATAGGGTTCCAGTCCCTCGATCTCGTCACAGATCCGTTTGAGAATGGCCATGCCCGGTATGAACAGGATCATGCCGGCTATCCCCCAGACCATGCCACCGATAAATAAAGCCAGAAGGGTAACGAGGGGATTGATGCTGACCTGTCCGCCTACAAAGACCGGAGTCAGGACATTGCTTTCTATCAGCTGGATCACATAAAAGCTCAGCAGCACGCCTACCGGGATCCAGAGCGAATCGGTCATAAGCAGGGCGTATAAAATGGGGAGAATGGATCCGATCAACGGACCGAGAAAAGGGATGATGTTCAGCACGGCGGCGAAGACCCCGAATAAAAGGGCGTGGTTGATGCCAAAGACCAGCAGCATAACCGTGTTCATGACCGACAGGATGCAAATGACGATAAACATGCCGGTGAGGTAATGCTGAGCAATTTTTTGGAGGTTTTCGATGATCGATTTCATTTTGCCGTCGTCTTTAGTACCGAAAGCCCGAAAGAAGAATTCCCGGAGGAAGCTTCGGTAGATCAGCAGAAAAAACGTAAACACGGGAATCATGAAAAACAGGGTCACGTTGCTCGCCGCACTGATCAGGCCGGAGGTAAGCGATGGTCCGCTTTCTTCAATATAATTGACCAGGGTGCCGAAAGCGGAATCAATTCCCAGATCGGGTTCGACGCCAAAAGACCGGGCAAACAAGACGCCCATGCGGTCGATAAAGCCGGCGATCTGATCCTCGATGGATGATAAATCCTGGGTGAAATTGGAGAGTTGGGAAAAGAAGAAAAACATAATGCCGATCAGCACAATAAGGGCCGAGAGCACCGCGATCAGGGCGGCTACAATATCATTTATTTTTTTGGTTTCCAGCCAGTCACAATACGGGGTAAGCAGGCTGGCCATGAAGGCTGCAAACGTTAGCGGGATCAGAATCAGTTTGGCAACGACCAGGCCATATATAAACAGGGTTATTCCTAAGAGGATTACTGTTATTTTTAAATAAACCGGATACGTTGTGTCCACAAATTTATGTATTTTTAAGGGTTGGATGGGGCATCCCAATTACAATGAACCAGGTTTCCATATTATTGTAGGCAAACTTGATTAATCAAGGCTAAATTTTGGCAGTTTTATGCTAAACCTGGTTTCGTTGCCTGTAGATAGGGTGATTTTTCCTTTGATTTGCCCAACCAATCCATTTACCAGCTGCAATCCAAGGGATGAACTGGTATTCTTGAAATCCACATCAGGCGGAAAACCCGCTCCGTTGTCTGCAACCTCCAGCAGCAGATGTTCGTGGTCAATGTCCTTCAAACTTATTTCAATTTTCCCCGTCCGGCCCCCGTCAAAACCGTGTTTTAAGGAATTGGTCACGAGTTCGTTAACGATGAGCCCACAGGGTACGGCCTGGTTCACGTTAAAGGAAACCGGATCGGATTTGACCGAATAGCTGATTCCAAATCTGCCGATAGATGAAAATAACTGATGAACCAGATCTTTCAGATAATCACCGAAATTGATTTGGGCCAGGTCATCCGATTTATAAAGCTGGTCATGGATCAGGGCCATGGCCTGAACCCGGTTTTGGCTTTCTTTAAAAATAGCCAGGGTCCGCTCATCCTTAATCTGCCGGGCCTGTAGATTATGCAGGCTGGATATAACCTGCATGTTGTTTTTGACGCGGTGATGAATTTCCTGCAGCAGAACTTCTTTTTCCCTAAGTGATTGCTTTACGGTATTCTCGTCTTTTTTTTGCAGGGTAATATCCCGGTAGATCCCATAGACACCCACAATCTCTTTTTCGTATTCGATGGAGGCGCCTATAATGGATACATTGACAAGAGTTCCGTCTTTACGTTTTCTAACGGCCTCTATCTGATGGGAATTACTACCCAGAGCCTTATAGGAGGTTTTTAGTTCATCGACGGAATCCGGATCGGGTATGATCAGATGATTGATGTTTTCCCCTTTTATGTCTTCCATTTTATGCTGGAACAGATCCAGAAAGGACCGGTTGGCGTTGACTATGCGATCGGCTTTGTCGAGAATGACCACCCCTTCCGGTGAGCTTTCAAAGAGTTGTTCGAAATAGGCTTTTTGCAGTTTCAACTCGTTACGTGCCGCTTTCTGGTGGGTCAGGTTTCTTGAAAAAGCCACAATGCAGTTTATATTTCCCTCTTTATCTACGGCGGGCTGCACTCTGGATTCCAGCCAGATATACGTTCCGTTTTTATGCTTCATCCGGTAGTTATAGGTGGATGTTTTTCCGTTGACCGACAGCATCGCAAATTCGGCAAGACCCTTGGCCTGGTCTTTGGGATGAAAAAAATTAAACGGGCTTTTGCCAATCAGTTCACGTGGTTTATAACCCAGTATGCGTTCCATGGAAGGGTTGCAGTTTATAATCGCTCCGTCATTCCGGTGCAGGCTCACAATGTCGTCTGTAGTCTCGGCCATCAATCGCAGTTGCTCTTCCCGGGCCAGAAGCTCGTTCTTCAACCGCATGCGTTCGGTTATATCACGCTGAATGGAAATGTAATGGCTGACATCACCGTTCAGGCCGCGGATGGGAGAGATATTCCATTCCAGAAAAAATTCACTTCCGTCCTTACGGTAGTTGATGGTCTGGCCTTTGAAAGGCTTTCCCTTTATTAAGTTGTTCTTTAGCTGAGTCAGCACCTTTCGGTCTGTTTTTGCACCCTGTAAAATACGCGGGGTCTGGCCAAGGACCTCCGGGGCGGAATAACCGGTCATTTTTGTGAACTGAGGATTTACGTACAGGATTTTCGGACCGGGTTTATTGAGCCGGGCATCGGTTATTACGACCGCATCCACACTCTCGTGCAGGATGTTCTCTGCCAGAGAGCTGGGGTCCGGCATTTTATCTTTGATAACCAAAGTGAAGGCATCCACCGCATCGTTTTCACCGGTAATGCGGGTATAAATGGACCGTGCCCGGAACGGGTGATGGTCCTTCCGGACAAATGAGCCATATTCTTCCAGGTGCCCCTGCCCGGCGGCAAGGTCCAATTGATGGGCGCCGTGCTGATCGGCCAGCAGGACAGAATAGTGCCTGGTCTTTAGCTCTTCAATATCATATTGCGTAAGATGCTCAGCGCCCTTGTTCGCCGAGAGTATGAAACCGTTGGAATCAAGTTTTAACAGCGCGAAATGATCAAACCCAAACCCGTTTTGCTGATCGGGGGTCATGGATTCATTATGATTCATTTGATCCATTCGCTTGCCTTATTTGTTGTGATGAAGTAGTCCTTTTACGTTTCCTGTCAGGCCTGAATCAAATAATTTTATACCGTATTTCAAGCAGGCCATTTAATAAATTATACTAATAAGTAGTGAGCTATTAATATATAATTATTTAAGTTCAAGTCAACATGTTGTCCGTATCCTGTTTTTAAATTAACAGCCAGCGTAATCATAAAAAAAATATTAATAAATTCTAATAAAGGGTGACAGAATTATTAAAAAGAAAGGGATTTTCAGGACCCGGGAAGGGCGATGACAAAATGAAAACTTTGTTGTCGTGTGTATAAATATGTGAATAACTTCTGTATAAATCCTGTCCCTGTTTTGTACAGATAATCAGCCTGAAGAGGTATAGAAGGCTTCGGCTATAAGGGTGAATTTTCGGGGTTGGTCCAAAAAGGCATAATGTCCGGCCTCGTCAATGGTGATCAGTGCCGCAGAATGGATCCCTTCTTCCATTCGGCGGGCCTGGTACAGGGGTGTGGCATCGTCTTGCAGCCCCCAAAGCAGCAGCACCTCATGGTGGATTTCCGGCAGGCAGGGTTCGAGAAATTCGGTCACCGTATGGACAAATGTTTCCCGCATCACACCCTGGAGCTGCTGGTATTCTCCCGACCCCAGCTTCTTCCAGAGCGAGGTGTTTCGGAGCCAGCGCAAAGAGGGTTCCCGGAGTGTTGAAGGCAGCAGCATAAAGGGGGCTTTCAGGATTCTGGCAAGGTATTTTCTGAGGTAGAAGGAAGCCTTTCTGCGCGGTTTCATTCCCGCTCCTCCGGTTATCAGAATCTTGCCAAGCAGGCTCCCGGCCTTATCGCGTGCGCTGAGCTTTAGGATGATCCGGCCGCCGAATGAATGAGCAAGGATATCCGGTTCTTTTAGTTCCAGGTCACGGATAAAATCATGGATAAGATCTGCATAGTCATCAATCCGCCAGGGGCTGTCCGGTGGGGGCGTTGCACCGAATCCGGGCAGGTCCGGCAGGTAACAGGTATGCGTTGGGGCCAGCTGCCTGGCCAGCGGCATCATAACGTCACTGCTGCTTCCCCAGCCGTGAAGAACCAGGAGCGGCTTTCCGGTGCCTGTTCTTTTGTAGTGAACGGGCAGGCTGTTGTATTCGTAGACAGGCATTACAGAGGCACGGGCTATTTCTTAACCATTGTTTTTATCGATCATTTCCTTTGCGCTGGCGAGGGCATGTTCACCGACTTCCGCCCCGCTGATGATCGACGCTATCTCGTGTATGCGTTCCTGGCGGTTGAGAAGTTTTATATGGGTGACGGTCCGGTCGGTTTCCTCGTATTTTTCAACACTGAAGTGATGGTGGGCCTGTCCGGCAATTTGGGCCTGATGCGTAATGGCGATTATCTGGCAATGACTGGAAAGGGTTCTCATGGTTTCGCCCACCCGTTCGGCAACAGCGCCGCTGATGCCGGTATCAATTTCATCGAAAATCATAACCGGCAGACGCTGTTCCATAGCGGCAATGGATTTAAGGGCCAGCATCACCCTGCTTATTTCACCCCCTGAAGCGATCTTGATCAGAGCTTTAGGCTGTTCGCCTTTATTGGTGGAAATGAAAAAAGAAACATCATCACACCCCTGATCGGTACAGGCCAATTTTTTGCCTTCCAGGGTGATCCAGCCTTTATCGCTGACCATGTAGTTTACCCGAACCCCGAAAGTCGCGTGAGGTATACCGAGCCCGTGCAACTCCTTCTCCATCCGGCCGGACAGGATTTTTCCTTCTTTGGTCCTGGATTCGTGGAGGGCCCGGGCAACTTCTTTTAGTTTTTCAAGCTGAGCGTCCACTTTTTGCTGAAGCTGCTCAATCTCCAGGTCAAAATTCTCGGCCAGGTTCAGGTTGTCCCTGAGTTCGTTACGGTAAACAACCAGTTGCTCAAGGGTCCTCCCGTATTTTTTTTCCAGCCGGTTCAGGGAGGTTTGCTGCTGCCGGAGCTGATCCAGACGGGTGGGATTAAACTCTATGTTTGCCCGATATCTTTCGGTAAATCGCAGCATTTCCTGAATGCTGATGGCCGCTGTGTTAAGTTCACGGGAATAGGTATCAAATTCAGGTTCGATGCCAGCCATGTCGGCAATGGCAGATTGCAGCGTTTCCAGTATTCCGGTGAGGTTGGCCTCGCCATTGGTTCCCAGTTCGGTGATCAGGGCCGCTTTCTGATCGAGATCCTCGGCATTGTCAAGCAGCTTCATCTCGGCTTCCATGGCCGAGATCTCCTCGTTATCAAGTTCGGCAGCTTCCAGCTCTTTGTACTGATAACGGTATAATTCAAGTTTTTCCCTCAGTTCGCGTTCCCGCTTTTTAAGCATGGAGAGTTCATTCATCAGGGCCGAGGACTCCTTGAAAACCGACCGGTAGCGGGTCAATGCTTTGGAAACGCCGGGGAAGCCATCCACCACTTTATGGTGGTTTTCCTCTTTGAGAAGCAGCTGATGGTCATGCTGTCCGTGCAGGTCTACGAGCAAATCCCCCACCTGTCGAAGCACCGCGATATTGACCGGAGTATCGTTGATGAAGGCCCTGCTGCCTGAATCCCGGATTTCCCGGCGCAGGATCAAGACACGGCCGAAATCCACGGCGTGTTCAGTCAATATGCTCTTAACCGATTCGGCATCGCCGACATTCATGACGGCTTCGGCCACCGCTTTCCGCGTTCCGTGCCGGATCATATCCGTATCGGCCCGCTCGCCCAGGATCATGTTCAGTGCACCGATGATGATGGATTTGCCGGCACCGGTTTGCCCGGTCAGGATATTCAGCCCCGGAGCAAAGGAAACTTCGAGTTCATCAATCAGCGCGAAATCTTTTATGTACAGGCTCTGGATCACGTCACAGGTTTATAGGAATACAATCCGGTCGGAAAAGATGGAGTATGGTCGAAAGTTGGTTCACGGTTTCTGTAATGTAAGTTTATTAAGTAATTAATAAAAACACGTTATCAGCGTTTTGTCTTCACCGCAAACGGTCCGTGCCGACCCCACCAGTTCAGGGTCCGGTAGATACAGGCCATGGTCTTGCCATCGCTGATCTGCCCGTTCTCTATCATGGTGATGGCTTCGTGCAAGGGCATTCGCACGAGCTGGACAAATTCGTCGGCGTCTACGTTCTGCCGGCTTTGGGTCAACCCCCAGGCTGTGTAAAAATGGATGACCTCATCACTGTACCCGATAACGGGATAAAAATGACCTACATAGGCCATATGCCCGCAAACCAGACCCGTCTCCTCTTCCAGTTCCCTTTCGGCCGTTACTCCCGGAGGTTCGCCTTCATCAATTTTGCCGGCAGGAACCTCATAAAAGATCTGGGAAAGCGGGTAACGGAATTGTTTGATAAGCATGACTTCCCCATTATCGAAAACCGGCAGGACAGCCGAGGCTCCGGGATGTTTGATCCATTCCCGTCCGGATATCGTGCCATCGGGAAGCTCTACGCTGTCTTTGTAAACGTGAAGCAATTCACCGGAATAAACTTTTTTCGAATCGATCTTTCGTTCAATCAGTTTCTGCGGCATAATGATAGTAATCGTTACTTGTTTCTCTTTATCTAAGGTTTTAATAACTTAAGTTACTCTTTTAAGTTCAAAATATTAATGAACAATAACGTTTTTAAGGTATTCAGGTATATCATTTTTGGAATCATCCCGGAACATAGACGGTCGCAAAATCAAGGTGAAAGGTGACTGGTACACCGTTTCAAACATAATTTCATTTTCACGTATTATAACGCCCTTCCCAATCATCGTTATACATCAGCAAATGGGCGATGCGGCTCTGGGTATTGTCGCCGTGCTGATCGGTTATATTGTCATTTCAGACTATCTCGACGGACTGGCCGCCAGGAAACTGGACCAGATTACCGAACTGGGCAAATATGTAGATCCGTTAGCCGATAAGCTGTGCGCCAGCATCCTGTTTCTGTATGCCATGTACCTTCAGTTAATACCGCTGTGGTTTTTCGGCTTGCTTCTGATCCGGGATTCCCTGATCCTGGCTGGTTCATACTTCATCAAAAAGAAACACGGCAAGGTGGCCATGTCGGTTATGTCGGGCAAAGTGTATGTAAATATCCTGACGCTTTACTGGATAACCTCCTTTTTCGTACCGGGTTTTGACCACGTGAAGACCATGCTGCTCACGTTGACCGTTGTTCTGATGTTATTCTCCTTTTTTGTTTATGCTCATCGGTTTTATGTAATACAAAGGGGCGTGGATTTTAATTGAGCTATTCTGCGTTATTTGTATTACGTTCAGCATCGGGGATAAATATTAGTATTTTATGCCGTATAAACGTTCATTTTTATTACACCTAAGATCAAATTTCGAACTATGCCGGACCGCAGTAAACTTTTATTCAGCCAACTCGAGAAACGCATCCTGATTCTGGACGGGGCCATGGGTACGATGATCCAGGACTATCATCTTAATGAGGATGATTTCCGGGGTGACCGTTTTAAGGATACGGATCAGGATCTGAAGGGAAATAACGATTTGCTGAGCCTGACCCGGCCTGAAATTATCCGTTCCATTCACCGTGATTTCCTGGCCGCCGGTTCCGATATCATAGAAACCAATACCTTCAGCTCCAATCCGATCTCGCTGGCCGATTACAATCAGGAGGATTTGACCTATGAACTGAACCTGGCATCGGCCAAACTAGCCAGGGAGGCAGCCGACGCCTTTACAACAAAAAATCCATCCAGGCCCCGATTTGTCGCCGGCGCCCTGGGACCGACCAATAAAACGCTTTCCCTTTCACCCGATGTCAATGACCCCGGCTACCGGGCGGTCACCTTTGATGAGGTTTGCCGCTGTTACCGGGAACAAATACCTGGTTTGATGGATGGCGGCGTGGATATCCTGCTCGTCGAAACGATCTTCGACACCTTAAACTGCAAGGCTGCCCTGTACGCCATCCAGGAATATCGCAATGAGACGGGAAGCGAGGTCCCGGTCATGATTTCAGGCACCATCGTGGATAACAGCGGGCGAACACTCTCCGGTCAGGTAACCGAAGCCTTTTGGATTTCCGTCTCCCATACGAAGAACCTGTTAAGCGTCGGCCTCAATTGCGCGCTGGGCTCTGAGCAGATGCGCCCGTATATCCAGGAACTTTCCAAGGTGGCGTCCAGCCGGGTCAGCCTGTATCCCAATGCCGGCCTGCCCAATGAGTTTGGAGGATATGACGAGACCCCGGAATTTTTATCCGGCCAGATATCCGGGTATATTGACGAAGGATTCATCAACATCGTGGGGGGGTGCTGCGGAACCACCCCGGAACACATCAAAGCCATTGCCGAAGCGGCCGAAGGCAAACCGCCAAGGAAGGTTCCCGAACCCAGCCCCTACATGCAGCTGAGCGGACTCGAACCGCTGACCGTGCGGCCGGAGACCAATTTTATCAACGTGGGCGAGCGAACCAATGTAACCGGATCAAAGAAGTTCAAGCGCCTGATCATGAATGGAGATTACGAGGAAGGCCTTTCCATTGCACGCGAGCAGGTCGAAAACGGGGCCCAGATCGTGGATGTCAATCTCGATGAGGGCATGCTCGAATCCGAGGAGATTATGGTCAAATTCCTCAATCTTATGGGATCAGAGCCCGATATTTCCAGGGTCCCCGTCATGGTGGACTCCTCCAAATGGACGGTTCTGGAAGCCGGACTGAAATGCCTGCAGGGCCGCGGCATTGTCAATTCGATCAGCCTGAAGGAAGGCGAAGAGAATTTTAAAGAGCAGGCCCGCAAGGTTCTGCAGTACGGGGCATCCGTCATCGTCATGGCATTTGACGAGCAGGGCCAGGCCGATAACTACGAGCGGAGAATTGAGATTTGCCGGCGGGCCTATCGCATTCTCACCGAAGATGTCGGCTTTCCGGCTCAGGACATCATATTCGATCCCAACATTCTTACGGTGGCAACGGGGCTCGAGGAGCATAATAACTACGGGGTCGATTTTTTAAAGGCCACCCGCTGGATCAAGGAAAACCTGCCCCATGCCAAGGTTAGCGGGGGGGTTAGTAATTTCTCATTTTCCTTCCGGGGCAATAATCCCGTACGGGAAGCCATGCATTCGGCCTTTTTATATCATGCCATCAAGGCCGGTATGGATATGGGGATCGTCAATGCGGGCCAGCTCGAGGTGTATGAAAATGTCCCTAAAGACCTGCTGGAACTGGTCGAGGATGTGCTGTTCAACCGCCGCCCTGACGCCACCGAAAGGCTTGTCGATTTTGCCGAAAGCGTGAAGGAGACCAAAAAAGATGATACCAAAAAGGATGAATGGCGAAACAATACCGTGGAGAAACGCATAGAGCACGCCCTGCTGAAGGGTATTGTCGACTATGTGGAAGAAGATACCGAGGAGGCCCGCCAAAAATACGACAAGCCCATCGAGGTCATTGAAGGCCCTTTGATGGACGGTATGAATATCGTCGGCGATCTGTTCGGCGCCGGAAAAATGTTCCTGCCTCAGGTGGTGAAAAGCGCCCGGGTCATGAAAAAAGCCGTCGCTATTCTGATCCCCTATATTGAAAAGGAAAAAGAGAAGATCAAAGACTTGCGTCCCCAGGCCAAAGTACTGCTGGCTACGGTGAAGGGAGATGTGCATGATATCGGCAAAAACATCGTGGGCGTGGTTCTGGCCTGTAATAATTTCGATGTCATTGACCTGGGCGTGATGGTTCCGGCCCGGAAAATCCTGGACACGGCACGGGAAGAAAAAGTGGATGTTATCGGCCTTAGCGGACTTATCACTCCGTCTCTCGACGAGATGGCTCACGTGGCCATGGAGCTGGAGCGCTCCGGTTTTAAACAACCGCTTCTTATTGGCGGGGCTACCACTTCCCGGATCCATACGGCCGTCAAGATTGAACCCAAATATTCCCAGCCGGTGATCCACGTTCTCGATGCCTCCCGCAGCGTGACCGTGGTCAATAACCTGATCACCGATTCCCAAAAGGATGGGTTCGCTGAAAAAATGAAAAAGGAATATGCCGGACTCAGGGAAACCCATGAAAATCGCAAGCAGACCAAAACCTATCTGCCGCTTGAAAAGGCCCGGGATAACAAACAGGAAATAAACTGGGAGGCCACTACGGTTAAAAAGCCCAACCAAACCGGTGTGACCGTCTTCAACGATTATTCCCTGGAAGAAATACGCACCTGCATAGACTGGACGCCTTTTTTCATCACCTGGCAGTTAAGCGGGAAATACCCCAAAATATTCGAGGATAAACACGTAGGGGAAGAAGCCCGGAAACTCTTTGACGATGCCAACGAGCTGCTCGATACGATTATCTCCCAAAAACAGCTTAAAGCCCAGGCCGTCTGCGGCCTTTTCCCGGCTAACGCCGTGGGTGATGATATAGAGATATACACCGATGAATCCCGAACCGAAGTGCAAACCGTCTTCCGGACACTGCGCCAGCAGACCCAAAAGCGAAAGGGGCAAACCAACCGGGCCCTGTCTGATTTTATCGCCCCCAAAGAAACGGGTATAAACGACTATATCGGCGGCTTTGCCGTGACGGCCGGCCTGGGCATAGAAGAGATAATCGACCGGTTCAGGAAAGATCACGATGACTACAATACCATCATGGTCAAAGCCATGGCCGACCGCCTGGCCGAAGCCTTTGCCGAACTGATGCACAAGAAAGTCAGGCGGGAGATTTGGGGGTATGCCCAGGATGAAAGCTTTTCGAACGAAGACCTGATTAAAGAGAAATATACGGGTATCCGCCCGGCACCGGGCTACCCGGCCAACCCGGACCACACCGAGAAGCGCACGCTGTTTGATCTGCTTGAAGTGGAAAAAAACACGGGCATCATCCTGACCGAAAACTATGCCATGTACCCGGCCTCATCGGTGAGCGGGCTGTATTTGGCGCACCCTGACTCCGAATATTTTGCCCTCGGAAAGATCAGCCGGGATCAGATCGTGGAATATGCCATACGGAAAAAAATGAGCGTACAGGAAGTCGAAAAATGGCTCAGCCCGAACCTGAACTACGAACCGGAACGTAATGTGGTCACCACAGATTAACACCGGCAGACTGTAACACATAGCCATTGCGTATGATCTGCAGGCAACGGTCCAGATCCTGGAGATACCCGGCCATTCAAAAAGTAACCCCGTAGCCCTGACTGCCCACCTCGACAAGATCAATCATTTTGGTGCTCGTCCGCCCGGTCAACTGCCATTCCGGCAAGAGGATACCTTCCTGGAAGGGCAGTTGGACGATTCGGTGGGCCTGGGCATCTGCCTGGACCTGGCCCTGCAAAGCCGGTCTTCACGATTTCCCCCGCTGCTGATCCTTTTATCGGAGATGGAAGAGGGATTCGGGCGTGTGTATATTCGTGATATTGAACGGACCAGCGCTATCCTGAAAACATACCTGATCAATGAGGCTAAAGGGGCAACTTGTCTATCCCGCTGCTGAGCGCTGTGGATACGGCCCTTGTTGGTCATTTGGATGAGGTATTTTACCTGGGGGCCATAGCCGTTGGCGGGATGATTTTCAATTTCATTTATTGGGGGTTTGGTTTTCTGCGTATGGGAACCACCGGACTGACGGCCCAGGCCTACGGGCAGGGAGTTTTATAAAAGGTGACGATTTTTTGATACCCTAAAGCATTGTTTTAAGGAAAGCACCGTTAAAAGTTTGTATATTGGCCCAACTTATTTGTATTTAAACGTATTTTAAAAATATGCTCTATTCTGAAAAATATTTTTTTCTCTGCCGCATACCCCTGAGCGTAGAAGGACCCAGGGGTGTTGAGATTCTGAGGAAAGCACAGTCTACGGAAGAATTTCCCGCCTTATTTGAACAGTTTGAGGAAAAACGCGCCCATGCGTTCAACGAGGATGAGCTGTACAGCATCGTGCGTGCCGATGAGATCTTCGCTATCGTGCGGACCCATAATGAAGCTCAGGCTAAAGATGCGGCCTTTGAAGACGTCCGCGCAGACCTGATAACCAACCTCGAGCAGAAAGTCATGCAGGATAAGGATAAGAACGCCATATCCATTCTGAGAAAGGTGCATGATGTGGAAATGAGCCTGTAGACCGTCAACCCGTAGCGCATGAACAAATCATCTGTCAAGCAGGAACTGCTGGCCATCTCCGAGCGGCTGGTGGACGCCTCGGATGAACTGGACCGGTTGCGTGAAAATGGCGAGGAAGCCTCTTATGCCGCCCTTACCAAAGAGCTGGGAGTACTGGGCGACAAGCTGGTGGACTATCTGAAGGACGTGGAGGGCGATGACCGGGCCTTCACCCATTTTTCCCTTGGATCCCTTTGCAGCATGCTTGGGTATCTGCACCAGGCCGAGCTGTCCTACCGCTCGGCCCTGGAACAGTGGCCCGACCACGTGGGGCTGCTTAATGAGCTTTTTGATTGCCTGATGGAACAGCGGAAATACGCACCGGCCAAAAGGGTCATTGAAAATAGCATCCGTTGTGGAGGCGAAACCCCTGTTATTCTTCAGAATTATGCCGTTGTTCTGGCTCACCTGAAGAAACTGAGCGAGGCCAAAGTAGTCATGTTCAATTGTCTGGCTAAATTTCCCGCCGACGAACGGAGCCATGAGCTGCTCGAGGCTCTTGAGAACGGCAATCCCTAGATCAGGCCTCGTTGTAGGTGTCCGGCAAGTCGTTTTCGTAAAGCACGATATCGCCTGCCTGAAAATCTTCCCTTAGCTGCTTATTGGCTTCAAACAGGGTAGGGACCACCGTCACCTGATCCAGGTTAAACCCGCTGCGGCGAATGCCTTCCCATATGGGCCGGGTCTGCTCGGGTCCCACCAGATACACCCGGTCGAGTCCGGCCCGGCCTATCGCCTCACCGAAACGCTCATTCTCTTCCTTTTCCTTTTCCCCTAGTTCCACCATGCCCGGGGTGATGAGGATACGCCGTCCCGTTTTAAATTTGGCCAGGGTTTCAACGGCATTACGGGCCCCGACAGGGTTGGAGTTAAACGCGTCATCTATAATGGTGATGCTGTCGTTTTTCTTAAGCTCCATCCGGTGTTCGACCGGTCCAATTTTGCGGGCGGCCAGGGCCATGGTCTTTAAACGCAGGCCAAAATGGTGCCCGACCCCGAAAGCCAGCAGCAGATTTTGGATATTATGGGAGCCCAGCAGCCTGGTATATACCTTTTCAGTGGCATGATCCGGTCCGGTGACGATGAATTTGCAGCCGGACTCATCATAGCTGATCCCCGAAGCCTGAAACTGACCGGTTTCGAGTCCGGTGCGTATGGTCCGGACTTTCCGCTGGGTGACCATATCTTCCAGGACGGGGTCATCGGCGTTGATCACCGCCACCCCGTCACCGCTAAGATGATCCAGTATTTCCCCTTTGGTTGCCCGGATGGCATCGACCGAACCGAACGTTTCCAGATGAGCGATGCCGATATTGGTGAGCACGGCCACGTCGGGGCCGGCAATGCTGCAAAGTTCATCAATATTCCCTTTATAGCGGGCACCCATTTCCAGGATCAGAATCTGGTGAGCCGGTTGCAGATCGTTATTAATAACCTTGCAGATCCCCATGGGAGTATTGTAGCTGCCCGGTGTGAAGCAGATGTTAAACCGCTCGGCCAGCAGCGTCTTGATAAAATACTTTGTGCTGGTTTTCCCATAGCTGCCCGTGATGGCGATAATCTTAAGGTCAGGCATGGAGGCCAGCTTCTTCCGGGCCTGGATCTTAAACCTTTCCTGCACCAGGCTTTCTACCGGCTGCATCAGCCATCCGGCCAAAAGCAGGATGAAGGGGAGAAGGATGCTGCCCAGGATCCAACCGAAGGCCAGGATGTAGATCTCGGGAAACAGTATGCCCTGATAAAAAGAAAGCCAGGTGCAGTAAACGGGAATGACCATCCCCAGCAAGCCGTAGAGGGTGGTCAGGCGGATCATGCGGGGGGTAAAGACCAGCGGCTTTTTGACCCGCGCCCGGGTATACCGGCTCACCGGCCCCAGCCAGAACAGGCCAAAAATAAAGATTATGATAAACGGTGAGGTACGCGTCAGGTACGGATCCAGAAACCCGGCCAGTACGAGCACAACGAAATTGAATGCGAGCAGTTCAGCGGTAATGCTGTAGGCTGATAAATTACGGGTCAGCCAGCCGCCGAACTCGCTCACTTTATACCCGGAGAGCTGGTACATGTGGAGAAAAAAACGCCCGCGATAGAGCGTATTTCTTGCCATCACATATATAAAAAGGTAACTTAGTAATTCAATAAAATAGTAATACCAGTTCAAACCCAGTGTGATTTCGCTAATTCAAATTCGAATAAGATAGCAAGTTCTACCTATCTTTAGGAAACCAAAATAACCTAAAAATTAACCAGCAACCGATATTTATGAAACTAATCATCCCAATGGCCGGTAAAGGGACCCGCCTCAGGCCGCATTCGCACACCACCCCAAAGCCGCTGTTGCCCGTTGCAGGCACGATGATTATTGAACGGATCATTCAAACCTTTTCCAGGACCCTTGACCGGAAGATCGATGAAATTGCATTTGTTCTGGGTGATTTTGGGGATGAGGTCAAGCAAACTTTGACGGACATGAGCCGGCGCCATGATGCTAAGGCCACCTTTTATAAACAGGATGAGGCTTTGGGAACGGCGCACGCCGTGTATTGCGCAGCCGATTCGCTGGAAGGGGAAGTGATCATCGTTTTTGCCGATACGTTATTCGACACCAGCCAGAAAGTAAGCGTTGAGGGTGCCGACAGCGTGATCTGGCTGAAGCATGTGGACGATCCCTCCCGCTTCGGCGTGGCCGTAGAGGAAGAGGGGCGGATCACCGGTTTTGTTGAAAAACCGTCGGAGCTGATCTCCAATCTGGCTATTATCGGCGTTTACTATTTCCGGGAGGGCGGGGAACTGAAAAAACAGATCGAGTATTTACTTCAGAACCGGGTGGTCGGTCACGGGGATGAATATCAATTAACGGATGCCATAGATCGCATGCTCAAAGACGGCAAGGTATTCAAGCCGGCCACGGTGGACGAATGGCTGGATTGCGGCACCATCCCGGCCTGGCTGGATACCAGCAGGGAGATCATTAAAAAAGAAAACAGCCGTCCCGCCGGTGAGTATAAAAATTCCAAAATCGTGCCCCCCGTCTACCTGGCCGACGGGGTGAGCATTGAGGATTCCGAAATCGGGCCGAACGTCAGCCTGGGAGCGGGTTCCGTTATTTCGGGCAGTACCATCAGGGATGCCATCGTACTGGATGAGGCCCGCGTCATCAACAGCCGGATATCCAACAGCACGGTAGGCGTCCGCGCCACGGTCGACCATACCCGCGGTGAGGTGCATATAGGTGATGATTCCACGGTGAGCACTAATGCAGATAAGAGCTGAGGATGTGCCTATTTTCCCGGTAGAAGAGCTTTATGCGCAGAAAAACGAACGATAGTATGCCGGTAAAGAACATCACGATCAGCAGGATTTGTGCCCGTTTCGGCTTGTACTTCTGGTCGGGGGGCTGGGCCGGGTCCAGCAGATACAGATTGGCTGAGGTTTTATTTTCCTCAAGCATGGCCTCCTCATACTGAAGCCGTATAAATTCGAAGACCCTGTTGCCGACCTCCACGTCCCGGTAGGCCCGCAGGTACTCCAGACCCTGTTCGGGAAGGCTATCCAGGGAGATGAAGGACGTGCCGTCGGCAATCCTGAAATCCCGGATGGTATTGTTCAGGGTATTTAGCTTTTGTTCACTCCGGCGGATCTGCGGGCTGTCGGAAGCGACTATGGTCCGAAGGTAATCAAGCTCTATTTCCGAGGTGATGCGCTGGGTCTCCAGCTCCGAGAGAGTCTCGAAGGCAAGCCTTGCCTGGTCTTCCAGTTCAATTATGCCCGTTTGCTGCTGGATATTCATCAGCCGGCGTTCATCCTCTTCCAGTTGTTCAGAGACGGTGACAAAATAGTCTTCCAGGTAATTTCGGTAATTGGAAGCTTCGGCACGGGCCACTTCCAGGGAAATGGTGTAGATCCGGTCATACATGAAGTTGACAATGGCGGCGGATTTTTCCGGGTCGTTCTTGTACATAAAGGATATGGTAAATGAGCCGTCCTGGCGGTCATTGAAAGAGACGTTGTTTCGTACGGCTTTACGGGCAATATCCCTCGATTCGATGGCATAGGCTTCCATCAGGTCAAATTCATCGATCACCTGGTCGACGACTTTCCGGGTGTTAAGGTAACCAATGTATTTTTCGGCGCCCTCCATGCCCTGGAGGCCGAGGGTAAAAGGTACCATATCGGAGATGGCCGCCGACAGTCCGCTGTTCCCTCCATCCTGCAAAATGACCACCGTGGCTGTGCTCCGGTACCAGAAAGGCAGCAGCAGCAGGATGACCACCGTAACGATACCCACGGCGGCGTAAAAGGACAGCAAGCCCTTCCAGTGAGACAGCATAACCTTAAGGAAAACAAAATGAGCCTTCAGCTCCTTCTGTTCAGTTTGATGGTGTTGATTCTGAGTCATTGATGCTTAATTGGATAAGTTTCTCCGAAAGTAATTTTGCAAGATAACGGCGGTCATGATTTTCATTGATATAGTCCTTTGATCGCTGTCTCATCTCTTCCAGGACGTCCGGGTCGTTCTTTAATTTTTTTATGGTGGCGGCCAGGAGTTCCGGATTTTCCGGATCTATGGTAACGGCCGCCCCGCTTGCATTGCCCTCTTCCCTCATCAGCCCCCGGGCCATGGAAAGCACGGGGACCTGGCAGGCCAGATATTCGTAAAACTTGACGGTGATAATCGATTCGAAAACTTTTTTGTCATGTACGGGATTGACGGCCAGGTCAAACGAAGAAATATAGGAGGGAACCTGCCTGTGCTGCTTGAGTCCGAGTATGGTTACATTATTGGGTTTGATTTCCTTCAATGCCTTGTCCAGTGCGCCGCGGGCGCTTCCGTCGCCCACCAGAATAAATTCAATGCCGGGATCATCTTCGCAGAGTTTAGCCGCCCGGATCAGCGTCACCAAATCATGGATGACGCCGAACGTACCCAGGTAGCCCACCCTGAATTTCGTTTTGTCGTAGGGTTCATCCATCAGGTGTTCAGGATGGCTTATTTTTTTAAACAGGCTGGTGTCGATACCGTTTGCGATTACCTGGGTAGACACGGCCGGGTTTTCATGTTCTATAATTCGTTGTGCCGGTGTGGTAACGGGTACTACCAGGTTTGCATTTCTGTACAGCCACCGTTCCACGGTTTTAGCCAGCCTGTGGAAAAACGATTTTTTGGGACGGCCATTGCTGCTCAATGCGGCATCCGGCCACAAATCCCGGACTTCAAGCACAAAGCGGGTCCGGTACAGTTTAGCGATCAGGCAACCGCTGATGCCGGTGAATATCGGCGGTGACGTGGCATAAATTACATCGTATCTCCGGTTATGCTGCATGGCAAACAAGAGGCTGCTTGACAGGAAAGAAACAAAAATAATCAATTTCTGCCAGTTATTTTTGCGCGGATTGGTCCATACCCATACCCGGTTGATGCGGCTGCTGCCGTAAACCTCCGATTGTACAAATTTCCGGCTATACCCTTTCTGGATCTTCCCGGTAGGATAATTGGGGATTTCCGCAATAACTTCTACCTCCCACCCGAATTCGGTCAGGTATTTAAACAGGGCTTCGCTTCGCGTGGCCCCCGCCCCGGTTTCCGGTGGAAAGTATTGTGAGAGAAGCAGAATTTTCATGCACTTTACATAGTCATCATCGTATTATAGAATACACCAGAAAGGTAGTAGATATTGCACTGAGCACCAGGCTGATCCTGGAATTTATTATGCCCTGCCGCTGATTTTCATAGGCCCGTTTTGCGTTAAGCTCTTCATAGGGGGTGCGGTCGACGAAGATCATATCACCGGACTGCAAACGGGTCTCCCCAGGTTCGTACCACGATTTGGTCCCGGCCTTGATTATGAATATACGGTCGGGTTCGGCCGCCAGGGCCAGCCCTCCCGCCCGCGCGATATAGCTTTCTGCCGAAAGGTTTTCCCCAAATGGATAATAACCGGGTTTATTGACCTGCCCGAATATGAACACGGTTCGATCATCCCGGGGCACATACAGCTCGTCACCGTCAAGGATCATGATGCCGGCCAACAGGTCCTGATTCTCCAGATCCAAAAATATCTGGTTTTGATTCAGCCGGTCTTCAAGTTCCAGATATTCAAATCCCTGACTGACCTGATCGGAGGTTCTTTGTATGCGTGCCGCGTCGAGGGTGTTGATCTGCGGCATGTGCCTGCCCGCCGGTTTATTCCGGATCAGATAGCCCCCATGCGGCATAGCCTGCCGGTTCAATCCGCCCGACTTCTCCAGCAGATCCAGGGCCGTGGTTTCTCCCTCGGTAATGGAAAAATTACCAGGCGATACGGATTCACCATATACCCAGGCAGAGTAGGATGATCCCGGTTCATGGGTGAAGGGCACGATGATCCGGTCGTTGGGCTGCAATTCAAAGCCATCGGCGGACGCCTGTCCGCCGGTCAGTGAAAGGAGCTCTGTGCCGGTGGGGGTCCGGCGGTGAATGATCAGGGAATCTTCAGCGGCGTTGGCAATCCGCCCCCCGGCCAGCCTTAACATCCGCGCCACGGTGTCGTCTTGTTTGAATTCGATTTCCATGGGGGTATTCACGGCCCCGGATATGCTGATCCGGGGAGCCTCCTCCTGCCTCCGGCTGATGGTAATGATATCCCCGTCGCGAACAAAAGGGTTGCTGCCAAGATCACCTGCCCGGTAATACGCTACCAAATCAGCCGATTTCGGGTCTGCATTTCTCCCCTGAATGGAGATGTCACGGATGGAGTAGGGTCCCTGTTCCATAAACCGGTTCCCGGGTGAACGGACGGCTTCGGAGCCTTCTTCAAAAAGAGCGTTTATTATAGCCTGATCGACCCGGGTCTGCGCCGGAACAGCATATTTACCGGGATAGGGTATGTTCCCGTAAACATGAATATGGAACATCCTTGCCCGCTCCAGGGTAAAGTAATTGATATGGGTACCGGAGTACGTTGCCGATATAAACTCATTCAGCACCGCGCCGGCTTCCTCAATAGTGAGGTCTTTAACGCCAATGGTGCCTATACCCGGCAGTATTATATCCCCCTGAGGGTTAACGGCCAGGCTCCGCATGGTGACGGACACACTGCCTTCAATATCCACCGAAACCAGATCTCCGGGCCCCAGCACATAGGTGGCGGCATCTATGAATAACTCGGGCCCCAGAGGCTGTGCAAACTGACTGGCCCCTATTTCATCCACCAGAATGAGTTTGTCCATATCCTGGAGATATTCGATGGATATAACGGGAGATTGCTGTTCATTCTGAGCGAACAGCACCTGTGAAAAAGCCAGGATCAGCAGGGAAGTGAAAAGAGGACCCGGAAAGCGCATATATTAATAAATTTACATATAAATATTATTATAATTATATGTAAAGATAAGAAAGATCGGCAATCTTCTTTGAGAAAATATTACATTATTTACGGGCCAGGAGGATACCGCCCAAAACCAAAGCGGCCCCGAAGTATTGTAACAGGGTTAGCTGTTCGCCCAGCAATAAAAATCCCAGGGCGATGCCAAATACAGGGACTATATTCTGGAACGTGGAGGTGCGCACGGCCCCGACCTGCTTGATCCCGTAATTCCATACCAGATAGGCTAACCCGATCGATAAAACACCGCTATAAACGGTCCCCGCCAGGGAAAGAAGGGATAGGTCTCCATAATCAAGCACGCTTAAAGAGGGAATGGCTATCACGATGAGAGTGAAGCCGCCCAGGGTCATGATGATGGTCGATAATTCCAAAGGGGTGTACCGGTCCAGCATGGACTTGGAAAGCAGGGTGTACACGGCAAACACCATGGCCGCGGCAATAATGATCAGATCACCCATTACATTGTCGGCCGCCAGGGAGAAGCCGTATTCTCCGCCGGCCATGATGAAGATCACGCCGGAAAAGGCCAGTATGATTCCCGCAAATTTTAAAGCGGTGAGCTTTTCTTCGAAGAACACATGAGAGGTCAGGGCAACCCAAACCGGTATGGTTCCCAGCATGACGGCTGCATTGGCCGAATAGGTTAGATCGATCCCGTATATGAACAGCATCTGGTACATCACGTTCCCAAGGAATGCCAAAACAATGAACTTCGGCCAGTCGCCTTGCTGCACACGAATGGGGATCTTTTTCTTCCGGACGATCAGCCAGATAAAAGCAATGGCAAAGAAAAAGCGAATGGCATTAAAGCTCAGCGGATCAATTTCCTGCAGGCTGAACTTGACCACGGAAAAGTTCAGCGCCCATACAAATACGATAAACAGCAGGCAGGATTCTACAACTACGTTTCTATTCAATTACCAAAGGGTTTAAAAAACAAAATAATATTAGCAGCAGCAATATACGGGATAATCACCGATACTAAATGATGAATCGGGAATCCTAAATCCCATAAAAAATCTTATCTTGCCGGTCACCTTTAACCAAATTTTCCTGTCGTGATACAACGAGTCCAAACCATTTTTTTGCTGCTGGGGGTTGCCCTTAATATCGCTTTTGTGTTTTTGCCCATTTACGGTCATGCCTTAACCGATCCCAGTGGATGGATCAGCACCGGTTTGACAGTCGCCCTTGGATTTGCAGCCATCCTTTCGCTGTATGCCATGCTGCTGTATAATAACCGTCTTAATCAGATTCGCTGGGTAAAAAGGGCCATGATGTTCCAGGTGATAGCCATAGGTATCTGTTTTGCCATCTTTTTTACCCTGGGCACTTATGGGTTCAATGTTTGGGATGAGATTCTGGGCGTATCCATCCTTTTTCTGGCCCTGTTATGCCAGTATGCAGCCATCCATTTCATCCGTAAGGATGAGAACCTGGTCCGCTCAGTGGACCGGTTACGGTGAATACCGATGCCGGGGGGCATCGCAGTACAAACCTGACCCTGGCGCTGATCCTGGCCCTGGCCACATTTGCCGTAGCTCCCATTCTCATTAAATCCGTGAGTGAGGTTAATGCCATAGCCCTGGCTACCGTCCGTACCGTGTCGGCGGTGACCATGCTGGCCCCCTTTTGGTTTTTTTACAGGGATAAGTACGCTGAAAGCACCTATTCCCTGACAGACAATTTCTATGCGGCCCTGGCAGGCCTGTTCCTGGGAGTGCATTTTATACTATGGATCGGCGCCCTTTCCTATTCGTCCGTGGCTTCGGTTTCCGTTCTGGTTACCTGTCATCCGGTCATCCTGATCGTATTCGAAGCGGGGATCCTGAAACGCAGGTTTTCCGGCCGGGTATGGGCCGGGGTATTCACGGCCTTCGCCGGTACGGCCTTGCTTGGCTTTTCGGATAGTTCTGCCAATACCATATATGATAACCCCTTATTGGGCAATGCAATGGCCTTGTCGGCAGCCTTTCTGTTTGCAGGCTATTTTCTGATAAGCCAGCGATTACGCCAAAAATCCGACTGGCTTAACTATGTCTTCCGGGTATATGGCTTCACGGCCTTGGCCTGCCTTGGCATCAGCCTTTTTCTCGATGTCAGCCTCTCGGTGGGAAAAGCAGGCTGGATCGTCGGACTGGCTCTGGCCCTGGGTCCTCAGATTATCGGCCATGGGACCATGAACTATGCCGTCCGGTCCATTTCCCCGACCTTCCTGTCCACCCTGATCCTGACCGAGCCGGTGGGCGCCTCGCTGCTTGCCGTCGTTTTTTTTGCGGAAGTGCCGCCACCGCTGTCGCTGTTTGCCGTGGCCGTAATTTTGACAGGGGTATTCATGACCTGGAAAAGAAAAAAATAAACCGGGGTCCGATATGCATAAATGCATATTAATTATATATTTATATATAATATAAAATCTTAAATAATAAATTCTAACTCAGAAGTTAGTTAGTTATCTATATCTTTTAATCAACCTAAGAAAACAGCCTTCCAGGGAGTAGAAAAAGGCAAGAGAGTTAAAAATTATTCATAACTATAGCCGAAGTTCCTCTGCATCAGCGGTAGCGTTAGCCGCGCTTAACGGGACTTCGAATAGTAATATTTTGGAGTAGCGGAAGTCATGGAGAAGAACAACTATATCACCAGGGTATTGATGGCAATAATGGTGATCGCATTTATTTTAGCGGCCGTAAACATTGCCGAGAATGATGCCAAGGATATTAGGCAGCATGATATAAACAATGTCGTACCCTACGATGTGCTGGATATGCTGCAGGAAGAGCAGGAACCCGTGCAACATGAGAATATACCGCAGGCTCACGAACCGGTGGACCTGGATTTTCCTGAAATCCTTGACCGTGGTACCATTCGGCTGATAACCAATTACAACGTAGGGTCTTACTTCCTGCAGGGCGGATTCGACAGGGGCTTTGAGTATGAATTTTTTGCAGCCTTTGCCCGCAAGCATGACCTGAATATCGAAATCATCATTTTACAGCCGGGTGATGACCCTGTTGAGATGCTCAACCGGGGTGAGGGAGATATCATTGCCTCAAATTTCATAAAGACGCCTTGGCGCAACGAGCGGGTATCCTTTTCCGAACCCTATAATCTGATCAGCCAGCACCTTATTGTCGCCGACAGCACTGTAATGGCCAGGCTTCCCGAAGACCTGGACAACATGACCATAAGCGTGCGCAAGCATTCAGCCCACCATGAAACCCTGGTTGAGCTGCAGGATCAGGGCCATCAATTTGAGATTGATCTGATTGCGGAGGCTATGGATACGGAGGCCCTGGTCGTGGGGGTGGCAAACGGGCGGTTTCAGGCAACCGTCGCTGATGATCATGAGTTCAGTACCATACAGACGTACGTGAAGGGAGTGACCCTGGGCCCTGCGTTGGCGGAAGGGCTGCCGGTAGGCTGGGGTGTCCGAAAGGGTGCCGGCCAGCTGCAAAAGGAAGTCGACAAGTATATTTACGGAAACTTTAAGTATGATGAGGAATCCGGCAAAATATGGAAATCCGGGTTTATGGCGTTGCTGCTGAACCGCTATTTTTCCAGCCGGAGCCGGATAGAAGAACATCGTCAGGATGTCAGTGAGCTTATGTATTTCGGTGTGCTTTCTCCCTACGACGATATGATTCGTCCCGAAGCCGAGTCAAGGGGGGTGGACTGGAAACTGGTGGTGGCCGTCATGGCACAGGAATCGGCTTTCCGGCCCAATGCAATAAGTTTTGCCGGCGCGGTCGGACTGATGCAGATCATACCACGGTTTTCCGAAGTCCGGGATGAAGCCAAACTTATGGATCCCAAAACCAATATTGACGAGGGACTGCGCTATCTGAAAAAGCATCTCACCCATTATGCCTATCTGGATGAAGAAAACCAGCTGGCGCTTACGTTGGCTTCATACAACGCCGGGGTTGGCCATGTTGCCGATGCCCGCCGCCTGGCCATGGATGCCAATAAAGATCCGAACGACTGGAATGACGTTGCCGAGGGATTGTTAAAGCTGACGGACCAGAAATACTACCGGCAGGCACGCTATGGGTATTGCCGTGGTACGGAAACGGTAGATTACGTCCGGAAAGTACTGGCCCGCTATAAAACCTATCAGGCCATAGCCCGCTTTGCCGATACCACCGTACGTGATGAGGTAGAGGAGACCATATTGGCGATGGGCCGGATATCAGAAAATTAAAAGGGTCCCGTGGGGCCTGAAATCATGATATTTGTGTATAATTTGGTTAATATAAATGGGTGTGTCCGCCGGACCTGTCCCAACGTTAAGTTAACCAGGGTAATATACCGTGAGCTATTACAGAAAAAAACCTCAGGCACTTTCCTCGTTGCTTGAGGGATATATAGACGATTTACCCCACAGGAAAGAATTAAAGAAAGGAATGATCTTATCGCTTTTGCCTGAGTCGGTGGGTTCGGCCATTGCTGAACAGTGCGAGGACATTCATTTTGAAGGCACAACACTGGTCATGAGAATAAAAAATCCCGGATGGCGTCATGAACTGCATATGCAGCGCTACAATCTCACCCGGCAGTTAAACCGGAAAGTGAAGGAAGAGATAATTAAAGAAATAATTATTCGCGGATAGCCATTGCAGGCCATACCAACGCTAATCCATCAAAATGATGCCGGAACCATCTCCAAATATTAAACCCTCGCTCATTTCGCGGTTGAAACGAAAAGATGATATCGATTCGTTGCCCCGCACGGAAAAGATCATTGTTTTTATCGTAGCCTATGTGCTGGCGATCAGCCTTTGGCTGTTGGTGAACCTGAATCGTGATTTTAATCTCACCGTGATGCTTCCCGTCCAGATTGCGCGGTTCCAGGACGATCTGGCCCTGGTTGAAGAGCCGCCCGAAGAGGTTACCGTCAACATGGTCGGAGAGGGGTGGAAGCTGATCAGCATTTATAACAACCCGCCTGCCCTGCGCGTGGATGCCCGCCAGGGGCCCATTAACCTGACCGACCGGGTTAAGGAAACGATGGGGATGTATCTGGATGTAAACGTGCAGAACGTTAATCCAACGATCCTGAATGTCCCGATGGAGGAGAAAATCACCAGGAAGGTGCCCATTGAACCCCATGTGTCTATTGCATTCCGCCGTCAGTATGATCTGGTGGGGGAACCCGGCATCATACCCGACAGTGTGGAGGTTGCCGGCGCGCGATCCCTGGTTGAAGACATCGCATCCTGGCCGACCGAAGAAGTGCAGCTCGAGGATGTCAGTGACACCATTCATCATCATATCCCATTACGGGAACCTTCCGAACTGATAGAACTGGATGTGAACGAGGTAGTCTACCGGGCACCGGTTGCCGAATATACGGAAGGGGAAACACGCATTCAGGTCCGGACGGAGGGCATGCCCGAAGACCGGGAAGTACGCTTTAGTCCCTCTGTGATCACGGTCCGCTACGATGTCCCCATTCATGAGTATGCACAGTCACAGGATATCGTCCCATTTGAAGCGGTCGTTCCCTATACAGAACTTGTAGAGGATACCACCGGTCTTGTGACGCCGTCTGTTCACCCGATCGACCACAATCTCAACCTCAGGCTACGGTCCACGCAGCCAAGACGGGTTTCCTATTATAATGTGCTTGTCGATTAACGGGAGATACTTAAACTGCAGAAACCTGCTTCTCGGTGGCCTGAAAAATATCGACGATGTCATCGCTGGTTAACGGACCCAGCGCATCGAGGTGGCCGGCCCCGCCGCTGTTGATGCGGACCGTATATTCTGCAATCTCCCTGTAATGTTCCTGGTTGATGCCCAGTTCCGGCAGGGAATGGTACAGGCCGTTTGCCCTGAGCCAGTCTTCAAAACGATCAATAAACGAAAAACTGGTGAAAGTCGGGTCAGAAGGCTCAAAATGAAATATTTTAACGGCCAGTTGGTTAAAACGCCCGGCAGCACGCCCATGGGCCAGCAGCCACCGGAAGTAGGCCGGATATAAGGCCGCCAGCCCTCTTCCGTGGGACAAGGCCGGATTGAAGCCGCTCAGGGAATGTTCCATGGCGTGCAGGACAAACTGCGAAGGGTTTCTTCCGGCTTGCTGAAATCCGTTTAAGGCCAGACTGGAGGCCCACAGCATATCCCCACGGAGCATACGGTCATCCGGATTCCGGTGTACTTTAGGCAGGATCCGGATGACCGTGTCAATGATGCCTTCGCTGTAGCGGTCGGCCAGCGGCGATGTATTGCCACCCAGCAGGTAATTTTCGAATACATGGCTCAGGATGTCTGAGGCCCCGTCGCTGGTTGTTTGAGCATTCAGTTTTGTGGTAAACTCCGGGTTCAGCCAGGAGATAAAAGGCTTTAGAAAACCGGCCCCCACGGAGGCTTTTCCCTGTACTTCGGGTTTGGAGACCACGGCTACGGCCGTAACCTCTGAGCCCGTGGCCGCTGTGGTTGGAATGGCGGCCACAGGCAGCGCTCCGGTCAGGGTACCGTAGCGGGGCTGGCCTTTTGTAAAAGGCCAAATGTCTTTTTCGCCGGTCCTGGCCAGGGCGGCCACGCATTTGGAAGCATCCATTACCGATCCACCGCCAAAGCCAAGTACAACATCGGCACCGAAATCACGCGCCTGTTCACCGGCCCGGTTAATGGCCGCCGCATCCGGATTGGATCCGATACCCTGAAAAATCTCTATCTCCGGGTTGTGTTGCCTGAGCTGATTGAGGACCAGATCAAGGTAGCCCAGTTTTTTGACGGAACCTTTACCGGTGACCAGGAAGATCCTGTGCCCGGAACCGGAGATGTGATGACAGAAATTTTTGAGATGACCGGCTCCAAATAGAAGCCGGGTAGGAAGGTGAAGATCAAAACTGTGCATGCTGTATGAGCTATTGAATTAAGGATAAGAAATTATGCCGGAAACCGCGGATGATCAGGAGACAGGAAACGGGTGATTTCCCCGACCTCCGTCTTTATAGCCGTTATTTGGTTGCTGTGCTCTCTCAGTTCAGGAAAAAGGGAAGTATCGTCCTTTTCAGTTTGATTTACCGCCATGGTCTTAACAGTGATGGATTAGCTGTATATAACATAAATATAAACTCTAACTGTGGCGGCTAATCGCTGAATGTGCCCGGGGCCCCGAAGGTGTTGGTTGCCCGGTACAGACCGGAAGCCGGATCCCAATAGATGGTAATGTCGTCACTGGCCGGCTGCCCGCGTTCATCCAGTAAAACCACGTTGAAGATCTTCACGGGATCCGGATACATTTCCTCATCATCATTTGTATAGCTATGCATGGCATATCCATGGTCGGCCCGGATCTGTTCGATCAGCATATCGCCCCGCTCGTTGCGCATGGCACCGGGTGTCAAAATGAAGACAGGCTTCAGCCTCTCTTCCCCTTTCCGGTAGATGATCATTCCTTTTATGGTCCGGGTATACTCGTTTTCACGCAGGCTGCGGGCAGGAGTGGGATGAAAAGGATGTCTCTCAATAACCACCACTTCGGTGCGGCCATCAGCGGTAATGTCTTCTTCGTTGGTATGGAGCTCAAATGCATCATCAAGCAGCACATTGATTTCGATCAGGGACAGGGCCTCCCGGCTATAGGACAGCAGGTCTTCGGCCACCGGGTCGGGTCCCCCATAGAATTCTTCGCTGAGCTCATAGGTTTCTTCGGCAGGCGGTGGCTCTTCCATTTGATCTAGAAGGGTTAGGTAACCCCAGATCGCGGCTATAATAACCAGCAGGAATGCAGCTGAAAATATTATGGTGTAGTTTATCTCGCCGCGACGTGCCATGTTGAAATAAGTTTAAATGTATGTTTAACGTAGGGAAAAAGGTACAGATTATGGGGTAAATTCACTGTGAAATATCCGCCCCGGCGGCTTAAAATATCGAAATATTTAAAGCGGCATAGGCCTAGGTGCATAATTATTAAGTATCAGGACAGATTATTTTTTATTGGTTTTCGGTGAAATAAATTGAAATTGAATTGGTTAACATAAATACTGCTTGTAAGTACTATTTACTAATATGAATTCTAACTACAAAAAACTCATTATGGTCAAGAAAATATCCATGAACGTATTCACCCTGCTGTTCGCTATGACGTTCGCGCTGGCTGCGCAGGCTCAATTTCAACAAGAGGCCCCTCAGCAGGAACCCATCGAAGTGAGTGATGGTGAACTGGATACTTTTGTTGAAGGACTTGTCAAGGCTCAGGAAGTTCAGAATGATTCTCAGATGAAAATGATTGAACTGGTCGAAGACGACGGCTTGGGTGTGGAGAAGTTCAATGAAATTCATGAGGCAATGACAATTGCTATGCAATCGGGTGAGGAAGAACCCGAAGTGGAGGCCAGTTCCGAAGAAATGGAAAGCTATCATGAACTTTCCAGTCGAATAGAAGAAATCTCTATGGAAGCCGATGAGGAAATCACATCAGCTATTGAAGACGAAGGAATGGAAATGCCACGGTTCCAGGAAATACTGGCTGCCGTTCAGACCGATCCTGAACTTCAGCAGCAGATTCAGCAAAAGATGCAGCCTCAGGGTCAGCAGCCACAGCCTCCTTCAGGCAACTAAAATCAGGGCAGGACGCTAAAGTCCGCTCCACAACATTAAGCTGCAGGTACCGTCTTTCATGAAAGTCTGTGCCTGCAGCTTTTTTTTTGGACGGATTATTTGGCCGGACTGGTATATCCATTCCCCTTCAACCGGAAACGCCACAGGTTAGTGGCATCCTCTCCGGCATAGTGTATGCCCACCCTGCAGCCGGCGGCAATGTCGTCCGGTCTGATGATCTCCCCCTTATCTTCCACCCAGATGGTGCCCCCGGTCAGTTCGGTTCCGTTGTGGTGCCTGCCAATGCCCAGAGCCTGGCAGACCAGGCCGGGTCCGCCCGAGGTGCTTCGCCTGAGTTGGCTCTGGTTTCGGCGTTCGAGCATGTGTCCAATCCCGGCGACAGGCTCCACGGCCCGGATCAGCACGGCATGGGGCACGTTTTCAGGTGCGGTGATAATATTGAACAGGTTATGAATGCCATAGCAAAGGTAAACATAGCTGACCCCGCCGCGATGGTACATAATTTCGGTGCGTTTGGTCCTTCGGCCGCCGCAGGCATGGGAGGCTTTATCCCTTTCGCCGGCGTAGGCTTCCGTTTCCACGATCCTGCCGCCGGTGATCCGGCCCGCAATACGGGTGAACAAATGTTTACCGATCAAATCACGGGACAGGCCGATCACATCGGTGCCCTGGTAATAGCTGTTATCTAACTTCACGGGGGTCCGGATTGAATGCTGTTATTTGGTATAAACGTTGGACGGGGCCATATGCTCATCCTTCAGATAGATGGCTTCCTGGTAAGCCCTGGCTACAATGCAGGATATGACAAACAGCAAAGCCGTATAAAAAGTCCATATGCTTAATATGATCAAGACAGCGTAGCTTTGATAAACATGTTCATATGCTTTAAGAGCATAATCGAGGTATATGCCGACGCCCAGGCGTGCGGTCTCAAACATTACCGTGTAGCACAAAGCCCCAATGGCCGAAACGTTCAAACTTATTTTCTTCTCACTCAGGTAACGAAATATGGCCAGAAATAGCACATAGGTAAAGATGACCGGAATAACCTGGGTTATCAGATCGAACAGCCAGCCCAGGTTAATTACGAAATCGGTAAAGGGGATGGCAACCTCATTGAAGGTAAAGACGGCAATGAGCGATAAGGATAAACTGAAAAAAACAAAAATGCCGCCAATGAGCCCGAATACAAAAAAGTTATACACCATTTCCTGAATCGGATGCGCCCGGTCCTCAATGCCGAAGACCATAAACAGGACGTGCTTCAGGCAACCGAACAAGGCCAGGGAAGTTAAGGTCATAATGCCGAATCCGTACAGCCCGAACACCCGGCGCCGTTCAATGATCGGCAGCAGGAGGGATTCAATGGTGGAGGTATTCCCGGTGGCGTCGAAACTGGCCGGAAAGAACTCCCTGGCATAACGGTTAATTTCCAGGATGGCATCATCATAAGAGAGCATGAATCCGACAATGGAAAACAGGATGAGCACGAAGGGTATAAAAAATATAAACAGGTTAAATGTGATAGCCGATGCATTGATCAGCACATCCTTTTCGTAGATCAGCCGAAAGAATAATTTCCAGAATCCCATAAAATTTAACCCCTCCGCATTATATTGCAGGTTAATTTGTGATTCTTAATTTTCATTGTAAAATAGTAACTTGACCTTGAAAGTATATCTTCAATTTGATTCAATATCAACCAGGGGTACAGGCCGTTCTGAAAGACCATATGAGTAAGAAGAAATTACAGACGCCCTTAATGGCGCAGTATGAACAGATAAAAGGCCGGCACCCGGGAACGCTGTTACTGTTCCGGGTGGGGGACTTTTATGAAACCTTCTCCGGGGACGCCATCCTGATCAGCAAGGAACTCGGCATAACGCTTACCAAACGGAACAACGGCGGCGATCAAACCCCCCTTGCCGGCTTCCCCTGGCATGCTTTGGAAAGTTATTTGCCTAAGCTCATCCGCAAAGGTCACCGGGTGGCCGTGTGTGACCAGACCGAAGATCCGGCTCAGGCTAAGGCGGCCGGCAAAAAGATCGTGAACCGGGAGATCACCGAGGTGGTGAGTCCGGGGGTCACCATGTCAGACAACGTGCTGGACCAGAAAAGGAATAACTATATCTGTTCGGTGTTCATCGACGGTCATACGGCCGGCATTGCATTTTCGGACGTATCCACCGGTGAATTTGCCATTTGTCAGGTTGAGCGTCGCGAACTCGATACGCTGCTGACGTCGATCAATCCGGCCGAGATGCTGCTGCCCGGCCGGTTAAAAGAGGAGATGCCCAATGTTTTTTCCCGATATGTGATAACCCGTCAGGATAACTGGATTTACGAGGGCGATTACGGGTATAAACTGCTTCTGGATCACTTCAAGACGCATTCCCTGAAGGGCTTTGGCGTTGAGGAATATTCTGTTGCCCATGTGGCAGCCGGAGCTCTGCTGCATTACGTGCGCGAAAACCAGAAAGCATCGCTACGGCAAATCCGGCGTTTGCAGGCTTTCGACAATGCCGGCTATATGATGCTCGATCAGGCAACCAAGCGTAACCTGGAACTCACGGCCAGCCTCCAGCAAGGCGGCACGGAGGGCACGTTGATCTCCATTCTCGACGATACATGCACGGCCATGGGCGGTCGCCTGCTGAGGAACCAGATCATGCGGCCGCTGAAAAATCTGCGCCACATTATAGCGCGGCTAAATGCCGTCGAGGTATTGAACATCGATCATGACCTGCGCGGCCGGATCCGAGGTGAACTCGGCCAGACCGGGGATATGGAACGGCTGATCTCCAGGATCTGCATCGGCCGGGCCAATGCCCGCGACCTGGTCCAGCTTAAGCATTCCCTGGCCCGGATCCCGCGGGTCAAGCTGCTGATAGCCAGACAGGATGAACCCCTGCTGGTCAGCATCAATGAGAGGCTGAAGTCGCTGATCGACCTGCAGGACCGGATCGAACAAGCCATTGTGGATGATCCGCCGGCCGGCATTCGTGACGGGGGGTTTATCCGGGATGAGTATTCCCCGGAGTTGGCCGGGATCCGCGATATTGCCCGAAACGGCAAGCAATATATCGCCGGGATCCAGAAAGACCTGGTTGAACGGACAGGAATATCGTCCCTGAAGATGGGGTACAACCGGGTGTATGGGTATTTTATTGAAGTGACGCATACGCATAAAGATAAGGTGCCTGATGATTTTATCAGGAAGCAGACGCTGGTCAATGCCGAGCGGTACATCACGCCGGAACTGAAGGAGATCGAGGAAAAGATCCTTTCGGCTGAAGAACGCATGCAGACCCTGGAAGCCGAAATATTCGGCGAACTGTTGATGTATACGGCCGAATATGCCGAGCTGATCCAGCAAAATGCCCGTGCTGTAGCCGAGCTGGACTGTCTGCAGAGCCTGGCCGAGATCGCCTGCCGCTACAATTACTGCAAGCCGAAGGTCACCGGCGGGACGGCCATTAACATTAAGGCGGGCCGCCATCCGGTCGTTGAGCAGTCGCTGCCGCCGGGGGAGCCGTTCATCCCCAATGATATCTACCTGGATAACGACGATCAGCAGATCATGGTGATCACCGGACCCAATATGGCAGGAAAAAGCATTGTCCTGCGCCAGACCGGCCTGATCGTGCTTCTTGCCCAGGCCGGCAGCTTTGTTCCGGCCGGGGAGGCGGAAATAAGCGT
This sequence comes from Balneolales bacterium, assembly GCA_040905685.1. Lineage (GTDB taxonomy): Bacteria > Bacteroidota > Rhodothermia > Balneolales > Natronogracilivirgulaceae > JBBDMU01. The sequence goes on along the minus strand of JBBDRB010000100.1, from coordinate 37,994 downwards.
CGTGGATAAGATCTTCACCCGTGTGGGAGCCTCCGATAACCTGGCGGCCGGGGAGAGCACCTTTCTCGTCGAAATGAACGAGGCGGCCAACATCCTGAACAATGCCAGTCCGCGTTCCCTGATCCTGCTGGATGAGGTAGGCCGCGGCACCAGCACCTTTGATGGGTTGAGCATTGCCTGGTCTCTGGCCGAGTATCTGCATAATCAGCCGGGAGTGGCCGCCAAAACCCTTTTTGCCACCCATTATCATGAACTGAATGAACTGGAAAAAATGTATGATCGCATCGTTAACTACAACGTGCAGGTAAAAGAGCATGAAGATAAAGTGATTTTTCTGAGAAAGCTGGTGAAAGGCGGGGCCGACCACAGCTACGGGATACAGGTGGCCGGCATGGCGGGTCTGCCTTTTCTGGTCATAGAACGGGCCCGGGAAATCCTTTCCAACCTGGAATCGCACAGCCTGAACCTGACAAACTCCACCGGCAAGCCGGGCAACGGGGCCGCCCAAAAAAAACAGGCCATACGGCGAACGGCCGGAGACCTGGAAAAGCAGGATCAGATGTCGCTGTTCCAAACCCAGCTTGATCCGAAATTGGAGACCCTGAGGCATAAACTGGAAGGATGTGATCCCAATCGCATGACCCCGGTGGAATCGCTGCTTTTCCTGACGGAGTTAAAAAGGCTGATGAACTAGGAATCGTTAATCAAAGACGGCTCCTTTAGCGAGGGCTTTTTCCAGCAGGGCCTCGTATTCTTTATCGGTGATCTGTATACAGCCAAACTGGCCCAGATGGTCTGTATAGAACTGAACATCCCACAGCTCGAATCCACGGGCCGTCAAATGCTGATGACAGTGGTAGAGCGCTATTTTTGAAGCTTCAGGGGTATGCTGAAACATGGATTCCGCAAAAAAGGCAGCGCCTGCAGACACCCCGTACAGCCCGCCGGCAAGGGTTCCGTTTTCATAGATCGCCACCGAATGCGCATATCCCATCTCATGCAACCGGGTAAACGAATCGATGATGATCTGGGAAATCCATGTTGATTTGCGCTCGGCACAGGCTTCCATCACTCCCCTGAAATCTTTGTTGATCACGGCCTGGAAACGATCCTGCCGGCTCAACCTTTTTATTTTCTTTGAAACCCTGAAGTTATCTAGGGGAATAATGCCGCGCAGTCTGGCCGTGTACCATTGCACCTGGTCATCCTCCCTGGATTCAGCCATGGGGAAAAAACCCATGGTATATCCTTCGAGAAGCTGATGTGGCGGGATTGTTGCCAT